>NZ_JBFUBT010000004.1:0-938179 GCF_056405615.1 Polaromonas sp. P1_F9 | reverse complement strand
TACGCCAGCTCCTGGCGCTCAGAAGTTGTGCTGAATGCCAACCCCGTAAACACGGATCACGTCATTGGCGACGCGGTTGTTGGGATCGTTCCGGTCGTAGAAGGCGTACAGCGAAGTGCGGTTGCTCATCTTGTAGGAATAGCCCGCCTGGAAACGCTTGAGCTTGGCCGCAGGATCGCTCTGCACATCCTTGCGGATGTAGTTGGCCATGACCTTGCTGCTGGGCGTGATGTCCCAGGAGGCGCCGATCATCTGCGCCGCCACCTTGCTGCGCGACAGCGCGTTGCCCTCAAAATTGTCACGGTTGTAAACCGCCCAGGCCCGGATATCACCGAAGTCATAGGAGCCCACCAGCATCCACTTGTTCCTGAAATCATTGAGCAAGGCACCACCGCGTTTGCTGTCCCTTCCGTAGCCGACGCCCAGGCCCAGCGGGCCGCCGCCTTCGCCGTAGCTCAGCGAGACATCGGTCTGCTTGTAGTCGCTCTCAAAGCGGACCGGGCCGGCCGGGGCTTCGGTCAGGCCTTCACCGTTGAAGTAATGGCCGGCGCGGAAGACGAAGTTGCTGATCACCGGGCTGGCGTAGCCGATGGCGTTCGAGACACGTGTGCGCGCGTTGAAGATGGAGGAGCCAATCGCGGTGGCACCGGCATCGTGGATGACGTACTCCACATTGCGGCCCAGGATCGCATAGATCGGCGTGCGGCTGGGCGCGGCTGAGTCGATGCGCCCGATATTGACCACCCCGAAGTCGCCGCCTAATCCCACGAACGAATTGCGGTACATCGGCGAGGTCGTCGCTCCGGTGTCGGAAGAGATCGCGGCCTCGATCCCAAAGAAGGCTTTAAGCCCTCCGCCCAGGTCCTCGGTTCCCTTGAAGCCGAACCGGGACGCGTTGCCCGTGATCAGCGTCTGCGAGACCGAGCCGGTCTTTGAGTTCTCAAAGCTCGTGTCAACCCTTCCGTATAGGGTTACTGTGCTTTGCGCCAGCGCGGCAACAGGGGCTATTGCGGTTATTGCGCCGGCGCCAATCGCAGCCAGGCAGGCTATCTTCAATTTCATTTCTCACTCCTGAAAAGTTTTGTAAATGGCGGCGAATCATTCGCCGCCGCACGGGTGTTCACGGGCGCAGTTCGCCCTGGTCTTTCCTGCTTCCCTCCTCGCCGACCGTCATAAATCCTGAAAAATTCGCTTGCTTTGTTGTATTGACTAGCGATACACTGTATCAAACAGCGTTACAACTAGATCATGAAGCGGTGATGACTGTCAAGAAATTTCGCGGCGCTGTTGCCGCGAATGCACAAGGTGAAAGCTGGCAAGGGTGTTGGTTGGCCCCTAAATTGCGAGCAGTTGTGCGAACGTGACGTATCAGCGGGAGGCCTCCCGCTGACTGGAGTTTTTGATGAAAGTGACGTGCAATAGGGGGCCTGTTGCGGCCTCCCCGGGTGGAGGCCGCGGGCTCGAGCGAAGCGGCGTGCGATGTGGGCGGGTGTTGGCCCGTGTCGCAGGCAGAGATAAGGACGCAATCTGATGTTTGGCCCCATATTCCAGCGAATGCGCGACAGTCTCGTCGTTGTTGCGCTGATGTCTGCCATCGCGTTTACGGGCATTCATCTCATTGGCGACCCCATACACCTGCTCGTCAGCCCGAATGCCTCCACCGAAGAGGTGGAGGTCGCGGCGCGCAGCCTGGGGCTGGACCGGCCGATCTACGAGCAATACGCGCTGTTTGTGAAACACGCTGCCGAGGGAGACCTTGGCAAATCGTTTGTCTTCAACCGGCCGGCGCTGGGAATTGTCCTGGAGCGCATGCCCGCAACCCTGGAGATGGCGTTTGTCGCGCTGATACTGGCGCTGGCCATCGGTATCCCTCTCGGGCTCGTCGCGGGCTTGATGCCGGACTCCTGGGTTCACAAGCTCATTGCCGGATTTTCGATCGCGGGGGTCACCATTCCCACCTTCTGGAAGGGGCTCATCCTCATCCTCATCTTTTCCGTGAACCTGGGATGGCTTCCGTCGGGCGGGCGAGGTGACACCGAACAGCTCTTCGGCATCGCCTTCAGCTTCCTGACATGGGACGGCCTCAAGCACATGATTCTTCCGGCGACGACGCTCGCCATATTCCAGATCGCCATGGTGATCCGCCTGACGGAGACCGGAACCCGCGATGTGGTGCAACAGGAATACGTGCGGTTCGCGCGTGCCAAAGGCGTGTCCGGGCTAAGGCTCCTGATGAGGCACATTGCCCCGAATGTGATGATCCCCGTTGTCACCGCCGTCGGGCTTGAGTTCGGTCACCTCATCGCTTTCTCCGTGGTGACCGAATCGGTCTTTGCATGGCCGGGCATGGGCAAACTCATCATTGACTCGATCCTTCATCTCGACAGGCCGGTTGTCGTGGCCTACCTGATGGTCACCGTCCTTCTGGTGGTCTCCATCAACCTTCTGGTCGATCTCCTGTATGTGATTCTTGATCCCCGGCTCAGAGCCCGCAGCAAATAAAAAAAGAGGTGACCCCATGATCCAGACCGAATCATTGAATCCGGAAAAAAAACCGGCGGACCCGCCGGCACCGCAGCCGGCGCAAACCCCCTGGAGCCGCATCCGTCGGCAATTCCTGCTCAGCAAAATTGCATTCGCAGCGCTTGTGGTCTTCGGGCTGCTGCTCATCGTGGCATTGGGCGCACCGCTTTTCTCACCGCAGAATCCGTACGACCTGGCCTCCGTATCCATCGTGGACGCCGAACTCATTCCGGGTGCGCGCAGCGAAGTGAGCGGGATGCTGCACGTCCTCGGCACCGATGGCGCCGGGCGGGACCTGATCAGCGCAATCTTCTACGGGCTTCGCATCAGCATGGCGGTCGGCCTTCTGAGTGCACTGGCCGCGCTTTGCATCGGAACAACAGTGGGGCTGACGGCCGCCTATTTTGGCGGGCGTGTGGATTCATTTTTCATGCGCATCGTCGACTTGCAGCTGAGCCTGCCGGCCATCCTGATCGCCCTGGTGCTTTTGGCGTCGCTGGGCCAGGGCGTCGACAAGACCCTGCTGGCCCTGATCATTGTTCAATGGGCTTACTACGCCCGCAACGTGCGCGGGGCCGCGCTGGTGGAGCAACAGAAGGAGTACGTGGAGGCCGCGATGGGGCAAGGCCTGCCTCCCAGGCGGATCATGTTCAGGCACGTGCTGCCGAACTGCATGGGAACGCTGATCGTCACGGGCACCCTGCAGACGGCGCACGCCATCAGCCTGGAGGCAACGATGAGCTTCCTGGGCATAGGGCTTCCCCAGACAGAACCTTCGCTGGGGCTGCTGATTGCCAATGGCTTCGAGTACATGCTCACGAACAAATACTGGATCTCGGTCTATCCGGGGTTGGCATTGGTGCTTCTGGTGGGGTCGATCAACCTGATCGGTGATCGCCTGCGTGTTGTTTTCAACCCCAAGCTGGATCAGGTATGAGCACAAGTGCGTTAAAGGTCAGTGGGCTCACGACCCATTTCGAGACCAAGGCCGGTGTCGCCAAGGCGGTGAACGACGTTTCCTTCTCCGTCGGGCAAGGGCAAATCGTTGCCCTGGTGGGCGAGTCGGGATCGGGGAAGTCCGTGACGGCAATGTCCCTGATGAACCTGGTGGATCCTCCCGGTCGAATCGTTGCCGGTGAAATCCTCCTTCGGGGAAATAACCTGCGCTCCGTCTCCGCACGCGAATGGAACAGGATTCGGGGCAAAGAGATGGCGATGGTTTTCCAGGACCCCATGATGTCGCTCAACCCTGTTATCCGGGTAGGAGACCAGTTGACGGAAACCATCCGGATTCACGCCAAAGTATCCCGGTCAGATGCCACGGAGCGGGCATGCGCTGCGTTGGCCGCGGTGGGAATACCAGCGCCGGCCGAACGGATGCGGGCGTATCCGCATGAATTGTCGGGTGGCATGCGCCAGCGAATAGCGATCGCAAACGCCATCGTCAATGAGCCGGCCGTGATCATCGCCGACGAGCCAACGACCGCCCTCGACGTCACGATCCAGGCGCAGATCCTTTATCAGATCCGCAAGCTGACAAAGGAGCGAGGAACGGGACTGGTATGGATAACGCACGATCTGAGCGTGGTGAAAGACCTCGCGGACTACGTGTGTGTGATGTATGCCGGCCGCATTGTCGAGAAAGGCGCGGTCGCAGACGTGATCAGGTCGCCAAGACATCCTTACACACGCGGGTTGATCGACTCATTGCCCAAGTCACAGGATCGCGGCTCCCTGCTCAAGCCCATTCCCGGAAGTACGCCACCCTTGCTCAACCTGCCGTCCGGTTGCGCGTTCGCACCCCGATGCAGCCGGGCAACGCAAGCGTGCACAAAGATGCCCGGCCTGACCCGGACAGATGACCGGGAGTTTCTTTGCTTTCATCCCTATACCACCCACAACTCATGACCACGATACTTGAAGCTGCCAATGTCTCGAAACGGTTTGGTGCCGCGCAAACCTGGAGCGGGCAACTGGCGCATAAATTGAAGCTGGCCCGCAAGACACCAAAGCAGGTGTCCGCAGTGAGTGACGTCAGCCTGCAGATCGAGGCGGGGGAGGTGGTCGGCCTGGTGGGTGAGTCGGGCTGCGGAAAATCAACCTTCGGGCGGATTGTGGCGGGCATTCTGGAACCGTCCAACGGTGACGTTGTGGTTCACCAGGTGCCAGGCAAGCCCTATCTTTCGGATGTCCATCGAAACGTCCAGATGGTCTTTCAAAACCCCTATGGCTCGCTCAATCCGCGGTTGCGTGTTGACCAGCTCCTCAGCGAGGCGGCGATCTATCACGGGCTGATTTCCGCAAAGGACAAGGCCCCGTTCGTGAGAGGCCTCCTGGAACAGGTGGGTCTTGACGCCAGTTACGGCGAACGCTATCCGCACCAGTTCTCGGGTGGGCAGCGGCAGCGAATCGCCATCGCAAGGGCGCTGGCCCTGAAGCCGTCGCTTGTCGTCTGTGATGAGGCCGTTTCGGCGCTTGACGTGTCCATCCAGGCGCAGGTTCTCAATCTCTTCCAGAAGCTCAGGCGGGAGCAGAACCTTGCCTACCTGTTCATCAGCCACAACCTGGCGGTGGTGGAATACCTGGCCGACCGGGTCGCGATCATGTACCTCGGCCGCATTGTGGAGCTGGCCAAAACAGAGACGCTCTTCAA
The DNA here is from genome assembly GCF_056405615.1 of Polaromonas sp. P1_F9. NCBI lineage: Bacteria > Pseudomonadati > Pseudomonadota > Betaproteobacteria > Burkholderiales > Comamonadaceae > Polaromonas > Polaromonas sp. P1_F9. Next base: position 933,003 of record NZ_JBFUBT010000004.1, on the reverse strand, counting down.
TCAACCCAACCATCCCTACACGAAGGCACTCATTGCCGACGCGCCGCGCATGGATGCAAAACCGCTGACGTACAGGCCGATTGCAGGCGAGATGCCGAGCCCGATGAACGTGCCCAGCGGCTGCGCATTTCACCCCCGGTGTCCGCATGTCATGCCCATTTGCCGGGAAGTCCGGCCGGCCCTGATCGAAGTCGCGCCGTCGCACATCTCGGCCTGCCATCTGAATACCACCGTTTCAAAAGCCGCGGAGCCCTGACACCGGGCGCCGTCTTGAGGGAGGGCGCCGGGAGGGCTGGTGCGTCGCGTATTCCCGAGGCATCATGGCGCCCATGCCCTCCTCAGCTGCACCACCCGCCCACCAGGGCCGCGTCTTCGGCTCGCCGTGGGCCGGCATTTACGCCACGCAGATGGAAAGCGCGCGCCACTTCGGTCGCCACTGGCATGCGGTGTATGGCGTGGGGCTGATGGAGCAGGGCGCGCAAAGCTCGGCCAGCGGGCGCGGCCTGGTCAATGCCTATGCGGGTGACGTCATCATGTGCAACCCTGGTGAGGTGCATGATGGCCGGCCGCTGGGCGGCCCTTCGCGTCGCTGGCGCATGCTGTACTTTGAGCCCGCGGTCATCGCGTCCCTGGTGGCCGATGCGCCAGGTAGCTCGCTGGCCACAGACATCGAACTCACGCGCCCCGTCACGCAAGACGTGCGCCTGCGCACAGCGTTGCAACACCTGCTCGGCCGCCTGCAGCAGTGGGACGCCGGTGCGGGGCGCAGCGGGGTGGATGCCCTCGCGTGTGAAGAGTCGCTGGTCCGCGCCTGCGCCCTGCTGCTACACCGCCATATTGTTTCACCCGTCACGCCATCGCAAGTCTCATCGCACACATCAGCTCTTTCATCGTCTTCACCTGAGCTGCTCCGCGCCCGCGACTACCTGGCCGCAGACTTGCTTGCCCCGCCCACGTTGACGGAGCTGGCGCGCACGGCTGGCCTCAGCAAGTTTCAGCTGCTGCGCCGTTTTGAAAAAGCTTTTGGCCTCACGCCCCACGCCTGGTTGCTGCAGAAGCGTGCCGAGCGTGCGCGCAGCCTCATTCGCAGCGGCGCCGGGCTGGCGCAAGTGGCCGCCGCCTGCGGCTTTGCCGACCAGAGCCACATGACGCGACTGTTTGCCCGCCAGTTTGGCTTTACGCCCGGCGCGTGGCAGCAGGCCATGAATAAAACCCCGCTGCAATAACGTTCAAGACGGCCGGCGTACGCGGCGGCATGCTGGCCGCTGTGTCACTTTTTAAAAGAAGGCAGCCGCGCATGTTCTTCCGCCATTCCCCGGCCATCTGGGCCGACTACCCCGAACTGGTGCCTGGTGTGCTGGCCGTCAGCGGCATCACGGCCGACGCAGACGTCTCAGCCCAGGTTGCCCGCTTCAACGCCATCGCCGCTGGCCGCCTGGCCACGCGTGCCGAAGGCGAGCTGCCCGAAGTGCAGGCCTGGCGCCGTACCTTTTCAAGAATGGGCCTCAAGCCCACGCAATACCGCTGCGCATCTGAATCACTGCTGCGCCGCTTCCGCAAGGAAGGTTCGCTGCCGCAGCTGCACCCGCTGGTTGACCTGTGCAACGCCGTGTCAATCGCGTTCGCCATTCCCATCGCCGTGTTTGATGTCACGCATGTGGCGCAGCAGCTGGAGGTGCGCTACGCCACCGGCGCTGAACACTACCTCACCTTCGGCCACGAAACAGAAAACCCCGAGCCGCACGAAGTCATCTTTGCCGACGCAGCCCAGCCGCCCGCAGCCCACGCCCGCCGCTGGACTAATCGGCAAAGCGGTCTCTCGGCCGTCAGCGCCGCCACGCACAGCGTCCTCATCGTGGCCGAAGCCCTGCACGCCACGGCGGCAGACGACGTGCGCCACCTCATCAGCACACTCGCTGCCGAGCTGGGCGCCACCTGGCCGGCCGCGCCTGTCACCGCGGTACTGAGCAGCAGCGCGCCGCAGTTTGATTTTTAGCGTGCTGGAAGGCTGCGGCAAGCTTGCCAGGCCGTCTGGGGCATATTTTTGACCTGTTTTGGTCGTTTTCAAGGGTCAAAAGGGGCTGCGGCCCAATCAGCGCATGCACGAGCAGCTATTAATTTGGTAGCAGCGTGAGGCTGCCCCGCGCAGCCAATGTGAACTGGATTTACTTCTCCGTGCCGGGAAAGTACGGCGCCCCCTGCATCGCCGTTAGCGGCAGGTAAAACGTTTTCACCGGCACCAGGGGTGCATTCTTCACCACCACCTTGCCAATGGCCGCTGCGGCTTTTTCTGCCGCTTCTTCTTCGCTGCCCTCTTCCGCCGGGCGTTTGGCGCCCGGCACCAGCGCCGGCCGTATGCAGGCTGCGCGTATGCCTTCAAGGATTTCGCCCGGCAGCTCGTCGCGTTTGCCAAAGCGGCTGCCGTCCACATGCAGCACCTCGCCCTTCAGCGTGGCAGAGAGGTTCAGCGGCGGGTTGCCAAACGACTGGTCGTAGCCCACGGCCAGCGTGTTCGCGTCGCCGCGCCGGTACTGCACCACGCGCAGCCGTTTGGGCTGGCGGTTGGCGTCCACCTCCACGTCGCCTATATAAAAGTAGCGCACCTGCGCCACCGGCAGGGGCGGCAGCTTGTAGCTGTCAGACCAGTTGCTCTGGTCTTCCTTGAACAGCGGCCGCAGCGTAGTGGGCAGCGCGTCGTTGCCGGAAGTGGCAAACACGGCAGACGTTGCGTTGGAAAGCGAATAGCCGTGAAAGTCAAACGCCACCGTCTCTTTCTGCTCAGGCACCTGTTTGCCGTAGGCGGGGAAGATCGCACCGTTTTGCCGAACTTCCTGCAGGCGCACACCGTTGCCCTCGGCCTTCCAGCGCCCGCCGGCCAGCATGTCGAGCGAGCCGCCCATGAAGGTAAAGCAGAAGGTGTTGTCGTCCAGCAGCATCAGCTGCGCACGCGAATCGACCGAGCCTTGCGTGTAGCCACCCACATAAGGCTTTTCATCCGCGGTCACCGCGTGCGCGCCGGCCATCGGCAGCAAGGTGAGGGCGAAGGCGGCAAGCGTGGTGCCAAGAGGCTGGGAGATGGAGCGCATGGGCAGTGAGTCCGGTGGGTGTTGAAGCCCATGAATGTATTACAGCGGGTGCCCTGGCTGCGCCGGTATCAATAACAGGACTTCAGTGCGCTGAAGCGGCCCGGGCAGTGGAAACAGGCTTGTAGAGCATTTTCAGGCATCAAATATGCCTGCAGCCCAATAAGAATGTGCGCGAGTCGCTATTAATTCAGGAGCAGCGGGTGGCCGCTCTGGCAGCCACTCCGGCAAATCATCCGGCCTACTTGTCTTCAGAAAAGTAAGGCGCGCCCTGCAGGGCCGTCAGCGGCAGATTAAAAGTTTTCACCGGCACCAGCGGCGGCTGTTTCACGGACGTCGCGCGTCCGGCCGCTATCTCTGCGGCTTCTTCTTCGCTGGGGCGTTTGGGCTCGGCCAGCGCTGGCCGTATGCAGGCCGAGCGTATTCTTTCCAGGGCTTTTTCCGGCAGCTCCTTGCGCGGGCCAAAGCGGCTGCCGTCTACATGCAGCACCTCACCATCTTTCAGCGTGGCAAGCTGGTTCAGCGGCGGGTTGCCAAACGCCGGGTTGTAGCCCACGCGCAGCGTGTTCGCGTCGCCGCGCCGGTACTGCACCACGCGCAGCTGTTTGGGCTGGCCGTTGGCATCCACTTCCGCGTCGGCGATATAAAAGTAGCGCACCTGCGCCACCGGCATGGGCGGCAGCTTGTAGCTTGATGACCAGCCGTTGTGGCCGTCCTTGAAGAGCCGGCGCAGGCTGGTCGGCAAGGCCTCGTCGGTGCCCGTGGCAAACGCGACCGACGCCGCGCGCGAGAGCGAGTGGCCATGAAAGTCAAACTCCACGGTCTGTTTCTGCTCAAGCACCTGCTTGCCAAAGACAGGGAAGACGGAGCCGTTTTGCCGTACCTCCTGCAGGCGCACACCGTTGCCCTCGGCCTTCCAGCGCCCGCCGGCCAGCATGTCGAGCGAGCCACCCATGAAACTAAAACAAAACGTGTTGTCGTCCAGCAGCATCAGCTGCGCACGCGAATCGACCGAGCCCTGGGTGTAGCCACCGACATACGGCTGTTCAGCCGGGGTAACCGCCTGCGCGCCGGCCAGCGGCAGCACGGTGAGGGCGAAGGTGGCAAGCGTGGTGCAAAGAGGCCGGGAGCTTGGGCGCATGGGTATCCAGAAGGTGAAGAAGGAAGTGACTGTATTGCAGCGGCAGCATGGTTGCGCCGGGCTCAATGCAAGCAGATGTCAGTACGCGGACCAAGGCACCAAGGCACTAAGGCACAAAGCGCGAAGCCACAAACGCCAGCCCCGCCAGCCCGCCCCACAGCAGCGCCGTTACCAGCCGGTTGCGTTCGTTTTCATGGTGCGTCATGAAGAGGTGGCCCAGCAGCCAGGTGATGCCGTTAAAGCCAAACAGCAAACCAACCAGCGCGGCCGTGCCTGCGTACACACCGTGCATCCACAGCGGGATCGACAGGAAAACGTACGCCATGCCGCGTGACGGATAAAGCAGGTACAGGCCCAGAAGCAGTGACACTTCAAAAAGCGGCACCGCCACCAGCGCAGCCACCAGCCGCCACAACAGGCCTTCGCTCTCGTCCGACGAAGAAGGCCGCTTGCGCAAGTAGGTGGGTCTGTTCATGAATAGGTGCTGAGTTGATGGCTGATAGTGTGGACGATGTGGCAATGAGGCTGCGTGCGCCGTTTGCGTTTCGCGGGCCGGCTAAGGCGACGCTGAATAAGTCCCCGCGATGCGGCGCGCCCTGCATGGGGATGGGATGCAAGGCGCAAACCGCAGCCATAGCCATAGCTATGGCGAGGATTTGCAACGCCGCAGACCGTTCCAGGCAGGGATGCGCAGCGCGCGCGGGACTTGTTCAGCGTTGCCCTAAGCCTGCTCCCTGGCATAACGCCCCGGCGGCAGCCCAACATACCGGGTGAACGCCACGTTGAACGTGCTGGCCGAGCTGTAGCCGACGCGTTGCGCCACTTCGGCAATGCCAGCTTCCTTGCGGCGCAGCAGGTTTTTGGCCATGGCCATTCGCCAGGCCAGCAGGTATTCCATCGGCGCGACACCCACGGCACGGCTGAAGCGCTCAAAAAAAGTCGAGCGGGAAAGGGCGGCTTCTTTTGCCAGTTGCGCGACTGTCCAGGGCTGGGTCGGGTTTTCGTGCATCTTTCGAATGGCCACCGCGAGCCGTGCGTCGGCAAGCCCGCGCACGAGGCCTGGCGACGCCGCGGTTCCAGCGCTTGACCGGAGGGCTTCAATAAACAGCACCTCCAGCAAGCGCGCCAGGATGACATCGCGCGCAGGCCGCTGCGCGCGGGACTCGTCCACCACCAGCTGCACCAGGGCGGCCAGCCGGCTCTCGCCGCGAACATGCACGAGTTCTGGAAGGAGCGTCACCAGCAGGGCCGCATCCGGCGAGCCAAAGGCGCAATAGCCCACCAGCAAACGAACGTCGGGCGGGCCGCCCGGAATGCCGTGCCGCGTTTCACCCTCAAGGAAGGAGATGGTTGAGGGGTCAACCCCATCAGGGGTCGGCATTTCAAGGCTCGACATCGTGAAGCCATGCGCCGACGGAATCAACACAAAGTCGCCTTCCTGCAGAGTGATCGGCTCCTGGCCGTCAGCGTCGAGCCGGCAAGAACCCTCCAGGATCACGCAGTAAAAGGGCCGCCCCGCTTCTTCGCGGCGCACAGCCCAGGCGCCTGCGCCGCTGACGATCTTGGACAGCTGGGCCCCCGGTTGGAGCAGTGTGACCACCTCAGTGAGCGGATCAGTCATGGACGGACTCTCAGACAAGAAATACGGACTTTTGGTTGTAGAAAGTCCGGCCATTAAGCCCTAATCTTCCCGGTACCGCAACTACTGAGATGGATTTTGGTATGAAAACCGTTCTGATTACCGGATGCTCATCCGGCTTTGGCCTTGAGACCGCCAGGTATTTTCTGGACCGTGACTGGCATGTCGTCGCCACGATGCGCACCCCGCGTGAGGACGTGCTGCCCCGCTCCGAGCGCCTGCGCATCCTCGCGCTCGACGTCGCCGATCCGGAAAGCATCCGGCAGGCCGTGGCAGCCGCAGGGCCCATCGACGTGCTGGTCAACAACGCGGGCATCGGCTTGCTGGGTGTTTTTGAAGGCAGCTCCACCGCGCTGGCCCGCGAGGTCTTCGAAACCAACACGATGGGCACGTTGATGATGACCCAGGCAGTGCTGCCCCAGTTCACGCAGCGCAGGTCGGGTGTTATCGTGAATGTCTCGTCAAGCACCACCCTGAAGCCGCTCCCGCTGCTTTCGGTGTACACCGCCAGCAAGGCGGCCGTCAACGCCTTCACCGAGTCGCTTGCGCTTGAACTCCAGCCCTTCAATGTCCGCGTGAACCTCGTCCTTCCCGGGCGGTCTCCTGAAACGCCTTTCAGCAAAAACGCCCAGCTCCGCATGCAGGCAGGGGCACCAGAGGCGTATGCCGGTTTTGTGCAGAGTGTCTTCGCCGCGATGGGGCAGTCGTCGGGCCCGGTCACGCACGCGCGGGACGTGGCAGAAGCAGTGTGGCGAGCAGTCACTGACCCTTCGTGTCCGCTTCGAATTCCCGCCGGTGCAGATGCCGAGGCACTTGCTCAGTTACGCTGAAGCCGAGCCGCAAAGCTGCGCAATGCTGGCAGATGCCAGCCCGCGCAGTCGCTGGTGTGCCGCATCTTCCAGATCCAAAGGCTGTTGCTGCTTGGCTTTTAAATAGCGGTTGGTAAACACATCCAGGTAAGCCTCCAGCGTTTGCGCTGCATGTGTTTCACCGGCCAGCTCCAGGCACAGGGCGGCCACTTCAGACGTGCAGAAGTGCGTGTCGCGTTGCGAGCGGCGCAGCTTGTAGCGAGAGAGCTGTTCGCTCTGCAAACTCAGCACCGGCAACTTGTCCAAGTAGGGGCTCTTGCGAAACATCTTGCGTGCCTCGGGCCAGGTCGCGTCGAGCAGCACAAACAGCGGACGTTTGGCGCGTTTGGCATTCTGGCTATCTGATGAGCCGGCAGGCAACACATCCGCCACCACCCGCTCAGCCGCCACAAACTCGCCCGGAAACACCAGGTAGGGCTGCCACTGCGGGTCGGCCAGCAGGGCAATCAACGCAGGGTCTACCTCGGTGCGCGCCCACTCAAATGCAAACGTGTCCGCCACCACATCGGCAATCAGCCAGCCCGTGTTGCTGGGTTTCAGCGCCTCGATGTCTGCCATGATCAGGCACACACCCGCGCGCGTGGGCACGGTGGGGCGAAGGGCACACATGCAGTGGCTGGCCATCAGGCGGCAACCGTCGCAGCGCGCATTGCGCGGGCCGCCACGGGCCAGGAATGGTTTGGAGGCGCGCGCCAGCCGCGCAGTGCGCAGGCGCGAAACCGCATGGGGGAGCGGGTGTGCCGGTGTTGCCGAAAGGCTGACGTTCATTCTTTAGGGGGGCGGTACATCGCGCAGAGCTTGTTGCCGTCAGGGTCACGCAAATAGGCCAGGTAAAGCTTGCCCCCCACCGGGCCGTCACGAAAGCCCGGCGGCTCTTCACAGGTGGTGCCGCCATGGGCGATGCCCGCCGCATGAAAGGCATTCGCCTGTTCTGGCGACGCCATGGTGAAGCCAATGGTGCTGCCATTGCCATGGCAGGCGGCTTCACCATTGATGGGCGTGGAGATCGCAAAGGTGCCCGTCGGGCTGCGGTAGAAATAGCGGTTCTTGTTGGCATACCCGGGTTTGATTCCGAGCGTGCCGAGCAGTGCGTCGTAAAACTTCCTTGAAACTTCAAGGTCGTTAACGCCAACCATGACATGACTGAACATTGTTGTCTCCATTGACCTCGCGTGGTGCGAGTGAAAGCAAATGGTAGTCGATGGAGCGCGCCGGGAACCTGTGCAAATGCGTCCGCCATCACCAGGCAAACACCCGCGCGCCAGGTGGGCGGTGCGCAGGTGCGGGACGGCGTAGGCAAGCAACGGTCACGGGCGAGGTATTGCCGGGCTGCTTCACGCCTTCTCTAGCTCTTGCTTTGCATGGGCTGCGCCCGGCCCGTTCGGTGCCAGCTCCAGGTAGTTGCGAAAAGCCTTCTTCGCCTTCTCGCCATCGCCTGCCCGCGCATGGGCGTCGCCCAGGTTCAGGTAGGCAATCGCACGCGACGGGTCCATCTTCACGGTGTTCTCAAACCAGCGCGCCGCTTCCTTGAACTTGTCTTGTTTGAAATACACAAACCCCAGGTTGTTGGCGGCCAGCGCAAAGTCGGGGCGCAGCTTCAGCGCTTCGGTGAACTGGGCTTCGGCCTCGGCATACAGCTTTTCTTTATAGAGTTGCAGGCCGCGGTCATTGGCGCGCTGGGCCAGCTGCCGTGCCGAGCTGGGCACCGCCAGCGGCGTGGTGATTTTCTGTTCACCGCCCTGCAGGTCTTTCACCACCACGGTTGCCGTGGGCGGTGCCGCCACCGGCGCGTCACTGCCGGCGGTCGGCGCGGCAGCGGGCGGGCGTGTGGCGTCCAGCTTGCTGTTCAGTGCAATCGCATCGCCAGACAACTGGCTTGTCTGCGCGCTTAAAAACTCGGCCTCTGCCGGCAGCGCAAATACAAAGTCGCCGCCTTCCGAACCCGGCAGGCTGCCAAAGGCCGGCGTCTGCCGCGACACCGACGCCACGGCCGGTGCCACATACGCGGCCAGCTCGGTCGCGGTGATCAGCCCGTCACCATTCAGGTCGGCCTTGCCGCCCATCGCCTGCAGCAGCGTCCAGGTAAACACCGAATGCCCGTTCGGCCCGCCGTCGGCCACCAGCTGGTCGGCGCCGCCGGCCGTCAGCATCTGCCGGCCCAGGCGCTTGGCGTTGTCACGCAGAAAGTTGCCCGAACCCGCGCCGCGCGTCAGGCCCAACCCGCTGTAGCAGGCGTCCATCACAAACAGCACATGCTTGGCCGTCAGGCTTTCGGCAATGTTCTGCAGCTCTGTCATCGGCACCGCGTCAGTCGCAATCTTGTTCGGGTCTGAATCTGCCGGAATGATGTAGCCCAAATCGCGGCCCGAGCTCAGCTGCCGTGTGGCGCCGTGCCCGGCAAAAAACACAAACAACCGGTCGTTTTTCTTCATGCCGCTGTGAGCCAGCTTGTCGTTAAAGGCGGCCAATATGCCGGTGCGTGTGGCCTCACGGTTTTCCAAAGAAATCACATGGTCGGCAGCAAAGGCAAAGCGCTGGATCAACGTTTCGCGAATGGCACGCGCGTCACGCACCGCATACTGCAGCTTGGGCCAGCTGGCGTAGTCGTCAATGCCAATCACAATGGCCCAAGAATCGCTGTAGCCAGGGTTGGCCGCCTGCGGGGCGGGCGCCACGCCCGCGCCCTTGGCTACGGTAAAACCGCTGCCGTCCCAGCTCGCAAACTGGTAGCCGTCGGCCACCAGGCGTTCCAGAATGGCCGGCAGCGCCTTGACGGTGCGTTCATGAATGTCATGAAACAGCACAATGCCGCGGCCTTCTTTTTCTACTGACTTCAGCACGCGTTCCACAATCGAGCTGGGCACCGGGTCAGCCCAGTCGAGCGAGTCAATGTTCCACATGACAGAGCGCAGGTGCGCGGCTGACAGCACATCAAGCCCTTCGTCGTTACGCGCGCCATACGGAAAGCGGAAGAGCGGCGAGCGCCGCGCATCCACCGCTTTCAGCAATTCATCAGTGCCCAGCATTTCTGATTTGAGGCCCGCGCCGTTGAGCCTGGAAAGCTGCGCGTGCGTCATGCTGTGGTTGGCCAGCGTGTGGCCGGCTTCCAGCAGCTTGCGGCTGATGTCTGCGCGCGGCCCCAGCTTGGTTTTGCCGTCAGCCGCCACCGTGCCCAGGTTGCTGCCCACCTGAAAGAAGATGCCCGGCGCGCTGTACTGCTTCAAGATGGCCGCAATCTCATTCGTGTAAACGCCGTGCGGGCCGTCGTCAAACGTCAGCACGATGGTCTTGGGGGGCAGGCTGTAGCCAAACACCTCGCCCTCTTCCTCGTCTTTGCTTTTGCGCGTGGTGGGCTTGGGCAACGCGTATGGCATCACCACGCCAAAGTCTTTCAGAATCTGCTCGCGCGTGTAGCGCTTCTTCAGGCTGGCAACATAGTCTTCCCAGCGCTCACGCTTCAGCTCAATCGCGCGCGGCTCAAAGCGGCCGAACACCAGGCGAATTTCTTTCTCGTAGTTGCGCTCAATTTCAACCAGCGCGTCCAGGTCTTCACCAATGCGCTTGTGCAGCTTGATGGCCGGCAATGACGAGTCAGCCGCCACACTGGCCTGCAGGCTGCGCAGCAGCTCCCGAAAAGCCAGCCGGTCTGCATCAAAGAGGCTCTTGTCGCTTTCCACATAGTCCAGGATGCCCGCAATCGCATCAAAGCGCTGCGCACTGCCAGAAGCCACCAGCGCCGCCAGCTGCGCCTCAATCTCCGCTACCCGCGCACGGTTGTCATGAAACAGCCCCTGCCCCATCTGGTTGGCCATGGCCCGCTCACCCGCACCCAGCTTTTTCTCATCGGCAAACAGCACAATGATTTTTCGGTAGCTGGCCAGCAGGTCCTGCATGCCTGACAGGATTTTGCTGGTGTCGAGTGGCGCGGCGGCCAGAGTGATGGCCGGCGGTGGTGCGTCTTTCTTGCTACGGTCAGAGTCGAGGGTAATGACGATGGCGGTGGCCACTACCAGTAACAGGGCCCCTCCGGCTGCGACGAGTGCGATCTTGGTTTTTTTGTTCATGGGTTGTTTTTATTCAGCCTTGGACTGGGCTTTTTTGAATCTACCATCCGGCGTTTTGTACTAACCCTGTTGTTGAGGTTCAGCGCCTCGATGTCTGCCATGACCAAGCACATACTTGTGCGTGTGCATGCTTGGGCGCAGCGCGCACTGCATGGGCCGTCTTGAAATAGGAAGGGTTTGGAGGCGCGCACCAAGCGTGTGGCGCGTCGGCGGAAGACGGCGTAGGACATGGAGATGATGGGAGCCCGCTACGGATCGAGATTTGCAGCGGCAACCAAGTCGTGTAACACACAGAAAAATTTACCAAGCAATAGTGGTTAAAGCGGTGACTATTGATCAGTGCTGGCCGCTCCATATCGCTTAAGCATGCAGAGTCAGCTCACGTGTACGAGACCCTTCATAAACTGGTGGAGGAATGACCAAATTAGAAATAACAAGTTCCTGTGCGGTTCTATTTGATTTCACTTTGTAATCCAAGTAGATGGGCTGCATCTGGTTGTTTGCATAAAGCTCACGAATTCTCGGATGATCGTCGTAACTTAAGAGCCAGGGATAGCCTTGAGTGCGAATGAATTCAGCCAAAGTTGCATGATCTCGATCAGAGTAAGAATGCCTATACAACTTTTTCCCCTGGAGATAGTAAGGGGGGTCAATGTAGACGAATGAGAAGTCCGCGCTAATGCGTTCAGTATTAAGACGTAGGAATTCGATGGCATCGCCAAAATGAATTGAAATCCGATCAGAGAACCTCGCGAGAGTTTTTATCTTAGAAATGATCCTTTCCTTGTTAAAGCGACAGTCGATCTTGTAAATTGATTTCTGACTTTCCCCACCGATTGGCCCCGCGCCAATGATGCCGGAGAAGTTCGTTCGGTTAAAAAATAGCCCGGCAGCTCCCAGCTGTAGGAGTGTGAAATTTGAAGCGTGRGGATTGTCAACATCTCGTGTCGACTGAAGAGCTTGCCAAGTTTGTATGGTTACCGGGCATGCCGCGATCGCGTTGCACAGAGCCTCGGTATCATGAAATACGCTCCACCAAAATGCGTACACCAGCGGATCTCTTTCTATTAGTACCGCCCGAGCCACGAATCCAAGGCGCAGTAACTCAAGAGAGACTGAAGCCCCTCCTGCATATGGCTCATATAGCGTACATCCGGAAAGAAGATTCTCTTCGATTACGCCACTGACGTAAGCAGTCAAGAGGGCTTTGCCTCCAGGGTAGCGTAATGGGCTAATCGGCTCACGCCTTAATAGCTTATTTTTCTTCATTTAATGGCCTGCAAGGATGTATTGAATTATCTGGCGAAGATTGTTGGCCAAAGACTCTAGCGTTCTGGCGTCCGCCTCTTGATACTTCAAATGAGCAATGGCGTCGAGATAATTCTTGGCCTGCACTGTAGTGTGGCTTCTTAGTGCTTTGCAGATATTCTGTTCCGAGAAAACCCCATTATTAAAGCTCCCGCAGAATCGAATAATTTCCGCTAGGCCAGGATCTCTTCCTTCTGACTTGATTAATTCACCCCAGCGTTTCATCTTCTGGAGCTTATAAACCAGGGCGCACTCAAATATTGCGCGCGTCAATAGCGATGCCGTGATTGGCATTTTTTCGTGATTTATGGATTTGATTTCTTGAGAGAGCTTAATCAATCGGTCATCTTGAATATGGCATTCCAGATTTTCAAAGAAGACCGACGCCTTTGGTGTGGTGGGCCGGCTACCTCCTGCATGAGTGGGGCCACCACGGTACGGTCCGTCGCGAGTCGTCGGTGGATCGGTGTCCTTTTTACTATCGTTGGTCGAACTCGGGTCTGTAACACCTGCAGCTTTTCCCTCTGGGGAGTTGATAAGTGCGGTGAAGTATTTAGTCGGATCTGTTCGGGTATCGCAGCGCGGGCGACCGGTTGCCGGATCTGGAATAAGAAAATCACGAATGATGCGTTTCATTTGCTCTTGAAACACTTTCGCCGGTAAAGCACTCACGATATTTTCATCGTCGTCAAAATGTATTTGCAAAACTTCTTTAGTTACGCTGAGTGTGAAGAAGCGGGTATACGGATTCGTCTTCAGTTTTTCGTCTTCAAGCACCTTACGCTCATCTTCTGACCAGCCCTTCAAATCCATGGCGTATTTAAGTAAGCGATATGGACGAACCAGTTTCTTCACTTGGGATTTTGATGTGCCGAGTAATTGCGCAACTTCCTCCACCGATAAGCGATCCAATAAACGAACCGCTCGGCGCATTTTGGCAACCGGTGACCATGGCTTAACTCCACGCTCGGTGTGTCTTTTTGTCAGAATTGGTTCTGCGACTTCTCTAGTTGGGGCTATGTCTGATGACAGTTGTGAAATCGTCGCTTTTGTAGAAGATGACGCGCTGGGAAATCGCAATTTGAATGTTGCGGGGACTAAGGTGGGATCGAGCAGCATCTGGCAAGCCGCTACACGCCGATTTCCTTCCAAAACCACTTGCCTTCCTTTTTCGACAACAGTGATAATCCTTTCCCCATAAAAAAGCCCACCGCTCTTGTCGATATTTCTAGCTAGGTCCAATACATCTTCAAACTCCAAAAGCTTCAGTCGAATCTCGCTCTGAGTCGAGTTGGCGTCTACTTCGATTCGAGGATTTTTGGCATCAAGCAGAATCTTTAATGGATCTAGGTTGCTTGTTTTCCAGCTGGTCGTCTTTGTTGCCACTTCAATTCCTTCTTGAGCTATTAAAACGGAGTTGCTTTTAATCGGATGATTCGGAAGGGAGTTCTATCTGCGCCACGTTGTCGCTACATGTTCCAGACAGTCACGGACCAGGTAGCCAGCAAGGTCACTCTCGTCCGAGTTGACGCTCATCGACTGTCATAATCGCCTTTGCTAGTACTGCTCGGGACATGATTGACGCGACACCGCCGTGCTCTTCTGAAGCATAAAACTCGAGCTGCCGTTCGGCTCGACTTGCGCCTAAATACACCTGTGAAACAAACTTCCGCAATGCTGCTGCGGCATACGGTCCAGTTGGAACTTCGCCTTGATTGACTTCGATAAGAAGTACGGTGTCAAACTGGAGGCCTGCTACAAATTCCGGCATGCTGAAAAGAAATTTTCGGGTACTGAGCGGAATTCCAGAAGCCTCGTCTCGAGATGTGACTGCAACAAAATAATCGCGTAGATCCTTGAATTCCAGATAGCGCTTGAATAACTCAGTGCTTGCGCAAAGGACGGCAACTCGTCCGCTCTTTCCAAGATCTTTCTGAAGCGCACGAGCTCTTCTAAAAGTCAATGTATAGGTGGCGACTGTTGATTTGGTCGTGCATATGATTGGTATGGGACCATCATCAGTCCGCGATATGCCGCTGTACTTCGGCCAGTCGTCGTCGAGATCTTGCCCGGGGAATGATTCATCGATGCATGAGAGTGCTCTAGTAATTTGCGGAGAGTATCGAAACACATCTACCAACTCGATCTTCTCTACTTTTCCGAGCTTCGCATCTCGCCAGAAGTCGAGCTGGGCGCTGTCAAGCCCGGGTAGTTTCAGGAACGTATCTCTTGGGGATTGCTTCGCGTCGTATGCCATGTACACCGATGGCGCACCTATTGGCGACCTCAGAAGATGCCTGAAAACCATCCTTTCCTGTCGATTGAACAAATGAAGCTCATCAACAAAGACGGCATCAAAACCCTCTTGATCTCTTGTCGCCTCCCAGCGAAAGCTATCAAGGTGATTAAGAAAATCCGTAACCATCTGATCGCCACCAATGGCTTTGAACTCTCTAATCGCGGAACGAAACTTGTCATAGAGATTTAAGACGACTTCCCGCTCTTCTTTGGAAGAGAGCACCATCATCCAGTTCTTCCGTTTCTCGCCTAGATACTGTTCTCTCCGAGCCATGCTACTGCGAACACCTTCAGCGTCAAGAACACAGGCGAATTCGTTGAGAAGCTCCCAAAGGAAAAATCGACGCTCGGCGGATTTGTGATCGGCTTCCATGTACGCCGCGAATGGCGGAGTGCAGCCAGACTTAAATGCAATCCAGTCGCCGCTGCGATACTGTTCAATGACTTCATTTAATACATCCGCCTGAAAAGCACGACCTTCATGGCCGTCCAACGAAACTGGTGTTAGATCGTCCAAGTCGTATCTCATTTGCCGATTAGCTAGGGCATAAAGCGTAGTAATCACTAGCCTAGGTTTGTCTGATGCAATAAGTTCAATTCCAGACTCCGGTTCCATGCTTAAGACAAGGTTTTCAATTGCTGTTGCAGTCACGGAGGCATGTGTAAGAAACAGAAAGCGCTTTGGGAGTCCGTCAGACTTGGATTTTTTGATCTCCCGAAGGCATTTAACAATTAGCGCAACAGTTTTTCCTGTTCCTGCTGGACCCACAAGTCGAACGCTCCCATCGTGGGGATGATCAACAAACTGACGTTGTGCCTTGGTGAGTCGGGTGCTGTACC
Organism: Polaromonas sp. P1_F9; assembly: GCF_056405615.1. Classification (NCBI taxonomy): domain Bacteria; kingdom Pseudomonadati; phylum Pseudomonadota; class Betaproteobacteria; order Burkholderiales; family Comamonadaceae; genus Polaromonas; species Polaromonas sp. P1_F9. The sequence continues at coordinate 917,761 of NZ_JBFUBT010000004.1, read as the reverse complement.
AATCGTCCGACGTGAGATGACCTCGCAATTTGGCTGGCAAGTCTGTGTCAAGTGTTACCGCGTTTCCAAGCTCTCCGGGAGCGCTTACTGGTTCAGATTGAACCAGTGCTTCGCTTACTCCGTTGAGTGCGTCCTTCTGTAGTTGTGTGTCGGGGAGATAGATGCTTAGGTCGTTTGCGCCACTACGATCCAATAAGAACGCGAAGATGCGTTGACCCGAGTCCTGGGACATCTCAACAACGATTCTTCCCGCGTCAGTGCGACCACCATTGTTACTTCGAAGCAGTCGGTCGGCTTGAAAGGACAACCGATTTTTGCTGTGAAATGCCCGCCAACTTGTAGGGATGAATTTTGTTCGCCCTGTCACTAGCATGGTGGTGCAGCGGATTAATCGTCCAAGCGCTTCTTGACGAGCCTCCGGTGTGAGACTATTGATAGGTCCGTCTTCGGCAAACGAAATCGTTAGAAGCGCGTCGTTCGGCTGAAATGATCGCGAGAGGACATACCCATGATTTCCAACTTGCACGCATTTCGTTATAGCGTCTGATACTGGCAGAGAAAGCTCACTGCAGAGTGGATCGAGATCAAGTTGTCCGGCTGATGCCGCAGATACGGATTTCTCATCGATGGTGATGCTAAGCACGGCTACTCCCAGGTGTAGTTGCTGATATTCTGAATTGCATCGCGGCATCTGGTCTCATATTCAGTGGGCAGGCCAATTCTTGAATATAGAGATCCAAACGCTTGCGACACCGCATACTTGAATGTGGGGTTTAGGCGACCAACGCGAAGATACTTATCACGCGTTGTCGCATCGGTTGATCGATAACAAACTGCGTCATAAGCAATTCCAAAGACCTCACGCAACATGATGACTGCGGCGAGCTCTTGGATCTGGGGAAGACTCGGAAGTAAAAATATGTCGTCCGGAATAGTTTCGCTTTGGGCTTGCTTTACCGCGGCTTGACGACAGAGATGAAAGTTTTGTTTGGTAATCGCAGATTTATATGTGACGTACTTGGCGAGAGTGTCGTTTTCTGCGGCGTCATCCAGCGCAATCAACGCCCCCCGAGACATGGATAGAGCCGCATGAAACTTCTTTAGCTCATCCTCAGGGACCTGAAGATATTGAGAAATCACTTCTGGAGTATCTCGACGAATCCACGCGATAACGGCGTCCGTTGTTAACTGGCTCTGGGACCCTGTGAGGCGCGTATGCCATTTCGCGACTTGCGCGCGCAACTTTTCGGCCTCGTCCTCGCGGAGTCTTTTCAACTTCTTCTCTGCCCATACATCGCGGACGTAGCTGTCGAGACCAATTATTCGAAGGCATGCAAGGTGGCGGCCAAATTTGTTTTTGCTGATGTCGCAATCTGCCGTTATGACGACGCATATCTCATCAATCTTGCTGGATATCGGCTCTCGGGCGATCAACACATCTCCTTGTCGAACAGCTGTGTTCGGGTCTGGAACGAAAAACTCCATGCATTTCCCCTTTCGCCATCTCTGCGTTTAACATTTTGTGACAACCATCATGGACCTGAAGTCGCGTCGCAGCTAGGGTGCTTCTGCGGTAACGGACTCTAGAACGCATGTATTTCGTAGGTGAATATTCACCAAACTCCTGTCGCGGTGCGATTTCTCCGCTTTCCCCCTCATCCCTTGTCCTACGCCGCTGCCCATGCGCCGGGCTTACGTTGTTCTTTTAAGGAGACGCAAGATGAGCAAACAGCAGCAGGATTTCAAAACCCTTATGAAAGAGCGGCAGCACGTCGCAGCCGCATATGTCAGTGGTGACGCAGCACCGCTGGGGCGTGTTGTGGCGCAGGAATCACCGGCCACTTTTATGAGCCCGGGCGGCGGGGTGGTGCGGGGCACGCAGGAAGTGTGGTCGCGCTACCAGCAGGATGCCGGCCGGTTTGAGCCGGGCAGCACAACCCAGCTGGAGATTCTTGACATGGCGGCGGGCGATACCGTTGCCTTCTGGACGGGTATTCAAAAAGCGCAGGCCCGCATGAAGGGTGAGCCAGAGCCCGTGGCAAACAAGCTGCGGGTGACCGAAGTGTTCAGGCGCGAAGGTGATGCCTGGAAGCTGGTGCACAGGCATGCGGACCCACTGGTTGAGGCGAAGCACTAGCGCCCACGGTCGCTCACTTCGTGTAGCTTCCCCCCCCCCGAGGAGGCCATAGGGCGGGCGGCCCCTTTTTCCGTGCAAGGGGCAGGGACCCGCCGCAGGCTCGCAGTGGGGGAGCGTGGGGGCTCTATTTCCGGCTGATCACCACGGCGCCACCGGCGCCCTTGGCGTCGGAATTCTGGCCACGCAGCAGGTTCTGGCTGCCGATGTTCAGGGTGTAGTTGTCGGCGTTGTATTTGCCGGTGCCCAGCAGGTACACCGGGTTGCTGCCGTTGAGTGTCACGGTGTCGCCTTGCACGGTGATCATTGCGTCTTGCTGCACCCGCTTGGCCTGGCCTTCACTGTTGGTAAAGCCCAGCACCAGTACGCCGCGGAAGCTGCCATTGCCAAGGTTCTCCCTCACGCGCAGGGTGCCGTTGGCGGTGTAGCCCGTGCTTGAAACATAGTCCACCAGCCACTCACCCATCATGGGAAAGCCGCCACCGGCCGCCTTGTTGTTGCCCTGGGGCGTGGGCTGTGATTCGGCAGACGCCTTGACGGCGTCGCAACCCCACGCACGCACCTTGCAGCTGGAACCGCCCTTGTCCCGGCATTCCGACATGGCCCGCGCCTGGGTATTGGCGCTGGTGGTGCCGGTGCCCCAGCCGTACGCGTTGGATCCCTTGGCCTGGTCGGCGGCATAGGCGCCGCACTGGCCGGCAAAGCGCAGCACGATGGAGCAGTCAGTACCGCATTCGCGGATAGAGCGCTGGTCGGCCAGGTCCGAACTGGGGTGGTTGAATGAAAAGCCATACTTTTCACCCTGCAGGGTGTCAATGGCCAATGAACCTGCCGCCATGGCCTGGCTGCCGGCAGTGGCCAGCAGCAGACTCACGGCAAACCGGGCGACGAGCGTTTTCAGTCCTGAAGTCATCATGTTTCCCTCCAAGGAAATATATTTGTAGGTACCTGCCTGGAGAATGCCGGCGCGCGGTGCTGCTTGCCGACAGGCCCATCGGGATTATCCGCCTGGTTTTGATCGGCGAAGCACGTATACAGGGGGCCGCCTGCGGCAAAAGCCGGGGCGTGCAACACTTGGGTTCATCTGCCTTGGCCCGCGCACCGCGCCGCGAAAGCCGAAGCGCATCAACAGCCAAACAAGCGAAGGAAACCCGCATGCCCACGCCTGAAACCGTAGACCGCTTTGTTGCCCGCGTTGAACAGAACGCGCACACCGAAGCGATTGAAGAGTTCTACACGCCCGACGCCACCATGCAAGAGAACCAGCAGCCGCCGCGCCGCGGGCGCGACAAGCTGGTGGAAGGTGAAGCAAAAGTGATGGCACGCGTGAAGTCGGTCACGTCAACCTGCGTGCGGCCGGTGTTCATCAGCGGTGACAAGGTCGTCATCCGCTGGGTGTTCAATTTTGTGTGGTCCGATGGCAGCACCATGCGCATGGAAGAGCTGGCGTACCAGCGCTGGGAAGGCGAGCGCATTGCCGAAGAAACATTCTTCTACGACCCGGCCCAGCGCACGCCGGTGCCGGCCCCATAAGCAGGCCGGCTGGCCGGCGCGGCCGTTCAGCAGCGCCGCGATCAAGCTGCCTTGATCTCGATGCGCCGGGGCTGTGCGTGCTGCGCCTTGGGTATGCGCAGCTTCAGCACGCCGTTGGCGAGCTCGGCGCTGACCTTCTCGGTGTCTAGCTCCTTGCTGAGCGTGAACACGCGGTGAAAGCGGCCCAGCCCCACTTCGGTGTGGGTTGACTGCAAACCTTCGGGCGCAGACAGGGCCGACTCGGCGTCAATCGTCAGCGTGTCGGCCTCTACCTGCAGGTGCAGCTTGTCGCGCGGCACGCCGGGCAAATCGGCATACAGGGTGATGCCGGTGCTGTCTTCCAGCACATCGACAGGTGGCGTCAGTGCGCCATTGGCGTAGCGCGATGTGTCTTTCTGCGCCACTTCGCCCGTCTGGCTGGTTTGCATGCTGCGGCCGGAGGTGCTGCCGTTGTTGGCGCTTCCATTACTGCTGCTGCGTGCGGCGCCGCTGTCGCCGCCGGTTTGTTGGGTGTTTGCGTAGTTCATGGTTTGCCTCCTTTCACTGGATGGTGATGCGGCGCGGCTGGGCCGATGCGCGCCGCTGGATGGTGATGTGCACCAGACCGTCCTTGAAGCTGGCGTTCACGGCCTCGGGGTCGGCGTCGTCGGGCAGGGTGAGCACGCGGCGGAAGCTGCCGGCAAAGCGCTCGTTGATGTGCAGCGTCGATTGCGCGCCCGCTTCGGGCAGCCCGGTTTTGCGCTCACCGGCAATGGTGAGCAGGCCGCGCTCCAGGCTGACGTCGAGTGACTTCGGGTCAATGCCGGGGGCAAAGGCATACACCTCTACGGTTTGCGGCGTGCCGCCAATGTTCAGGGCGGGAAAGCTGCTGCGGCCAAAGCCGCGAATGCTGGGAGACAGATCGAAGGCCTGCTGCACGTCGCGCTGCAGGCGATCGAGTTCGGCGAACATGTCGCGCGGAAATAACGATCGGTACATGGCGAAAACCTCCATTCGGGTTGAACATCAGTGCGCTGGAAAACCGCCAAAAAAGCGGCTTCCGGCGCCCGGGAAGAGGATGTAGGAATTGCCCAAAAAATTTCAAGAGGGAATTTGCGCGCGTTAACTGCAGGCGCAGCGGGCCTGCAAAAAGGGCGGCCCAGACAGCAGCGTTGCGGTCAGGTTTAAAACTTTTTTCGCAAATTGCATGCGGGTGAGCCGCACAGCACAACGCCCCGGTGCACGTGAATGCACCGGGGCGTCTGGCTGGCGTTTTTACGGCCTGCTCAGCGCTTGGCGATCAGGCGGTAGCCCAGCAGCAACACGATAGAGCCGAGCACGGCGGCGATGAAGCCGGCCGTTTCGCCTTGCTGGTACCAGCCCATCGCCGCGCCCAGGTAGGTGGCAAGGAAGGAGCCCGCAATACCGATGAGCACGGTGATGATGAAGCCGCCAGGGTCGCGGCCGGGCATCAGGAACTTGGCGACAAAGCCGATGATGAAGCCGATGATGATGGTCCAGATAATCGACATAGCGTCTTTCTAAAAAAAATGGGGAAACCCAGGGCGCGGGCAACAGCCCGCGATGACTGGCTTACCTGGCGGCTTACTTGGTCGGTACTAAGGCCTTGGCCATTTCCAGGTGGCCTTCCACCTTGGGCAGCATCTTGCCGGCCAGCGCCTTCAGGTCGGCGTCTTTGGCCTCCTTCTGGATCTTGGTCAGCAGCTTGATGGTGGCTTCGTGGTCGCCCACACCGGCGCGCTTGGCGTATTCCGTGTCAAACAGGTTGCCTGACAGGGCCTTCATTGCGGTGGCCTTGGTTTTGGCCATCACGCCGGGGCCGTCGGGCAGGGTCACGCCTTTGGCGCGGGCCAGCGCCTGCACTTCGGCCAGGGCGCTGTTGTGGTCGTCAATCATCTGCTGCGCAAATTTTTTGATCTCGGCGTTCTGTGATTTTTCGAGCGCCATCTTGCCGGACTCGATCTCGGCGATGTTGGCCTGGGCCAGGTCGTCCAGCATGCCCTTGTCGGCACGGGCCAGCTTGCCGGCGTCGGCCGCTGTTGATGTGCCTGCGGTGGTGCTGGTCTGGGCCGTGGCGGGCAGGGCCGCCAGCGCCAGGGCAGAAGCGGCCACGGCTGCCAGCGCCACGCTGCTGAGTTTGAATTTTGATCGGTTCAATCGGTTCAACATGAGGGCCTCCTTTGAAGGGGTGGTTGTTGATGGGTTGAATGGGTATGAGGAACAGACACCGCGAAGATAGGAATTAGCAAGCCAGCAAGCCGCGGCAGATAGCGTTGTACTTTCGCTGCTGTGGCGGCCGTGCGTTGCAGGAGGCCGGGCAGGCTCTGTGTAGGAATTTGCTTGCGTGTGGTGTGCGGCTACCGCGCACGGGCGCCGGCCTTTTGCTCCATACATGCCGCGTGGTGCGATACGATGGCCGCCTGGACAATTTGTCTGAAATTTGAATCGCCTGACTCGCCGGAGGCCGCGCACCATGAAAAAACCCAGCAACACGCCCAGCAACAAACATCTGCTCGCCGAGCTGAAAAACATTGCCGAAGGCCTGGGCAAAACGTTTGCGCCGTTCTGCGAAGTGGTGGTGCATGACCTGACGCACCCGAAGAACGCGATCCTGGCGATTGAAAACAACCTGAGCGGCCGCCGTGTGGGCCAGCCCGCCACCGAGCTGGGCCTGGCGCGCATCCAGGACCCGGACTACCCCGCGGTGATTGCCAACTACGCCAACCAGTTTGCCGACGGCCGCAAGGTCAAGAGCACGTCGGTGGGGATTCGCAATGAAGAAGGCGAGTACGTGGCGGCGATCTGCCTGAACGTGGACCTGACGCTGTTCAACGGCTTCCAGGCGGCGATGTCGCAGTTCACCGCGATTGAAAGCAGCGCCGTCACTGAAACGCTGGACGCCGCCAATGCCGACCGCATACAGCAATGCATTGACGAATTTGCCGCGGCGCGCGCCACGACATCACGCTCGCTCAAGCCTGCCGATCGCAAGCAGCTGGTGCAAGACCTCAAGAAAGCCGGCTACCTGGAGATTCGCCGCGGCGCCGAGATAGCCGCCGCGCACATGGGCGTTTCGCGCGCCACGGTGTACAGCGACGCAAAGTAGGCGAAAACCAGCCGAAAAAGCCCCGTACAGCCAAAAATTGGCCGGTTTGAGCATGAAATTGGCCGTCAGCCCAATCAGAATCTGCGCGAGCAGCTATAAAAAAGATAGCGACCACGGGGCAGCGCACACGGGGCAGCGCACACAGCAAGGCGTTGAGGCAAAACCCTTACAAAAGAACTCTTACAAATCCCACAGCGGCCAACGTCCACGCGGACGCTATTGGGATGATGATGACGTACGAATAACCTGAGGAGGACGACATGAAATTCACCCTGATCAAAACAACCATGGCCCTGGCGGCAGTGGTCGCGCTGGGCGGCTGCGCAAGCGGTGTGGGCGTGCAGCCCAACATCAAACCGGTCTGGCTGGGCGGCATCACCACCGGCGTGTACGACGGCGGCAACGACGACTTGCTGACCGCAGGCCTGGGCAAGAGCGGCCTGGCCGCAACGGCGCCGCTGCCGGTCGACCCCCTGAACCCGAGCGCGGCCGAGCTGCGCCGGATTGCGATTTACAACAACTACCGCGCCATCCTCGACATTTCCGCCGGCGGCGGCTATGGCACCTTGTACGGCCCCAATGTGGATGCCAAAGGCAACATCACCGCCAGTGAAGGCAAGATTGCCGGCACGGAATACATCGCCTATTCAGACGACGGCAGCGGCCGGCAGAACGTCACGATGATGGTGCAGGTGCCGGCCAGCTTCAACCCGGCCAGCCCGTGCATCGTCACCGGCACCTCGAGCGGGTCGCGCGGTATCTACGGCGCCATTGGGTCGTCTGGCGAATGGGGCCTGAAAAACGGCTGTGCCGTGGCCTACACCGACAAGGGCACCGGCAGCGGCATGCACGACCTGCAGAACAACACGGTGCACCTGCAGAACGGCCTGCGTGCCGATGCCGTGGCGGCCGGCGCGGCCTCCAACTTCACCGCCAACCTGACGCAGGCTGAACGCACAGCCTTCAACGCCGCCACGCCCAACCGCTTTGCCGTCAAGCACGCGCATTCGCAGCAGAACTCTGAAAAAGACTGGGGCCGCTACACGCTGCAGGCGGTGGAGTTTGCCTACTTCGTGCTGAACGAGCGCTATGGCAAGCCCTCGCCCGACGGTGGCGGCCGCCTGAAGACGCTGAACCCGTCGAACACCATCGTGATTGCCTCCAGCGTGTCCAACGGCGCCGGTGCGGCGCTGGCCGCTGCCGAGCAGGACACGCAGGGGCTCATCAGCGGCGTGGCCGTGGGCGAGCCGCAGGTGCAGCTGGTGCCCGATGCGCGGCTGAGCGTGCGGCGCGGCGGCAGCACGCTGGCCGGCACCGGCAAGCCGCTGTATGACTACACCACGCTGGCCAACCTGCTGCAGCCTTGTGCCGCGCTGGCCTCTCCAGGCACCAATGTCTTCAACACCATCAACCCGGTCATTGCCGCGAGCCGCTGCAGTGCGCTCAAGGCCAACGGCATGGTCGCGGGCAACACCACGGCCGAGCAGGCGGGCAGCGCCATGGCCACGCTGGTGCAGGCGGGCTGGCAACCCGAGGGCAACGACCTGCAGGCATCGCACTATTCGTTTGCCACCCTGCCGGTGGCGCTGACGTACGCCAATGCCTACGGCCGCGCCGGCGTGCAGGACAACCTCTGCGGCTACAGCTTTGCCGCCACGGCGCCTGCCGCTTCGCCCACGCCCAACCTGCCGGTGCCTGCGCCGGCGGGCCCGCTGGCCACGTCATTCGGCACCGGCAACGGTGTGCCGCCCACGGTGGGCATCAACATCGTCAACAACGCCAGCCTGGGTGGCCCGATGCTGGATGCGGCTTCCATCTCTGCCGGCAACGTGCAGGACTACAACAGCGCCGGCGCCATGTGCCTGCGCAACCTGGCCACGGGAAGCACCCCCGACGCCCTGCGCGTGCGCGAGGGCATCCAGCAGGTGCTGCGCACCGCCAACCTGCAGGGCAAGCCCGCGCTGATCGTGCATGGCCGCTCTGACACGCTGGTGCCGGTGGCGTTTACTTCGCGCCCCTACTTTGGCCTGAACAAGATGGTGGAGGGTTCGCGCAGCAAGCTCTCGTACATCGAAGTCACCAACGCCCAGCACTTTGATGCCTTCCTGGGATTCCCGGGCTACGGCCAGCGGCTGGTGCCGCTGCACCGCTACTTCATCCAGGCCATGGACATGATGTATGCCCACCTCAAAACCGGCGCACCGCTGCCGGGCAGCCAGGTGGTGCGCACCGTGCCGCGCGGCCTGAGTGGCACCACGCCCAACCCGATCTCGCCCGCCAATGTGCCGCCCATCAAGCTGCAGGCGGACGCGCCGGACCGGATCACGTTCTCCGGCAATGTGGTGACGGTGGCTGATTGAGTGATGAAGGCGTACACGCAAACAGGCGCCGACATGCGTTTGGGTGCTTGGCCTACGCTGCGTTCCCGGCAGCCCGGTATCTTGGTAACTGGCTGACGTGACACGACGAACGTTGGCCCGGGATACCCCTCGCGATGACCTCGCAAGGGTCTCGCCAGGGTTTCCTGGACCTTCCCGTCGAATTCATCAGGAGTCATCATGAACAAGGATCAAGTCAAAGGCGCAGCCAAAGACGCAGCTGGCAAGGCACAGGAAGCTGCCGGCAAGCTCGTGGGCAGCAAGGACCAGCAAGCCAAGGGTCTGGCCAAGCAGGTGGAAGGCTCTGTGCAGAAGAACTACGGTGATGCCAAGGAAGTCGTGAAAGACGCGACCAAGGGCAACAAAGGCTTCTGAGGCGTTTTAGGCTTCGGAGCCAGCACGCCCGGCTTGCCGGGCAGCCAGAACAGCGGCGCATTGGCGCCGCTTTTTTATGGGCGTTTGTTTTTAGCCCTGCCGCGGCAGACCCGGCCGGCCACCTAGCCGGGATGTCCGTCCGCTCGCGCACGGGTCAGGATTGGCCAGTAGCCCACGGCATACAGCGCGAAGCCGGCGGACCACAGCGCGGCCGAAACCAGCACGGCGTGCAGCGTCTCGGCCGGCGCGATGATCGGCACGAACACGCGCACCAGCGCCGAAGCGAGGACAAGCACATAGCAGGTGACTTCGGTACGGCCCGCCTGGAGCGGCCGGCCGGTATGGCCGAGCGCGGTACGGGTCATCATGCCGATGATGAGCCCGCCGATGGCGCCTACCGTCAACGCGTGGGTTGCCGCTGAGGGTGTGACCCAACCGGCCGCAGCCAGGACACGCAGCGCCAGGTGCACAGGAATCCAGAAGTAGGCGGCATGCAGCACCCAGGCCAGCGGCGTGTGCGTGGTCTTCCATGGTTGCCACAGTGCCCAGCGCGCAAGGTGTGCGGCCGCACAAACACCGGCCAGCGCCGCCAGCGGTGCGCCTTGCAGCTGCAGCGCATCGGCCAGCAGCAGCGCCAGCACCGAGCCCAGCGCTGCTTTCTCGAGCCAGGGGCGGCGGGTGGCGTTGGCGCCCGGCACGCCGTTGTTGGTGAACATGGGGATCACGCGGCCACCCATCACGACCATGATGAAGAGCATGACGTCAAGCGCGGCCTGAATGCCGACCCAGCCGGGCAGCTGCATGAGCCCGAGCTGTGCAAGGTGCACCGCCAGCACGGCCACCGCCATCAGCAGCAGCAAGCCGATGAAAAAGTAGTTGCGGCGATTGCGCGCGGCGATGAAGGGAACCGCCAGCGCGACGGCCGCGGCCAGCGGAAACGCGACGTTGACCGCCGCCGCAGCCCAGCCGAAGGGCGTGAGCACAAGCACCCGCCCGGCCACCCAGAGCGCCGCCAGCGCGGCCAGGGGCAGGCCGGTGGGCGTGGGGCGGTTGGACCAGTTGCGCCCGGCCGTGAACAGGAAGCCCACCACCACGGCCAGCGTGAAGCCGAACAGCATTTCGTGCGCATGCCACATCGGCCCCTGCAGGTAGGGCTGGCCCAGCCAGCCGGCGAACTGCAGCGCCCACAGGCCAATCGACAGCGCAGCGAACACGCTCGCCAGCAGGTAGAAGGGCCGAAAGCCGGTTTGCCAGAGCGCGATGCCCTGTGTTTGCGCCGATGGAACAGGAGCGCTTTTGGGCGGGTTTTTGAACTGGATGGGCTGTGTCATGCGGGAATATCCGTGGGTCTCGTGGTGGGCGGCGCGCTGTTGCTGACGCGCTCCGCGACGACAGGGACTGCGCTCATGAGGCGCGCCCGGCTGGCGAAGCGGGTGCCGTCCTGCTGGTGAAGAAGCTGGCGAGCGACTGACGGTTGCGAACGAGGTCTGCCAGCGTGTAGCGGTCGAGCACGCCGTAAAAGGCGTCGACCGCTTCGCCGAGCACGCCGCGCAGGCGGCAGATGCGGGTGATGGCGCAATGGCCGCCCGCCGCTTCAAAGCATTCGGCGGGCACGTCCGTTCCTTCGGTTGCACGCACCACCTCGCCCACAACGATCAGCTCCGGCGCTTTCGCCAGTGCCAGCCCGCCACCCTTGCCGCGCACGTTGGCCAGCCAGCCGCTCTTGCCGAGGAAGTGCACGACCTTGGTCAGGTGGTGTTCGGACACGTCAAACGCGTTTGCAATCCCGGCGATGGTGGCGCGCCGCTCTGGCTGCGCCGCCAGGTAGATCAACACACGCAGGCTGTAGTCGGTGAAGGCCGTGAGTTTCATGGCGGTTTGCCGGGTCAGGGCCCCGCCGTTGCGGGTACCGCGGTCATGCCGGCCGGCTGCACGGCCGCCCAGACGCTGCCTTGCTGCTGGCCAGCCAGGCCCGCTGCCCTCTTTGCACCTGCTCGCCCGTGAAAAGCACGTCGCCTGTGGTGCTGACGACGGCTGTGGGGATGGGTGGTGCGGTCAGGTAGATCTGCCAGCCGAGGTAGCCGAGCGCCCCGAAGGACAGGACGAATACGAAGCCGAGCCAGCGCCACAGCATGTTGTTGTTTTTCATCGGGTTTCCCCTGGGAAGTCGTGAGTGGGAATGCGTGGAAGTTAGCCGCCGCCACAGGCGCCGCAGCACTGCTTGCTACCCTGCGCGGGTGCAAGCCGGGTGATGGCAACGCGCCAGGTGTCGGGCCCGTGCTCCAGGTAGTCCCAGGAGAATCTGCCGGGCAGGTCCACCATGAACCGCGCATGCAGGGGCTTCGGGTTGTGGTCGTTGATCAACTCCATGGCCTGGCCAGTGCCGAGTTGGTCGAATGTCGAAAAGACCAGCGGATGGCGCTCGCCGGGCGCGAGCTCGCGGAGATCGACCCTGATGTGGGAAGCGGTGTGTGTCATGGGGACTCTTTCAAAGGAATCGCGAGTGGTCTTCATAAGATGCATTCGAGATACACCTATGGTTAGCCATCGGTCCCTGGGCGCTGTTGATCCAGATCAAACGGAGCCGCCGCAGGCAGCACTTTTCTGGTTTTGGCGCGGAAGCCGGCGTGGAGTGCGGGCGATGCAGCGCGCCCAGGCGGGCTTTCACATCAGGGCCTGCCGGGCAGCGAGAGTCGCGGCATGGCGCCGCTTTTGTGTGTGGGCTTGTTTTAGCGGGCGCCTGAGCAGAACGCCTGCCGCTTGAACGTGGGGATTACTGGGGCAGCAATGGGGCCGTGCCGCCCAGGGCGGCCGCATGGGCCTGGCAATAGAGCACCAGTTTTTCCACGTCTTCCGACTTGTTGAACACCTCGTCGGCGCCCAGCTCGCGGCAGTAGTGCAGGATGTTTTCCTGGCTGTGGCTGGTCAGCACCACGACCTTTTGGCGGGAGCTGCGGTGCTGGCAGTCTTTCAGCACCCCAAAGCCTGAGCCTTCGGCGAGAAAGAGGTCGACGATTGCGAGGTCCCAGTCTTCGTGGTGGGAACCCAGCCACTGGCGGGCGCTGGACTCGGAATCGGCGTGGCCGACGAAACGCAGGGGTGCGATTTCTTCCATGGCCTCAACCAGTGTTTTGCGTATGTCCGGCTTGTCTTCGACAAGAAACGCGTTGATGACCATGGGTACCTCTGAAGTTAATCCATGAAGTTAGCCGTCATCCTTTGCCGGGGCTGTGGTCGCGCATCACCGGGGGATGTAGGCTCAATCCCACTGTAGTTCAGCGGGCCCCCCGGAGCGGTAACGGTACGTAACGCTAACGACTTAATCGCCGAACGGTCACGTTGCGCAGATTAGTGGTGGTGGCCGTGCTCGCCGTGCACATGGCGGTGGGCAATTTCTTCTTCCGAAGCGGCGCGCACGTCAGTCACTTTCAGGGTGAAACGCAGGGCCTTGCCGGCCAGCGGGTGGTTGCCGTCCAGCAGGACGGTGTCGCCCTTGATCTTGGTGACGTTGAAGACATGCTCGCGGCCGTCGTCGCCCCGGCCTTCGAGCTGGCCGCCTACCTTGACCCCGGGCGGAAACTGCGTGCGGGGAATAGTGCGCACCAGGCTTTCGTCGCGCAGGCCGAAGGCGTCCGCCGGCTCCAGGGCCAGCACGGTCTGGAAGCCTTTTTCCTGGCCGTCCAGAGCCTCTTCGATCTTGGGAAGGGTGTTGCCGTAGCCGCCGTGCAGGTAAACCATGGGTGCGCTGCTTTGCTCAACCAGCTTGCCCTGGGCGTCTGCCACCTTGTAGCTAAGGGTAACGGCGGTGTCTTTTCCGATTTTCATGGTGTTTTTCCAGATCTCTGGTGCGTGAAAAACGCTGATTCTCGCCGACCCGGGCCAAAATTGTCCGGACGGCCGGAACAGGGAGACGTTGTGCGGGGGCAGGACGGCTGATGTTGAAAGCTGCCGGGGAGGCCCCAGATGCGTTTTTTCCCCCCCCCGCCTTCCTGCCTGCTTCCGCCCGCTTTTGCCTGTTTTTTTTTTGATCACGACGCCCTGCCATGAACCCCATCGACACCGAAACCATTGAACTGCTTCCGGCCACCGCCGTACCGCGGCAGCTGTTTGTGCTGCTGCACGACGCGGGCGGCACGGCGGCCGACATGCTGGAGCTGGGCAACCTGCTGGGCGGTGCGTTTCCCGAGGCGGCCGTGCTGATTCCGGAAGGCCTTTCGGGTCCGCATGCCGATGCGGCAGGCGCTACCGCTGCGGGCAAAGATGACGCCGCTGCGCTGGCCGCGCGCGTGGAAGTTCTGGCGGCTTTTGTGCGTGCGCAGCAGCAGCGCTTTGAGATCCTGCAGTCGGACACCGCGCTGGCCGGCTTTGGCGCCGGTGCCAGCCTGGCGCTGGCGCTGAGTGATGCACACGACGGCCTGGCCGGCCGCCTGCTGGCCTTCGGCGGCGGCTACCAGATCTGGCCGGCAAAAGCGCCCGCACTCACCACCCTGCATCTGCTGCACGGACAGAACGACGACGTGGTGCCGCTGGCACGCACGCGCGGCGACTTCGACCACCTGATGGAACTGGGCGCCGACGCCACCCTGGACGTGGCCGCCAGGCTGGGCCACGAGCTACACCCCGCGCTGATGGACCAAGCCGTGACGCGTCTGCAGACCTGTGTGCCGCTGCGGCACTGGAAAGCAGTTTAGAGAATCACCCCCGTCCAGGCTCACTGCGTGTAGCCTGTTCCCCCCTCAAGGGGGCGGTGAACCGGTACACCCCTATCGGGCTCACTGCGTGTAGCCCTTTTCCCCTTGCAGGGGACGGTGCCTGCGGCCCGGCAAAGCCGGTTCCGCGGCACCCGCTGGCTTGGAATCGGGTGCGGTGGCTCAGGTATTCCTCAAGAAAATAGTGCTGAGAGCCAAGCGGAACGGGTGCAGGCAGCTCCTAAATCAATAGCAACGGGGTGCGCACCGGATACGGAGCCTTCGACAGGCTCGGGATGATCGGATCGCGCTGTGCAACCGCGGCGAGCTCTTAAGCCAGCATGAGCCGTGGAACCGGCTTTGCCGGGCCACAGGCGGGCGGCCCCCGAGGGGCTGGAGCCCGCGGCTCCAAGCCTGCCTGCGCAGGCTTGGACGGGCGACAGAGGCGAAGCGTCTCGCGAGCCGCGGCCTGCAAGGCCTCGGAAGCTACACGCAGTGAGCGACCGTGGGGGCTCGGCTAGCAAGGCCGCAAGGCCTTGCCCGCCAACTGCGGCTTGAGCAACTCCAGTTTGGCCATGAGCGGCGCATCAACGGCCGGGAGTTTGAGCAGCTGGCCGCGTATTTCAGGCTGCTCCTGTACCACCTTGGCGGTGCGCACGCCGCGCGTGGCGACCTTGGCCAGTTCACGCTCGGCGTCGGCCTGGGAACTGAAATGGCCCAGCGAGAGGCCTGGTCCCAGCGAGGAGTTGAGCAAGGGCTCAAACGACACGCCCATGCCGCGCAGCTCGCTGCGCTTTTTGGCCAGCGTGTCCTCGTTGGTGTATTTGCCCATGTAGACGATCCATCGGCCCGGCTCCGAGCTGTTCTCGAGTGACCAGCTGCCGATGGGCAGGCCGGCCTCCAGGCCGAAGCGCAGGGCGATGGTCTGCTCGGGGGTGAAAAGGCCGGCTTGCAGGCATTCAGGGGCGGGCGGCGGCGCTGCAGCGGCGGTGCTGGTGCTTTCCAGCTGGCCGGCATCGGTGGCGCTCAGAAGGCGCATCGCCTTGGGCCGGATTTGCTGCGTCAGGCGCTGGGGTTCGGCCTGCACGGCGGGTGCAAAACCGTAGTCGGCCAGCAGGCCTTGCGTCCAGGCGAAGTAGCCCGCGTTGGCCAGGACCAGCGCCAGCACCAGCAGCCTCAACATGGGCGCGCATCCTTCGCAGGCTGCGCCGCCACGGGCCGTACGCTGACTTCGGAACTGGTGATTTGTTTCATGCCAGCCGCAGTATGCACCAGCAGCGCGCCGTTTTCGCCTACGCCGTGGGCTGTGCCTTCCATGCCGTTCTGGCCGTCAGACAGCTGCACGGCCCGGCCTGCCAGAACGTCGCGCGCCGCAAAGCGCGCCTGGAAAGGCGCAAAGCCAAAGCGTTCAAACGCCTGCATCGCCTGTACCAGCGGCGGCACGATGCGCAGCAAGGTGGCGGGTGCGTCCAGCGCCGGCAGCAGCGTCTGCAAGCCGCCCGGCGGAATGCCGGGCATGGCGGGTGCGGCAGCCGCAACGGGGATGTCCACCGCGCGGATGTTGATGCCGATGCCGACCACCACGTAACGGACGCCTTCCCAGCTGGCGGTTTCCACCAGGATGCCGGCCAGCTTGCGGTCGCCTTCGGGTGTGGACAGCCAGAGGTCATTGGGCCATTTCAGGCCGATGCGGGGTTTGGCGGCCTGGCCGGAGGCGCTGCCGGCGAACGGCTCGAGGCTTTCGGCCACGCTGATGCCGGCCACCAGGGAGAGGCCGGACCAGTCGGCGGGCGCAAGCGGCAGGCCCAGCGAAAACGTGAGGCTGTCGCCGCGGCGGCTTTGCCACTGGCGGCCCAGCCGGCCGCGCCCGGCGGTTTGCTGTTCGGCCACCAGCAGCAGGGGCTCTGGACGGGGCAGGACACCGGGGCTTCCGCGAAAACGCCGCATCAGCTCGGTGTTGCTCGAATCAATCTCGGGCAGGACTTCCACCGTGAACCCCGGCAAGGACGGCGCCAGGGCCTCCCAGAGAGCTTCGGCGGGCCAGCGGATGGGGGATGTAAGGGGAGTGCTCATGAGAAGGTTGCAGCCGCTTGCGCAGGCGGCATGGCCTGTGAAGCGGGCTCAGTCCTTCTTTTTCTTTTTGGGTTTCTTGCCGGCCTTTTTATCGGCTGCCTTTTTGTCGGCCTTGGCTTCAGCCTTTTTGCCGGCTTTTTTGTCGGACTTCTTTTTGTCCTTGCTCTTGTTCTTTTTCTTGCCTTCGTCGTCCTTGGGCGCCAGCAGGGTGCCGCGGCAGTTTTTGGCGCCGCACCAGCAGGGGTATTCGGCCAGCAGCTTCTTGGTGTAGGGCGCGTCGATGATCAGGCCGTAGTCATAGAACAGCTCTTCGCCGGCCTTGATGTTGCGCAGCGCCTTGATGAAGACGCGGCCGCTCTCTTCGTCGGCTTCGCAGTTGGGCTTGCAGCTGTGGTTGATCCAGCGCGAGGAATTGCCGCCGTGCTTGGCGTCGATCACATGCTCTTCGTCGATGTGGAAGTAGAACGTGTGGTTGGGGTCCTTGGGGTCGTGCGGGTGACGGCGCAGCGCCTCTTTCCAGTTGATGATTTCGCCGACGTATTCGATCAGCGTTTCACCTTCAGCCAGGTCCTGCACGGCGAACACACCCTTGCCGTGGACGCCGGAACGCCGCGTCTGGATGCGGCGCCCGTCGGCAGCCGGAGCCGCGGGTTTGGAAGGAGATGCGGGGACTGCGGAAGCCTGGGTTTTTGACACGACGTATTTTTTTGGTATGGTTAATTCATGCATGTGCGCGTGCGTGCGCACCCGCGCGCGTACATGCGCGAGAGCCGCTATTGTAGTGATGCGCCCAAGGAGTCCCCGTGTTCAACCGCAGAAACCTGATGCAGACCGCTGCTGCCCTTGCCTTGCCGACCGTGGCGGGGCTGGGCCTGCCGGCGTGGGCCAAAGGCGGGGAAAGCCCCTTGCCCAAGGCCGGCAGCACCCTGCCTTTGCCCGCCGTCACGCTGCTGGACGGCAGCGCCTGGAAGCCTGCCGAGGTGGCCGGAAAGACGCTTGTGGTGTACTGGTGGGCCAGCTGGTGCCCTTTTTGTGCGGTGCAGTCGCCCCATATAGAAGCTTTGTGGCGGGCCCAGAAGGCCAACGGGCTGGAGGTGCTGGCCCTGTCGATTGACAAGCAGCCGGCAGCCGCCGCTGCCTATATGAAGACCAAGGGCTACAGCTTTCCCGCCGGGATGCTGACCCCCGAGGTCGCCAAATCCCTGCCCAAGCCGGTGGGCCTGCCCGTGGTGGTGGTGCTCAAGGTGGCGGCGAACGGACGCGAAGGCAAAGTCGTATTTGCCGAAAGCGGGGAAATGTTCCCCGAAGATGTAGAAGGTTTGAAGAAGTACTTATGAAAACTCTGGTGATTGCAGAAAAACCCTCGGTCGCACAAGACATTGTGCGGGCGATCACGCCTACGGCCGGCAAGTTTGAAAAGCACGACGAGTACTTTGAAAGCGACGAGTGGCTGGTCACTTCGGCCGTGGGCCACCTGGTCGAGATCCAGGCGCCGGAAGAGTTTGACGTCAAGCGCGGCAAGTGGAGCTTTGCCAACCTGCCGGTCATTCCGCCCTACTTTGACCTGAAGCCCATGGACAAGACGAAGACGCGGCTCAACGCGATCGTCAAGCTGACCAAACGCAAGGACGTGGGCGCCCTCGTCAATGCCTGCGACGCGGGCCGCGAAGGCGAACTGATCTTCCGGCTGATCCAGCAATACGCCAACAGCAAGCACCCGGTGAAACGGCTGTGGCTGCAGTCCATGACGCCGGCAGCCATCCGCGACGGCTTTGAGAGCCTGCGCACTGAAAAGCAGATGCAGGGCCTGGCCGATGCGGCGCGCTCACGCTCGGAAGCCGACTGGATGGTCGGCATCAACGGCACGCGCGCCATGACGGCCTTCAACTCGCGCGACGGCGGTTTCTTTTTGACCACCGTGGGCCGGGTGCAGACGCCGACGCTGTCGGTGGTGGTGGAGCGCGAGGAAAAAATCCGCAAGTTCGTGAGCCGCGACTACTGGGAAATCCACGCGACCTTCCTGGCCGAGGCCGGCGAATACCCCGCCAAGTGGTTTGACCCGAAGTGGAAAAAAGCCGCGGCCAATGCCGACAACACGGAGCCCGATGCCGAACTGAAAGCCGACCGGGTCTGGTCCGAGCGCGAAGCCATGGCCATTGCCGAAGCCGTGCGCGGCAAGTCCGCCACGGTGACGGAAGAAAGCAAGCCCACCACGCAGGCCGCCGGCCTGCTGTTTGATTTGACCTCCTTGCAGCGCGAGGCCAACGGCAAGTTCGGTTTTTCGGCCAAGACGACGCTGTCGATTGCGCAAAGCCTTTATGAACGCCACAAGGCCCTGACTTATCCGCGTACCGACTCGCGCGCGCTGCCCGAAGACTATTTGCCGGTGGTCAAAAAGACCTTTGAAATGCTGGAAAGCAGCGGCATGAAGCACCTGGCGCCGCACGCGGCGACGGCGCTGAAGGGCAATTACATCAAGCCCAGCAAGCGTATTTTTGATAACGCAAAGGTGAGCGACCACTTCGCCATCATCCCAACGTTGCAGGCGCCTAGCGGCCTGAGCGAAGCCGAACAAAAGCTGTATGACCTGGTGGTGCGCCGCTTTATGGCGGTGTTTTTCCCGAGCGCCGAATACCTGGTCACCACGCGTATTTCACAGTCGGTCGGCCACAGCTTCAAGACTGAAGGCAAGGTGCTGGTCAAGCCGGGCTGGCTGGCGATTTACGGCAAGGAAGCCGCCGACGAAGTAGCCGACGCCAAGGACGGCGACAAGGGCCAGAGCCTGGTGCCGGTCAAGCCGGGCGAAATGGTGCGCGCCGAGGTGGTCGAAGCCAAGGGCCTCAAGACCCGCCCGCCCGCCCGCTATTCAGAAGCCACCCTGCTGGGCGCGATGGAAGGCGCCGGCAAGACGATTGACGACGACGAGTTGCGCGAAGCCATGCAGGAAAAAGGCCTGGGCACGCCGGCCACGCGCGCTGCCACGATCGAAGGGCTGATTGCCGAGAAATACATGCTGCGCGAAGGCCGCGAGCTGATCCCCACGGCCAAGGCCTTCCAGCTCATGACGCTGCTGCGCGGACTGGACGTGCAGGAGCTTTCAAAGGCCGAGCTCACCGGTGAGTGGGAATTCAAGCTGGCGCAGATGGAACACGGCAAGCTGAGCCGCGAAACCTTCATGGCCGAAATTGCCACCATGACCGAGCGCATGGTGGCCAAGGCCAAGGGCTACGACAAGGACACGATCCCCGGCGACTACGCCACGCTCTCGGCACCCTGCCCCAACTGCGGCGGCGTCATGAAGGAAAACTACCGGCGCTACACCTGCACCGGCAAGAACGGCGACGACGGCTGTGGTTTCAGCTTCGGCAAGACGCCGGCGGGCCGCACCTTTGAAGTGGCTGAGGTTGAGCAGTTCCTGCGCGACAAGAAGATCGGCCCGCTGGACGGCTTCCGCTCCAAGGCTGGATGGCCTTTCACCGCCGAGATGGTGATCAAGTTCGACGAAGAGACGAAGAACTACAAGCTCGAATTCGACTTCGGCGACGACAAGAATGCCGAGACCGGCGAGATCGTCGACTTTGGCGACCAGCAGTCGTTGGGCCCCTGCCCGCGCTGCGCCGCGCGGGTGTTCGAGCTCGGTAAAAACTACGTCTGCGAAAAGTCGGTGCCCACGCTGGCCCAGCCCACGCCCAGCTGCACCTTCAAGACCGGCCAGGTGATCCTGCAGCAGCCGATTGAGCGCGAGCAAATGCACAAGCTGCTGGAAACCGGCAAGACCGACTTGCTCGACAAGTTTGTCTCCATGCGCACGCGCCGCCCCTTCAAGGCCATGCTGGCCTGGGACAAGGAGGCCGACAAGGTGAACTTCGAGTTTGCGCCGTCCAAGTTCCCGCCGCGCAAACCGGCGGCCGCCAAGACCGGCACGGTCAAGACGCCTTTCGGCAAAACGGTCGCCGCGAAAACGGCAAAAGCACCGGCAGCCAAAAAAGTCGCCGCCAAGAAAACGCCCGCCGCCAAAACCGCCAAGCCCAAGACGCCTCGCGTCGCCAAGCCGGGGGCTGGCCTCAAGCCCAGCGACGCGCTGGCTGCGGTGATTGGTGCCGAACCGGTGGCACGCACCCAGGTCATCAAAAAGCTCTGGGACTACATCAAGGCCGAAGGCCTGCAGGACGCGGCCAACAAGCGCGCCATCAACGCCGACGCGAAGCTGCTGCCCGTGTTCGGCAAGCCGCAGGTGACGATGTTTGAGCTGGCCGGGATTGTCGGCAAGCACCTGAGCGCGGAATAAGCGGGCAGGTGCGGGCGTAACTGCTATTGTTTTAATAGCTGCTGACGCCCGCCCTGATTGCCTTGCAGGCCATTTTTATACTCAAATGAGGCGGATGCAGCCCTCTCCGGGGCTGTTTCAGCTGCGCAGGCCGGGCTGCTCAGTGCAACTGCAGCGCGGGCCAGCCGCGCTCAGTCCCAATCGCTGCCAGCGTCGCATCGGCATTCACAGTCACCGGGTGTTTCACGGCTTCCAGCAGCGGCAGGTCGTTGATGGAATCGCTGTAGGCGGTGGTCTTGCAATCCTTGAAGCGCAGGCCGCGTGCGGTGAGCCAGGCATGCAGGCGCTCGACCTTGCCTTCGCGCATGTTCAGCACGCCGGTGGTGCTGCCGGTGAAACGGCTGCCCTGCATCTCGGGCTCGGTGGCAATCAGGTGCTCGATGTCGAAGTAGATGGCCGTGAGCTCGGTGATGAAGCGGTTGGTGGCCGTCGTCATGACCACCAGGTCGCCGGCTTCCAGGTGCTTGTCGACCAGCGCGATCGCGGCTGGCGTGATGCGCGGCACGACCCATTTGGCCAAAAACTCCTGCCGCATCGGCTCCCACTCCTGGGCCGTGCGCCCGGCCAGGGTGCCCACATAAAAATCAGCGAACTCCTTCAGGCCCACGGTGCCCGCCTTGTAGCGCGCCGCCATGTCGGCATTGCGCGCAGTGAATTCGGTCTTGCCCAGATAGCCCTTTTCAATCAGGAAGTCGCACCACAGCACATCGCTGTCACCGTTGAGGACGGTGTGGTCCAGGTCGAAAAGGGTGAGCTTCATGTTCAGGCTTGACGGAGATGCCAGGCCTTTGGCCGGGTGAATGTCTGGATACCGTAGGTGGACAAGGTCAGGCCCACACCGGAATCACCGTAGCCGCTCCAGGGCAAACGCGGGCTGACGCGGTCGCAGCAGTTCCAGTAAACGCTGCCGGCGTTGACCTGGGACAGCAGCGTCCTGGCGCGCTTTTCGTCGGGCGTGAAGACGCCGGCGGTCAGGCCGTAGCGTGTGTCGTTCATGAGTTTGACGGCTTCTGCATCGCCCGACACTTTCTGGATGCCGATCACCGGCCCGAAGCTTTCCTCACGCATCAGCTCCATGCTGTGGTTGACATTGCTGAACACCGTGGGTTCATACCAGGTGCCGGGTCCAGCGCCGCGCTTGCCACCTGCCAGCAGGGTCGCCCCTTTGGCTTTGGCATCGGCGACCTGGGCATCCAACACCTCTAGCTGCGGCGCGCGGGTGATGGCCCCGATATAGGTGTCTTCGCTCATCGGGTCGCCGGTCTTGAAAGTCTTCACGGTGTCTACAAAGGCGGTGACGAACGCGTCGTAAATTTTTTCGTGCACGTAGATGCGCTCGACCGAGCAGCAGCTCTGGCCGGTGTTGTACATCGCGCCGTCGGCCAGTGATTCGGCGGCGTTCTTCACGTTGGCGTCTTCGGTCACGTAAGTCGGGTCCTTGCCGCCCAGCTCCAGTTGCAGCTTGACCATGCGCGGGCCGATGGCTTTTGCGATCTTTGCACCGGTGGCATAGGAGCCGGTGAAAAAGAGGCCGTCCACCGGCTGCTCCATCAGCGCCGCACCAACTGCGCCGCCGCCGATCAGCAGCACAAACACGTCTTGCGGAACACCTGCCGCATGCAGCAGGCGCGCGATGGCCTGGCCCGTCATGGCCGCATATTCGGAAGGCTTGTAAAGCACGGCATTGCCTGTCAGGAGCGCGGGAATGAATACATTGCCGCCGACAAACCAGGGGTAGTTCCAGGCCGAAATATTGGCGACCACGCCCAGCGGGGTGTGCTCGATCTGCTCGCTCATGCCGCCATCGGAAAACACGGTCTGCGTGGCCGTGGAGGCGTCAAGCTCTGCCAGGAAAAAATCAATACGACCCAGCAGGCCGTTGAGTTCATTGCGTGACATCTTGATCGGTTTGCCGGTCTCTCGCGTCATGACGGCCGCCAGGGTGTCGAGCTCTGCAACGATGCCGGCACGAAAGCGCGTGATGCAGGCCTTGCGCTCGGCCACCGGCACGGCGGCCCACGCAGCCTGCGCGGTGCGCGCCTGCTTTGCCTTGGCAGCAACAGAAGCCGCGTCGTCAGCAGGCAGTTCGGTGATCATCTCACCTGTGGCGGGGTTATGAATGGCGAGTTTGGTCATGTTTGTTGGCTTTGCTTTTGGCCGCCGCTACGGCGGTGAGGAAATCATCGAGTACGGCGGCGTCGTCAATCGTGTCGGAGCCGGGTTTATGGAATTCGGGATGCCACTGGGTGGCGGCGATATAGCTCTTGGTTTTGTCCTTGCGGCGTATCGCTTCCACGATGCCGTCGTCCACGCTGAAAGCCTCGGCTTCAAACTCGGGTGACAAATCCTTGATGCCCTGGTGGTGGATGCTGTTCACGCGCACGCGCTCCACGCCGGGGTACATGGCGGAAAGCCTGGAGCCCTGCACGATGTTCACGCTGTGGAAGTTCTGGTCGTAAGTGACGGCGTCCCGGTGAACGAAAGAGTTGGGAATCTGCGTGTTGATGTCCTGGTAGAGCGTGCCGCCGAATGCAACATTGAGCAATTGCAGGCCGCGGCAAACGCCAAACACCGGTTTGCCGGCTCTTTCAAACGCGGCTACCAGTGCCTTGTCGTATTCGTCACGCACACGGTCGCCCGACCATTTTTCTTCCAGCGGCTCTTCACCGTAACTGCCGGGCCAGACGTCGGCGCCGCCGTGCAGTACCAGGCCGTCCAGCCACTGGGCATAGTGCTCATAGGTCACGTCGCCGCGCTGCGTGCTGCCCGTCGGGCAAGGCACCATGACGACCATGGCGCCGGAAGACATGACCCAGTGTGCGATCGACTGCTCGACGTATTGCAGCGTCTTGCCGGTGAAGAAGGAACGAGTCGGATCGGCATGCGAAAAACACGCCGACAACCCGATTTTGAGACGACTGGCGGAAGTCATAGAGCCCCCACGCTTTTCACTTCGTGTAATGCGCGAGGCCTTGCAGGCCGCGGCTCGCGAGACGCTTCGCCTCTGTCGCCCGTCCAAGCCTGCGCAGGCAGGCTTGGAGCCGCGGACTCCAGCCCCTCGGGGGCGCTACGCCTGCGGCCCGGCAAAGCCGGTTCCGCGGCGCCTGCTGAACAGGGAACCTGTATCGCACGACGCATAGTCATCACGAGGGTTGCCATGTCGGTGTTCATAAAGCAGTCTCGAACAATCGTTGGAAGTCTTCTGACTTGCAGGGCCGTGGATTGGTCTGGTGGCAGATATCGGCGGTGGCGATCTCGACCAGGCGCGGCAGGTGTTCGCGCTTGACGCCGTGCGCCGACAACGGGCCGGTGATGCCGACGCTCTCCTTGAGCTGCTTGAGCCAGGCTACAAAAGCCTTGCCACCGCCGGCCACGCCACATACGTGTGCCAGCTCGTCAAATTTGGCGGGCGCCGATTCGTAGTTCCATGCCAGCACGGTGTCGATCATCAGCGCATTGGCCAGGCCGTGGTGCAGGTCGCACACGGCGCCCAGCGCATGCGCGCAAGAGTGCACGGCGCCCAGGTCTTTCTGGAAGGCAATGGCGCCCATCATGGAGGCCATCATCATGTCGCTGCGCGCCTGCAGGTTGGAAGGTTCCTTCACGGCCTTGAGCAGCGCATGCGCCGCGATGCGCGTGCCCTCGAGTGCAATGCCGTCGCAGAGCGGGTGATAGGCCGGTGAAAGATAACTTTCGATGTTGTGCGTGAGCGCGTCCATGCCGGTGGCGGCCGTTACATGCGGTGGCAGGCCCAGTGTGAGTTCGGGGTCGGCAAACACCACTTTCGCCAGAATTTTTGGACTGAACACCACGCGCTTGAGGTGGGTGTCGTTTTCGCTCACAACCGAGGAGCGGCCGACCTCGGAGCCGGTGCCCGAGGTGGTGGGCAGGGCCACAAAATAAGGCAGCTCGTTGACGATGGGCCGTACCTGGGGGTGGTCCCAGACGTATTCCAGGATGTCGCCCGCGTGCGTGGCGGCGATGCCGACCACCTTGGCCACGTCCAGCGCCGCGCCGCCGCCGAAACCAATCACGCAGTCGGCCTTGTGGGCCTTGTAGGCCGCCGCGCCGTCCATGACCTGGCTGCAGGTCGGGTTGCCGAAGACGCCCGAGAACACGGCCACGTCCAGGCCGGCCAGGTGGGTCTTGAACTCGGCCAGCACGGGCAAGGCGCCCAGCGCCTTGTCGGTCACGATGAGCGGGCGTTTGCAGCCGGCTTCTTTCAGGGTGTCGGCGACGAGCTTGCGCGCGCCTGCGCCGAACTTGATGGTGGTGGGGAAGGAAAAACCGGTGATGCTCATAGTGGTGCGACCTGGAAGTACATGTGTTGTTTGCCGTAAGAGACATTGTTGACCCGAATCGCGTCGGGCTCTATGCCGAAGGATTTAAACCCGCATTTCTCGTAGAGCGCCGTCGCCTCGCGGTTGCCGGCGGTGACCGTCAGCACCACGAGCTCCACGCCACCGGCGCGTGCCTCGTCCAGCACCTTGCCGACCAGCGCCCGGCCTATGCCATGCCCCTGGTATTCGGGCGCGACGTACATCGCGACCAGCGTGGCCTTGTGACGGTTCTTCAGCCGCGTCTCCCGGTTCAGCCCTGCCACGCCGGCCATCGCGCCGTCCACAAAGGCGGCCCACATGACGGTGTCGCCTGCGGGCGAAAGGCGCTTTTCGGTGTCGGCCAGCACGCGCAGGTTTTCTTCCTCGAAGCTGGAGGTGAAGGCGTCCGCATGCTCGCGCAGGCCGCGCAGGCGGAATTCGCGGTAAATGGCGGCGTCGGGCACGGTGAGCCTGCGGATGAGGAGGTCAGATGATTTCAAAATAGCGTTTCATTTCCCAGTCGGTGACGGCGTCCAGCCATTGGCGCCATTCCCACTCGCGCGTTGCCGCGAAGTGATCCACGAAAGTATCGCCCAGCCAGTCGCGCGCGATGTCCGATTTCTGGAAAATACGTGTGGTCTCGATCAGGGTGCGCGGTGCGCGGGCAATGTGTTCGGCTCCCTGGTTGGTGCCGGTGATCGGCGCGCCCAGCTTGAGGCCTTTTTCGACGCCGTCCAGTCCCGCAGCGATGACGGCCGCCATCGCCAGGTAAGGGTTCACGTCGGCGCCGGGGCAACGGGTTTCCAGCCGGGTGGCTTTGGCGCTGCCTGCGATCACGCGGAAACTTGCAGTGCGGTTATCCATGCCCCAGGTCGGCTTCACAGGCGCCCAGAAGCCGTCGACCAGGCGCTTGTAGCTGTTGATGGTGGGCCAGATCATGGGGCCAAACTCCATCATGCAGGCAACCTGGCCGGCGACGTAGCTCTCGAACAGCTTGCTCATCTTGCGCGGGTGCTTTGCGTCGAAGAACAGGTTGGTCTTGCCGTCCGACAAACTCTGGTGGATGTGGCCGCTGCAGCCCGGCAGCTGCTGGTGGGGCTTGGCCATGAAGCTGGGCATGATGCCAAAACGCGAGCCGATCTCTTTGGCGCCGGTCTTGAACAGGATGGCGCGGTCGGCCTGCTCCAGTGCCTCGCTGAAGCCAATGGCTACTTCATACACGCCCGGCCCGGTTTCGGTGTGCAGGCCTTCGATCGGGATGCCGAAGGCCAGCATCTCGTCCATGATGGCGTTGAAGAAATCCTGGTTCTCGTTCATGCGCAGCAGCGAATAGCCGAACATGCCGGGCGTGAGTTTTTCAGCCCCTACGCCGTTTTTCGCGGCCCAGCTGTGCGGCGTTTCCAGGAAGTTGAACCATTCGAACTCCATGCCGGTCATGGGCATGAAGCCCATTTTTTCGGCGCGCTTGAGCACGCGCTTGAGCGTCTGGCGTGGGCACACGGCGTGCGGTGTGCCGTCGGCATTCACGAATTCACCCAGCACAAAGGGCACGTTGTTGTCCCAGGGCACGTGGCGTGTGGTGGCCAGATCCAGCCGTGCCAGTGCGTCCGGAAAGCCGTGCTGCCACCCTGTCACCGAGGTATTGTCGTAGCAGTTGTCCATCATGTCCCAGCCCAGCACCACGTCGCAAAACCCGAAGCCCCCGGCGGGGTAGGGTTCGGCCGCACCGAAGAATTTGTCTTTGTGCAGGTATTTGCCGCGCAGCACGCCGTCGATGTCGCTGACGGCAACCTTCATCTTGTTGGCGCCCGACTTGCGCAGCATCTCAAGAGCCGGGTGGGGTGCGGAGGGTTTGGAGGTCTTTTTGGGCATGGTGGTGGGCGCCTGGTGGGGTTAAGGGTGGGCGCTTGCCCGGCCTTTTTCGGCCAGGCCAATCGCAAATTCTTCTTCCGGCGAGAGGATCAACCGGTGCCGGCCCATCACCGCGAAGTAGGTGATGCCGATGGCAAACCACAGCGCCACCCACAGCACGCCCACGCGGTAGATCGGGTCACTGAGCTGAAAGTAGATGGTGACCAGAGCGATGAGCAGGGTCAATACGGCACCCGTGACACCGAGCGGGCTCCGGTAGGGTCGCTCCATATTCGGCAGCTTGCTGCGCAGCCGGATGAACGACAGCGCCTGCATGACGTAGGAAAACATGGCACCGAAGACCGCCATGTTGAGCAGGGTGCCACCGATCACGGCAGAGCCTTTGTCAACGCCCAGCGAAAACCACAGCACAAACATGACCACCAGCGCCACCACCGAGCCGACGATCATGGCGATGTGCGGTGTCTTGCGGCTGCCGTGCGTGACCGACAGCGCCGAAGGAAAGTATCCGGCACGGCTTAACGAATAGATCTGCCGGCCTTTGGCAAAGATGATGGTGTGAAAGCTCGCCACCAGGCCCAGCACGGCGACCAGCGCCAGTATCTTGGCGATGCCGTTGCCGTAAATTGCCTTGAAGCCGTCGAGCAGCGGCTCACCCGAGGTGCTCAGCGCGTGCGAGCCTATGCCTGCGACCGAGGGGTTGAGCCAGAGGATCATGAAGGCCGAGAGGATGAGCGTGAAGATGCCGGCAATGATGCCGCGCGGCATGTCACGGCGCGGGTCCACCGACTCTTCAGCCGCCAGCGGTAGCTGCTCGATTGCCAGGAACAGCCACACCGCAAATGGCAGCGACGCCAGCACGCCGGCGAAGCCCAACGGCAGGAAGGGGCCGCGGCCCTCGGGCAGCACGGCGCCGCCGGCGCCGACATTCATGGCCCAGCGTGCGAAGTCGATCTTGGGAAAGGCGCTGATCCAGAAGGCCACCAGGCAAGCCAGCGCCAGCAGCGTAACCGCCAGTGTGATCTTGAACGACAGCTCGACACCGATGATGTTCAGGCCGATGAAGACGATGTAAAAACCTATCCACCATAAAGGCTGCCAGGCCGGTGGTGTGCCGAAGATGCTGCCCATGTAGCTGCCGATGAAGAACACGATGACGGCCGGTGTCAGCACGTATTCCACGTTTTCGGCCAGCCCCGTCAGGAAGCCGCCCCAGGGCCCCATGGCGGTGCGTGCGAAAGAGTATGCGCCACCAGTGTGGGGCAATGCGGGTGACATCTCGGCCAGCGAAAAGGTCAGGCCCAGGTACATCACGGAGATGATGATGGTGGCCAGCAGCATGCTGCCCCAGCCGTTGGCCAGCCCGAGGTTCCAGCCGGCAAAGTGGCCGGAGATCACGGCGCCAACGCCGAGTGCCCAGAGCGACCAGACGCCGGCATAGCGGCGCAGCCCCCTCTTTTCAAAATAACTGCCGTCGACTTTCGCGTATTGCACGCTGGAACGTTCTGACATGGTGGCTCCCTTATAGGTTGCAAGGTTGAGGGCCCGGTGGGGCTGTCTTGCATCGTAGGGCGAGCGTAGGTGCGCTGAAATCCCATTTCGGCAAGTAACGCAGCGAGATTGAGCTTAAAGAGATGGCGAGTAAGTCGAAGTGTTTCAAACCGTTGCTTGCACACGGCACGAATCCTGCAAGAATGCGGCCATGGTCCACACGCCCGACACTCTCCAGCCAGCCCTGCTGTCCCGCGCGTCGTTCGCCGATGCAGACGAGCAGGCGGCGGCACTCACGGGCTGGAACCAGAGCTACCTCCAGCTGTCTCGCGGCGCGTTTGGCGGGGAAGTGCGCCAGCTGGAATTCGCGGGCCTTCGCCTCTTTGTGGAAAGCCTGCGGGAGTCGGTGTACCAGACCGGACGAATACGCGATGGTGCCCTGGCCTTGGGGCTGCCGCTTCAGGTCGAAGGCCCCAGCGTTTTTTGCGGCGCGCCCAGCGACGCTGGTGCATTGCATGTGTTTTCGGGGGCGTCGGGTTTTGAGTTCCGCTCTTCCCGGCGCCACGTGATGCTGGGGCTTGAGCTTGACGAAGCTGCCTGGCGCCGCTGCGGAGAGCATGACCCGGCGCTGCACGCCCGGCTGGGTGCGCAAGCCGGCCTGCGCAGGCTGGACGCTGCGGCTCAGGCAGGTCTCAGGCAGTGCCTTACCGGTGTGCTGGATACGGTGGAGGCGGCACCGGCATTGCTGCAGTCGCCTGCCGTGCAGGCCGCCATGCTTGATACCGTGGTGGAACAACTCGGCCGTGTTCTTGCACCAGCCGGTGGTGTGGAGTGTGCCGGCACCCATGGGCATTGGACGCTGACGCGCCGCGCGCGCGAACTGGTGCATACGCAGCTCGATCAGCCGCCGACAGTGCTGGCGCTGTGCGAGCAGCTTGGCGTGAGCCGGCGGACCTTGCAAAACGGTTTCCAGACCGCACTGGGCATCAGCCCGCTGGCCTATTTGCGTGCTGTGCGCCTGAACGCTGCCAGGCAGGCGCTGAAGACCGCCACGTCTGTGACGGCGGCTGCAACGCACCTTGGGTTTTGGCATTTTGGTCATTTCGCGCACGACTACCAGCAAATGTTCGGTGAACTGCCCTCAGAAGCGTTTCGCCGTTACCACTAAGCCCCCACGCTCCCCACTTCGTGTGGTTCGCTGCCCCCCGAGGGGGCGCTGCGCCTGCGGCCCGGCAAAGCCGGTTCCGCGGCCCCTGCTGGGTTAAGAGTTCAGGGGGTTCAACCAGCGGGGCCGAGGGTACGGCTTTGCTGGCCCTAGGCGCCGCTTTGCTCAGGCGGCCGGCGCGGCGGACGTGATGCCCATGTCCTGCAAGGCGCCCGCAACCGCCAATACGGCCTGCTCGATTTCATTCGGGCCGATCGCACCGATGCAGCCGACCCTGAAAGTTTCTACCTGTGTGAGCTTGCCCGGGTATAGGACAAAACCGCGATCTCGTGCAGCGGCATAGAACTTCTTGAACTCGTAGCGGCTGTCGGCCGGCGCGTGGAAGGTCACGATGATGGGCGCCTGGATGGCTGGATCCAGGAAGGGCTTGAAGCCGAGCTTTGCCATCCCGGTGACCAGGGTGTTGTAGTTGGCGGTGTAGCGTGCCAGTCGCGCGGGCTGGCCGCCTTCTTCCTCGAATTGCGCAATGGCTTCGGCCAGCGCCACCACCACGTGGGTGGGCGGCGTGAAGCGCCACTGCGTGGTTTTTTCCATGTAGGCGTACTGGTCGTGCAGGTCCATCGCCAGTGACTGGCTGCGCCCGGCACAGCCGTCCAGTACGGCCTTGCGGATGAAGACAAAACCCATGCCGGGCACGCCTTCGAGGCATTTTCCGCTGGCCGCCACCAGTGCGTCGAAATGCACCTTGCGCGCGTCGATGTCTATCGCGGCGAAGGAACTCATGGCGTCCACCAGCAGGCCCTTGCCATGGGTTTTGCAGACATCGGCCACTTCCTTCAGCGGGTTGAGTACCCCCGCGCCGGTCTCGCAGTGGATCAGCATGACGTGGGTGATGCTGGTGTCGGCTTCCAGCATGGCGTCCAGTGCGGCGGGAGAGACCTGTGCAGCTTCGTCGAAGGGCATGATGGTGCAGCGCCGTCCCATCAGCGTGGTGAGCCTGGCTGCGCGTTTGCAGTAGGCACCGTTGTCCATCACCAGCACGTGGCCGTCGCGCGGCACCACGGTGGCCACCGCCGCTTCCACGCTGAAGGTGCCGCTGCCCTGAAGCGGAACGACGACGTGCGAGTCCTGCCCATGGATGACGGCCAGCAGGCTTTTGCGCACACTCGCCGTGACGGCGTTGAAATCGCTGTCCCAGGAGCCCCAGTCTTTCAGCATCGCGAGCTTGGTGCGCAGGGTGGTGGTCAGCGGCCCGGGGGTGAGGAGGATTTTGTCTCTGTCCATTTGTTATGCCTGTGGTCTTCGTTGCGGGCGATTCAATTCAGTCGGGCCGGGTATCCCTGCAGGAATATGGGCAGGTCCATGCCTGGGGGGCGCGCCGGAACCTGGTAGATCATGTCGGCCACGTAGCCCCGGTGGTAGGTCTTGTGGTTGACAACGTGCAGCAGCATGTCTCCCCGTGTCATGGCGCTCGCGTCGCCATCGATGAACTTGAAATGCACGATCTCGTCGAGTGCATCGGAGCTCAGGGTGTCCGCGTATTCGATGTACCAGGTGTCGATTTGTCCCTGAGCCGTGCACAGCGCTTCCAGTGTGGGAGTGGCCTCTGTATTGCGGGAGGTGAAGCCATGCGGCCGCCCCTGCAGGTGCGCCTGCCAGATGAGATCCACCACATAGGCGTGGTTCAGCGTACGAAGCATGTTGCCAAAACCTGTCGCGCGCGGCGCCAGGAGTTCAGCTGCAGGAAGCTGTTTTAATGCGCCGAACAGGCGATCGTTGGCCCACGCGTTGTAACGCGTGAGCATGCGGATGTTGCGTTGGGCTGTCATGAAGCGCCTAGCGCGAGCTGGTTCGCCACGCCTGCGTACGGCGGTTGACCCACCAGGCCAGCGCCATGAAAAGCAGGGTTGCAATCGTTGATGCCATACCGATCAGGACGGCCATGGCTGCGGCAGCGCCCATTTCGCCGGCTTCATCCAGGTTCAGGATGGCGATCGACGCAACTTTGGTTTCGGGCGAATAGAGAAACACCACGGCGGAGATGGTGGTCATGGCGTTGATGAAGAAGTAGCGCGCAATGTCGACCAGCGCCGGCGTGCAGATAGGCAGGGTGACGCGCCAGAAGGTCTTGAAGAAGGGCACCTTGAGCGAGGCGCTCACGGCCTCGAATTCCCCGTCAAGGCTCTTGAGCGCGGTTACGGCCGTCAGGTGGCCGGTGGTGTAGAAGTGCACGATGGTGCACAGCGTAAGCAGGGTCAGCGTGTGGTACAGGCCGTTCAGCGGATTGCCGGGCGCATTGAAAAAGAAGATGTAGCCCAGGCCCAGCACCAGACCGGGTACGGCCATGGGCAACATGGCCAGCATGCGCACAAAGCCGCGCAGGCCGTCCATGCCTTTGGTTTTTTCGAGCAGGTAGGCGCTGCAAAACACCAGCGCGGTGCCGAAGAAGGCCGTGCCCGCCGCCATCTTCAGGCTGTTGAGAAAACCGACGCCGACTTCCGCGTCGATAAGGCCCATGGTGTAGTGGCGCAGGCTGGGCGTAAGGTTGTAGGGCCAGAAGCTGGCGAAGGATGCGAACACCGCCATGCCCAGCATGGCCAGCACCAGGAAGGCGATGGCGCAGCAGTACAGCGTCATGACCCGGTCGTAGCCGAGCGAAGGCGTGGGCCGGTAGGGCACGGCACGCGCCGTCAGCATCGCGGTCTGGCGTTTGCTGACGTAGCTGTCCACCGCGAATGTCAGGACGGCAGGCGCCAGCAACAGGATGGCGACCACTGCGCCCTTGGCGAAATCCTGCTGGCCGATCACCAGCTTGAAAACGTCGGTGGCCAGCACGTTGAAGTTGCCGCCTATCACCTTGGGAATGCCGAAGTCCGTCATGACCAGGGTGAAGGTGACGAGCGCTGCGGAGATGAGACCGTATTTGGCGCCGGGCAGCGTGATGGTGAAGAACTTGCGCCTGGCGCTGGTGCCCATGGCATTGGCTGCCTCGTACAGCCGAGCGTCGGACAGGCTGAGCGCGGTGACCAGAATCATCAGCGCATGCGGAAACACCGCAAAACATTCGGCCACCACAATGCCGGGCGCACCATAAATCTGGTCGATACCGATACCCTGCATCCAGCCCTTGAGCACCCCCTGGTTGCCAAACCAGTAAATCAGCGAAATGGCTGACAGCAGGGAAGGTGCCAGCAGGGGAACCAGCGTGATGCCGCGAAAGAGCGCCTTGTATTGCATGCACGAACGGGTCAGCGCATAGGCAAAACCAAACGCCAGGGGTACCGCAATCAGGGTGACGGCGCCTGAAATCCAGAGACTGTTCCACAGGCTTTCCAGTAGAGCCGGAGTCTTGGCGTACTCGATGAAGTTGTCAAGCCAGATGAAGTCTCCGGCCTTGTCTTGTACGGCCTGCTGCAGGATGGCCAGCAACGGGGCTGCCAGAAATGCTATCAAAATAATAGCTGCCAGCGCAAGGGCGGCGTAGGCCAGGTGGTCAATCCAGTGCACGCGCTGCCGCACCAGGGGCAAAGCAGGAGGTGTATAGACGGGCATCAGAACACCTTGATGCGCTCTGGCAGCAACTTGAGGGGAAGGGACGAGCCGACCTGCAAGGATTGCTCCGACAGGAAATTGAGCGAGAGGTAAACCGTGAGCTTGTGGCTGCCCAGTGCAGGAGAGGCCACGTGAACGTGGCAGAAGGAGCCGAGGAATTCGATCTTTTCGATGGTGGCGTCGAACACGTGGGCATCGCCCGCCGCAATGGGGCGGGCCAGCACATCTTCCGGGCGCAGGTAAACCTTGACCTCGCGGTCGGCGCCGTCGCAAGGCAGGCACAAGGTGCCGAACCTCATCTGGCCGCCGCTGACCTGCGCCGGCATGACATTGACCTTGCCGACAAAGTCCGCCACAAAGGGCGAAGCCGGCTCGCGGTAAATCTCCATCGGCGTGCCCACCTGTTCGATCAGGCCGTGGTTCATCACCACAATGCGGTCGGCGACGCTTAAAGCTTCTTCCTGGTCGTGCGTCACCATGATGGTGGTTACGCCCAGTTTTTGCTGCAGCGCACGGATCTCCTGTCGCAGGCGTACGCGCTCCAGCGCATCGAGCGCCGACAGGGGCTCGTCCAGCAGCAGCAAGCCTGGCGAGGTGGCCAGTGCCCGCGCCAGCGCGATGCGCTGCTGCTGGCCGCCTGACAATTGGCTGGGGTACTTGGCTTCACTGCCCGGCAGGCCCACGAGCTTGACCAGCTCGCTCACGCGTTGGGCCGCTTCAGCCTTGGGCGTCTTGCGATTGACCAGCCCATAGGCCACGTTGTCCGCCACGCTCAGATTGGGAAACAGTGCATAACTCTGAAACACGATGCCGTAGTCACGCAGCGCCGGCGGCAGCCGCGAGATGTCGCGCCCACCCTGGTGCACTTCACCCGACGTCTGCACTTCCAGCCCGGCGATGATGCGCAACAACGTCGTCTTGCCGCAACCCGAAGGCCCCAGAAAACAAACGAACTCGCCCTTGCGGATGTCCAGGTTGATGTCTTGCAGCGCGGTGAAGCCGCCGAACTCCTTGCGGATATGGCGCAGGTTCAGAAAGGTGTCGTTGTTCATTCGTGAGCCATACATGTATTACCTGAACGGTCAGCGCCGGCGCAAAGGCAAGCAGCGGCGTGGAACCGGCTCCGCCGGGCCACAGCGGCTGTCCCCCTGAGGGGGAGAGGCGGCCGACAGGCCGCCTACAGGAGGCTACTTCTTTTCTGTTTTGGAGTTGTAGCGCTTCGTCCACTCATTCAGGATGCGCTCGCGGTTGTCCGCTGCCCAGCTGAAATCCATCTTGACGAGGCGGGCCTCATAGTCTTTTGGCACGTTGGCCAGCGGCGGTGCCAGTCCGGGCTGCGCGGTGATCGCGAAGTTTTTGCCGTACAGCATCATGGCGTCCTTGCTCGAAGCCCAGTCAGCCAGTTTCTTGGCGGCGTCCAGTTTCTTGGTGCCTTTGTGGATGGCAAAGGCTTCCAGGTCCCAGCCCAGGCCTTCCTTGGGGAACACCAGGTCGATAGGCGCACCCTTGGCCTTGTTGGTGTTGCCGCGGTATTCAAACGAAATGCCCGCCAGAAACTCTCCGGCGGCCGCCATGTTGCAAGGCTTGGAGCCTGAGTGGGTGTACTGTGCGATGTTTTCGTGCAGGGCGTCCATGTACTTCCAGCCGCCGCCCTTGCCGTCCTTGTCGCCGAAAAGCGTGAGCCAGGCGGTCACGTCGAAGTAGCCGGTGCCGCTGGAGGCGGGGTTGGGCATGACGATCTGGCCTTTGTAAATGGGCTTGGTCAGATCCTGCCAGGTCTCGGGTGTAGGGATGTTTTTCTTCTTGGCTTCGACGGTGTTGAAGCAGACGGTGGCACCCCATACGTCCATGCCGAACCAGGCGGGGACTTTTTTCTTGTCACGGTACTGGCTCATGATGCCGTCAAGGTTGATCGGCGCGTAGGGTTCGAGCATGCCCTGCTTGTCGAGCAGGGCCAGGCTGGAGGCGGCCACACCCATGATGGTGTCGGCCTGGGGGTTGGATTTTTCGGCCAGCAGCTTGGCGGTGATCACACCGGTCGAGTCGCGGACCCATTTGATTTCGATATCGGGGTAGACCTTGTTGAAGCCCTCTTGATAGGCCTTGATCTGGTCGGTTTCCAGCGCGGTGTAGACCAGCAACTGGGTTTTCTGGGCGAATGCGCCGGTGGCGGCGGTGAGCAGGCCAAAAAAGCCGATAAGAGCGATCGCCTTTGGCAGGGATTTGAGATGGGTAGCCAGCTGCATAAAAAGTCCTTTATGGAAAACCTGCAATGTTGTGACCTGTTCGTGTCGGGGCAGTGACACTGCGATGACCGACCTGTGTTCAGGTCATATCAACCCAGCTCAATATTTATTTAACGCTGCCCCTTTTATCTTGTCAATTGTTTTTTGCAGATTGTTGACAATCCTGTGTTTTGTGCTTCAATGCAGGGCATGAATGCCGTGTTTCATCCCACTATCGCGCTGTTGCAGACCAGTTCCCTCACCACGGTGGTGCAGCAGGAAATCGAGCGCGCCATTCTTGTTGGCGAATACGAACCGGGCAGCAAACTCATTGAGGCAGCGCTGGCTGAAAAGATGGGCGTCTCCCGCGGGCCGGTGCGTGAAGCCTTCCGAATGCTGGAGGAAGCTGGCCTGGTGCGCAACGAAAAAAATCGCGGCGTCTTCGTGCGTGACATCCCCATCGAGGAAGCCGTCGAGATTTTCGACCTGCGCGCTGCGATGGACGAACTCGTAGGCCGCCAGCTTGCCAGGAACATCACGCCGGCCCAGCTCAAGGAAATCCGGGGTCTCGTCGACTCGATGGAAAAGGCCGTGAAGGCAGAAGACGCCTACAACTATCACCTGCTTAATCTGAGGTTCCACGACCGGCTGGTGGAAATGGCCGGCAACAGCAAGCTCACGGCCATTTACCGCAAGCTCATCAAGGAACTGTCGCTGTTCCGGCGCCTGAACCTGGCCGACGGCTGGCTCATGCCGATCTCGGCCAACGAACACCGGCAGATCGTCAAGGCCATCGCCTCCGGTGACGCGGACGTCGCAGGCCGGGCCATGTATGACCACGTGATCGAGAGCAAAGAGCGCACGATTGAAAACGACCTGCGGCGACAGGCGCGCCTGCAGGCCAGCCCCGCTGCCCGTGCGGCACAGGCCAGGGCGTCGCATCTGGTCGATGACGACATCGCAAAAGGCTCGGAGAAAAACATGGACAAGGGAAGGCTCCAACGTGGCAGTCGCTGATAAAAAGACCGAAGTGAAAGTCAATGGCCGGGCGTACCGATTGCCGACCCAGCCCGTCGTGGTGGTGTGCGTTGACGGCTGCGAGCCCGACTACCTGGCGCAGGCTGTGGCCACCGGCCACATGCCGTGGCTCAAGCGCACCCTGGCGCTGGGTTCGGGCCTGACAGGTGACTGCGTGGTGCCCAGCTTTACCAATCCCAACAACCTGTCCATCGTGACGGGCGCACCGCCCAGCGTGCACGGCATCTGCGGCAACTACCTGTTCGATACCGCCACCGACACCGAGGTCATGATGAATGACCCCAAGTGGCTGCGTGCGCCCACGCTGCTGGCTGCCCTTGCAGACGCGGGCAAGTCCCTGGCGGTGGTGACAGCCAAAGACAAATTGCGCAAGCTGCTGGGCCACAAGATGAAGGGCATCTGCTTTTCGTCCGAGAAGGCCGATCAGGTCACGCTGGAAGAAAACGGCATTGAAGACGTGCTGGGCCTTGTGGGTCAGCCGCTACCCAGTGTCTACAGCGCAGACCTGTCGGAGTTCGTGTTTGCCGCCGGCGTGAAGATCATGCAGAAATACAAACCCGATGTGATGTACCTGTCGACCACCGACTACGTGCAGCACAAGCACGCGCCCGGCACCGACGGCGCCAATTCCTTCTACCGCATGATGGACGGCTACATGCAGCAGCTCGAAGACCTGGGTTGCGTGATAGTGCTCACGGCCGACCACGGCATGAATGCCAAGGTCGCCATGGACGGCACGCCCGACGTGATCTACCTGCAGGACTGGTTTGACAGCTGGCTGGGCGCGGGCGTTGCGCGTGTGATTCTTCCGATCACCGACCCCTATGTGGTGCATCACGGCGCGCTGGGATCCTTCGCCACAGTCTATCTGCCCGAAGGCACCAACATCGAGGCCGCCCGCAAGCGGCTGGCGGCGCTCAAGGGCATGGAGCTGGTACTTTCGCGTGAACAGGCCGCCGAGCGCTTTGAACTCCCGGCCGACCGGATCGGCGACATTGTGGCGGTGTCCGAACGCTTCACTGTGATCGGCACATCGGCCTCGCGCCACGATCTTTCTGCGCTCGAAGTGCCTTTGCGGTCCCACGGCGGCATGAGCGAGCAGCGTGTGCCGCTGATCGTGAACCGGGACTTGCCGGGCCTGAACCGCAACCGGCGTTTTCGCAATTTCGATGCCTTCGATCTGGCGCTCAATTACGCCCAATAGACATCCGGCAACAAACCCAAGAAGCGTGTCCGCACATAACCTGTCCTGAAAGCCGCAGAGTGATTGACCAGTACATCCGCGACCACCAGCTCAATGCCATGCGACTGGCCGGCCGCAAGGTTGGCGCCGGCCGGACTGGTGACCGCGCGATCGAGGTGTTCGATCCGTACACGGCCAAGCTGCTGGGGAGCGTGCCCAAGGCCACACTTGAAGAGGTCCGTGAGACCTTCGCCAAGGCGCACGCCTGCAAGCCCCAGCTGAGCCGCTATGAACGCGCAACCATCCTCAACCGTGCGGCGGCCATCGTCCAGTCGCGGTTGATGGAGGTAGCGAATCTCATCACGGCGGAGGCAGGGCTGTGCCTGAAGGACTCCATCTACGAAGCCGGCCGCGTCAGCGACGTGCTGCTCTTCGGCGCGACCGAAGTGCTCAAGGACGACGGCCAGATCTTCAGCTGCGACCTCACGCCGCACGGCAAGAAGCGCCGCGTCTACACGCACCGCTCCCCGCTCCTGGGCGTGATCACCGCCATCACGCCTTTCAACCACCCGATGAACCAGGTGGCGCACAAGGTGGTGCCCAGCATCGCGACCAACAACCGCATGGTGCTCAAGCCGTCCGAGAAAGTGCCTTTCTCTGCCCTCCTGTTCGCCGACATCCTTTATGAGGCGGGTCTGCCGCCCGAAATGCTCAGCGTGATAACGGGGGACCCGCGTGAGATTGCGGACGAATTGATCACCAACCCATTGGTCGATCTAGTGACATTTACGGGCGGCGTGGCCATCGGAAAGTACATTGCCGGCAAGGCAGGCTACCGGCGCGTGGTGCTGGAGCTGGGCGGAAACGACCCCATCATCGTGATGGAGGATGCCGATCTCAACGAGGCCTCCACGCTGGCCGTGCAGGGCTCATACAAAAATTCAGGCCAGCGCTGCACGGCCATCAAGCGGCTCATGGTGCATGAGGCGGTGGCAGGCGAGTTTGTGGAGCAGGTGCTGGCCAAGACCCTGGCCTGGAAATACGGCGACCCGGCCGACAAGGCCAACGACATGGGCACGGTGATTGATGAGCCGGCAGCCATGCTGTTTGAGTCGCGCGTGAATGAGGCGGTGGCGCAGGGCGCGAAATTGCTGGCGGGCAACCATAGGCGCGGCGCGCTTTATTCGCCTACGCTGCTGGACCATGTGTTACCGCAGATGACGGTGGCGCGCGAGGAAACCTTCGGGCCCGTCTCACCGATCATACGTTTCAAGAATATCGACGAAGCCATTCAGATTTCCAACGGAACAGCCTACGGTCTTTCAAGCGCTGTTTGCACCAACCGCCTGGACTACATCAACCGGTTTGTCAGCGAGCTGCACGTCGGCACCGTCAATGTGCGGGAGGTGCCTGGTTACCGCCTCGAACTCACGCCTTTTGGGGGTATCAAGGACTCGGGCCTGGGCTATAAAGAGGGCGTGCAGGAAGCGATTAAAAGCTTCACCAATCTAAAGACCTATTCGCTCCCATGGAGCTCATGATTCACCCCCGAAGCGCCTTCGCGCCTCCCCCTTCCAGGGGGCGCAGCCTGCGGCCCGGCAAAGCCGGTTCCGCGGCGGCCACTGGCGAAAGCATTCTTCTGTCCGCATTCATTTATCGAGGAATTGACGTGCTGAGCTTTGACGACATCGAACACCTCTTCATAGAGCGCGGCGGCGAACAATACAGCGGCGAGCCCGTGACGCAACTGCAGCACGCGCTGCAGACTGCGGCACTCGGCGAAGCCGAAGGCGCGAGCGATGCGCTGGTGACCGCAGCGCTGTTGCATGACCTGGGGCACCTGCTGCACGACCTGGGCGAAACACCGTCGCTGCGGGGTGTGGATGATGTGCACCAGTACCGCGCGCTGCCCTTTCTTCGGGGTCTTTTCCCCGACGAAGTGCTGGACGCCATCAAGCTGCATGTGGACGCCAAGCGCTATCTGTGCGCAGCGCGGCGCGGCTACCATTCAAGCCTTTCGGTGGACTCCAAGCGCAGCCTGCAGCTGCAGGGCGGCATCTTTTCCGCTGAAGAAGCTGCGCGCTTCATCGCGCAGCCCGGTGCCGGGGATGCGGTGAAGCTGCGCCTCTGGGACGATCTCGCGAAAGATGCGCACAAGACCACGCCGCCACTGGCGCACTACCTGGCACGGGCCAGGCGCTGTGCCCTTCCCGCCGCAGAGCCCTCGCTTGCCGCCTGAAATCCTGGCACTGACGTGGCCGGTGCTGGGCGCTGTGCTGTTTGGCGCGCTGCTGCACGCAGGCTGGAATGCCCTGGTGAAGTCCAGTGCCGACAAGGCGCTGGACATGGCGGTCATCCACCTGATCGGGTCGGTGCTGGCGTTGCCGCTGGTGCTGCTGGTCGGCTGGCCGCGGGCTGAGGCCTGGCCATTCATCGGGGCGTCGGTACTGATTCACATCGGCTACTACGTTGCCACCACGCGCGCCTACCAGCATGGCGACCTGGGCCTGACTTACCCGCTGATGCGCGGCGTGGCGCCGCTGCTGGTGGCGCTGTCGGCCAGTTTCACCCTGGGTGAAACGCTCACGCCGCTGGCCTGGGCAGGCATCCTGGGTATCTGCTGTGGTGTGCTGGTACTGGGCCTGAGCCGCCACGCCCTGCATGCGCCCAAGGCCGTCGGCTTTGCGCTGGCCAACGCCGTCATCATCGCCGTCTACACCGTGGTCGATGGGCTGGGTGTTCGCGCTTCAGGCAACGCCCTGCAATACGTTGCAGCCCTCTTCCTGTTTGATGGCTGGCCATTCGGCCTCCTGATGATGGCGCGGCGGGGGCGCGCCATGGGCCACTATGCGCTGCATCGCTGGCCGGTGGCCACCGGCGGTGCGCTGGCATCGTTGGGCTCCTACGGAATCGCGCTGTGGGCCATGACACGCGCGCCCGTAGCCACGGTCGCGGCGCTTCGCGAAACCTCGGTGCTGTTTGCGGTGCTGATCGGCTGCTGGCTGCTGAAAGAAGCTTTTACCGTGCGGCGCTTTGTGGGCACTTGCGCCATCGTCGGCGGTGTCATGGCGATACGGTTGGCGTAGCTCTGTACTTATTTCCTTTGATGTGAGGCCTGAACCATGACTGCCACGACGCTTCCCAGCCACGCAGAAATCGTGATCGTGGGCGGCGGCATCGCCGGTTGCTCGGTGGCTTACCACCTGGCCAAAATGGGCAAGACCGACGTGCTGCTGCTCGAGCAGGGCAAGCTCACCAGCGGCACCACCTGGCACGCGGCCGGCCTGGTCGGCCAGATGCGGCCCAACCGCAACATGACGCAGATGAGCAAGTACGGCATTGAGCTGTATGCGTCGCTGGAAGCTGAAACCGGTCTGGCCACCGGGTGGAAACAATGCGGCAGCGTCAATGTGGCGCGCACGCCGGAGCGCATGAAGGTGCTGAAAAAGCAGGTGGCCATGGCCAACAGCTTTGGCGTGGAATGCCATGAGATCTCGCCACAGGAAGCCGGCGACAAATACCCCATCATGCGCACCGACGACCTGCAGGGCGCGATCTGGCTGCCGGGCGACGGCAAGGCCAATCCGGCGGACCTGTGCATGTCTCTGGCCAAAGGTGCGCGCAACTGTGGCGTGAAGATGACCGAAGGCATCGAGGTGACCGGCGTCCTCATTGAAAACGGCAAAGCCGTGGGCGTGAAGACTGCGCAGGGCGACGTGCGTTGCGAAGTTCTCGTTAATTGCGCCGGCCAGTGGGCGCGGCAACTCGGCAAGCTTGCGGGCGTGAATGTGCCGCTGTATTCGGCCGAACACTTCTACATCGTCACCGGCAAGATTCCGGGCGTGCACCCCATGCTGCCGGTCATGCGCGATCCGGACGGCTACATCTACTACAAGGAAGAAGTCGGCGGGCTGGTGATGGGCGGCTTTGAGCCCCAGGCCAAGCCCTGGAAGATGGACCCGATTCCGGCTACCTTCCAGTTCGAGCTGCTGGACGAAGACTGGGACCAGTTCGAACCGCTGATGACCGCCGCGCTGCACCGCACGCCATGCCTGGAGACGGCCGAAGTCAAGATGCTGCTCAACGGCCCCGAAAGCTTCACGCCGGACGGCAACTTCATCCTGGGTGAAGCGCCAGAATTGCGAAACTACTTTGTCTGTGCGGGCTTCAATTCAGCCGGCATCGCCAACAGCGGCGGCGCGGGCCGGCTCATGGCCGAATGGATTGTGGGCGGCGAGCCCAGCACCGATTTGGGGGACGTGGACATACGCCGTTTCGGCAGCTTCACCGGCAACCGCAAGGCGCTGGCTGAACGCACCGGCGAGACGCTGGGTTTGCACTACGCCATGCGATGGCCGCGGCAGGAGCTGGAGACGGCGCGGCCGCTGAGGACTTCGCCGCTGTATGACATTCTTTCGGCGAAGGGTGCGGAGTTTGGCAGCAAGAATGGCTGGGAGCGGGCGAGTTATTTCAAAGCCCGAGCGGATGGAGTTTCTCCCTCCCCCGCTGGGGGAGGGCAGGGGTGGGGGCAGGCTGCTGTCGATACTGCCGCTGCGGCCCCCATCCCAACCTTCCCCCAGCGGGGGAAGGAGCAATACCAAGCCCGTCCGGACTACACGCTAGGCAAACCCGGCTGGCTCCCCTGGATGCTCGAAGAGCAGAAAGCCACGCGCGAAACAGTAGCCCTCTACGACCAGACCTCTTTCTCCAAATACCTGCTGCAGGGCCGCGATGCGCTGGCCGTGCTGCAGCGCCTGTGCGCGAACGAGATGGACGTGCCCGCCGGCAAAATGGTCTACACCGCGATGCTGAATGAGCGCGGCGGCTTTGAAAGCGATCTCACGGTAATGCGACAGGCCGCGGACCGTTTCATGATCATCACCGGCTCCGCGCAAACCGTGCGCGACTTCGACTGGATCACGCGGCATATCGGCGACGCAGAGCATGCGGTGCTGACGGACGTGTCGGCGATGTACTCGGTGCTGTCGGTGATGGGGCCGAAGGCGCGCGAGTTGCTCGCACTCGTTAGCCCGGATGATCTGTCACCCGAGGCGCTGAAGTTCTCATGGACGAAAGAGATCGACGTGGGTTTTGCCCGCGTGCGCGCCGCCCGCATGAGTTACGTGGGCGGGCCGGGTTTTGAGCTTTACACGCCAATTGAAATGGCGCGCCACGTTTACCTCGCGCTGATGGAGGCCGGCATGGCGCTGGGCATTCGTGACGCGGGCTACTACGCGCTGGATGCGCTGCGCATTGAGCAGGGCCGCCGCGCCTGGGGCGCAGAGCTAGGCCCCGATGAAACACCGTGGGAGGCCGGGCTGGGCTTCAGCGTCAAGCTCGACAAGCCGGCCGATTTCATCGGCAAGCCTGCGTTGCTCAATTCACAAGGCCTGGCGCTGCGCAAGAAGCTGGTCACGCTGGTGTTCGATACGCCGGACGCCTTTGCCTGGGGTGGTGAGGCGATCGTGCTGGGCGGGCAAACGGTGGGCGAGATCTCGTCGGTCGGCTGGAGCCCGCTGGCCGGCGCCTGCGTAGCGCTGGGTTATGTGCGTGGCAACAGCGCCAACCATCCGCATGCCGGAACGCCGGCAGACATCGAGCTGTGGGGCGAGCGCGTGGGCGTGAAGCTTTATGACAAGTGGCCAGCCGCCAAACCCTGATTTGCTACTATTTTGATAGCCGATAGCCAAGGTGCTGCCTGGGCTAGAGGCCTTTTTTCCTTAAGAAATCTGGCGCGAATACACGGAT
Organism: Polaromonas sp. P1_F9; assembly: GCF_056405615.1. Classification (NCBI taxonomy): domain Bacteria; kingdom Pseudomonadati; phylum Pseudomonadota; class Betaproteobacteria; order Burkholderiales; family Comamonadaceae; genus Polaromonas; species Polaromonas sp. P1_F9. The sequence goes on along the minus strand of NZ_JBFUBT010000004.1, from coordinate 874,554 downwards.
GCGGCGGGGCGGCTACTGCCCATCAGGCAAGTCCATCCCGACAAAACGCACCGTGACGCGCGTGCCCGGCGTCTGCGGATGCCCGGCCAGTGTGGCGTCCTCAATCGTGATGGTCGCGCCATGCTGCTTGGCGATTTCCAGCACGATCGCCAGGCCCAGGCCTGAGCCGTCAACGTTGGTGCCCAGCGTACGGTAAAAGGGCTGGAACACCAGCTCGCGCTCCGACTCCAGAATGCCCGGCCCCGAGTCTTCCACCAGCAGCACCAGCACGCCGCTGAAGCGGTCTGTCATCAGACGCAGCGTGACCTGGCCTTTTTCCGGCGTGTAGTTGATGGCGTTGTCCAGCAGGTTGCGCACCAGCTCCTTGAGCAGGGTGGCATTGCCTTCGAGCTGCGTGGCCTGCTCGCCGGCTTCAGGGCCGTCGTAGCCCAGGTCGATCTGCTTTTCGAGCGCGCGCGGCACCGAGTCGGCCATCACTTCCGAGACCACATGCACCAGGTCGATGTGCTGCTTGGCCAGGCTGCGGCCGGTGGTTTCGGCGCGCGCCAGCGCCAGCAGCTGGTTGACGGTGTGCGTGGCGCGAATGCTGGCGCGGCCGATGTGTTTGAGTGACTTTTTCAGCTCATCGGCGTCGGTCTCGCGCTGCGCCAGATCGGCCTGCATGCGCAGTCCCGCCAGCGGCGTCTTGAGCTGGTGGGCCGCATCGGCGAGAAAGCGTTTTTGTGTGGTGAGCGACACCTTGAGCCGGCTCAGCAGATCGTTGATGGACGACACCAGCGGCGCGACTTCTTCGGGCACCGCGGTTTCGTCCAGCGGGCTCATGTCGTCAGACTTGCGCGCGCGGATGCGCTTTTCGAGCTGGGCCAGCGGCTTGATGCCGCGCACCAGCGCCAGCCACACCAGCAGCACCGCCAGCGGCAGCGTGACGAACTGCGGCACCATCGTGCCCTTGACGATTTCGGTGGCCAGCGTCTTGCGTTTTTCCAGCGTCTCGGCCACTTGCACCAGCACCATCTGGCTGGGGGCGGCTTCCGGTGCGGCGTTGCCCTTGTCACCGCGTGGCGTGGCGGGCTTGGGCGCCGGCGCCGCGGCTTTGACATCAACCTTGAGCCAGGTGTAGGCCACGCGCACGTCTTCGCCCTGGATCACGTCTTCGCGCAGCCGCACCTCGCCGTTGGTGGGCTTGTCTTCGTCGGGCGGCGCGGGCAAATCGTGCTCGCCGCTCAGGTGTTCGCCGTGCGTGCCCATCACCTGGTAGTAGACAAGGTCGGTGTCGTCGGCACGCAGGATCTCGCGCGCCGGCGCCGTCAGGTTGAACTGCACCTGGTTGTTTTTGACCACCACCAGCTTGGCCAGCGCCTGCACGTTGTATTCGAGCGCGCGGTCAAAAGGTTTGCCGGCGATGTTCTGCGCCACCAGCCAGGTCAGCGCCAGGCTGATCGGCCACAGCAGCAGCAGCGGCGTGAGCATCCAGTCGAGGATTTCGCCGAAGAGGCTTCGGCGCTCGCGTTGGAAAAGTCTTAAGGCCACTGTCTGAGGTGCTCCAAATCAAGGGCCTTCTGGTTTTGCTCCTTCCCCCGCTGGGGGAAGGTAGGGATGGGGGCTGACGGTGATGGATAGCCCCCGCAGTTCAGGTTGGGGTGGCCGCGGGCCCCCATCCCAGCCTTCCCCCAGCGGGGGAAGGAGCAAGAGGGGTCAGCCTGGGATTTTCTCAAGGCAGTAGCCCAGGCCGCGCACGGTCGCGATCCGCACCGGGCCCTTTTCAATCTTCTTGCGCAGCCGGTGGATATACACCTCGATCGCGTTGTTGCTGACTTCTTCACCCCATTCGCACAGGCGCTCAACCAGCTGGTCCTTGCTGACCAGGCGGCCCGCACGCTGCAGCAGCACTTCGAGCAAACCGAGTTCGCGCGCCGACAGCTCCAGCATCTGGCCGTCGATGGTGGCCACGCGCCCGGCCTGGTCGTACACCAGCGGGCCGTGCTTGATGGTGCTGCTGGCGCCGCCCATGCCGCGGCGGATCAGCGCGCGCACGCGGGCTTCGAGCTCCTGCAGCGAAAACGGCTTGGCCATGTAGTCGTCGGCGCCGTAGTCCAGGCCTTTGACGCGCTCTTCCACGCTGTCGGCGGCGGTGAGGATCAGCACCGGCATGGACGAGCCGCGCGCGCGCAGGCGCTTGAGCACTTCGAGCCCGTGCATGCGCGGCAGGCCCAGGTCCAGGATCAGCAGATCGAATTCGGTGTTGGTGAGCAGCGCGGCGTCGGCTTCAGTGCCGCTGGCCACGTGGTCGGCCGCGGCGCCCGAGGCGCGCAGCGTACGCAAAAGGCCATCGGCCAAAACCTGGTCGTCTTCGGCAATCAGAATGCGCATGGTTGTCTCCGGATATCAGCCCCTGTTGCAGGCCTGCGGGGGCGGTTTGGTGTTCTAAGACAAATTCTAGGCTTTTGCAGCAGCCGTTTGCTGACACGGCCATGTGGTCAAGCACCTGCATACGCCTCCAGCCCCAGCGCCACCACGGTCGCTACATCTTGCCCTACCGCCTGGCGGAACTCGTCTTCGGCCTGACGCACGGCCTGGTGAAAGGCCTCCAGCCAGAGCAAACCCGATTCCGTGAACACCACCTGCCGGGCGCGTTTGTCGTGCGGATCGGGCTGGCGCGTCACCAGCCCCCAGGCTTCGCATTGGTCGACGAGGTCGCCCATGGCTTGCTTGCTCATGCCGGCGCTTTGCGCCAGATCGGTGAGGCGCGAGCCGCCGACCGCCAGGTGGCGTGTGATGTGGATGTGCGCGGCGCCGACCTGGTCGCGTGCGGCCAGGTTTGAGAGCGCCAGCGGCACCTCAATGCTGCTGGCCATGAGCGACAGCACGCGCTCGTCGAAGCGGCGCAGCGCATGGCCCATCAGGCGGCCGAGGTGGGTCTGACGCCACCCGGCTTCGGTGGCGCCAAAGGGGCTGGAGATGTGAGGCGGATTGAGGGCTTCGGGCATGAAATCATGGTAACGCATGAGGTTGAGATTGATCAGGTAAACTGACTAAAAATAGGGTTTACTTATTTCTATAGCGCCCATAAAGTACTGGTCATGCATCCAGCGCTGTGATTAAAAGCAGAGACACTGGAACCCCGGCAACAAGTTTTACATCATTGATTTTCAAGGAGTTTTTCATGGAACTGACCAGCAAGTTGAACCCCGCCCAAAACCCTGTACAAAGCGCCGCCCTGAACACCGAAAAGGCCAAGGCCCTGCAAGCCGCCCTGGCCCAGATCGAAAAGCAGTTCGGCAAAGGCACCATCATGAAGCTGGGCGACGGCGAGGTGATTGAAGACATCCAGGTCGTTTCCACCGGCTCCCTGGGCCTGGACATTGCCCTGGGCGTCGGCGGCCTGCCACGCGGCCGTGTCGTTGAAATCTACGGCCCGGAATCGTCGGGCAAAACCACGCTGACCCTGCAGGTCATCGCCGAAATGCAAAAACTGGGCGGCACCTGCGCCTTTGTGGACGCCGAGCACGCGCTGGACATCCAGTACGCGCAAAAGCTGGGCGTGAACCTGCAAGACCTGCTGATCAGCCAGCCCGACACCGGCGAGCAGGCGCTTGAAATCGTCGATTCGCTGACCCGCTCCGGCGCGGTTGATCTGATCGTGGTCGACTCGGTGGCGGCCCTCACGCCCAAGGCCGAGCTCGAAGGCGAAATGGGCGACTCGCTGCCCGGCCTGCAGGCCCGTTTGATGAGCCAGGCGCTGCGCAAGCTCACCGCCACCATCAAGAAGGCCAACTGCATGGTCATCTTCATCAACCAGATCCGCATGAAGATCGGCGTGATGTTCGGCTCGCCCGAAACCACCACCGGCGGTAATGCGCTGAAGTTCTACGCTTCGGTGCGCCTGGACATCCGCCGCATCGGCTCCATCAAGAAGGGCGAAGAGGTGATCGGCAACGAAACCCGGGTCAAGGTGGTCAAGAACAAGGTGGCGTCGCCGTTCAAGACGGCGGAGTTCGACATCCTCTACGGCGAGGGTATCAGCCGTCTGGGCGAAGTGCTGGACCTGGGTGTGGCCGGCCACATCGTCGAGAAAGCCGGCGCCTGGTATGCCTTCAATGGCGAAAAAATCGGACAGGGGCGCGACAATTCGCGTGAGTTCCTGAAAGAAAACCCCGAACTTGCGATCGAGATCGAAAACAAGGTGCGCGAATCGCTGGGTATTCCGCTGGTGCAGGCTGCGGTCGGCACCGAGCCAGCACCGGCTGAAAAGGCGTCCAAGGCCGAGAAAGCCGAAAAGCCGGCCAAAGCAGCCGCTTGAGCCTCTTTTTGAATGCCAAATAAGGTCGTGGCCCAATCACAATCTGCCTGGGTAGCTATCAAAAGCGTAGCGCTTGCGCTGCCGTCTGGTGGAGTCCTTTGAGCATGGAAAACCCGGCAGGCGACTCCCCCGCCAAACCCGCCCGCCGTGCGGGTTTCGGCCTTTCTCTCAAGGGCCGCGCATTGCGTTACCTGGCAGCACGCGAGCATTCGCGCGCCGAACTTGAACGCAAGCTGGCTCCGCATGAAGAAACGCCTGGCCAGCTGAAGGTGGTACTCGACGACCTTGAGCTCAAGGATTTCATCAGCGAAGAGCGTGTCATCGATTCGGTCATCAACCGGCGTTCCGGCAAGCTGGGCGCTTCGCGTATCCAGCAAGAGCTGCAGGCCAAAGGACTGGACGTGACGGCCATACGGGAAGCGGTTGGGCAGCTCAAGGCCACCGAGCGCGAACGGGCGCGAGACATCTGGCGGCGAAAGTTTGGCACAGCCCCGGCCAACCCCGCAGAACATGCCCGGCAAGTCCGATTTCTGGCGGGAAGAGGTTTTACACTGGAGGTTGCATCGTGGGTGCTCAAAAATCCCGATAACGAAGGAGATTGAGATCCAGGCTGCAGTGGCCCTTCCTCCCAAAGTCTGGCCCGGGAATGTGAAAGCTTTCAGGAGTCAGCCATTTTCCAGAGTATCCGCACCCTTCTGGCACGCAATAAAAGTGCCGTACCTGCCGGCCCGGTTGTCCCGGGTGAAGATGCCCAGCCATTGCGCTCACGTGGCAACGAGTTGTTGGCACAAGGCAGGATTTCCGAGGCCACCGACTGCTATCGCCAGGTAGTCGCCATGACACCAAACGATGGTTTGGCCCATGTCAACCTGGGTTATGGCCTGATGGAACTGGGCCAGTTGCGGGAAGCTGTTGATAGTTTTCACCATGCGATCCGGCTGGACGCAACACTGCTGGATGCCCATTTTCTGTTGGGTCAGGTACAGATGCAGTTGCACTTGACGGAGGAGGGCATCCACAGCTTCAGGACGGCGCTGGCGCTCAAGCCGGACTTTGATTTCGCCTGGTTCGAGCTGGGCCGCGCCTTCGAGGACCTGGGCCAGCCGGTGCCGGCACTGGATGCGTATGCCCAGGCGCTACGCATCAACCCGGGTTTTACCGACGCGGGCTATCGTCGCATCAGCCTGTTGCTTGCGCATGAACGCTGGCAGGAGGCCATTGATTTTGCTGATCAGCAATCCGCTGCTGCGGCCCACCCGGTTTTCCCCATGGAGAAAGCTTGCGCACTGAACGGCCTGGAGCGCCACGAAGAGGCCTTGACCATCATCGACAGGTCCTTGGCAGCAAATCCGGACGACGTGCCTGCACTGAGTGGAAAAGCCGCAGTCCTGGCGGCAATGATCCGGCATGAGGAGGCTTTGGAGATTTATGAAAAGATCATTGCCCTTCAGCCTGAGAATGTGGATGCCCTGTCCAATGCTGGCGCGGCCTGCGACCGGCTCAGGCGGTTTGAGCAGGCGATGGGTTTTCACCGCCGCGCGCAGCATCTCCAGCCAAGGAACCCTGATGTTCTCTATAACCTGGGTTGCACCCTGCTGAGCTTGAGGCAATGCGATGAAGTGGTGGCCATTTGCGAAACCGGGCTGGCTGTGGATGCCCGGCATGCCAATCTGCACTGGAACAAGGCATTTGCACAACTGCTGCTCGGCCAATGGGAAGAGGGGTGGAAGGAGTATGAGTGGCGCTGGTATGCCCATGCGCTGGGCCCGCGCACGCTCAAGCCCGTGTTGTCCCAGCCGATGTGGTCAGGGGAGCCCCTGAAGGGAAAGACCATCTTTCTGTATGCGGAACAGGGCTTGGGCGACTCTATCCAGCTGCTGCGCTATATCCCGGTGATTCTGGCCATGGGCGCACGGATTTTCCTCTATCTGCCGGCGCCACTGCGGCCCCTTTGTGCGGATTGGAAGAGTGGCTGTACTCTGGTGGAAAGCAGGGAGGGCAAAGATATTGCGGCGTCTTTCGACTTTCAATGTCCGATGTTCAGTCTGCCACTGGCTTTTGGCACGCGCGTCACCAATGTTCCCGGTGCGCCCTATTTGCGAAGCGACCCGGTTCTCAAGCAGGCGTGGGAGGCCAGATTGCCCGCGCGTGACGGCCCGCGCGTAGGTTTGGTCTGGTCCGGCAATGTGGCACTCAAGACTGCGCTGAACCGCTCGATGTCGATGGCCATGCTGCATGAAGCGATGCCGCCCGGCTATCAGTTCATCAGTCTGCAGAAGGATGTGAACGAGCCGGATCTGGCTGCGCTGGAGGCATCGGGTATCTTCCACGCCGGGCAAGAGTTGCGGACCTTTGCCGATACCCTGGCTCTCGCCGATTGCGTTGATATGGTGATCAGCATTGATACCAGCGTCGCCCATCTCGTAGGAGCCCTGGGCAAGCCGTTGTGGGTCATGCTGCCTTTTCGTCCGGACTGGCGTTGGTTGCTCGACAGGGAGGACTCTCCCTGGTACCCCAGTGCGCGGCTTTTTCGCCAAGGCCAAAATCGCAGCTGGCAGGACGTGGTCGACCGGGTCGGCAGAGAGTTGCCGCAGGCGCTACCGCTGCCCTGAGCTTCCCCGGGAGCTGCCGTTAGCCGCTGGATGCACGGCCTATAGACCCAGCATCAGCTTCAGGTTTTGCACCGCAGCGCCGGATGCGCCCTTGCCCAGGTTGTCCAGCCGCGCCACCAGCACCGCATGGCGGTATTCTTCATTGGCAAACACGCGCAACTCCATCTTGTTGGTGTCGTTGAGCGCCAGCGCATCCAGCTTTCCCGACTCGGGCGCAGCTTCGGCGGTTACCCATTCGCTGCCGGCATAGTGTTTGGCCAGTATGTCCTGCAACTGCGCCCCGGTTGGTTTGCCGGGCAGCAAGTCAAGGTGCAGCGGTAATTGCACCAGCATGCCCTGCTTGAAGTTGCCGACCGACGGAATGAACACCGGCCGGCGTGTGAGCCCTGTGTATTTCATGATTTCGGGCAGGTGCTTGTGTTTCAGGCCCAGGCCGTAAAGTTCAAACAGGGGAGCGGTGCCAGCTTCGTAGTCTTCAATCATCTGCCGGCCGCCGCCGGAGTAACCGCTTACGGCGGGAAGGCTCAGCGGGAAGTCGGCCGGGATGATCCCAGCGTCAACCAGCGGGCGGATCAGCGCGATCGCACCGGTAGCGTAGCAGCCGGGGTTGCCCACGCGGTCGGCAGCGGCCACGGCGGCGCGCTGGGTCCGGGTCAGTTCGGGAAAGCCGTAAACCCAGCCGGACACGGTACGGTGAGCCGTGGAGGCGTCAATGATTTTGGGCTTTTTGCCGGTCAAGCTGTCAATCATGGCGACCGACTCGCGTGCCGCGTCATCGTGCAGGCACAGGATTACCATGTCCACCTGCGCCATCAGGGCGCGCTTGGCGGCCGCGTCCTTGCGCAGCTCGGGCGCGATGCTGACGAGCTCGATTTGCGGCATGGCTTGCAGCCGCTCGCGGATTTGCAGGCCCGTGGTGCCGGCTTCGCCGTCAATAAATACTTTAGGCATGAGCTTCCAGGTACAAAACAAAGTGGGGCGGCTGGGCGCCCCAGAGGTCAATTTCGGCCCATTTCGGGGTGTAAGGCGGGCACAAGAATTGTGCGTCGCACCATGATACAGTTCTGCGTTGCTGCCTGCAGTGACCGCCGACGTGGTTTTTTGGGCCGGTGTGGCCTGTTTCCGACACCCCATTCCTCTGCCCAAATCCCTGTTGCACCCCCTCTTTTACTGAATTCTGAAGGTCTTTCATGAAAATTCACGAGTACCAGGGCAAGGAAATCTTGCGCAATTTTGGTGTGCCAGTGCCGCGCGGCATCCCGGCCTTCACGGTGCAGGAAGCGGTGGAAGCCGCCCAGAAACTAGGCGGCCCGGTGTGGGTGGTCAAGGCCCAGATCCATGCGGGCGGCCGCGGCAAGGGCGGCGGCGTGAAGGTTGCCAAAACCATCGACGACGTCAAGCGCATTGCCGGCGAAATCCTCGGCATGCAGCTGAAAACGCACCAGACCGGCCCTGACGGCCAGAAAGTCCGCCGCCTCTATATTGAAGACGGCGCCGACATCAACAAGGAATACTACATCTCGGCCGTGACCGACCGCGAGTCGCAAAAGGTGGCTTTCATCGCTTCCAGCGAAGGCGGCATGGACATCGAAGAGGTGGCTCACTCCAACCCCGAAAAAATCATCAAGGTGTTTGTCGATCCGCTGGTCGGCATGACGGACGCCCAGGCGAAGGAAGTCGCCGCCGGCATCGGCATGCCCGCTGATTCCGTGGCGCAGACCGTCGACATCCTGAAGAAGCTCTACAAGTGCTACATGGAGACCGACGCATCGCTGGTTGAAATCAACCCCTTGAACCGCAACAGCAAGGGCGAAGTCATGGCCCTGGACGCGAAGTTCAACTTCGATGCCAACGCGCTGTTCCGCCACCCCGAAATCGTGGCCTATCGCGATCTGGACGAAGAAGACCCGGCCGAAGTCGAAGCCAGCAAGTTCGACCTGGCCTACATCAGCCTGGACGGCAACATCGGCTGCCTGGTCAACGGTGCAGGCCTGGCCATGGCGACCATGGACACCATCAAACTGTTCGGTGGCGAGCCGGCCAACTTCCTGGATGTGGGCGGCGGCGCAACGGCTGAAAAAGTCACCGAAGCCTTCAAGATCATGCTGAAGAACCCCGACGTCAAGGGCATCCTGGTCAACATCTTCGGCGGCATCATGAAGTGCGACACCATCGCCGACGGCGTGATCACCGCCTGTAAGGCCGTGAACCTTTCGGTTCCGCTGGTCGTGCGCATGAAGGGCACCAACGAAGACCTGGGCAAGAAGATGCTGGCCGATTCTGGCCTTCCCATCATCGCCGCAGACACCATGGCCGAAGCCGCGACCAAAATCGTCGCCGCTGTCAAATAAGCCCGGAGCCAAGAACATGTCCATCTACATCAACAAAAACACCAAAGTCATCACCCAGGGCATCACCGGCAAAACCGGTCAATTCCACACCCGCATGTGCCGCGACTACGCGAACGGCAAAGAAGCTTTTGTGGCCGGTGTGAATCCCAAGAAAGCCGGCGAAGACTTCGAAGGCATCCCGATTTTTGCCAACGTGACCGAAGCGGCTCAGGCCACGGGCGCGACGGTTTCGGTGATTTATGTACCGCCCGCAGGCGCTGCCGCCGCCATCTGGGAGGCTGTTGAAGCCAACCTGGACCTGGCGATCTGCATCACCGAAGGCATTCCGGTCAGGGACATGCTGGAAGTGCGCAACCGCATGAAGGCCAAGGAAGCCGCCGGCGGCAAGAAAACCCTGCTGCTGGGCCCCAACTGCCCCGGTCTGATCACGCCTGAAGAAATCAAGATCGGCATCATGCCCGGCCATATCCACCGCAAGGGCCGTATCGGCGTAGTCAGCCGCTCCGGCACGCTGACCTATGAAGCTGTGGCGCAACTGACTGAAATTGGCCTGGGCCAATCGAGTGCAGTCGGTATCGGCGGCGACCCGATCAATGGCCTCAAGCACATTGACGTAATGAAAGCCTTCAATGATGATCCGGACACCGACGCCGTGATCATGATCGGCGAAATTGGTGGCCCTGATGAAGCCGAAGCTGCACAGTGGTGCAAGGCCAACATGAAAAAACCAATCGTCGGCTTTATCGCTGGCGTGACGGCTCCGGCCGGCAAGCGCATGGGTCACGCGGGTGCGCTGATCTCTGGTGGCGCCGATACGGCGGATGCCAAGCTGGCCATCATGGAGGCTTGCGGCTTCACCGTGACGCGCAACCCGTCGGAAATGGCCAAATTGCTCAAGGCGCTGCTGTAAGGCGCCAGCGAAAAAAGTGATTTAAAAACTTGACCGCGGTCAAGCAGGTAAGCAGTAATACCAATCGGGATTGGTCTATTGCGGCTTAGACTCTCCAAAACAAAAAAGCGCTTTCCGGCGCTTTTTTAATTGATAACAGGAGCTGCCATGTTTTTCGGACTGGACCTCGCGTCCCCCCTTTTCTGGAGTGCTTTCGGCTCCATCCTTCTTGCCAACATCGTGCTGTCTGGCGATAACGCCGTGGTAATTGCCATGGCTGCGCGCACACTCAAACCCGAGCAGCGCGGCAAGGCGATCTTCTGGGGAAGTGCTGCCGCGATCGTGATGCGTATCGTGCTGACCATCGTGGCCATTCAGCTGTTGAGCTTGCCGTACCTGAAGATGATCGGTGCGGTTCTGCTGGTCTACATTGGCGTGGACCTTCTCAAAGGCGAAGAAGATGAAGACGGTGAAGGCCACGAAATCAACGGCATGATGGCTGCGATTCGCACTATCCTGATTGCCGATCTGGTAATGAGCCTGGATAACGTTCTGGCGGTGGCCGCCGCTGCCAAGGGTAATCTGCCGCTGCTGGTACTGGGTCTGCTGGTGAGCATCCCACTGATTATTTTCGGCGCCACCTTGTTGACCAAGGTGATGGAGCGCTTCCCCATCATCATTACCATCGGCGCTGCTCTTTTGGGCTTCCTGGCGGGTGAGATGTTGCTGACGGATCCTGCGGTAGTGAGCCATTTTGGTGCCGTTAGCGACCATACGGTGACTGCCGGTGGGATTGTGGGTGCCGTGCTTGTGGTGGCACTGGGCACTTACCTGACCAAACGGCAGCAGACAAAGGCGCCTTCCGCCTGAACCGGGATACCGGTCCAGCCGCCACACCTCTTCCGGTGGCTGGGTCTTTTTTTTAGCGCTCGCCATCTGCGGCGAGCCGGATGCGCGCCGCGCATACCAGAAAACCACTTATTTGCAACAGTCGGTACGGTTGTGGTGCAGAAGTCGCTTGTCCAGCCGCACCCCGTCTGTTAATGTCCATTGTCAGGAGACTTGTAACCTGCCGAAACAGTCGGCGGGCGGTATCCGGCGCACGAAATTTGCTGCCAGAGCACCGATAGTACAAAGCAATTACAAAAATGGCTGGGGCTATGCATAGCGAATCAGGACAAGGGACGGGAAGTGGCCAAAACATCTAGGAAATTGAGTCAGTTCTGGCGGGCCGACTGGTTTGTGGGCGTTCTGGTGGTGCTGGCCGTTCTTTTTCTGCATGGCCTGACCGATTTTTTCGGCACACTTGAGCGCCGCTATTATGACTTTGCCAGCACCAGCAGCAATCGCCAGCCCTCAGACCGCATAGCGGTCATTGCGATTGACGACCAAAGCATCGCGAATATAGGCCGTTGGCCCTGGCCCCGTGACGTCCACGCGCAGCTGATAGACCAGTTAACAGCCGCCAAGGCCAAGACAATCGTCCACACGGCCTTTTTCTTTGAGCCTCAAACCGACCGAGGTCTTGCTTTTATCCGCAAGATGAAAGAGGTCCTCGGCGACCCTGCTGTCGCGCAAACTGGTATTGGCGAGCAATTGAGCAAGCTGATTGCGGATGCCGAGGTGGCGCTGGATAGCGATGCCAAGCTGGCCGCCAGCATGGCTCATGCCGGCAATGTGCTTGTGCCTTCGGTGTTTACCCTTGGCGAGCCGCAGGGCAGGCCAGACAAACCGCTGCCGGCCTACGCGCTCAAAAGTGCGATTGACGAGAGCAACGGCTTTTCCATTGCAGCAATACGCGGCACCCAGCCGATTGAAGCCATAGGCAACGCCGCCGCCGGTATAGGCCACCTGAACCAGATACAGGATCCCGTTGATGGGGCAGTTCGCCAGGAGCCGCTGCTCATTAATTACTACGGCAAGGGTGTGCCCTCTATGGCGCTGCTGGCTGCCGCAAAAAGTCTCAACCTCAACACCTCTGATATCAAGCTCAACGTGGGGGAGTCTGTGCAAATCGGCAAGCTCCGAGTGCGCACCGACGAGTCGGCCCTGATGTTGCCGCAGTTTTATAAAGGTAGCGGTGGCAAGCCTGCTTTTGCAGTTGACTCCTTCTATGACGTGCTGACTGGCAAAATCCCTGCCACCAAATATGCGGACAAGATTGTCGTGATCGGCGCCACGGCACAGGGCGTGGGTAGCCTCTTTACGACGCCGGCCGGTCCGGGGCTGTCACCGGCAGAGACCATTGCGCATATCACTTCCAGCATCCTGAGTGAACACTTCATTGTCCAGCCGACTTGGGGTGTCTGGGCTACGTTGGCTGTTCTGCTCGTGGTTGCTGCTTACCTTATCGCCGGATTGCCTCGCCTCTCCGCTGGTAAGGCTGCAGTCATCACGTTGGCACTGTTCCTGGTGTTGCTGGTGGTTGAGTTCGGCCTGCTGTCGGCGGCCGCGACCTGGCTCAAATTTGTCTTTCCCGCGGCCCTGCTGGTAATCGGCCATTTGGCGTTGACGACCAAGCGCTTCCTCGTGACCGAGGCTGGCAAGCTCAAGTCCGACGAGGAGTCGGCTGAGACCAATCGCATGATGGGTCTTGCGCTGCAAGGCCAAGGCCAGCTCGACATGGCGTTTGACCGCTTTCGCCGCGTACCTTTCACCGACGCGCTGATGGACAACATGAACAACCTGGCGCTGGATTTCGAGCGCAAGCGCCAGTTCAACAAGGCTCAAGCCGTGTACGAGTACATGGCCACCTACAACAAGAACCACAAAGACCTGCAGTCCAAGCTCAATCGGGCCAAAAACCTGTCGGAAACCGTCATTTTGGGCGGTGGCGGCGCGCACCCGGGCGGGACCATGCTCCTTGACGGTGGGGGTGTTGAAAAGCCCATGTTGGGCCGCTATCAGGTTGAAAAGGAATTGGGTAAGGGCGCCATGGGCGTGGTGTACCTCGGTAAGGACCCAAAGATCGGTCGTGTCGTCGCCATCAAGACCATGGCCTTGAGCCAGGAGTTCGAGGGCGAGGAGCTTGACGATGCGCGGGAGCGCTTCTTCAGGGAAGCCGAGACCGCTGGCCGGCTGCAGCACCAGAACATCGTCACGATTTTTGATGCGGGTGAAGAACACGACCTGGCATTCATTGCCATGGAGTTTCTGAAGGGCAAGGATCTGGCAGATGTCACCAAGGACGGCCATTTGTTGCCGGTCCCGAAGGTCCTGTCCATCGTGGCACGGGTGGCTGAAGCCCTGGCTTACGCGCACAAGCAGAATGTGGTGCACCGGGACATCAAACCGGCCAACATCATGTATGAAATCGAAAGCGATACGGTGAAGGTGACCGACTTCGGCATCGCCCGCATTACGGATTCAAGCAAAACGAAGACCGGCCTTGTACTGGGGACGCCCAGCTTCATGTCGCCGGAGCAGATTGCCGGCAAAAAAGTCGACGGGCGTTCGGACCTGTACTCGCTGGGTGTCATGCTGTTTCAGATGCTGGCTGGGGTGTTGCCATTCCGGGGCGATTCCATGGCCGAACTGATGTACAAGATCGCGAACGAAGAAGCCCCCGATATCCGTATCATCCGTAAAGAGCTGCCGGAGCGACTGGCCGAGATTGTTGCGCTGTCTCTGGCCAAAAAGCCGGAGCTGCGATATCAGGATGGTGATCGGTTGGCGGCAGATCTGCGTGCCGTCATTGCCGCGATGGAAGGTGCTGCGCCGGCTCCGTCGTTTGCCCCTCCACAGGGTGCGCCGGCAGCCCAATTTGACGCCACAGTCGTGCAATCAGCGGCTACACCAGCTGCCGGCCCGAGGACCTATGATGCGACCCAAGCCGTGAATGCCGACGGCACCCAGACGTTTGAGAAAACCGTGGTTTCCAAAGCACCTGCTTCCGATACCGACATCCAGTGATCACGCGAACAAGATGAACTACGAGATTTGTACACATACCGACCCGGGGTTGACGAGGGACAACAACGAGGATGCGGTCGCTTTTGATGCTGCGACGCGGCTTTGTATCCTGGCTGACGGAATGGGCGGCTATAACGCAGGCGAAATTGCAAGCGGCATGGCTGCCGCTTTCATCAAGTCGGAAATGGGCCGTTGGCTTTCCCAGGCGGGCAGGCATGCCAATGCCAAGGAAGTGCGCCGGGCTCTGGAAATCTGCGTGGAAAATGCCAACCATTCGATCTTCAACGCGGCAAATTCCAACCCCCAGTACGCGGGAATGGGTACCACGCTGGTGGTGGGGGTGTTCCAGGACGGGCGACTGATGCTGGGTCATATTGGCGATTCCCGTTGTTATCGCCTGCGCGGCCAGGAACTACAGCAAATCACCAAGGACCACTCGCTGTTGCAAGAGCAGATTGACGCCGGGCTGATAACTCCCGAGCAGGCGCTGACTTCCCTGAACAAGAATCTGGTCACTCGCGCCTTGGGCGTCGAAGACACGGTGCTGGTTGAGGTCAATGAGCATCGTGTGGACGCAGGAGACCTTTATCTGATGTGTTCGGATGGGCTCTCGGACATGGTTGCGGATCCGGGCATTGCGGCTATCCTTACAGGCGCAGGGACCCTTGAACAAAAAGCAAAGCAGCTGATTGTTGCGGCGAATGAGGCTGGTGGACGCGATAATATTTCCGTGCTGTTGGCATATGCGAAAGAAGACTCGACCAAGCGCGGCCTTTTGTCCAGAATGCTGGGAAAATAACGATGACTGAAATATTACAAACAGACAGGAGTCGGCCATGCCGAAAATGATCGTCTCTATTGACGGCGTTGTGATCAAGGAAGTCCAGTTGACGAAAGACCGGACTTCTTTGGGGCGCAGGCCTTACAACGACATCGTCATCGACAACCTAGCTGTCAGCGGGGAGCATGCTGTACTGCAAATGTCCGGCAATGAGGTCTATCTTGAAGATCTCAACAGCACCAATGGCACCTATGTCAACGGCAAGGCCGTCAAAAAACTACTGCTGCAAAACAGTGACACCGTTGAAATCGGCAAGTACAAAATCAAGTACGTCAACGAGGCTGCACCCGCGGGCTTCGAGAAGACCATGATTATCAAGGCCGGCTCCGCAGGTCTTGTGCCCCCGGCGCCGGCAGGTTCGCCAGCGGCACCAGCTGAAGCCGGTACGGGCCTCACGGCGGCTATCAAGGTGATGTCGGGCGCTGCAGCTGGCCGCGAAGTGGCATTGGTGAAAGTAGTTACCACCATCGGAAAACCCGGGGTTGCGGTTGCCGCCATTACCAAGCGGCCTCAGGGTTTTGTCGTTGCCCATGTGGAAGGCACTGGCAAGCCGACGCTTAACGGAGCTCCCATCGGTGCAGAGCCGGTTGTCCTGAAAAATGGGGACATGCTTGAACTGGCCGGAACGCAAATGCAGTTCGTTCAACACTGACATCGGTGCTATGCGGTCTCGCACCACGCGGACTGCAAGCACCCTTCAAACGAGGTCGCATGAGACTCCTCTCCCGGCACTGGCCTCGTATCGCCGTCACGCTGATTCCGCTGGTGTTTGCATTGATGCATGCCAGCGGAGTCGTTCGCATTGGCGTACTGCAAAGGTTGGACGACATCATCTACGATGCACGCCTTCGTGCGACTATGCCGCATACGCTGGACGAACGCATTGTTATCGTTGACATCGATGAGAAGAGCCTTGCGGAGGTAGGGCGCTGGCCTTGGGGCCGTAACAAGTTGGCGGAGCTGGTCGAAGAGCTGCAGGATCGTCAAAAAACGGCGCTGTTGGGATTTGACGTCGTATTTGCCGAGGCTGATGAGAGCTCGGGTTTAAAGCGGCTCAGGCAGCTGGCACAGGCGGAGCTGAAAGATCAACCGGGTTTCTCGGAAAAACTCAGCCAGCTGCAGAGCAGCCTGGATTACGACGGAGTTTTCGCGAAAGCGATTGAGAAACGCCCTGTGGTGATGGGGTATTACTTCACCAGCGACAGAGATGGTCGGGTCAATGGAGTTTTGCCGCCCCCGGTGATGAGCAGCGATGCGCTTGGTGGCCGCCCTATCAAATTCACCAGCTGGAACGGATACGGGGCCAACATAGAGTTGCTGGCCAAAGCGGCCCCTTTGGGAGGCTTCTTTAACTCCATTACCGAGGGCGATGGTGTGGTGCGCTCTATTCCCCTGCTGGCGGAGTTCAAGGGGCAGTACTACGAGTCATTGGCGCTCGCCATGTTTCGCATGCTTGCAGGGTTGCCCAAGGTCGAGCCTGGTTTTCCGCAGGAGAAATTCCTGACCCGGAACTACCAGGGGCTGGAAAGCATTCTCCTCAAGCAGGGCAACAAAACCCTGGCGATTCCGGTCGATGATCGCGTCGCCACTTTGGTGCCTTTCAGGGGTAATGGTGGTGCGAACGGCGGCTCGTTTCGGTATATCTCCGCGGCGGATGTCCTGGCCAAGCGCCTTGCCCCTGGCACGCTCAAGGACAAGATCATCCTGGTCGGCACCACGGCGCCCGGTCTGCTCGATTTGAGAGTGACCCCGGTGGGGGAAACCTATCCGGGGGTGGAAACACATGCCAATGTTATTTCCGGTTTCCTTGACGGGAAGGTGTTCGTCAAGCCCGACTACGCCATCGGATTCGAGGTAGTCATCCTGCTTTTTTCGGGATTGACGCTGGCTTTTGCGCTACCCCTGCTTTCAGCTTCCCGTGCGGTGCTGGTCAGCTTGGCGGTGATTGCCGCCATAGCCGGCTTGAATTTCTGGCTCTACTCTGGTTACGGTCTGGTGCTGCCGCTGGCCAGTGCGCTGGTTATGGCCTTGACTGCATTTGCGTTGAACATGAGTTATGGGTATTTCGTGGAAAGCCGATCCAAGCGGGAGTTGGCCCATCTGTTCGGCACCTATGTACCCCCCGAACTGGTTGACGAGATGGTAAAAGATCCCGACAGCTACAGCATGAAGGCGACCACCAAAGAGCTGACGGTCATGTTTTGCGACATGCGAGGCTTTACCAAAATGTCGGAGTCGATGGAGCCTACCCAGCTGCAGGCTTTGCTGAACAGTGTTTTCAGCCGGCTGACAGACCTGATTCGTAGCAATCGCGGCACCATAGACAAATACATGGGTGATTGCGTGATGGCTTTTTGGGGGGCTCCTGTCGACACGCCAGATCATGCTGGTCTTGCAGTCAAAACGGCACTTGAGATGTCGAATGCTGTCAGGAAGATCAACGAGGAACACAAGATCAAGGGTTTACCCGAGATTGGCATAGGTATCGGTGTCAATACRGGCACGATGTGTGTCGGTGACATGGGTTCGGATATCCGCCGCAGCTACACCGTGATTGGCGATTCGGTAAATCTGGGTTCGCGTCTGGAGGGGCTGTCAAAAACCTATGGAGTGGATATCGTGGTCAGTGAGTCCACCCGAAAGCAGGCGAATGATTTTGCATGGCAGGAACTCGACAAGGTTCGCGTGAAAGGCAAAGATCAGGCGGTTTCCATTTTCTGGCCGTTGGTGCCGGTAGACCGGATCGACAATGACATTGCGGCTGAGCTGAAGACCTGGGGAATGGCGTTAAAAGCTTACCGCGCGCAGGATTGGGATCAATGCGATGTGCAATTGCTTAATTTACATCGGATAAATGGCAAAAAGTTCCTTTACCGGCTGTATGCGGAGCGTGTAGCCTCTATGAGGCTGTTGCCTTTTGATCCGGAATGGGATGGCGCAACCAATTTCGAAACCAAATAGCACAGTCCTCCAAGTCAGGCCAACCGGAAAACCTCATGAAAGTACGTGTACTCGGCTGCTCGGGAGCCATTGCCAAAGACTGCCGGACCACGTCTTTTTTGCTTGACCATGATTTGTTGGTTGATGCCGGTACGGGAGTGGGAGATCTCACGCTGGATGAGATGGCTGGTGTTGACCATGTCCTGTTGACGCATTCGCACCTCGATCACGTGGCCGCGTTACCGTTGATGGTGGACGCCATTGCAGCCCGGAGAACAACACCTATCCAGATTCATGCGCTGCAGGGCACGATTGACGCACTGAAGGCGCATATTTTCAACAACACCATTTGGCCCGACTTTTCCCGCATTCCCAGCCCCGAGGCCCCGTTTGTCAGTTTTCACCCTCTGGAAATCGGACAAACCTTGTTATTGGCTGGTAAGCAAATAGAGGTTCTACCTGCCGTTCATACCGTTCCGGCTGCAGGCTATGCGGTGGCCACGGGCAAGGGGTATTGGGTGTTCACGGGCGACACGGAACAGAACCCGGCTCTGTGGGCCCGCATTAATCAGATAAAGGTTGCCATGCTGGTCATCGAAACGGCATTTAGCAATCGAGAGCGCGACCTTGCCAAGCGGAGCCTACATCTTTCTCCTCATGCGCTTGCCAATGAGCTCGATTGCATCGAGCGAGGAAACAGTTATCCCATCTACATTACCCATACCAAGCCGGCCGAGACCGACCTGATCATGGCCGAGATACAGCGTTTTGACCAAACCCGCCCGTTTGGCCCGAATGTATCGCACGACATCCGGTGGTTGAGGGCGGGTCAGGAGTTTGAGCTATGAGTGCCGTATTGCAACGTGACCCCCAGGATGAGTTTTTTGACTCGCAAATGCTGCCTCCCCAGGAGCGGGGCGTTACTTTTGAAGCCCTGTATTTCCGGCAGCTTCAGCTAGTTACCAACCGGATTCATGAGACGGAAAATGTCGAGCAGATCATGCTTGAGGCCAGCCAGGACATCTGCAAGCTTTTTAATGCGGACCGGTTAACACTTTATGCAGTCAACGAAGACCGCAGTTCCATTGTTTCCAAGGTCAAGACGGGGCTCAATACCAGCCGCGACCTGAAACTTCCGGTTAGTGCTCAGAGCATTGCGGGATACGTAGCCATGGCTCGCCAGATGGTGAATATCGCGGACGTCTACGATGAGGAGGCACTGAAGAAAATTCATCCTGCATTGAGCTTTCTCCAGGAAGTCGACAAGCGATCCGGGTATAGAACCAAGCAGATGCTGGTGGCGCCCGTCATGGACGGAGACACGTTGTACGGCGTTCTGCAGGTTATCAACAACCGGAGCGATCAGCCTTTTGGAAAGCTTGAGGAAGACGGAGCACTGCAGCTATGCAAGACTTTGGGTATTGCCATACGTCAGCGCATGCAAAAAGCAGGGGACAGCCAAAGGCGCAAAGCCACCAAATATGACGGTCTCGTGACCGAGGGCGTGTTGTCTCAGGAAGAGTTGCAGCAATGCATCCTCCAGGCTCGAGAAGAGGGCAAGTCGGTCGAGCATATGCTGATGGCCAGCTTCCACATTCGGCCTACCCAGATCGGTGCGTCGCTCGCCAAATTTTTCGGCGTTGCCTACGAACCATTCAATGCCGGGCGGATCCGCTCGGAAATGCTGCACGGAGCATTGAAACGGGACTTCATTGAACAGCAAGGCTGGATTCCACTGGAGGAAACCACGGACGGCCTCGTGATCATGTGTGTGGATCCGGAAGCAGTGCGAGGGGCGCGCGTGGTTCCCCAGGTGTTTCCCCGCGTCTCCAAATTTTCTTACCGCGTTACAACCCAGACGGAATTTGAGGAGACCCTGGGACAGCTTTTTGGCATGGCTGCAGACAGTAGCACCATCGACCAACTGCTTGCAGACATGGACTCGCCGCTGGAGAGCGAGTCCAGTGATGACTCTTCCCTGGAGTCTGCGGCGGCCGACAATGAGCTGGTCAAATTCGTCAACAAGGTCATCATCGACGCATATAACCAGAAGGTGTCGGACATTCATATCGAGCCCATGCCGGGCAAGGCCAAAACCGGTATCCGCTTTCGCATTGACGGTACCTTGCAGCCCTACATTGAAGTGCCGGCGCAGTTTCGCCAGGCCATGGTCACGCGGCTCAAGATCATGTGCGACCTTGACATTTCTGAAAAGCGCAAACCGCAAGACGGGAAGATCAAGTTCAAAAAATACGGCCCACTCGACATCGAGCTGCGTGTGGCTACGATTCCCTCCGCCGGTGGCGTGGAAGATGTGGTTATGCGGATTTTGGCCGCGGGCGAACCGATTCCACTTGAAAAACTCGGGCTGACGGCACACAACAAAGAGCGACTGGAAAAAACTGTTTCTAAACCCTACGGCCTTTTCTATGTATGTGGCCCCACGGGCTCCGGCAAGACCACCACGCTGCATTCCATCCTGAAATTTCTCAACACGCCGGATACCAAAATCTGGACCGCCGAAGACCCTGTGGAAATTACACAGAAGGGTTTGCGCCAGGTGCAAATCAACCGGAAGGCGGGCATCGACTTCGCGCTGGTCATGCGTGCTTTCCTGCGAGCCGATCCCGACATCATCATGGTCGGAGAATCGCGAGACAAGGAAACCGTGGCCATGGGGGTGGAGGCCTCACTGACGGGTCACATGGTTTTCTCGACACTGCACACCAATTCCGCCCCTGAATCCATTACGCGCTTGCTGGACATGGGTATGGATCCTTTTAATTTTGCAGATGCGCTGCTGGGTATCCTGGCCCAGCGCCTGGCCAAAAAACTCTGCGACTGCAAAGAGGCGTATCAACCGAGTGCGCAGGAAGTCAAGGATTTCATCAAGGAATATTCGGAAGAATTGCGTAATACCGAAGCCTGGAAGGCCGATCCTGGCGGCGAGTCACAAAAGCTGTATGAAGACTGGATGGAGCGCTACGGAAAAGACGACAAACTGACCTTGTACCGCGCGGTCGGCTGCGACAAGTGCAACAAAACCGGCTACAAAGGCCGGGTTGGTTTGCATGAACTGATGATTGCGGATGACGCTGCCAAAAAACTGATCCAGGAGCGGGCTCGCGTAGCGGAGCTGTTTGCAAGCGCTGTCAACAGCGGCATGCGCACGCTCAAGATGGACGGCATGGAAAAAGTGCTCATGGGCTTGACGGATCTCAAGATGGTCCGATCCGTTTGTATCAAGTGACAAAAATGTCGTTAGATTTTGGGGTACGGGTCAAAAAAGTAAGTTGTCAGTCTTTTACGGTCCAAAAATCACGAAAAAGAAGGCTCTTTAACGTGGCATAAAAACTGCTGAGAAGTTGAGCTAGTTTTTTTAACCAAGGAGTTTTTATGAAACGTTCAATCCAAAAGGGTTTTACCCTGATCGAATTGATGATCGTCGTGGCGATTATCGGTATCCTGGCTGCGGTGGCGCTGCCTGCTTACCAGGACTACACCATTCGTGCAAAAGTGTCTGAAGTGATTCTGGCTGCATCACAGTGCCGTACCAGCATCACTGAAACTGTGCAATCTTCCGCCAGCACGGTCCTTCCTACGGCCAATAACTGGGGCTGTGAAAAGAATGCCAGCACTCCGACAGCCGCAAGTGCGCCCACGAAATATGTTTACCAAATCTCGACCACTGCCGCTGGTGTGATTACTGTGGTTACGCAACCTGCTACCGATCTGAAAGATGCCGCCAGTACGCAGGTCCAGCTGGTTCCGTTCAAGGATTCCAGTACGGCACTTGCCAGCACCGATGTCGGTGCAACCATTTACAAATGGGTTTGCGGTCCTGGAACAACAGCTCCAACACCTACCAAATACCTGCCAGGTTCTTGCAGGGGTTAATTGCAGCGCTGCTGCCTAAAACAGCAGCCCGGTATTGCATGTAAAACGGCGCGTCGAATGACGCGCCGTTTTATTTTTGGCGCGACCCTAAAAATATCAATGGGAGTTTACAAGTTGATCTCGGAAACCTGGGTACGACAGAGGGCTTTCACGTGGTTGTCGGCCCTGGCATTTTTTGCGTATTTATTGCCTAACCACTATTCGCCCTGGCTTACCGCCCATCAAGAGTGGACGATGGCCTTGGCGTTCTTGCCCCTAACCTTATGGGCGGCAATCTATCGCGTGCAAAGTGTGCCGCTACTATCGTGCGCTGCCTGGGTTCTGGCGATAGTGCCTATAGTGCAATACTGCTTTGGGTTGGTGGCCTTTAGAGGCGATGCGGTGATGGCATTTTTGTACCTCCTGGGGTTCGGACTCGCCGTTTTCACGGGCTCCCGCTATGTCAAGCCTCATGGTGATCGTCCGGTTGATCTGACGCGCGTTACAGGTCTGTGGCTCGCCATTTCGATGGCGGCAATTGTGTCCATGGGCATCGCGTTTCACCAATGGCTGGATCTGGGCAAGCTCGCGATTTTTGTAATTGGCCTTGAGCCGGGCGCACGAGTCTACGCCAATCTGGCTCAGCCGAATCATTTCGCCACGTTATTGCTACTCGGCCTGACTGGGCTGCTGTTTTTATTCGAAGCAAGAAAAATACAAGCCACGGTTGCGATGGGCGCGGCCCTTTTGCTGGCATTGGGTCTGGTCATGACCGGCTCCCGCTCTGTCTTGTTGGCATGGGCTTGGCTTTTGGTTTTATATGTACCGTTGCGTAAGCGATGCCAACTGCGTATCAGCGCAAGCGCAATTGGCCTGGTCGCGGTCTTCTATTTTGCCGTTGCGTTCGCATGGCCTGCGATCAATCAATGGCTGCTGCTTGGAGATGATGCAAGAAGMATTGCCAATCGTCTGGCCCCTGGAATCAGAACCATTTATTGGCAATCAATGACAGAGGCGGTTTCGCGGGCCCCATGGCAAGGTTACGGGTGGGCGCAAATAGCCGCGGCGCAGCAGGCCACGGCACTTGCCTTTCCTCCCACCTACACATTCTTTGAGAGCGCCCATAATCTTTTTCTCGATTTAGTGCTGTGGAACGGCCTGCCAATTGGGCTTGTGGTTACCTTGCTAGTGACTATGTGGTTTTTGTGGCAGTACCGGATTGTTTGCGATTCCCTGTCCTGGTGTCTGTTGCTCGGTACGGGTTTCGTGTTCAGCCACGCGATGGTTGAACTTCCCCTGTATTACGCCTACTTTCTGCTGCCCGTAGGATTTTGGATGGGGGCTTTAAGTGCCAAGCCAGACGTAATTCTGGGGCTATGGAGAATACCCGGAGGAAATCTTCTGCGCTCCCTTGTGCCCGCTGTCACAGCCATCACAGTGGTGCTATTTATCCTGATCACGAAGGAGTACCCGGCATTCGAAGAAGATTGGCAGGCCATGCAATTTGAAGACCGCCGCATCGGCATTGATACAAAGCACGTCCCTCCCCGTGCATTTTTGTTAACCCAGCTGGAGGCGCTGCTCCGGTTTACGCGTACGGAGGCCAGCCCAAACATGACGGCAGAGCAACTCGACTGGATGCGCCGGGTGGCCACACGATATGCGTACTCTTCCTCTCTTTTTAGCTATGCCCTTGCGGCTGGCCTGAATGGTGCTGACGGCGATGCCGTCCAGACCCTGCGGCTTCTGTGCAGCATGCATCCTCCGAAGAAGTGCAGGGAAGCCAAAGAAGCGTGGGTAGAACTCTCCGGGACAAAATGGCCGCAACTGTCAAAAATTCCGTTTCCGACCCCGCCAGCCAGTAGTAATGCAGCGTCAACCCGGGAATAGGGCCCACACCATATTTCAGCCGACGGGTCGTCGGGAATCGTGCGAACCGTAAGCTCATACACTTGCAGTATCGCCAAGTACCGGGCTTGTTGCCGATACCCTCGCACGGTGTGGATGCACCCCAAAAAGAATGAAATTCTCCGCTGATACGTGGAAGGTGCCTGTCACCTTGCTGGTCCTGTTGCCTTGGTTGAATCCGTTCGCTCCCGGCCCGTCGCCCAATGTTGTTCCGTTGCTGATAAGCCTCGCTGCCGTCGCTGGCCTGATCTTTCTTCAGGTCATCTTGCCGAGTATCGACAAAGCGGCAAGCAACGCTCCGTTCACCCGGTACTGGACCGCCCCGGTTTCCTGCGCGTGGATTCTGGCAGGAACAATCAGCAGTATTTTTGCCTTGTTGCAATATTCTGGCCATGYCGATGCTTTCGCTCCCTGGGTGGCCAAAGCCGGTTTGGGTGAGGCATTCGCGAACTTGCGCCAGCGTAATCAATTTGCCACCCTTGCCAATATTGCCCTGGCTGCGGTGATCTGGTGGATGGTGAAGGATACGGGGCGCCATGCCTTCGTTGGGAAGACCGATTGCCGGCGGCTACTGGTACCTGTCTTTTGTGTTGGGGTACTTGCGCTGGGAAATGCCGGCTCCTCCTCTCGCACGGGTATGGTTCAGCTATTTTGTGTAGCTGCATTGTGGTGGCATTGGGGTGCACTGCGAGCGTCTCCTGCCCGCTGGCTACTGGGGATGGCAGTGGTTGTATACGTGTTGGGCATACTTTTCCTGCCATGGCTGGCCGGACTCGACCCGTCGCTGTATGGGGCAGCGGCCCGATTTCTGACCGGCGATGAACTCTGTGTTAGCCGCTGGACGCTCTGGTCGAACGTGTGGAACCTGATTGCCCAGAAACCGTGGTTTGGCTGGGGATGGGGTGAGCTGGATTACGCGCACTACATCACCCTCTACAACGGCCCGCGGTTCTGCCAAATACTCGACAACGCCCACAATTTACCGCTGCAACTCGCTGTTGAGCTAGGGCTTCCCGCCTCGCTGTTCGTCTGCGGTGCCTTTACATACTGGACAATCCGCCGCGCGCCATGGCGCGAGACTCATCCGGCGCGCCAGCTCGCATGGACCGTGCTTCTTGTGATTCTGCTCCACAGCATGCTCGAGTATCCGCTATGGTATGGCCCATTTCAGATGGCTTTTTGCCTTTGCATCGCAATGCTCTGGAGGCGCGAGAATGCGGCCCCGATTGCGGTGACCCCCCCCAAACCTGGCCGAGTATCAGCCATGGGTATGTCTTTGCTGGGGGGCGCCCTGGCAATAGCCGTTGTCTATGCTGCGTGGGACTACCGCCGCGTAAGCCAGATATATCTTCCGGTGGACAAACGGGCTGCCGCCTATCGCAGCGACACGCTTGCCCAAATTGAGGGCTCGTGGTTATTCGCCGATCAAGTGCGCTTTGCCCAGATATCTCTCACACCGCTGACTCCTGCAAACGCCCAGTGGATATTTGATACCGCGAGCGCATTGCTGCACTACTCGCCGGAGCCACGAGTCATCGAAAAGCTCATTGAAAGTGCAGTGATGCTCGGCTCTGATGATGTGGCTGTCGAGCATCTGGCGCGCTACAGGGCCGCTTTCCCGATGGAATACGCACAGTGGACGCGGCAAAACAGCAAATTTATACCGGGGCAGGCTCCATCGACGGGAGCGGCGGCAGCCAGATGAAGACGGTACTACAAGGCTTCGTGGACAAAACTGCCCGATTTGCCGCCGTGTTTTTCAAGAACATGCACGTCGGTGATGGTCATGCTTCGATCTACGGCCTTGCACATGTCATAGATCGTCAACAGTGAAATTTGCACCGCAGTCAGTGCTTCCATTTCGACGCCCGTTGGACCAACCGTCTCCACTGTTGCGGAACAGGCAATGCAAGCGGTTTTCTCATCCGGAGTGAATTTGATGGATACCCGTGTCAAAGCCAAGGGATGGCACAGCGGTATCAGGTCGCTGGTTCTTTTAGCAGCCATGATCCCGGCGACGCGAGCAATGCCCAGCACATCACCTTTTTTTGCGCTACCGGCGAGGATGATGGACAGCGTCGCGGAATTCATTACGATACGGCCCTGCGCGATGGCCACACGATGCGTGGAAGTTTTACCGGATACATCCACCATATGGGCCTGGCCCTGAGCGTCAAAATGGGTGAGTGGTGAGTCGGACATCGTGCAGCAAGAACCTTTACATGTATCCAGCATCATAAGACCATGGTCAAGAACTCAGAATTTTGGAGGAGCCGGCTTCAGGCTTCCGGTATTCATTTAGGCATTAGCCTGGCAATAGCCTTGTTCGCGGCGTTGCTGGTTTTTGTCGTTTGGTACCCCTATCCTTATCGTGAAATATCGGGGGGGCGCGAGCTCTTCCTGTTGGTCATTACGGTGGATGTGATCATGGGTCCGCTGATGACCCTTGCTGTATTCAACACTGCCAAGCCGCGTAAGGAGTTGCGCCTGGATTTGTGCGTGATCGGACTGTTGCAGCTGGCTGCGCTCGCTTATGGAGTATGGACGGTCGCAGTGGCCCGTCCCGTGCATCTGGTTTTTGAAGTTGATCGGTTTCGCGTCGTTCACGCCATTGAAATTGAGTCGAAGCTTCTTTCGCTTGCGCCCGAAGGCCTGCGGCAACTGCCGTTGACCGGGCCTACGCTGTTGTCTGTGCGGGAGTTCAAAGACCCCAAGGAAAGCTTTGATGCGACCATGGCCGCGCTCAATGGCGCGTCTCTGGGTGCTCGTCCCGATCTATGGCAAAGCTATGAAACGGCCAAGCCGCAGGTCCTGAGACAGGCCAAGCCCCTTGCAGAACTCAAAACCCGTTTTCCGGTGCACGTTGTTAATATCGATAACGCATTGGCACCAGCGTTGGCATCGGGTCGCAAGATCAGCGATATTGGCTATATCCCGATGATCGGACGCAAGACTTTCTGGACTGTCCTCATCGATACCAAAACGGCAGAGGTAATTGCATTTGTACCCATTGACTCCTTCTAGGCGAACTGTGTCCGTGAAGCCGCGTCCGGCCCTGAACCGCCTTGCCCTGGCCTGCATCGTTCTCATGGCTTTGGGCGGCTCCTCGCTGGCTCAGGCGCCCATCGGTACGACCGGAGGCTCGACGGGTTCATTGCCATCGCTGGGTGAAACTTCCGACCTGGCAGCGGCAGCAGAGCGGCGTATTGGAGACCGTATTGCCGTCAGCATCTACCGCGACCCTGACTACATTGATGATCCGGTGCTCGGCGATTACCTTCAGAGTATCTGGTTGCCGCTGGTGGCCGCTGCAAGGGCCCGGGGCGAGCTCAATACCGAACTTGAAGAGCGTTTTGCCTGGCAGGTTTTCCTGATCCGGGATCGCAGTATCAATGCCTTTGCATTGCCCGGGGGCTACTTTGGCGTGCACCTGGGCCTGCTGGCCGCGGTGGGAAGTGCCGATGAGGTGGCCGCGGTGATGGGCCACGAACTCAGCCATGTCACCCAGCGGCACATTGCGCGCATGCTAACGCAACAGTCGCGCCAAACTCCCTGGATGATTGCCGCCATGATTCTTGGCGTGCTGGCTGCCGGGAAGAGCAGCAATGCCGGCAGCGCCGCCGTGGTCGGCGGGCAGGCGGTCGCGATGCAGAACCAGCTCAACTTTTCCAGGGACATGGAGCGGGAGGCCGATCGCGTGGGTTTCGGGGTCATGACCGATGCGGGCTTTGAAAGCCGCGGTGTTTCGGCCATGTTCGAAAGGCTGCAGCAGGCCTCGCGCCTGAATGACAACGGCTCCTTTCCCTATTTGAGATCCCATCCGTTGACGACCGAGCGAATTGCCGAAGCGCGGGCGCGCGTGCAACTGTCTTCAACGGACGCGGCAAAACCCTCGCGCGAAAAAGAAATCGAGGCCGGCAGGGCCCGCGTGCTGCACGCCATGATGGCATCGCGGGCACGCATCCTGGCCGCTCCGGGGGTTGATGTTCTGCGCTCCATGGTGGCGGAGGCCCAGCGCCAGACTGGCCCTGTTGCCGCACTGCAACCGCTTCCCACGGCCGACAATGTGCGCGATGCCGGAGTTTTGTATGGTGGCGCTTTTGCGGCGGCCCGGCTGCGCGATTTCACCACGGCGAAAAGCTTGCTGGAACGGTTGAAGCCGCTTGCTGCGGGTGTTCCACATGTCGCCAATGCGGTGGATCTGCTGGCCGTTGAAATTGACCTGACGGCCGGCTTGGTTCCCCCTACGGCGCCATCTACCGACATTTCCAGGGCCACATCTCGCGCTGAGGTACTGCTGCAGTCCCAGTCTCTGATGGCTGCGAACCGTGCACAGGACGTTTCGGGCCGGCTGCAAAGCTGGGTGACGCTGCATCCCAAGGACGCGATGGCCTGGCAGCTGCTTGCGGTGGCGTATGGCAAGCAAAACAAGCAGGTCCAGGCGATTCGCGCCGACGCGGAAAGCCGCGCTGCCCAGATGGACTACCCGGCCGCGCTGGACCGCTTCAAGGCGGCGCAGGGCTTGATGCGCAGCAACCCCGGCAGCGCAGATTATGTGGAGGGTTCAATCATCGATACGCGAACCCGCCAGACGGAACTACTTGTTAAAGAGCAGGCGCTCCAGGACAAAGTCGATCGCTAGCTGGAGCACCGAATAAATCAGCGAGCCTATCAGCGCGGCGGTAAAACCCGTGACATTCAGGCTGCTGATCAGGCTGGCCGCGGCCCAGAACATCAGCGCGTTGATGACAAACAGGAACAAACCCAGCGTCACCAGCGTGACGGGCAGCGTCAGCAAAACCAGAATCGGGCGCACCACCATGTTGAGCGCACCGAGCACCGCCGCGGCAATCAGCGCGCCGGTGAAACTGGTCACTACGACCCCGGGGTAGAGATAGGCAACGGCCAGCAAGGCCGCCGCGCTTAAAAGCCATTTGAGGATAAGTTTCATGGGCAAAGAATACCACCGGTCTGCCCGATTCGGCCCCTCATCCTTCTGGCGAGTAGAAGCTGCATTCCCGGGTGGCCCAGGCATTTTTCAGCCAGCGCGCAGCCCGATTTCAGCGAACCAGACCGGGGAAGTAACCCCCCCGGGATTACAGCACGAGGTGAAAGCCGTCAGTCGCTTGCGACCAGCAGCCCGGCACCTGCCAACGCCGTGGCATAACCCAGAATGCCGTGACTCTCCTGGGCCTGTGTTGCCGTGACCGGTTGCATGTCCTGGCCGAATTTCGGCCGCCGGGCATCCAGCACACGTGCAACGCCATACTGCCTGATGAGGCCCTCGGTCTGGGTGACCAGGGTGGTCTGCGCCAGCTGAGTCAACACGGTGTTGCCTTCTTTTTGAAGAAGAGGCATCAGCTGTGCGAACACCTTCTCGGCCCACTTGCCGCGCCAGCTTTCCCGCGCACTGTGTGTCACCCATTTGCTGACGCGGTGCGTCACGCGGGGTGCGCAGCCGACCACGATCCAGCGGGTGGGGCTGTGGGCCTCGCCAGCCGGCAGCATGGGTTGCAGCATCTGCAGGGCATATGCGGCATCGTCAATGTACACAATGATGTTGTCCATAAAGTTCTCCTAGAGTTGTCGTCGTTTTAGAAGCTTACTGGCTGAAAGAGGGGCGTATGCCCCCCACGGGTTGCTGGTTTCAGTGCGGAATCAGGTCGGCATCCCGCGCGGACCGGGAGCGCCGCGAGGCCCACCACCCTGCGCCCAGCACGCCTGCCACCGCAAGGGCGTACGTTGCCCACTGCGCGGCAAGGTGCAGGGTTTCAGCGGAAGGCATGGTGCCCGGGCCGCCGTAGATCGGGTCGAGCAGCTGTTCGCTCACAATCATCTTCGCGGCGGTAAAGGCCAGAACGGCGGCGCCGACGTTGATGATGATGGGGAAACGCTCCACGAGCTTGAGCACCATGGTGCTGCCAAACACCACGATCGGGATGCTGACCAGCAGGCCGATGACCACGAGGTCAAATGAGCCGTGCGCGGCGCCAGCCACACCCAGCACGTTGTCGATGCCCATCAGGGCGTCGGCCACGACGATGGTTTTCATGGCGCCCCAGAAGGTGTGGGCAACCGGGCCGTCGTGCTCCTTGTCACCCTGGTCGGCCAGCAGCTTGTAGGCAATCCACAGCAACCCCAGGCCGCCCACCAGCATCAGGCCGGGAATTTTCAGCAGCCACACCACACCAACCGTCATGGCAGAGCGGACCACAATGGCGCCGACCGTACCCCAGACGATGGCTTTTTTCTGCAGATGGGATGGCAGGTTGCGCGCGGCCAGTGCGATCACGATGGCGTTGTCGCCGGCGAGCACCAGGTCAATGAGGATGATCGCCAGCAGGGCGGACCACCAGGGGGCAGTAAATAGTTCCACGTCACACTCCATGTCAAGTTTCGACTTGGAAATCCATGCGACGGCGCACGACGGATTCCCGGCTTCGTGAAACCGGAACGGGTGTGATGGGTGGCTGGGACGGCGTAACTGGGCGCCGCGAATGCCTCGATCAAACCTGTTCAGGTTTCAATCGAAGGTCTGGCTCGACATGCAGTGTCGCTGCATGCCCAACAAGCCGGAAGTGTGAACTTCGTAATGACGACTTGTTGTTAGCGATTTTGCTGTGGTGTCTGTTTTCGTATATTGCAGCAAAACGAGGGAGTTACTCCCCTTCGTCTGGGTATTTGACAATAAAAAAAGATTTTTTGCAACCCGGCCCCGCGGCGCACCGGCGCACCGGCGCGATGCGGGGGCATGCCTCAATTTCCCCACAGGCTGGCTGGCCGGCCCGTCTGGCCGATAATGAACGGCCCGGCACTGCCACTTCCTGCCTCTTCGCCACTTCGCGCTCGCTTCATCCGCTCAGCGGCAGCCCCCTAGACCCACCGTTCCATGCCCGGCATCCACATCACCGATATTGAAGCCGCCATCAACTACTGGCGCGACATAAAGCCTTCGCCCGACGGGGTGACGCTGGCCCCTGAGCTGCGTGCGCTCGCCGAGGTCTACGCGCTCCTGGTTTTCTACCATGAGGACGAGGCCGATGAAAAAAGCTTTCCGCCCAAGGCGCTGGCGGCGTGGCGGACCTGGTATGACACAACCGCCGACACGCCCTGCATTGCCATTTGTTCAACCAGCCAGGGGGACGCCCTGTGCAAGGGCTGCGGCCGCACGTTTGACGAAGTGCAGCACTGGCCCGAGATGACGCCCGCCGAGAAGCGCGGTACCTGGCGCCGTATCACGCAGGAAGCAATTGCATGGCGGTTTGGCCGCTACGCTGATCGCGCGCTTGAAAACAGGGACAAGGACGCGCAGAAAGATGCCGCGCCCGTTGCCCTTGTCGCCACGCCAAAAATCTAAGCCTTTTTGGCTTGCAGCCCATAAACGGCGAGCGCAGGCAGCTATGAATTTGATAGTGATTTCGCTACACTGACGGCATGCTCAGACTGACGCGTGCTCCCAATATCGCCATCGCTGCGCTGTGGGTCGATATGCTGCAACAAGCCGGCATTGCCGCCAGTGTGCAGCGTTATTTCCTGGGCAGCGTCGCTGGAGAGCTGCCGCCGGACCAGTGCCAGCCCGAAGTCTGGCTCACGCACCACGAAGAAGAGCCCCGCGCCCGCGAGTTGCTTGACCACCTGCAGAACATGCCGCAGCGGCGCTGGCTGTGCGCCTGCGGTGAAGTCGTTGAAGGTGGCTTTGAGCAGTGCTGGAATTGTGGACTAGCCCCCACGGTGGGGTAAGCACCCCCACGCTCCCCCACTTCGTGTGGGTCGCTGCCCCCGGAGGGGCCGCCCGCCTGTGGCCCGGCAAAGCCGAACAATGGGCACACCCCTATCGGGCTCACTGCGTGTAGCCCTTTTCCCCTTGCAGGGGACGGCGCCTGCGGCCCGGCAAAGCCGGTTCCGCGGCCCCTGCTTGCTCGAAGAGTTCTGTGGGCACAACCAGTGGTGCCGTGGGACTGGCTTTGCCAGACCGCAGGCGCCGCCCCCTTGCAAGGGGGGAACAGGCTACACGCAGTGAGCCTGGACGGGGGTTAGACCCTCTTCGCCAGTTCGGCCGCCATGCCGACATAGCTGCCGGGTGTCATCTTCAGCAGGCGCTCTTTTTCCGTGTCGGGAATTTCCAGCGAACGGATCAGCGCGTGCAGGTCTTCGGCCTTCACGGTTTTGCCGCGCGTGACTTCCTTTAACTTCTCGTAAGCGCCCTGCACGCCGTAACGGCGCATCACCGTCTGGATCGGTTCGGCCAGCACTTCCCAGGAGGCATTCAGGTCGTCGCCCAGTGCTTCGCGGTTGAGTTCGAGCTTGTTCAGCCCCACACCCATCGAGTTGTAGGCCAGCACGGCATAGCCGAGCGCCACACCCATGTTGCGCAGCACGGTCGAGTCGGTCAGGTCGCGCTGCCAGCGGGAAATCGGCAGCTTTTCGCTCAAGTGGCGCAGCAGCGCGTTGGCCAGCCCCAGGTTGCCTTCGGCGTTTTCAAAGTCAATCGGGTTGACCTTATGCGGCATGGTCGAGGAACCGATCTCGCCGTCCTTCAGGCGCTGCTTGAAGTAGCCCACGCTCACGTAGCCCCAGATGTCGCGGGCCAGGTCGATCAGGATGGTGTTGGTGCGGGCTACCGCGTCAAACAGCTCGGCCATGTAGTCGTGCGGCTCGATCTGGATGCTGTAGGGCTGGAAGGTCAGGCCCAGGCCCAGCGGTTCCGGCGTTTCGATCACGTTGCGGCTGAAGGCCTCCCAGTCAAAGTCGGGCCAGGCCGAGAGATGCGCGTTGTAGTTGCCCACCGCGCCGTTCATCTTGGCCATCAGCTTGATGCCGGCGATTTTGTCGCGTGCATTGGCCAGGCGCACCACCACGTTGGCGATTTCCTTGCCGACCGTGGTCGGGCTGGCCGTCTGGCCGTGCGTGCGGCTCAGCATGGGTTCTTCTGCATAGATGTGGGCCATTTCGCGCAGCTGCGCAATGACCTTGTCCAGAGCCGGCAGCACCACCAGGTCGCGGCTGCTTTTAAGCTGCAGCGCGTGGCTGGTGTTGTTGATGTCCTCGCTGGTGCAGGCAAAGTGCACAAATTCGCTGGCGCCCTGCAGCTCCGGCCGGGCTTCGAACTTCGACTTGATCCAGTACTCCACGGCTTTCACGTCGTGGTTGGTGGTTTTTTCGATTTCCTTGATGGCCGACGCATCGGCCTCCGAGAAGTTTTTGACCAGACCCAGCAAATAGGTGCGGGCACCCGGGCTCAGCGGCTTGAATTCGGCGAATTTGGCATCGGACAGCGCGATGAACCACGCCACTTCGACCTGAACGCGGCGGTGCATATAGCCCTGTTCGGACATCAGGGGGCGTAACTGGTTCAGTTTGTTCGCGTAGCGGCCGTCCAGTGGGGACAGGGCGTTGATCGTGGAAAAAGGGGGGGGAGAGCTCATGGCCCAATTGTAGGCCGGGTGCCTGCCGCGCCCGCCGCGCCGGGAGCCTCTGCCGCAAGCCCGAAAAGATGTGCATATTTGCGAATCTTCTTGCCCGCCGCGTTACACCCCCGTCAGCCCGGCTGCCGGCTTACTCGATAGAATGCTCTTCCCCCGGACCACGATCTCACACCATCATGAAACTCATCGGATCCGCTACCAGCCCCTATGTGCGCAAAGTGCGCATAGTGATGGCCGAGAAAAAGCTCGACTACCAGTTTGTCCTGGAAGATGTCTGGGCAGCCAACACCACCATCCAGGCCTCCAACCCGCTCGGCAAGGTGCCCTGCCTGGTCATGGAAGGCGGCGAAGCCGTATTCGATTCCCGCGTGATCGTCGAATACCTCGATACGCTGTCACCCGTCGGCAAGCTCATCCCCAGCCAGGGCCGTGAGCGCGCTGAAGTCAAAACCTGGGAAGCCCTGGCCGACGGCCTGATCGACGCCGCCATCCTGGCGCGCCTCGAAGCCACCTGGGCCGGCCGCAGCGTCAAGCAGCGCAGCGACGCCTGGATCGACCGCCAGATGGGCAAGATCGAAGCCACCCTCAAGGCCATGAGCACCGGCCTGGGCGACAAGTCGTTCTGCAGCGGCATCCACTTCAGCCTGTCCGACGTCGCGGTCGGCTGCGCGCTCGGCTACCTCGATTTCCGCTTTACCCAGATCAACTGGCGCGAGATGTACCCCAACCTGGCCAAGCTGCAAGACAAGCTGATGCAACGGCCGAGCTTTGCGGAAACGATTCCGCCGGGTTGATGCGGGGGTGGTGGAGGAGATGGCACTACTCGCCGACGCCAAATCACCTATAAACGCAAGACACCACCGGCTGTTGCTATGTATTTAATAGCTTCTTGCGCGCGCCTTTATTGGGCTCTGGCTACTATTCGCGTTTGAAAGCAGTCCAAAAACAGGCTCAAGGCCTCTGTTAACGCCTCTTGAGCGGCCCTTTTCAGGTGTTTTGAGGTCGAGATGGCCTGATTTCAGGCATAAAAATGGCTCCTGGCCCAATCAGAACAAGCGCAAGCAGCTATCAAAATAATAGCGCTTGCGGGGACTTCGCGGGTTTCCCGGTCATCACGATGGAAGTCCACCAGGCCATCGGCGGTGAACTTCAGGCGGGCGCAACGCATGTGTTGGCCCTGGCCCGGCAAGGGGCCGGAATATAAAAATGCTGCGAAGCGCCCCGGCGCGAACGAGGGAGGGAGGGAGGAGGAGGAGCGCCCCGGGATTGCAGCTGAACCTGGACGGCTCAGAAGGCTTCGCAACAATGAAACTGTTCTCTTGCCAGCGCTACCGGTGAAGGCAAATCGCGCTTGCAGAAGTATGAGAGCACAAGTGCGGGGTAGTTCCCGCAAATAAAAGGTCTCCCAGGTAAATTTTTGTTAACGGGCCGCGGGCTTGATAGCCAGCTGTTTTTCAATCTCTTTGACCAGCGCGCCGCCGGCCGGGTCGGCCATGGAGTTGAAGCTGGTGACGCTGGCGCCGTCGCGTGCAATGACGTATTTGTAAAAATTCCAGCGCGGCGTGGTGCCTGTTGTGGCCGCCAGCTTCTGGAACAGTGGGTTGGCGTCCTTTCCGGTCACGCTGGTCTTGGTGAACATGGGGAACTTCACGCCGAAGGTGTTTTCGCAGAAGTCCGCGATCTCCTTGTTGCTACCCGTTTCCTGCGAAAAATCATTGGACGGAAAACCCAGCACCACCAGGCCCCGGTCTTTGTATTTGGCGTAGAGCGCTTCAAGCCCCCGGTACTGCGGGGTAAAGCCGCAAAAACTGGCGGTGTTGACCACGATCACCACCTGTCCACTGTATTGGCAAAGTGTTTGGGGCTTTTCGTCCTGCAGACGTAAAAACGTCTGCTGCAGCAGCGCGGGGCATGTTGCCCGTGCCGGCGCGGCGGGCGCTACTGCAGGTGCCGGTGGCGCCGCCAGCGCGCCGCGGGAGGCCAGCAGCGCGGGGGCACCCAGCATGATCAGCAAAAGGAACTGGGCCGCCTGGCGAGGGGCGTAAAAAGAGGCAGTGGCAGTCATTGGGTAAACTCGCGGGCTGGTGATCGGGCTGATTCAGGTTTATTCTGGCGCTGTCATACATGTTTCACAACATGCCCTGACGATACGCCCGTATCGCGGTGAATGGATTCAGCGGGAATTCAGCCCCGGACTATCCGGGGTCTGCATGGCATTATTTGGCACAATGCAGTCCGAAAAAGAGCACTTGTGTGGTCCAACGCGCCGGAATGGGGTCCGAATTACCCTGATTTGCCGGTAAATAGCGCATAAGTCGCCCGTTGTCACATTAGCCGCCTAAAATCGTTACAAGTACCCAGGATGCTCCCGCAGGACATCCGAGGCAGATATATCTGCATATCCCTTGCGAAGGAGTTCTCATGCTTTATCCCGAACTGTTCAAACAACTTGAATCCGTCCGCTGGGACATGGACAAGGACATTCCATGGGCAAGTTTTGACGCGTCCAAGCTGACCGACGAGCAGGCCCAGACCATCAAGATGAATGCCATCACGGAATGGTCTGCGCTGCCCGCCACGGAAATGTTCCTGCGCGACAACAAGGACGACAGCGATTTCTCGGCCTTCATGTCCATCTGGTTCTTTGAAGAGCAAAAACACTCGCTGGTGCTGATGGAATACCTCAAGCGCTTCCGCCCGGACCTCGCCCCCACGGAAAAGGAATTGCACGAAGTGCGTTTCGAGTTTGAACCCGCGCCCGCGCTGGAAACGCTGATGCTGCATTTCTGCGGCGAGATTCGCCTGAACCACTGGTACCGCCGCGCCAGCGAATGGCATACCGAACCCGTCATCAAGCAGATCTATACCCAGTTGAGCCAGGACGAAGCCCGCCACGGCGGCGCCTACCTGCGCTACATGAAGCGCGCCATCAACAACTTCGGCAATGAAGCCAAGTCCGCATTCACCAAGGTGGGCGTACTGATGGCCAGCGCACGGCGTACCGCCCAGGCGCTGCACCCGACCAACCTGCACGTGAACAAAAGCCTGTTCCCGCGCGACACCATCCAGAGCCGCCTGCCCAACCCCGAGTGGCTGGAGCACTGGCTCGACACGCAGATCAAGTTTGACGCGGTGTGGGAGGGCAAGGTGGTCGAGCGCATCCTGCACAATCTGAGTCTGCTGCTGAACCAGAGCTTCAAGACCGTGCAGGAGTTGAACCGCTACCGCAAGGAAGTCGCCAGGGAACTGGCGGAGTCCATCGCCGCCAAGCCGGCACCTGCCGGCGCCTGATGCAGGACGTCCGCTGGCCGAGTGCCTCGGGCGGCAGAAGCCGGGTGGTAGCCCGCGGCGCGCAGGTGTTTGCAGTAGCCAATGCCAGCGATGCCTCCCTGGACTTTGCCGGGCAGCTTTCGCAAACCCTGGCGATGCTTGACGCCCACCTTTTGCATGCAGGCGCTTCACGCGCCTCGCTGCTCAGCGTGCAAATATTCCTGGCGGACATGCAGCACAAAAAACAACTGGATGCGGCCTGGCGCGAGTGGATTGGCGACGACAGCAGCGCCTGGCCGCAGCGCGCAGTGGTCGGTGCGCAGCTCGATGGCGGCTTGCAAGTTGAGGTCGTGGCCCAGGCCTTCCGTTAAAGTGGCGGGATGCCCAGCGAGCCCCCTACCCCCTCCTCTGCCCACTTCCTGCAAAAAATAGTCCCCCGCGAAGAAGCGCGGCAGCGGCTTGCTTCAATGCCGCATCCCATTGTCTTTACCAATGGGGTGTTTGATGTCTTGCACCGCGGGCATGCCACCTACCTGGCCGATGCACGCGCGCTGGGCGCGAGCCTGGTGGTGGCGCTGAATACCGATGCCTCCGCACGGCGGCTGGGCAAAGGCCCCGACCGGCCGCTCAACAACGAACACGACCGCGCCGCCATGATGGCTGCGCTGGAGTCGGTGAGCCTGGTCACCTGGTTTGACGAAGACACGCCGCTTGAGCTGATCCGTGAGCTCCAGCCGGATCTGCTGGTGAAGGGCGGAGACTACGACATGGACAAACTGGCAGAAACCGCGGTGGTCAAGGCGTATGGCGGCAGTGCGCGGGCGATCCCGTTTGTGGAGGGCTATTCGACGACGGCCCTGGTGAAAAAAATCCGCGCTGCGCGCTGATATCAACCGGCATCGGGCATCGGGCATCGGGAGAGCCCGGCCGGCTTTTCTTCGGAGGGTGGTCGCCCTCAGGCGGACTTCGCCACCAGCACGGCGTTGGAGCCGCCAAAGGCAAACGAGTTGGACATCACCGCGCGCAGGCCGTTCGCATCGCGCGCTTCCAGCGGTATGTAGTCCAGGTCGCAACGCGGGTCGGGGTTCACCAGGAAGGCCGTCGGCGGCAGTTGCCCGGAACGCAAGGCCATCACGCTGGCGATAAATTCCATGGCCCCCGCAGCGCCCATGGCGTGGCCGTGCACCCCTTTGCTGGAGCTGATGGGCAGGCGCCCGGCCAGATCCTTGAAGGCCAGCTTGATGGCGCTGGTTTCGACGACATCGCCGACATCGGTGGCGGTTCCGTGGGCATTGAGGTAGCCGATATCGGCGGCCTGCAGTCCCGCGTCTTTCAGCGCCAGCGTCATGGCGAGTGATTGCCCCTGGGCGTCGGGCTGCGTCAGGTGATGGGCGTCGGTGGTGGATGCGTAGCCGCAAAGTTCGGCCAGGATATTGGCGCCGCGCCGTTTGGCGCTCTCCCACTCTTCCAGGACCAGCATGGCGGCACCTTCGGCCAGCACCAGGCCTGAGCGGTCAACGGAAAACGGACGGCATGAGGTTTCGGCGCCGTCGGCATGCGGCCTGGCCAGCGTATGCATGGCTTGCCAGGCCTTGATGGTGCCGCGGTTCAGCAAGGCTTCAGAACCACCAGCCAGCATGGCGTCGGCGTAACCGTGGCGGATCTGCCGGAAGGCTTCTCCAATGGATGTGGCCGACGATGCGCAGGCATTGGAAACCGTGCTGCTGGGGCCCTTCAGCCCGAACTCCATGGACACATGGGCGGCAATGGCGTTGTGCATGGCCAGCACGACCGTCATGGGGCGCAGCCGCGCCACTTTTTGCTCCAGCAATGCCGTGTAAGCCACATCCGTGGATCCTGCGCCACCGCTGCCTGTGCCCAGCGAGACGCCGAAACGCTCGGGTGCGAAGCCACCTTCAGGGCCCCATCCCGCCTGCGCCATGGCTTCACGGCCAGCCACCACCGCGAGCTGGCTGACCCGGTCCATGGTCAGGAGCCGGGCGCGGGGGAAATGCTGGTCGGAGTCGAACTGGACGGCACCGGCCAGCACGCTTTCGCTGCCGGTGGGAAAGCCAATGTCAATGCCCCGGATGCCGGAGCGGGCGGAAAGCAGGGACTCGAAGAATGCAGGAGTGCCGGTTCCAACGGCGGAAACAACGCCAAGACCCGTGATGGCTACGCGACGCATGGGCGGTCTGGCGGGCCCGTCAGGGCTCAGGCGGTGGGCTTGCCTGATGGCAGCAGGGGTTCAATCAGTTGAACCATTTCAGCAAGGGTGCGCGGCGGGCTTGCCTGGTCCGGAATCTGGATGCCAAACTGGTCCTCAATCTGGAACAGAAATTCGATGACCGCGAGGGAGTCAAGGCCCAGGCTCTCCAGCGTGGCATCCGGCAGCAGTTTTTCCTCGCTGATGCCAAATGTCTCGGCAAAAAGATTAATCAAATCAGAATTCATCACGAACCAGTAAATATGTAATGCGAACCGCCATTGTCCCACCATCGATATGACGGCCGGCCTCTTCGGACCTGTAGGGGCATTTTACAAAAGCAGCCGCGTTGTTTTCGTACCTCAGGGCGTGTACATCTGCCTGACGGCGTCCGACAGGCTGAAGGTCCCCAATAATTCACCCAGATAACTGATGGGCGCCGGCGCAACGGCCGCCGCGCCAATTTCTGCCCGCAGGCGAGCATTGCTGAACACCGCATCGGCGGTCAGGAAAGGCAAATACGGCTGCAATGCTTCAAACATCCAGCGCTGGCGGGCAAACTTCGGCGTGGGCACGAAGTCCCTGCCACGCATCACCATCTTGCCGATACCGGGCATGCTGGCTTTCAATTCTTCGGCCAGCGCTGCGAAGGTCATGGAGTCTTCCCCCGTAGACACGTGATAGCAATCGTGCCGGAACTCGTCCTTGAGCAGCATTTCGGCAAAGGCGCCTGCGATGAAATCCACCGGCGCGAAATCGAGTTTGCCCAAGGGATCCAGCGGCACATCACCGAGTTCGGCCATGACCGGGATGGACCACAACATGTTGCGGGCCAGTTTGGCGTCGTCAATCCCGCGCGACAGCACAATGCCGGGGCGCAGGCTGACAAAAGGATGGCCTTTGCCGCGCAGCAGGGTTTCGGCATCGCGTTTGGACCTGATGTAGTCGTTGGCATAGCCGGCAAACGGCATGTCTTCGGTAATCACGCCGCGCGGCTCGGTGGTCACTGCCGCCGTTCCAACAAAAAAACCGCGTTGTGAGGGTCGCAGGTCTTTCAGGATGCCGGAAAAATGCTCGGCGGCCTTGAGATTGATGGGATAGACCCCGGCGCCGGGCTTGAACGAGGTGCTGGCCGCTGAATGCAGGATGACATCGGCCGATTGGAGAACTGCCGCGCTGAGGCCAAAACCGGGCTCGATCACATCGCCGGCCTCGGCAGACACCATGTCGGCAAATTCAGGCCTCCAGAGGACGCTCTTTTTCAGGCGATCCAGCAGACGGTCACGGGCCTGGTTCGAATCGGTAGCGCGCACCACAGCAGTGCTGTAGACGCCGCGCGCAGCCAAAAGAAGCATTAATTCGCCGCCAATCAGGCCCGTTGCGCCCGAAAGCAGTACGCGTTTTGACATGTTAAGAAATGTAAAGCTGAACCTGCAAGTATAAGCGAGGGGTATTGGACGGGCAGCCCTAATTCACTCGGACGGACCGGTCCAAATCAGCAAAATTACACGTCTGATCCGCTTTTTACAAAGCGGTACGCGACTGTATGTGCATTATTTCGCAGCTTATGGAGCGCCTGATTCAGCAGCGGGTTGGCCGTTTTCAGGCTTTTCACTGCCATGGCCGCGCAACCTTGCCGCCATGCGTTTGATCAGCCGCTCCAGGTCATCGATATAGGTAAACACCGCAGGTACGACCAGCAGGCTGAGCACGGTGGAGGTGATCAGGCCGCCGATCACCGCAATCGACATCGGCGAGCGAAAGCTGGAATCGGCCGCGCCGAAGCCCAGGGCAATCGGCATCATGCCCGCGCCCATGGCCAGCGTGGTCATGATGATGGGCCGCGCGCGCTTATGGCAGGCGTCCAGCAGCGCATCCCAGCGCGACAGGTTGTGGTCACGCCGCGCGACGATCGCGTATTCCACCAGCAGGATGGAGTTTTTGGTCGCGATGCCCATCAGCATGATCAACCCGATCAGCGAGGGCATGGAAAAACTCTTCTGCGCGATCAGCAAGCCGACGAAGGCGCCACCCAGGGAAAGGGGTAGAGCGGCAAGAATGGTCACCGGGTGCAGGAAGTCCTTGAACAGCAGCACCAGCACGATGTAGATGCAGAGCACGCCCGTCAGCATGGCCAGGCCGAAGCTGGCAAACAGCTCGCCCATGACCTCGGCATCGCCGACTTCCACTACCTTGACGCCGGCTGGCAGATTCTTGACGGACGGCAGCAGTTTCACGGCTTCGGTGATGTCGCCCAGCGCCCGGCCCGACAGCTCGATCTCGAATTTGACATTGCGGGAACGGTCGTAGCGGTCGATCACGGCCGGGCCGGCCGTGATCTCCAGGCTCGCCACCWGCCCCAGCATGACGGGGCCGATACCCGGCTTGACGCTCGGAACCGCGAGGCGTTCCAGCACGCTGAGATCCTTGCGCGCTGCTTCGTCCAGCTTGACGACGATGGGCACCTGCCGCTGCGAAAGGTTGAGCTTGGGCAGCGACTCTTCGTAGTCGCCTACCGTGGCGATGCGCAGGGTTTCACCCATGGCTGAACTGGTCACACCCAGGTCTGCTGCCCGGGTGAAATCCGGCTTGATCGCAATTTCGGGACGCACCAGGCTGGCGCTGGATGAAATATTGCCCAGGCCGGGAATGGTTCGCAGGTCTTTTTCAATCGCCAGCGCCGCG
This sequence comes from Polaromonas sp. P1_F9, assembly GCF_056405615.1. Lineage (NCBI taxonomy): Bacteria > Pseudomonadati > Pseudomonadota > Betaproteobacteria > Burkholderiales > Comamonadaceae > Polaromonas > Polaromonas sp. P1_F9. The sequence goes on along the minus strand of NZ_JBFUBT010000004.1, from coordinate 833,339 downwards.
GTTTGCAGGGCATTGGAGTCTTCAGCGGTCAGCATGAGGATGTAAGCCTCTCCCGAGCCGCCCAGCCCCACCTTGCTGCGCACGCCCGGAAGGGTTTCCAGCGCTGTCCGCATCTTGCTTTCAATGCCCTGCTTGCGCGGCCGTTCGCTGCGCTCGTCCAGCAACACTGTCAGCGTGGCTTTTCGGGTTTCCGCCGCGCCCTGCATGGCAAACGGGTCGGTACCAGCTGATCCGCCACCGATGGTGGTGTAGACGCTCTTGACGTGCTCGACCTTGCTGATCAGCAGGCGTGCATGTTCAGCCGAGGCTTTGGTCTGCGCCAGCGAAGCGCCTGGGGGAAGCTCGAGGTAAACCTGGGTTTGCGAATTGTCATCGGGCGGAATGAAGCCGGTCGGCAGCAACGGTATCAGCATCACCGAACCGAAGAAAAACACCGTGGCGGCTGCCATGGTGGCCACGCGGTGTTTCATGCACCAGGCCGCTGCGCGCATATAGGTGTTCATCCACTTCGGGTCGGCGTGTGTACCCACCACGGGCTTGAGGATGTAGGCCGCCATCATGGGGGTCAGCACCCGCGCCACCACCAGGGAGGCAAACACCGCCAGGGAGGCCGTCCAGCCGAACTGTTTGAAGAATTTTCCCGCCACGCCGCTCATGAAGGCGGTGGGAAGGAACACGGCGATCAGCGTGAACGTGGTGGCCACCACGGCCAGGCCGATTTCGTCGGCCGCCTCCATGGCGGCTTCGTACGGCGACTTGCCCATGCGCAGGTGCCGCACGATGTTTTCGACCTCGACGATGGCATCGTCGACCAGGATACCGATCACCAGTGACAGCGCGAGCAGCGTGATGACGTTGATCGAAAAGCCGAGCAGGTGCATGCCGATGAAAGCCGGGATCACCGACAGCGGCAACGCAACGGCCGATACAAAGGTGGCGCGCCAGTCGCGCAGGAACAGCCACACCACCAGCACCGCCAGGATGCCGCCTTCGTACAGCAAGTGCATGGAGCCGTCATACTCCTCCTGCACTGGCGTGACGAAATTGAAGGCTTCGTGGACTTCCACTTCAGGGTATTGCTGCTTCAGCTCGGCCAGTGCCGCCTGCACGGCAGCGCCGACCGCCACTTCGCTTTCGCCCCGGCTGCGGGACACCTCAAAGCCGACAACAGGCTTGCCGTCGAGCAGCGCGGCGGCGCGCGGCTCGGCGGTCGTGTCGCTCACTGTGGCGACCTCGCTGAGGCGGATACGCCGTCCGTCGCTGAGCGCCAGCTCAAGCTGAGCCAGCTCCTGTGCGGACTTCACCGTCGCCAGCGTCCGCATGGGTTGCTCACTGCCGCCGAGGTCGGCGCGCCCACCGGCGCTTTCAGTCTGCACCTGCCGCAGTTGGCGGGAGATATCCGATGCCGTCGCGCCCAGGGCCTGCAGCTTGGAGGGATCCAGCGCAATGCGCACTTCGCGCGAGACGCCGCCCACGCGGTTGACCGCACCAACGCCGCGCACGGCCAGCAGCTTGCGGGAGATGTCGTTGTCGACAAACCAGGACAGCGCCTCCTCGTCCATACGCGGCGAGCGGATGGTGAAGGCCAGCACCGGCTGGCTGGCCAGGTCCATCTTGCTGACGACCGGATCGCGCACGTCGCCGGGCAATTCGCTGCGCACTTTCGACACGGCCGCCCGCACGTCATCCACGGCTTCCTGTACCGGCTTTTCAAGCCGGAATTCGGCGGTCACGGTCACACCGCCGTCCTGTACCTTGGTGTAGATGTGCTTGAGGCCCTGCACGGTGGCAATGGAGTTTTCAAGTTTGCGGGCCACTTCCGTCTCGAGCTGGGCGGGTGCGGCGCCCGGCAGCGATGCCGAGACCGTTACGGTCGGCAGGTCGATGTCGGGAAAGTTTTGCACCTTCATCGCCTTGAACGACAGCATGCCAGCGAACGTCAGCAGCACAAACAGCATGACGGCGGGTATCGGGTTCTTGATTGACCAGGAGGAGACGTTCATTGAATCCTCCTTATTTGATAGCTGCTTGCGCACGGCTGGCGGGCGCTGTAGTCGGATTGACCGTAACTCCGGGGGTGGCGTCGCTGACCCGGACCAAGTCGCCGTCATTGAGGAAACCCGCCCCGCTGACGATCACCCTTGTATCGGCAGTGAGACCGGAGGTAATTTCGACCCGGTCGCCGGCGAGCCGGCCGGTCTGCACCTTGAGCTGGCTGATGCGGTTGTCCGGGTTGAGGCGAAAGACGTAATTGAACCCATCGCGCACGACCAGCGCAGGTTGCGGGATGGTCAGCGCGGAGGTGCTGCCCAGATCGAATTCGCCGCGGGCAAACATGCCGGCCTTGGCTGGCGAGGCCATGCCTGCCGAGACCGGAAGGTCCACATAGACCAGGGCCGCGCGGGTCTGCGGGTCCACGCTCGGGGCGATCATGCGCACCCGGCCCTTGAGTTCGGCGCCGCTGGCCGCCACCACGCTGGCGACTGTCCCGGCCTTGATCCGGCCCAGCTCGGCCGAGGTGACTTCCGCACGCCATTCGAGGCGGCCGCCGCGGATCAGGCGGAACAGCTCGGTGCCTGCCGGCACCACCGAGCCTACCGTTGCGGTGCGTGCGGAGATCACGCCGTTGTCGGGCGCCAGCACCTGCGTGTTTTTACCGCGTACCTGCTGCACCTCAAGGAGCGCCCTGGCCGCCTCGACACGCGCCTTGGCCGTTTGCTCGGTGGTGTTGTACTGGTTGATCTGCTGCTCGCTTAAAGCGCCCGAATTCGCCAGCGTGCGCGCACGCGCGGCGTTGTCCGCCGCGTCAGCCGCGTTGGCCTGGGCCTCAATCAGGCTGGCTTTGGCCTGGGCCGTGTCCGCCTGCACGCTGTCACCCGAGAACACCGCCAGCACCTGCCCGGCCTTGACCTGGTCGCCCACATTGGCCTGCACTTGCACCAGCCGCAGGCCGTTCGATTCGGAGCCGATCACGGCCTCCTGCCAGGCGGTGATATTGCCGTTGGCGCTGAGTTTCACCGGCAAGGTCATTTGAGACGGCAGCGCGGTGGCGACCGTCAGTGCCGGCTTTGCGGTGACTGCCTTGTCTTCTTTTGCGTTGGCCTTCAGAAGAAAAAAAGCTGCGGCCCCGGCAACGAGCACGGCACCAGCGATCACAGCGAGCGCGACGGGTTTGAGTTTGAAGTTTGGCATGGTGTTCAAAGAATCTGTCATAGGTGTGGCGGGGTCGGCAAACCGCGCCTCAGGGGGCTGTGAGGGCAGCAGGGGTGAAAGGTGCCGGCATATCAGACGCCAGTGGCGGTACCGGGGGTTCGGCGGTGGTCCAGCCGCCGCCGAGCGCCCGGTACAGTGCAACCCAGGCGCTGCGCCGGTCACGTTGCAGCGTGACCAGGGCGCTCTGTGCGGCCAGCAGGGTGCGACGGGCGTCTTCAAGTTCGACCAGGCTTGCCAGCCCGCTCTTGTACCGGGCTTCGGTGCCGACGAATGACGCGCGGTAGCCTTGAGTGGCGACCAATGCATCCTGGCTGCGCTCGGCGGTGCTTTGCAGGTTGACCAGCGCTTCCTCGACTTCCCGCACGGCCTTTCGCACGCTGCCGCGGTATTGGGCGGCGGCGTCCTCGTAGCGCGCCTTGGCGGCTTCTACATTGGCCTCGCTGGCGCCGCCGTCAAAGATCGGGATGGTCAGCTGTAGTGGCCCGACGGTCCAGGTGTCAAAGCGTTGCGTGGTACTGGCCGTGTACGACTTGGAGGCTGCTATCGAGCCGCTCAGGTTGAGCCTTGGAAAGCGCTGTGCGCGTGCGCTGCCGACCTCCAGGTGGGCGGCGTCCACCTCGCGTGCAGCATTGAAGATATCGGGCCGCTGGGCCAACACTTCCGCCGGCACGCTGATGACAGGCGCTACCGATTCCAGAGTCAGGTCGACCGGTGTGCTGGCCAGTTTTTGCCGCAGTGCGGGTTCGTCGATGGCAGTCAGGGCTACCAGTGCCTTGACATCCAGGTCGCACAGTGCGCGCTGCTGGATGGCGTTGCTGTTGCCTTCGGCCGCGCTGGCCCTGGCCAATGCCGCGGTGGCGGGAGCCTGAAAACCTGCCCTGGTGCTGAGTTCCGCCAAACGTGCAGTTTCACCCCGGGACGCGGCATCGGAGCGCGCAACCTCGAGCAGCTTTTCGCAAGCGCGCAGGCTGTAGTACTGGGTGGCGACCTCGGCGGCAACCGATACACGCGCCGAATGCCACAGCGCCTGGGAGCCCTCCAGCCGCTGCTGATCGGCATCCCGGCTCGCGGCGTACTGACCGAAGAGGTCGATTTCCCAGGAGGTCTGCAAACCCACCTGGGCGGTTGTGGAAATGGGTGGCGCTGAACGGTTCACGGGTGCCGAACGTCCGCGGCTGACGCTCGCGGTGCCATCGAGTGTGGGAAGCATGGCTGCGCCCGAGGCCACGCGTGAAGCCCGCGCCTGCTCGATGTTGGAGCGCGCGGTGGAAACGGTCGGGCTGACCGATTCCGCCGCCATGATCAGTTCCACCAGCAAGGGGTCATTTTGCTGTTGCCACCATTGCGACAGCCCTTTCAGGCTGCCGCCGTGGGGCAATGCCGCTGTGGTGCCCGCCGTCGGTAAAGGTGTTTGCCATTGCGCGGGAATCGAGACGGAAGGGGGTGTGTGCGGATTGTCGGAAGCGCAGCCGCCCAGCAACAGCGCGAACGCGCCGAACAGCGGCGCCGCTGTCAGCAAGCGCAAGCGTTCGCGTCCGGAGTCAGTTTTTTTCATGGTGTGCTGTTTTCAGTCGCGGCATGTCAGCCGCGGGGTAATCGGAAAGGTGATTTCGGCGTGCCATTTCGACGCCCACCATGGCTTCGGCATAGGCCACCAGGCTGACAGCCCACTGCTCCAGGGCCTCGGGTGTTCCGAACAGCTGGGGTCGGATCGCCTCCACGACCTCGCGGCTGAGGAACATCTGAAGTGCCAGCCCGGTAATGGAAAACGCCAGCCTGTGCACTTCGTCGTCGGCTTTTGTGACGCCCAAATGGCGGCAAAGCACGGTGACCAGCGCGGTATGCGCCGGCTTGATGCCCTGGTCGATTTCTTCGGCCCACAGGCCTGTGGGTTCCAGCATCTCGCGAAAGTGGAGCTTCATGCACAACTGCACCAGTTCACCTTGGCGCAAAGGTTCGAGGAAGCTCGAAAAAAAGCCTTCAAGGGACTGCCGCAAGGTGAAGTGGGGCTGGTTGTACAGCGCAATGTCATCGCGCGCGCTGCCCAGCGGTTCGGTGAAAACGGCCCGGTACAGGCCGGCTTTATCGCCGAAGTAATAGCTGATCGCCGCCACGTTGGCCCCCGCGGCATGGGCGATATCGCGAATCGAGGTTTTGGCAAACCCTTTTTCGGAAAACAGCCTGAGTGCCGCGAGCAACAGATGCGCCCTGGCATGGGCGCCGTCGGAGCGCTGTTTTCGGCTTTCGCCTTCAGGCTTGGCTGAGCGCGAAGGTGTTTGAGAGGGCAGGTCGGGTGTCATGTGCCCGGATTAGAGCACATTAATCAAACAGGCGATTGAATTAAATCAATTGTTTGATTTGAAGGTGGCGACCCACAGTTGCTGGATCGCGCTTCGCTCTGCCTCAAGCGCAGGCGGGTTGACCTGCGTGGGTTCTTCGTTGAGGCGTGCGCGGTGCTGGACACGCCGCAGTTCGCGGTAGGCGCTTGCCGCCCGCTGGCCGACGCCGGCCGGCAGCAGGCCGGCAGTTTCTGCGCGTTGCAGCAATGAAATGTTGCCCACGTTGTCCCTCAATTCCGGGTGCCGGGCTGATTGGGAAAGCACCAGGAACTGCACCGCGAACTCGGCGTCCACCATGCCGCCCGCACTGTGCTTGACGTCAAATTTTTCAGCCTTGAGCGGAGGCGGGCTCCCGGAAGACGGTGTGTGAATGCTCTTGACCGGATGGGCATCGCGCACCTTCTCACGCATGGCCACAATTTCATTGCGCAGCGCAACGATGTCGCGCGGTGCAGTGATGACGGTTTGCCGGACTTCGTCAAACCGCAGGCGCAGCGACTCATCACCCAGCACGAAGCGGGCACGTGTCATGGCCTGGTGTTCCCAGGTCCAGGCGGTATTGCTGCCGCGCTGCTGCTGGTAGCGGGTATAGGCCTCAAAACTGGTGACCAGCAGGCCCGAATTGCCATTGGGGCGCAAGGCGGTGTCAATTTCAAACAGGTCGCCTTCACCGGTCTTGATGGTCAGCCAGTTGATGAGCTTGCGCACAAATGCCGCATAGACTTCGGGGGCCCGCTCGTCGTCGTCCTCATAGACGAACACGATGTCGAGATCGCTGCCGTAACCCAGTTCTTTGCCGCCCAGTTTGCCGTAGGCAATGATGGCGAACTGCGGTGTCTCACGGTGCCGGTTCTTCAGGCGCTGCCAGCACCAGTCGGTGGTGATGCTCAGCACCGCTTCGGCGAGAGCCGTCAGATCATCGGCCACCTGCTCGACGGTGAGTACGTCTTCCAGATCGCGCGCCAGGGTGCGGAACACTTCCGCATGGTGGGCGCGGCGCAGCAGGTTCAGGCAGGTTTCCTCGTCGTCCTCGCCGGTGCTCCTGAGCGCGGCCAGGCGCTGTTGCAGGTCACGCGCGAAGGCTGTGCCGTCAAAGCGTTCCCTGAGCAGCTCGTCGCTGGCCAGCTCGTCAATGACGCCGGGATGCTGCAGCAGGTAGCGTGCGGGCCATTTGGCGGCCCCCAGCAGGCGCAGCAGGCGCTCATGCACCGCAGGCCGTTCCAGCAGCAGCGCCAGGTAGCTCTCCCGCCTCAGGAGCGGCTCTATCCAGTCGATGATGCGCACCGCCGCTTCCTCGGTGACCGTGCCTTCCGCCAGCCAGGCGGCGGTGCGCTGCACCAGCCGCGCCAGACGGGCGCGGGAATCTTCGCGCAAGGCGAGCACCCGCGGATGCTGGCGCCACAGCGCCAGGCGCGCGCGAAACTGTTCCGGCCATTGTTCCGACAATTGCTCCAGCAAGTCTTCGAGCTGCTGCGGCGCCGCCTTGGCCGTTTTTCCGCAGCCTTTGCAGTCGGGCTTGCCGCCCAGCAATTTGTCGAATTCCCCGGCCACCAGCTCCCGGTGGGTGTCGAGCTCACTGAGGAAGGGGCAGCAATTGCTGTAGCCCAGCGTTTCTGCGATCCACGCCAGGTCGTCATCACGCGTGGGCAGGACATGAGTCTGCTGGTCATCGAGATACTGGATGCGATGTTCCACCCGGCGAAGAAAATCATAGGCCCGTGCCAGCGCATCGGCGGTTTCCTGCAGCATCAGGCCCGCGCGTGCCACGCGCTGCAAGGCGTCGACCGTGGGGCGGGTGCGCAGCTCGGGAAATTGCCCGCCGCGAACCACCTGGAGCAATTGCACGGTGAATTCGATTTCGCGAATGCCGCCGCGTGACATCTTCACGTCGTTGGCCCGCTCCGGGTGGCCGGCGCAGCGCTTGGCGGCATGCTCGCGGATTTGCCGGTGCAAGGTGCGCAGCGCATCGAAGACGTTGTAGTCAAGATAGCGCCTGAACACGAAGGGCAGCACGGAGCCGCGCAGGGCCTGCGCCGAGCCGTCCTGCACGCATTCAAGCGGTGCCACCACCCGGCTCTTGAGCCAGGCAAAACGTTCCCATTCGCGACCCTGTGCCTGGAAATACTCCTCGAGCGCGCTCAGTGAAATGGCCGCAGGCCCGGAGCTTCCATTGGGCCGGAGCGCCAGGTCCACCCGAAACACAAAACCGTGCTCCGTGGCATCGCCAATCAGGCTAAAGACGGCCTTGACCTGGTGCGCGAAGTACTCGTGATTGGATATCTGCCCGCGGCCATCGCTGCGCCCCCGGGTTTCGCCATCGTGGTCGTAGACATAAATGAGGTCGATGTCACTGGAAACATTGAGTTCGCGCGCACCCAGCTTGCCCATGCCCACGACCCACATGCGTGCACGCTCCCCGTCGGGGCCTTGCGGTGCGCCATGCAGCCCGTCAAGTTCGGCGCCCGACTCGCGCATGGCGACATCCAGGGCCAGCTCGGCGAGCTCGGTCATGGCGCAGGTCACCACGGCAAGCGGGGCCTGGCTTTCGAGGGCACCGTCACAGTCGAGAACCACCAGCCTTTCCATGACCAGCTGGCGAAGCACCCGGAGCGCCGCGCCTGTCGCCATGCCCTGGGCCAGTAGCGCGTCCAGTGCGGCCTGCATGCCGGCGCGCACAGGGGCTCCCGCAGGCAGGAGGGGGAGCTGATCGGCATAGCGGCGGCGAATGCGCTGGACGAACCGTGAATAGTCCGACGTGGCCGGCCCGGCGGCGAGTAAGGTATCAGGGCGGGCGGTTTGAGCGACGGTCATCACACTACTTCACAAAACTTCATGGTTCACTGCCGGGCGAACGCTGGCCCCGGCGGTCATAATTCTCATGTCAATGGAGCCAACGATCCCCAGCCTGCCTACCCCGCCGCCGCAACGACTGCGCTGGCTTGCTCTCACCCTGCGCGTGTTGCTGTGGCTTGTTGCCACGGCCTGGGTGCTCGTTGGCCTGACCTGGTTCGTGCTGCATGGCTGGATTGTGCCGCGAATCGGGGAGTTTCGTCCGCGTCTGGAAATAGAGGCCAGCAAGGCTCTGGGGGTGCCTGTTCGCATTGGCGGAATCACCGCACATTCCCAAGGGATGATTCCTTCGTTCGAGTTGCGCGACGTGACCCTGCTCGACGCCCAAGGGCGCGAGGCCCTGCGGCTGCCGGTGATTCTCGGCGCCCTGTCCGCTTCTTCGATCTGGGGGCTGGGCTTCGAGCAGCTTTATATCGACAAGCCCGAGCTGGACATACGCCGGACCGCTGACGGAAAGATCTATGTCGGCGGCCTCGATGTTTCGCAGAACCGGGCGGCCGGCGAGAGCGCCGCTGCGGACTGGTTCTTCTCGCAGACCGAGTTTGTCATGCGAGGCGGCACCGTGCGCTGGACCGATGAAATGAATCCGGCGCCGCCCTTGGCGTTGACGCAGGTTGACTGGGTGATGCGCAATACGCGGCGGCGCCATCTCATGCGCCTGGATGCCACACCCCCTGCAGAATGGGGTGACCGCTTCACTGTCAGGGGCATATTCCGCCAATCGCTGCTGTCAAGCAGCGCCGGTGATTTTGATGCCTGGACCGGCCAGCTATTTGCCGGGTTCGACCGGGTGGATGCGTCCCGCATCAGGCCGTACCTCAACCTGGACGCACTGGGCATTGAGCTGACACGCGGGAATGGCGCGCTCCGCGCATGGGCAGATATTTCCCAGGGCCGCGTGACCGGCGGCACGGCCGATGTGGCATTGCAGGATGTAGACGCCCGCCTGGGTGCCAGGCTGCAGCCTTTGGCCTTTGATTTTGTCGCCGGGCGTGTGGGTGGCGGCCAGCGTACCAATGGTTTTGATTTCAATACCGAAGGCTTGCGCTTTCTTACCCGCGACGGCCTGCAATGGCCGGGCGGCAATGTGGCGCTGGTGCACACAGGGGACGAGGCCGGCGTTGCGCAGCACACCGAACTCAAGGCAGACAAGCTCGATCTTGCCGCGCTCGCGCAGATTGCCAATCGCCTGCCGCTCGATGCTTCCGTCCATGGCCTGATCGCTTCTTTTGCCCCGAAGGGGCTGGTCGAGAGCGTAGAGGCCCGCTGGCAGGGACCGCTGGATGCCCCTGCCATCTACGCAGCAAAAGGGCGCGTCGCCGGACTGAGCATTGCTGCCATGCCCGCGCCGCCAGGTCCGGCGGCAGTGCATCCCAAGCCCGGCAGGCCGGGAATCAGCGGCGCCACCATTGACTTTGACCTGACGCAAGCGGGTGGACGGGCCGGGGTCAAGATACTCAACGGATCTCTCGACCTGCCGGGCGTGTTTGAGGATTCGCTGGTGCCGTTTGACCAGCTTTCCGCCGAGACGCAATGGAAATTTGCGGGCCGGAAAATCGAAGCGCAGCTGAACAATCTGCGATTTTCCAATGCCGACGCGCAGGGAGAAGCGCAAGCCGCATGGCATACCGGCGATGTGGTTTCCAGCAAACCGCATGTCGCAGATGCAGCAGACCCCAGGTTCCCGGGTGTGCTGGATCTGCAGGGCGTTTTGAGCCGCGGTGATGGCGAGCGGGTGCACCGTTATTTGCCGCTGGTATTGCCGGACCGTGTGCGCCACTATGTGCGTGACGCGGTCGTGCAAGGCCAGGTCAGCGACGTGAAGTTCAAGGTCAAGGGGCCGCTGGCGCAATTACCTTTCACCAACCCGGTGCAAGGAGACTTCCGGGTGACCGCCAAGGTGCGAAACGGTCACTATGCCTATGTGCCCAAATCCATACAGCCGGCCGGAGCGGCAGGGTGGCCGGCATTGACTGAACTCAACGGCGAACTGGTGTTTAACCATGCGGCACTTGAGGTCAACGACGTCACCGGCAAGGTCAATGGCCTGCCGGGTTTGCAGCTGGTCAAGGGTAATGCGCGTATCCCTGACCTGACCCATGACACCACTGTCGAGGTGAACACACACCTCAAGGGGCCGCTTGCTGATGCGCTGGGGTTCGTCAACCAGTCCCCGGTTGCCGGCATGACCAACCATGTGCTGGCCAAGGCGGTTGCAGCCGGAACGGGCGAATACCGGTTTCGGCTGGACTTGCCTATCCACACGATCGATAAATCCCGGGTGGACGGAACCGTCACGCTGCCCGGCAATGACCTGCAATTTAGCCCGGATACCCCAGCGCTGACAAAACTCAAGGGCGTTGTGACCGTGAGCGAACGCGGTTTCACCGTGACGGGAGCCCAGGCCCGGCTGCTTGGCGGCGACGTCCGTTTTGACGGTGGCACGCGGGTGCAGGCGCGATCGCCCGGCAATGCAGAGCCGGAAAGCCTGGTGGCATTCAAGGCGCAAGGCGTTGTCACCGCTGAAGGGTTGCGCCAAGCCAGGGAGCTCGGCGCGCTTTCGCGCATGGCTCAAAATGCCACGGGCAGCACGGCTTATACCGCCTCGTTGGGTTTTCGCCGTGGCGTGCCTGAGCTGGTTGTCGCCAGCAGCCTGCAAGGCATGGCGCTCAACTTGCCCGCGCCCCTGAGCAAGACAGCGGAAGCGGCATTGCCGCTGCGGTTTGAGAATTCGCTTTTGCCGACCTCCATGGGGCCAGGGCAAAAGCTGGAGGACCACCTGTCGATGACCATAGGCCGTGTGGCGTCCATCATGTATGTGCGCGACGTCAGCGGCAGTGAGCCTCGTGTGATACGGGGCGGAATCGGTGTTGGGCTGGAGCCGGGGGAGACAGTGCCCGTGCAGGAAGCCGGTGTGGCGGCCAATATCAATCTGGCCCACGTGGATCTCGATGCCTGGCAAAAAATACTGGAAGATTCTTCTTCCGGCAGCGCGCTCCAGACACCTCCGCCGGCGGCAGCTACTGCGGCGACCAATCGGGCCGCCGCGAACGCATCCCTGACTTATTTACCGACCTCCATGGCCATTCGCGCAAAGGAGCTGGTGGTTGAAGGGCGCAAGCTGAACAACGTGGTGGTGGGTGGCTCCCGTGAAGGCCTGACATGGCGTGCGAATATCGACGCTTCAGAGCTCAACGGATATGTCGAATTCCGGCAGCCAGGCGGCATAGGCGCCGGGCGGGTCTATGCACGGCTTTCCCGTTTGAGCCTGGCGCCAGGTACGGCCAGTGACGTGGAAGCTATCCTGAACGAGCAGCCCGCCAGCATCCCTGCCCTGGACATCGTGGTGGAAGACCTGGAGCTACGCGGAAAAAAACTGGGTCGGGTCGAGATCGACGCCGTCAACCGCGGAGCCTCTACCGCGGCCCGCGAGGGCGTGCGCGAATGGCGCCTGAACAAGTTCAATGTGATCCTTCCCGAGGCGGTGCTGACGGCAACGGGCAACTGGGTGGCGATCAATGCGCAGGGCCTTGCGGCGGGCGCGCCGCGTACCGCGCGAGCGGTTTCCGAGCGCCGTCGCACCGTGATGAATTTCAAGCTGGACATCGCCGATTCGGGTGAGTTGCTCAAGCGCTTTGGTATGGGCGAGGTCATTCGCCGCGGCAAGGGCAAACTCGAGGGGCAGGTCGCCTGGATGGGATCACCCCTCAGCCTGGACTATCCGAGCATGAGCGGACAGTTCAATGTCAATGTGGAGTCCGGGCAGTTTGTCAAGGCTGACCCAGGCATCACAAAACTGCTGGGCGTGCTGAGCCTGCAGTCTTTGCCCAGGCGACTGACGCTGGATTTTCGGGACGTTTTTTCCGAAGGTTTTGCCTTTGACTTTGTCCGCGGCGATGTCAACATCAATCAGGGCGTCGCCTATACCAACAACCTGCAGATGAAAGGCGTGAACGCGGCCGTGCTGATGGAGGGCAGTGCCGATATTGCGAAGGAGACGCAAAACATCAAGGCGGTCGTGGTGCCGGAGATCAATGCCGGTACGGCTTCCCTGATTGCCACAGTCATTAACCCTGCCATCGGCTTGGGCAGCTTCCTTGCCCAGATGTTCCTGCGCCGGCCTTTGATGCAGGCGGCGACCCAGGAATTCCACATTGAGGGAACCTGGTCTGACCCGAAAATCAACAAGGTGGATCGCAAGGCGCAGGCCGCAGCAGAACCTGTTCAGGAGGCCCGTTAACCATGAAGATAGCTGCCGTCCAGATGGTCTCAGGTACGCGCGTGCAGGACAACCTGGCCGCGGCGCGCCGCCTGCTTGAACAAGTTGCGGCCCAGGGCGCTGAACTGGCCGTTCTGCCGGAATATTTCTGCATCATGGGCTTCAAGGATACCGACAAGTTGAAAGTCCAGGAGAGTGTCGGGACGGGCCTGATACAGGACTTCCTGAGCCGGTCGGCGCGTGAGCTCGGTTTGTGGATCGTCGGTGGCACGCTGCCTGTGGCCACAGCTGATCCGGCGCGCGCGCGCAACTGTTCGCTGGCCTATGCGCCCACGGGCCAATGCATCGCGCGGTACGACAAGATCCATCTTTTTCGCTTTGCGCAGGGTCAGGAAGACTACGACGAAAGGCGCGTGCTGGAGCCCGGTGCAGAGCCCGTCAGGTTTGACCTGGCTTCCCGGGATGGCCATGTCTACGCTGTTGGCATGAGCATTTGTTATGACCTGCGCTTCCCGGAGCTTTACCGCGCCCTGAAGGCCGATGTATTGCTGGTGCCCAGTGCTTTTACCTACACCACTGGGCAGGCGCATTGGGAAGTGCTGCTGCGTGCACGTGCCATTGAAAACCAGGCTTACGTCATCGCGGCAGCGCAGGGCGGCACGCATGAGAATGGTCGCCGTACCTGGGGCCACAGCATGCTGGTGGATCCATGGGGTGAGGTTGTGGCCCAGCAGGCGGAAGGCGCAGGCGTTGTTCTGGGTGAAATCTCCAGCACTCACACGGAAGGCGTGCGAAGCCGTTTGCCTGCATTGAACCATCGTTTCCTATGAGGCCGGCCGCGTGAGGCTTCCGTTTGCAAATGGCGTCAGCCGTGCCAGCAAGCGCTGGTCCCTGTGGGCGCTGCTGGTGGCGCTGCTGGTGGCGCTGCTGGGCATTCTGGTGTGGCTGGCCGGGCGGTATGAGTCCAGCATGGTGCAAAGCCGGCTGGAGCATGACGCGGCGGAAGCCGTGACCGACATTCGCTCGGGACTGACGCGCAATATCCAGACCTTGCAGGCCCTGCAGTCCAGCGACCGCACGCCGGAGTCGTGGCATTTATCCGCCGCCGAGCTGCTTCGCGAGCGTCGTGAAATCATGCGGCTTGAATGGCGCAACGAAGCGCTCGATGTGCTCGGGTTTGTGGAAACACCCTATCGCACTTCGGTGTTCGAGCGACTCGGACGAGGCACCTTGCAAACCGACGTGGGCCTGACCTGCACTACGGCCCGGCGCCTGAGCGGTGCGGCCTACTCCATCAGTTATTTCATGCCGCAGCGCGATGGCCTGGGCCTCGAAGTGCTCGACATGTGCCTGCCCATCATGGTGTCAGGGCGCCTCACGGGGTATAGCGTGGTCACCTATTCGCTGCAGGACATGCTGGGGGAGCTGGTCGGGCGCCAGCTCGCCCGGGGCATCGGCCTGTCCTTCACTGAGGCGGACGGTACACGCCTGGCCCTGCACGGTGTGCCTTCGCGCGGCAGCCGGATTTATATTGCGCAACAGTTGCTGGACCTGCCCGGCAATACGCTCGTGGTCAGGATGGAAAGCCGGCTGGGCACCCCGGCCCTTTTCCCCAATGTGCTCACCGCGCTGGTAACCGCCATGTCCCTGGCGCTGCTTGCCGTGCTGTATCTCCTCGCAAGGGATATGCGCCGCAGGCTGAAAGTCGAGCATGACCTCGGCGAAGCCCTGGCTTTTCGCAAGGCCATGGAGGACTCTGTGCTGACCGGCCTGCGCGCGCGCGACCTCCAAGGGCGCATCACTTACGTGAATCCGGCGTTTTGCAAGATGGTTGGCGTGGACGCCAAGGACCTGCTCAACCAGAGCTTTCCCTCGCCCTACTGGCCACCCGAACTGGCCGGCGTTTATCAGCAGCGCCAGGAAATCCGGCTGGCGGGCAACAGCCTGCCCAGGGAAGGCCACGAATCGGTGTTCATGCGGCGCGATGGCACGCGGTTCCCCGTGCTGATCATGGAGGCCCCGCTGATCAACGCTGTGGGCAAGCACACCGGCTGGATGAGCGCGATTCTGGACGTCAGTGAACAGCGACGGGTGGAAGAGCTTTCCCGTGCCAGCCAGGATCGCCTGCAAGCAACCGCACGATTGGCGATGGTTGGCGAAATGGCCTCGCTGCTCAGCCACGAACTTAACCAGCCGCTGGCCGCCATTTCAAGCTACGCCACCGGCTCGCTCAACCTGCTGCAGGATGGCATGGATCATGACAAACCGCTGGCTGCGAATGCAGGCTCAGCCGTCGCACCGTTGTCGGAAGATTTGCAGCTGGCCATGCGCCGCATTGCCGAGCAGGCCGAACGCGCGGGAAAGGTCATCAAGAGCGTGCATGATTTCGTCAGGCGGCGCGATCAGGTGCGGGAAGCCGTGCAGCCTCGCGCCCTGCTGGACGCCATCATGCCACTGGTGACCCTTCAGGCACGCAAGCTCGGCGTGCGTGTGGTGATCGAGGTCGACGAGACCTGCACGCCCGTGCTGTGTGACCGTACCATGGTTGAGCAAGTGCTTCTCAACCTCTCACGCAACGGCATGCAGGCCATGCAGGCTGCGAGCCACGAAGGCGGGTCGGCAGAGGCGGCCCCGCGGGAAAAAGTGCTGACGCTGCGTATACGTCCGGCCGCATCGAACGCGCAGAGCCGCTGGGTGGAATTTTCGGTGACGGATTGCGGTGAAGGCATTTCCAGTCAAGTGGCCGAGCAGCTCTTCACGCCATTTTTCACCACCAAGGAAGAGGGCATGGGGTTGGGCCTGAGCCTGTGCCGCACGGTGATTGAGCAGCACGGCGGCTTCCTGGGGTTTGAGCCCGCCCAGCCGCGGGGTACGATTTTCAGTTTCACCCTGCCGGCGGCCCTGCCGCATGATGCGGGTGCGCATACAGCCTGAAGGACACAGCATGGAACCCATACAAAATGCCACGGTTTATATCGTCGACGACGACGCCAGCGTGCGTGATGCGCTGGCCTGGCTGCTGCGCTCACGCCGATTGCTGAGCGAAACCTTCGACTGTGCAGAGGCGTTTGATGCACGCGTATCACAGCACTTCGCGGTCAAGTCGCCTTCCTGCGTGCTGCTGGATGTACGCATGGCAGGCCTGAGCGGACTGGCCATGTTCGAGAAGCTGATTGCTTACGGCCTGCTGCCCACCCTGCCGGTGATCTTTTTAACGGGCCATGCAGACGTTCCCACGGCGGTCGACGCGGTCAAGCGCGGCGCTTTTGATTTTTGCGAAAAACCCTTTTCAGACAACGCATTGGTAGACCGCATTGAACAGGCCCTCAACCATTCCGCCGGGGCACTGGCGCAGCATAGCGAGTCGACGGGCCTGCAGGCCCGTCTCGACGGCCTGACAGACCGGGAGCGTGATGTGATGAAGCTGGTGGTGGGTGGGTTGCCCAACAAGCTGGTAGCGGACCAGCTTGACATCAGTGTGCGCACGGTGGAAGTCCACCGTGCCCGGGTTTTTGACAAAATGGGTGTCAAGTCGGCGGTGGAGCTGGCCAATCTGCTGCGTAACGTGTAATTGCAGCGCTGCGCCGGGCTTATTTTTTTTTCGGCTCTGCAGGGGTCTCTGAATGGACCGATTCCTTCAATTCGCCATTTTTACGGCCCGAAAACATCGTCCACCACACAATGAATACCAGCAGCAGCAACGCCCCCAGGGCTTCGAGCAAAAGTAGGGCCATGACATTTCCTTGGATTTCAAAAAAGGCTTCGATGCCTGTGCTGCCGTCAATGCGTTCCATGCGGCTTGTCCCAATTATCGCCATGGTGGCGCTGCTTGCTTCCTGCGCAAGCCCGCCCCGGCCGCCTTCGACCGTCCCGGCGGGCGAGCCCACAGCCCCGGGTGTGCGCGCCGGCGATACCGGCCCATTGCCTGCGCCCATGCTGCAGGGGAAAAGCCGCTGGGTCGCGGTCCGTTGGGCCGAGTTGCCCGGCTTCGAGGAAGACGCGCTGTTTGAGGCCTGGAATGCCTGGCTCAAGAGCTGTGAGCGTCCCGGCCCGGGTTTTGCGCCGCTGTGCGGCGAGATCCGGCGTCTCAGCATTGCGTCCGCCGATGAGCAGCGCAACTGGATGGTCAGGCGCTTGCAGCCCTACCGGGTGGAGAGCCTTCAAGGCGTAACCGAGGGGCTGCTGACCAGTTACTACGAGCCAGTGCTCAGGGCCAGCCGGCAGCCCGTCGCGGGTTACGAGGTGCCGCTGTACCGCCCTCCCGCATCACTGGGCAGCCGCAAACCGTGGTTCTCCCGGCAGGAAATCGACACCCTTGCTGAAGCCAAAGCGGCGTTGCGTGGCCGCGAGATCGCCTGGCTGGCCGACCCGGTTGAGGCGATGTCGCTGCACATACAAGGCTCGGGCCGCCTGAACATCACCGAAGCCGATGGCTCACAGCGCGTCGTGCGCGTGGCCTATGCCGGCTCGAACGAGCAGCCGTTTCGCAGCGTGACCCAATGGTTGCTGGAGCAGGGCGAAGGCCGCATGACGGCGCCTTGGGTGGAGTCCACCAAGGCGTGGGTTGCGAAAAATCCGCAGCGCGCGCAACAAATGCTCTGGAGCAACCCGCGCTACACTTTTTTCCAGGAGCAGCCGTTGGGTGAACTGGACACCGCCTTTGGACCCAAAGGTGCGCAGGGCGTGGCGCTGACACCGGGCCGCTCGATTGCAGTTGACCCGGGAAGCATTCCCTACGGCACGCCGGTGTGGCTGGTGTCCCGTGGCGGCGCGGCCAACCTTCAGAAGCTGGTGCTGGCGCAGGACACCGGCAGCGCCATCGTGGGTGCGGTCAGGGCCGATTATTTTGCCGGAACCGGCCCCGAAGCCGGCCTGCTGGCGGCACGTGTCAACCAGCCGCTGCGGCTCTGGGTGCTCTGGCCGAAGTGAGTGCTCAAAACGTTGGGCAAGCTGAAGGAGATTCCATGAAACAACTGTCGACGCGAACCGGGATGGCCATGGTGGCGGTAACCGGATCTCTTGTGCTGGCAGCCTGCGCGGCGGGTGGCGGGCCTTCGTCTGCCGCGCAGTACCGCTGCGAACACGGCGCTGACTTCAAGGTGAAGTTTGTGGACGACACCGCCGTGCTGGATAGCGCCGGCGGCTCGGACCTGCTGTTTCGCGACGCAGGCGGCCAGGGTGCGCAGCAGACGGTGTACAGCAATCCGCGTATACGCGCCGAGTTTGGCCTGGGAGCCAGCGGCCGCGAGGCGGTGCTGCGTTATCCGCTGCTGCCGCTGACGGCGCGCTGCGTACGCGACTGATTCCCTGGAAAAACCTCTTCGCGTTGTTGCGCGGACCTGCCGTGCCAAAACCGCTTCACCGCGATTTTTGGACGGCTTCTTCTAGCGCACGGAGAGGCGGACTTCCACCCTCATACCGTCCCGACGGGTCGATTGCCGGCTGTCGGCGATGCCGCTGCTGCTGCCGGCGCCCGCATCGTCCGACTCGGCCACGGTGACCCACTCCCCGAGGCGAACGGTCAGCGAGGTGCTGGTGGACGATGAGGACAAGGGAGCCTGCGGCGACGAGCCTGTGCGGCTGGCCTGCCCCGCGGCCAGTTCCAGCTCCACGTTGTCGCCACCGTACCAGATGGGTTTGGCTGAAAAGCCGCTGTTGGCCTCGATGAACACGGTGCTGGCCTGGCGCGCCTGCACCAGCCGCAACGGCTGGCTGTTGCCCAGGTTGATGTTGGCGTTGCGGCCATTGAGCACCAGCACGCGCTGCACCAGGTCGCGTGAATCGCTGCGCTGGCTGTCCTGGGCTGTGATCTGGGCATTGAGGCCCGAGCGGCCCGGTTGCAGCACAACACCGCCCTGGGCGCCCAAGGCACTCTGGGAGCGCAGGCTGCTGCCGGCCTGCCGTACTTCGATCTGCAGGTTGCGCATGGGCAGTGCCTCCGGGCTTGCTCCTGAATTGATAGCTGGTTGCGCTTGCAGGACGGGCGTCAGAGCCATAAAAAGCATAAAAACCAGAGAGACAGGGCTGGAAAATGGTTTCATGTGAGGCTCCTTGAAGGCGTTGTCTTGCAGGTGTTTCATGCGGCGACCATTGTGCATGGCGAGCGAGTTTGATGCTATTAAATCAATAGCTGGTTGCGCCCGTCAGTAAAGGGTTGAAGGCGCTATTTTCTTGAATTTTAGGCTGTAACCCGTGTCAGGTGCCCGAGCGGCAAGGCGCTGCTCGCCTTGACCTCGCCGAGTGAAAAGCTGGTGTGCAGGTCTTTCACATTGGGCAGGTTGATCAGGTTCTGCAGCGCAAACTTGCTGAAGGCCTCAAGGTCTTGCGCCACCACCTGCAGCTCAAAGGTGCCGGTGCCGCTGATGTAGTGGCAAGAGACGATTTCTGGCAGTTTTTTGATGGCTTCCTCCAGCTGGCGGGTGGCGTCACCGCTGTTGCGGTCGGCGTCCAGCCGCACAAAAGCCAGCACGCCCAGGCCGATCTTGTGGCGGTTGATCTCGGCCCGATAGCCGGTGATAAAGCCCGACTCTTCCAGCGCCCGCACCCGCCGCCAGCAGGGCGCAGCGGACAGCCCCACGCGAGAGGCGAGTTCCGTGTTCGTCAAACGCGCATCCAGTTGCAACTCATTCAGGATGGCGATATCAAACTTATCTAATGTTTCCATATTCGTCACTTTACAGCAATATTCTTTCTGGAAGTGGCCTAAATCGGGCAAACAAAGCAAAGACATATCAGGGCTGGCGGCATACACTTTGCATGCAACTAGAGGGCGCCCCCTACCCGGGTTTGACCCTTCTGCCAGCCTGCCCACAAGGCGGTACTAAAAAACAGTCCTGGAGACCCACGAATATGAACGCCCCGCTACCCGAACACATCCGCAAGGCCCTTGAAACCGTCACCTTGGATGACAAGTACAGCCTGGATCATGGCCGCGCCTTCATGAGCGGCGTCCAGGCGCTGGTCCGTCTGCCCATGCTGCAGCGCACGCGCGATGCCATCGAGGGCCTGAACACGGCGGGCTTTGTCAGCGGCTACCGCGGCTCGCCTTTGGGCGGCTACGACCAGGCCCTGTGGGCCGCCAAAAAGCACTTGGCCGCGCAGAACATCGTGTTCCAGCCTGGCGTCAATGAAGAGCTGGGCGCCACCGCCGTCTGGGGCACCCAGCAACTCGACCTGTACCCGCAAAGCAAAAAATTCGACGGCGTGTTCGGCATCTGGTACGGCAAGGGCCCGGGCGTGGACCGCTGCTCTGACGTCTTCAAGCATGCCAACATGGCTGGCACCGCCAAACACGGCGGCGTGATCGCCATCGCCGGCGACGACCATGTGTCCAAGAGCTCCACCGCCGCGCACCAGAGCGACCACATCTTCAAGGCCTGCGGCCTGCCGGTGTTCTTCCCGTCGAATGTGCAGGACATCCTGGACATGGGCCTGCACGCGTTTGCCATGAGCCGCTTTTCCGGCGTCTGGTCGGGCATGAAAACCATCCAGGAAGTGGTCGAGTCGTCGAGCTCCATCCTGGTCGACCCCGACCGCGTGAAGATTGTCATTCCCGAAGATTTCGAGATGCCGCCCGGCGGCCTGCATATCCGCTGGCCTGATGCACCGCTGGAGCAGGAAGCCCGGCTGATGGACTACAAATGGTATGCGGCGCTGGCGTACATCCGCGCCAACAAGTTGAACTACAACGTCATCGCCGGCCCCAAAGACCGTTTCGGCCTGATAGCCAGCGGCAAGGCTTTCAACGACACCCGCCAGGCGCTGGCCGACCTGGGCCTGGACGAAGACACCTGCCACCAGTTGGGCATCCGCCTGCACAAGGTCAACGTGGTCTGGCCGCTGGAGGCCACCATCACGCGCGACTTCGCTGAAGGCCTGCAAGAGATTCTGGTGGTCGAGGAAAAACGCCAGGTCATCGAATACCAGATCAAGGAAGAGCTCTACAACTGGCGTGCCGATGTGCGCCCCAATGTGCTGGGCAAGTTCGACGAGCCCGAAGGCGACCAGTCGGGCGGTGAATGGGGTCGCTCCAACCCGAGCGACAACTGGCTGCTGCGCGCCAAGGCCGACCTGACGCCGGCCATCATCGCCAAGGCGATTGCCAAACGCCTGAAGAAGCTGGGCGTACCGGCCGACATCATTTCCCGCATGGATGAGCGCCTGGCCATCATCGAAGGGCGCGAGCGCGCCCTGGCTGCGGGCAAGGCCGACACCGGTGAGCGCGCCCCCTGGTTTTGCAGCGGCTGCCCGCACAACACCAGCACACGCGTGCCCGAAGGCTCGCGCGCCGTGGCCGGCATCGGCTGCCACTACATGGCGACCTGGATGGATCGTTCCACCTCCACCTTTACCCAGATGGGCGGCGAAGGCGTGACCTGGGTCGGCCAGGCGGCCTTCACGACCGATGAACACATCTTTGCCAACCTGGGCGACGGCACGTATTTCCACAGCGGGCTGCTGGCGATCCGCCAGGCCATCGCCTCGGGCGTGAACATCACCTACAAGATTCTGTACAACGACGCGGTCGCGATGACCGGCGGCCAGCAGGTCGGCGAGCGGCCCGAGGGCCACTCGGTGCTGCAGATCATGCAAAGCCTGCGCGCCGAAGGCGTGGCCAAGCTGGTCATCGTGACCGATGAGCCCAAAAAATACGACGGCGCTGCGCTGTTGGACGGCGTGACGGTGCACCACCGCGACGAGCTGGATCGCATCCAGCGCGAGTTCCGTGAGCTCAAGGGCACGACCGCCATCATTTACGACCAGACCTGCGCAACCGAAAAGCGCCGGCGCCGCAAGCGCGGCACGCTGGCCGATCCGGAAAAGCGCGTGGTCATCAACGAGCTGGTGTGCGAAGGCTGCGGCGATTGCTCGGTGCAGTCGAACTGCCTGTCGGTGGAGCCTCTGGAAACCGAGTTCGGCCGCAAGCGCCGCATTAACCAGAACACCTGCAACAAGGATTACTCCTGCGTGAAGGGCTTTTGCCCGAGTTTTGTCACCGTTGAAGGCGGCCAGCTGAAGAAGCCCAAAAAAGACAAGAAGGGCGCACCCAGCAGCCTGTTTGCGGTTCCCGAGCCCGTGCTGCCCGTGGCTGAAAACGCCTGGGGCATCGTGGTGGGCGGCGTGGGCGGTACGGGTGTGATCACCATCGGCCAGTTGCTCGGCATGGCGGCCCACATTGAAGGCAAGGGCGTGGTCACGCAGGACGCGGGCGGCCTGGCGCAAAAAGGCGGCGCGACCTGGAGCCATATCCAGATCGCCAACCGGCCCGAAGCCATCTACACGACCAAGGTCGACACCGCCAAGGCCGACCTGGTGATTGGCTGCGACCCCATCGTGGCCGCCAGCAAGTACACGCTGACGGTCATGCAGCCGGGCCGCACCTATGTGGCGATGAACTCGCACGGCACGCCGACGGCGGCCTTTGTGACCAACCCCGCCTGGCAGTTCCCCGGCGGCAATTGCGAAACGGCCGTGACTTCCGCAGTGAGTGCTGACTTGCTGGGCAGCTTCGATGCGGAGCAGGTGGCGGTGCAACTGGTGGGAGATTCGATTTACACCAACCCGCTGATGCTGGGCTTTGCCTGGCAAAAAGGCCGTGTGCCACTGTCGCACGCCGCATTGATGCGCGCGATTGAACTGAACGGTGTGCAGGTTGACAACAACAAGGCCGCTTTTGAGTGGGGCCGGCGCTGCGCGCACGACCTGGCTGCGGTGCAGGCCTTGTTCAAGGCGGCCCAGGTGATCGAGTTCGTGAAGCGGCCTGCATTGGCCGACATGCTGGTCAAGCGGGTGGACTTCCTGACGGCTTACCAGAATGCGGCTTATGCACAGACCTACCAGGCCTTCGTCGAGAAGGTGCGCGCGGCTGAGGCCCCGCTGGGCAAGACGCTGCTCACCGAGGCGGTAGCCCGTTACCTCTTCAAGCTCATGGCTTACAAAGACGAGTACGAAGTGGCACGCCTGCACACCGACACCGGCTTCCTGGAGAAGGTCAACGGCATGTTTGAAGGTGACTTCAAGCTCAATTACCACTTGGCGCCTCCCATGATTGCGTCCAAAAACGACAAGGGCGAGCTGCAAAAGCAGCAATTCGGCCCGTGGATGCTGGGCGCCTTCAAGGTGCTGGCGCGCCTGAAGGGCCTGCGCGGCACGCCGCTGGACGTTTTTGGCCGCACCGAAGAGCGCCGGACTGAGCGGGCCCTGATTGAGGAATACAAGGCGAGCCTGCAGGACGTGATGGCTGGCCTGACGGCCGAAAACCACGCCACGGCGTTGGAAATCGCCCGGATTCCAGAAATGATCAAGGGTTATGGCCATGTCAAGGCACGCCACCTGGCCGCAGCGCGGCCCCAGTGGGCCGCGTTGATGGAGTCCTTTCGTACCCCCGGATCTACCGTTCAGCGGGAAGCGGCTTAAAGCCCGGACCGGCGCCGGCCTCGCCGCCGGTCCGGTGTTTCCTTCATGGAGCGGCTTTGCTGCGGAGCTTGCAGCAGCCCTTTGCGCGCAACCCCGGCTTGAAAAGCCCCTGGCGCGCGCCAGTTACCCCCTTCTGCGGATGCCCCGCCGCATACAATCGTTAACTCTGTGCGCTGTCCGTGCCGGATGGCGCGCGCCAGTGTGTCTTTTAAATCGTTGTGGAGTTAGCCGTGTTCATTTCTTCCGCCTTTGCCCAAACCGCTCCCGCTGCCGCTGCCGGCGGTGACATGATGTCCTCGCTGACGGGCATGCTGCCTCTGGTGCTGATGTTCGTGGTCCTGTACTTCGTCATGATCCGCCCGCAGATGAAAAAGCAGAAGGAGCACCGCGCCATGATTGAGGCGCTGGCCAAGGGCGATGAAGTCGCCACCGCAGGCGGCCTGCTGGGCAAGGTGACCAAGCTGGGCGACGTGTACCTGACCCTCGAACTGGCGCCAGGCGTTGAAGTCCAGTTGCAGCGCAGCGCGATCATCCAGGTGCTGCCCAAAGGCGCTATCAATCCAGCCAAATAAGGCCTTCGCCGACCGCAACGGCCGCCAGGCCTGACATTGTTCATTCGTCCACCAGGAACAGCCCTCTCATGAATCGTTATCCGGCCTGGAAGTACGCCATCATTGTGATCGCGCTCATCGTCGCAGCCCTGTACACGCTGCCCAACTTTTTCGGCGAAGCGCCTGCGGTCCAGGTTTCCAGCGCCAAGTCCACCGTCAAGATCGACAGTACGACGATGGCGAAAGTGGAGCAAACACTGAAGGAAGCCGGCATTGCGGCGGATGTCATCACCCTGGACGGTAATTCCGTCAAGGCGCGGTTTGGCGATACCGACACGCAACTCAAGGCCAAGGACGCGATCCAGAAAGCGCTGGCCCCTGATGCAGGGGACTCCGGTTATGTGGTGGCGCTTAACCTGTTGTCCCGATCGCCTGCCTGGCTGACATCGTTGCATGCAAACCCCATGTATCTGGGGCTGGATTTACGCGGAGGCGTGCACTTCATGCTGCAGGTGGACATGCAGGCCGCGCTGACCAAGCGTGCCGAGTCCCTGGCCGGAGATGTTCGGGTATCGTTGCGCGAAAAAAATATCCGGCACGGCGGCATCGCCCGCAACGGCCAGGCTATTGACGTCAAGGTGCGTGACTCTGCCACGCTGGCATCTGCCAAAGGCCTGATTCAGGACCAGTTTCCAGACCTGCAGACGGTGGAGGTGCCGGAAGGAACCGAGTACAAACTGACGGCCACGATCAAGCCCGAGGCTGCGCGCCGCATCCAGGACCAGGCGCTCAAGCAGAACATGGTGACGCTGCACAACCGGATCAACGAGCTCGGGGTGGCTGAGCCGGTGATCCAGCAACAGGGCGCAGACCGCATTGTGGTGCAGCTGCCGGGCGTGCAGGATACGGCCAAGGCCAAGGATATTCTGGGGCGCACGGCGACCCTCGAAATGAGGCTGGTGGATGACAGCGCTGGGGCCCGCGCAGCCATGACCGGGGGAGGCATGGTGCCCTTCGGTTCGGAAAAATTCCCTGATATCAGCGGCAATCCGGTGATTGTGAAGAAACAGGTCCTTGTTACCGGCGAGAGCCTGACGGATGCCCAGGCTGGTTTCGATTCGCAAAAACAGGAACCCAATGTATCCCTGACGCTGGATGCCAAGGGTGGGCGGGTGATGCGCGAAACGAGCCGCGAGAACATGGACAAGCCGATGGCCATCCTGCTGTTCGAAAAGGGCAAAGGGCAGGCTATTTCGGTGGCAACCATTCGTGGTGAATTGGGTACGCGGTTCAGCATCTCCGGCGCCATGAACATCAACGCAGCCAACGATCTCGCCCTGTTGTTGCGTGCGGGCTCGCTGGCCGCTCCCATGGAAATCATTGAAGAGCGCACCATTGGCCCGACGCTGGGCGCCGACAACATTACCAAGGGCTTTCACAGTGTGTCGTGGGGCTTTGTCGTGATCGTGGCGTTTATGGCGATCTATTACATGCTTTTTGGCCTGTTTTCCGGTTTGGCGCTTGCCGTCAACCTGCTGTTGCTGGTCGCGGTGTTATCAATGCTGCAGGCTACCCTGACCTTGCCTGGCATGGCGGCGATGGCGCTTGCGCTGGGTATGGCCATCGACTCCAATGTGCTGATCAATGAGCGTGTGCGGGAAGAGTTGCGAAACGGTGCCTCCGCGCAAGCGGCGATTCATGCAGGTTATGAGCGGGCCTGGGCAACCATTCTGGATTCCAACACCTCGACATTGATTGTGGGTCTTGCC
Organism: Polaromonas sp. P1_F9; assembly: GCF_056405615.1. Lineage (NCBI taxonomy): Bacteria > Pseudomonadati > Pseudomonadota > Betaproteobacteria > Burkholderiales > Comamonadaceae > Polaromonas > Polaromonas sp. P1_F9. Next base: position 807,982 of record NZ_JBFUBT010000004.1, on the reverse strand, counting down.
TTGCTGGCTTTTGGTTCCGGCCCGGTCCGCGGCTTTGCTGTTGTGCATTGCATCGGTATTCTGACCAGCATGTTCTCGGCAGTGTTTTTCTCGCGCGGCCTGGTCAACCTCTGGTACGGCCGCCAGAAGAAGCTCAAGACGGTTTCCATTGGCACCGTATGGCGGCCCGCCACTTCGGGTGTGGTTGCGAAGTAAGCCCCACCCTTTTCCCTGAATTTCCCAAGGACTCCAGATGGAATTTTTCAAAATCCGGCGTGACATTCCGTTTATGCGGCATGCCCTGATCTTCAATGCCATCAGCTTTGCCACGTTCGCTCTGGCCGTATTCTTCCTGTTCTCGCGCGGCTTGCACCTGTCCGTCGAATTCACCGGCGGCACCTTGATGGAGGTGAATTACACCCAGGCTGCCAATGTCGGAAAAATCCGAGATACGGTGGCGGGGTTGGGCTTCGCCGATGTGCAGGTCCAGAATTTCGGCACCTCACGCGACGTGATGATCCGCCTGCCGGCACAAAAGGGCGTGAGCACTGCGCAGCAAAGCGACAAGGTGCTTGCGGCCCTGAAAGCTGCCAGCCCGGATGTGACGCTGCGGCGCACCGAATTCGTCGGCCCGCAGGTGGGCGAGGAACTCGCCCACGACGGGCTGAAGGCGCTCGCCATGGTGGTTTTCGGCATCATGGTCTATCTGGCTTTCCGCTTCGAATGGAAATACGCCGTGGCGGCCATCATCGCCAATTTGCACGACGTCGTGATCATTCTGGGATTCTTCGCTTTCTTCCAATGGGAGTTTTCACTGGCTGTGCTGGCTGCTGTGCTGGCGGTGCTGGGCTACTCGGTCAATGAATCGGTGGTGATCTTTGACCGGATTCGCGAGAATTTTCGCCGGTACCGCAAGATGAATACCACCGAGATCATCGATAACGCGATCACATCCACTATCAGCCGTACCATCATTACCCACGGTTCCACCCAGATCATGGTGCTGTCCATGCTTCTCTTTGGCGGGCCGACCCTGTTTTACTTTGCCTTGGCGCTGACCATCGGCATCCTTTTCGGAATCTATTCGTCGGTATTTGTGGCCGCTGCAATCGCCATGTGGCTTGGCATTCGCCGTGAAGACCTGGTGAAGGGGCCGGCCAAAAAAGACGAAGATCCCAATGACCCCAACGCCGGGGCCACGGTGTAAGCTATGACTTAATCATCCTAGGGCGGTCGTGGCTCCAAGTAACAAAAATAACAGGCTTCTGGTCGAGCAGGCACGTGCGCTGTTCACGGAGCGTGCTGTACGTGTACTGCCTGCGCTGGCGAAAACCATTCAAGACAGGCTCACCGCCGCAGTTGATCAGCCCGGCAGCGTCCGCGAGATGCAGGACCGGCGTGATGCCTGGATGGCTTTCCAGAAAAGCGGCGCCACCTGGGTCCGTGGCACAACCGCCGCATGGACCACTGCCCAGACGATTTCCGCGCCAAATTCGCCCTCAAGGTTTGCCGACAGCGGCAAATTTGAATTGATGGGTAACGACGTGATGGAGGACAAAATCCTCGCTTCGCGGCTTGCGCTCCGGCTGCTGGATTTTGCGAGTTGGGAGTTGAACGACCTCCGGCTGCGCATCCAGAACCTCGAAGCCATCGCGGAACTGCACAAGCAGGACATTCTTCGGCCCGAGGTGCTTGCGCAGCACATGGTTGAACAGTGGAGTCTTGCATCGCTGCCGCGGGATGTCTGGCTTGTTGTCCAGGATGTCATTCAGAAGGACATGGGTACACACCTGCTGGAGACTTACCATGCCACCAACGAGTTTTTGGTGCAGCAGGGGGTGATGGCGGAAATTGATCTACGGCCGTTGGTCAAGCGCACTCCCTCCGCAGCGGATGCCGGGGCGTCTGCCAGGAAAGTCTCCAGTCCTGAGAAAGAACGCGGCAAATTCGGCGGCGAAACCGGCTCCAGGACCGGCGGGTCTGAAGGCGGTGGCGCACGTGGTTTTGGCGGAGGCCAGGGCGATGGGCCTGTTAGCCGTGTTCAGGGTATGGGCGGCGGGCGATCTTCAGCCTCTGCCGGCCGCCAGGGTGCAGCTTTTTCAGGTGCTGCGTCCGAAGGAGCAGGGTCGCAGCCAGCAGGTGTATCCAGGCAAGGCAGCGCAGTCTACGATGAAACCCGCATGCAAACGGCGACCACGCCGCTCGCCAGGGCACGTATGAGGGCCCAGGGTGTGATGGGGCACCTCAAGCGTTTGCTGTCGAACCAGGTCGCAGGCTTCGACGATACCCGCCCCACGCAGGCTTCGCCTCAGCTTGCGCAGGCGATGGTGAGTGTGCAGAAGCAGGAAGAAACCGGTGTAGAGCGTACCTTGCTCGCAGATGCGCAAGGGCAGATCTATGGCCAGGTGCATGTCGACAATGCTGCAACTGCATTGCGGGAACGAACCAATACGCTCAAACAGGCGGCGTCCACCTCATCCGAGAAAGCGACGATTGAAATTGTGGCCCTGATGTTCCAGAGCATTCTTGCCGAAGACCGCATTCCACCAGTGATCCGGGTCTGGTTTGCCCGTTTGCAGATGCCGGTATTGCGTGTGGCGATTTCCGAGCCCGAGTTTTTTGAGTCGTTGCAGCACCCTGCTCGTCGCCTGATTGACCGTATGGGTTCCTGCGTGCTGGGCTTTGACGTTACGGTCGCCGGCGGTGCCATGGAGTCTGAAGTCAAGCGCATCGTGCAGGTGATAGAGCAGTATCCCGAAACAGGGCGCCGGGTGTTTCAGCTGGTTTATGACGAGTTCGAAAAGTTTTTATCCAAATTCCTTTCCGAGCATGGCAGCGCCGCCCGTGTTGTGAGCGTCGCCCAACAGGTCGAACAAAAAGAGACCATGACGATCCAGTACACCATTGAGATGCGGAACATGCTCAATGACATGCCGGTTCGTGACGAGATCCGCGAATTCCTCTTCAAGGTATGGGCCGAAGTACTGGCAATCGCCGCGATGAAGAACGGGCCGCAGCACGAGGAAACCATCACGCTCAAGCGGGCTGCCGCTGATCTGGTGTGGGCCGCGAGCGCTAAACCGAACCGCAACGACCGTGCCCGCGTGATTGCGGACCTGCCGAAATTGCTGCAGCTGTTGCGCCTGGGCATGTCCATGCTGGGCCTGGGCGTGCCTGAACAGGATGGGCATCTGAAGGTTATCAGCGATACGCTGGCCGATGCATTCATGTCGAAGACCGACACCATTTCCCAGGAGCGGGTGGAGATCATGGCCAAACGGCTGATGAACCTGGAAGATTACCTTTCCGATGAGGACGTCGGAGACCTGCCGCTGGATACGGACAGCCTGGTCACCATGATCGGAATCGATGCGACCGATATTGAAGTGATTGCCGATGGCGGCAGTCAGCCTACGGAAGCCATGCGCGCATGGGCCCGGGAGCTCCAGGTAGGTACATGGTTCAGCCTGGACCACAACGGCAAGATCAGTCATGTGCAGTTTGCCTGGTGCAGTGATCGCAAGCAGTTGCACCTGTTTGCTTCTGCCGATGGCCGGAACTTCCTGATCCAGGCCCGCCGGCTCGCGGCCTACCTGCAGTCGGGTTTGCTGGTGCCTACGGAAGAGGAAGCACTTACGGTGCGCGCAACGCGAGACGCGCTCGCCAAACTGGATGCGAACCCCGAGCGTTTACTCGGCTAAGGTTCGGCCGACACTGCCGGAAGCAGCTCAAAAAATACGGATTTTCGCGCTGTAGCGCTGCTCAGTGGGCGAGGCGACCTTCCGAGTCGTCGCACAATTCGTCCAGAACCAGCGCATCGGGTTCTTCACCGAAACTCCAATAAACCATCAACACGATGATTTTCAGGTCATCCAGCGTGACCGGATCGCCTGGTGCTGCCATGGCGCGGTCAATCACAATCTCGCGCATGTGCGGAGGCAGCACGCCGGACGACTCAAGGAAGCTCACAAATCCCAGGCTCTGTGCGCCAAGTTGTGTTTGCTCGGCAACCGAATAAACGCGAAGGCTGTCGGGGGATTGGGGCTGAATGACAGGATGCACACCTGGCTCAGCGAGCTCTGACGGGGCAGTCGCCGGCAGGCTGATTTGCGTGCCTTGGGCGGCGATATTCAAGCCGTCGAGCCAGACGAGGGCCGCCTGGATTTCCTCCGCTTCAAAACCCGCCGCTGTCAGTTTGCGGCCGAGCCGCTGAAGTTCGGGGCAAGCGTCACCTTGCCAGTAATTTTCGTAGACGTACACGAGTACTTCGAACATGCGTCCAATATAACGCAGTTGGCGGCAGCATTGTCAAGCCAATGAAAAGAGTGCGGTGTTTACGCATCAGCACGTCGCTGGAACAGGCCGCCAGGCAGCCTGAAGAGCTGTCCGTCGAGTTCCAGCTCAAGCAGCTGTGCCTGCAGCTTGGCGGTGTCGATCCCGGTCCGCGCCTGCAGGGTGTCCAGGCTCACCACGTCGAATCCCAGTGCGGCGATCAGGGCGGTAGATGAGGGGGACTCGACCAGAGGCCCGGTTTTTTCATCAGTTGGTGCATATTCCGCTGGACCCGGCGCCACGCCGTGCGCGAAGAGATTCAATTCCTCCAATATGTCCTGCGCAGTTTCCACCAGCTTGGCCCCCTGCTTGATCAGTGCATGGCAGCCGCGTGATTGGGGTGAATGGATGGAGCCGGGTATGGCAAACACTTCTTTGCCCTGTTCGGCAGCCAGCCGCGCGGTGATCAGTGAGCCGGATTGCATAGCCGCCTCGACGACCAGGGTGCCCAGCGACAGGCCGGAAATAATGCGGTTGCGTCTCGGGAAGTTCGCGGTCAGCGGTGGCGTGCCTAGCGGGAATTCACTGATGAGCATCCCTTGCTGCGCAATACGGTGCGCCAGCTCGAGATGTTTTTTGGGATAGACGCGGTCAAGTCCGGTACCCACCACGGCAATGGTATCTCCCCCGCCTTGCATGGCGCCATCATGCGCCGCACCGTCAATACCCAAGGCCAGTCCTGATACGACGCACAGGTTGGCACCGGCGAGCGCTTTGGCGAACTGTCGCGCATTGGTTTCACCTTGTGGTGTGGGATTGCGGCTGCCTACGATGGCAATGAGAGATGCGCTGCGCTCCGACGGGGCCTGTGGCGAGCGTGCATGCTTGCCCAGCATGTAAAGCATCAATGGGGGATCTGCAATGTCGAGCAGGGCTGCCGGATAGGCCGCATCTCCAAGCGCGACCACACGCCGGTCATCGCCGGCTTGCAGCCACTCCAGTGTTAATTGCAGCTGGCCCGCCAAATTTGCAGGCTTCGTCAGGAGGGTTCGCGCCAGTTTCTCCGACCCGAGTTGTCCCAGCGCGGCCGAACTTTGGTCGAAAATCGCCTGCACTGAGCCGAACGCGGCCAGCAACTTGCGGGAATTCTCATTGCCCACTCCCGTCGAGAGGGTCAGGCGCAACCAGGCCTGGAGCTCTTGTTTTTCCACGTGATCGCCAGGCCTAAAAAGAAGAGTGGGTCACCGGCTTCGAGGGCATGCCCCCGAATGTCGACGGACCCGGACTACCCAAATACGCGCGCTGGTGTCCGCCGTTTAATTGGGATTGGCGAAGCGATCCCCCACCTTCACGCCGTCGGTCGCCTGAAGGACGAGCGCATAGGAAAGGGCATCAAACGTGCGAAACACTATCAACAAGCCATTTCGCTCGTTGGGCAGCTTGATCTGTGGCCGGCTGCTGTCGGTCCTGTCTTGTAATCGTGCGCCGTCTTTGAGAATGGCCATGACATGGCCACGTTCCATGCCATCACGGGCGCCGCGATTAATGACTACAACCTGGTTCTCGGCTGCATTGGTCACGGCACTTCCGTAAATCGAGACTATCTGTCCTGCAACAGTCGAAGCAGGCGCGTGCGGTATGTAGTTCAGCAGCTCGCGCGGGGGTTCAACCAGCAGACGGTCGCCTACCCGCATTTCTTCCTTGGTGGCCACGATATCGATCGTCGCGGGCACGATTTCAGATTGCATTTTTCCGTCTTTGCCGGCTATTTCCGCAACCGATTCACCGCGCGCTAGCTCCGCCTTGCCGACGTATTGCGCCTCATACCCCAGGATGGCCTGGGTGGTCGGGTCTTTCAGCGGCGTTGCGTTGCGAAACACCCGGTAATTGACCGGTTCGCCTTTTTCGATGCTCAAGGGCTTGCCGGTGGTGTTGCCGGCACCGTATTGGCTGCGCGCATAGGCGCGATCTCCACGGCTCAGCAGGACACGGCCTTCCTGTGCCGCGACGATGCGGGGCGCACTGGAAATCATGGCCTCGTCAACAATCAGCGCCTCATTCAGGAAGGGCTCGATCATGTTGGGCGCCAGCGTGGGAATGGAGGCGTCCGCCAGGGTTTCAAAGCGGGTGCGTGGAGAAACGCGTACCGTGTCTGTCGGCGGGCCATCAGTTTGGGCCTGGCGGGTCCGTAAAACGGCGCGCCCATTGGATTTCTCCAGATAGAGCTGTTGTCCCGGGTAAATGCGGTGAGGGTTGCGGATGTCCTGGAGGTTCATGCCCCACAGTTCGGGCCAGCGCCAGGCGTTTTTCAGGAATAAACCGGAAATTGCCCACAAGGTGTCGCCGCGCTTCACGGTGTAGGTATCGGGCGCATTGGGAGCCAGGTCGCCCAAGGGAACGCCAGTCTGGGCCACTTGGGCTGCTGTGGCTTTTTGGTCGGCTGTGATGGGAAAGTTCTGAGCATGCAAGCCGACCGAGATGCCCAAAAGAGCTGCAGCGGCTATTGAAATTTGACTGAAACGACCAGAAATTGTTTGCATCTTGTAGGCCTTCGGCGCTTTTATGGGGCTAATACAGCGTTTTCGGGGTGCAACCCCGCGAAAAAACCGTGTTTATATCTTGATAAATCACTAACGATTTTGTACCTAAGCCCTTGATTAAGCAACGAATACACGATTCTGGGAATATCAGGATGCCGAAAAACAGAGAAAAGTGGCGAAAATAGCGACATCTCACCCATTGCCCAGCCTTCCTCCATGAGCCAGTTAACCATTCTTCGTTACCCCGACCCCCGTCTGCACACGGTTGCCAAGCCTGTGGCTGCCGTTGATGCCCGCCTGCGCAAGCTGGTCGACGACATGCTCGAAACCATGTATGAAGCGGCGGGCATCGGCCTGGCGGCAACCCAGGTGGATGTGCATGAGCGCCTGGTCGTGATTGATGTCAGCGAAGACCGGACCGAGCCCCTGGTGCTGGTCAATCCCGAGATCGTCTGGGCCAGCGAAGAAATGCGCGTGGGTGACGAAGGCTGTCTGTCGGTGCCTGGTATTTATGACGGCGTCGAACGCTCTACCGCCATCAAGGTACAGGCGCTGGACCTGGACGGGAAGCTGCAGGTGCATGCAGCCGAAGGCATGCTGGCGGTCTGCATCCAGCATGAAATGGATCATCTGATGGGTAAGGTGTTTGTGGAATACCTGTCCCCGCTGAAACGCAACCGCATCAAAACCAAGATGATCAAGCAGAAAAAAGACGAGGAACGGGACTCGGTCCGCTAACCCTGCCCGTACTCTGGCCGCCGTGCCGCGCGCCGGAACCACGGGATTTCCCTAGGAGTCTTTAGAATCGGACTCCATGCGTGTCATTTTTGCCGGTACCCCTGAGTTCGCCCGTGTGGCCGTTGAAAAACTGCATGCGGCCGGTTTTGAAATTCCCCTCGTACTGAGCCAGCCTGACCGTCCCGCAGGCCGCGGCATGAAACAGCAGGCTTCGCCCGTCAAGCAATGGGCCGAAACCTCACACACGCCCATCGCCCAGCCGAAGAGTTTGCGGCTGGACGGCAAATTCCCTGACGATGCCGCCGCGGCACGTGAAGCCATCACCGCAGCGCGCGCGGACGTCATGGTAGTGGCGGCCTATGGACTCATTCTTCCGCAGTGGGTTCTGGATGCACCGCGGTTGGGCTGCCTCAATATCCACGCGTCGCTGTTGCCGAGATGGCGCGGCGCCGCACCGATTCACCGGGCCATCGAAGCCGGTGATCCGGAAACCGGCGTCACCATCATGCAAATGGATGCCGGGCTGGACACGGGCGACATGCTCCTGATGGAAAAGCTGCGCATTGCGCCCGGCGACACCACGGCTTCGCTGCACGACAGGCTGGCCAATCTAGGCGGGCGGCTCATCGTTGAGGCCCTCGAGATCGCTGAATGCGGAAGTCTGCAGGCGGTCTCTCAGCCCGCAGACGGCGTCACTTACGCACACAAAATTGAAAAACATGAAGCATGGCTGGACTGGTCGCAAAGCGCTGCCGTACTCGAGCGGCGCATCCGGGCGTTCAACCCGTTTCCCGGCGCGGCCGGTGTTGTAGACGGGCAAACCCTCAAGTTCTGGCGTGCCGAAATTCTGGCGAATGCGCGCCGGCCAGGGGAGGCCCAGGCCGGTGAAGTCCTTGCCGCAGGGCCACAAGGTGTGGACATTTGTGCCGCCGACGGCGTTCTACGTGTGAGCCGGCTTCAAAAAGCCGGCGGCAAAGCGCTGGATGCGTCCGAGTTTTTGCGGGGTTTTGAGATCCGTCCCGGCATGGTCTTCATTCAACCGCATACCGCCAAGCAGGGGTGAAAAAAAATGACGAGACAGAAAAGGGCGGGTTTTTTGTGAAGACATTCTTCAAGCATCCGGACTTCCGGCTCGGGGTGAGTGAGCTCGCCACTGTCGCGCCGGGTATCGCCGCCTGGGGCCTGATGACGGGTGTGGCAATGGTGAAGTCGGGCATGAGTCTTATCGAGGTGCTGCTGATGGCCATCCTGGTATTTGCCGGCAGTTCCCAACTGGCAGCCTTGCCTCTCATCGTGGCGGGCGCACCCATGTGGGTGATTCTGGCCACTTCGTTTTGCGTCAACCTGCGCTTCATGGTCTTCAGCGCCCACCTGCGCCCCTATGTGATGCACCAGAGCCTGTGGCGCCGCATGGCTTTTGGCTACGGCATGGCGGACCTGAACTATGTGCTCTTTACCAAACGCTTCCCGCATCCGGCCACCGATGTTGCCGGCATTGAAGCCCAGGACGCCTACTGGGTCGGCAGCTGCGGCATGAGCTGGGTCAGTTGGGTGGGCGCCACGCTGGTGGGCATTGCGCTGGCCAATTCCATTCCGCTGTCCTGGGGCCTGGGCTTTGCCGGAATCCTGGCGCTGCTGGGCATCATGTGGTCGCTGGCCACCACCCGCCTGCGAGCGGTGTCTGCAGCCATCGCGGGTGCCGCCGCTGTCGCCACCTTCGCCTTGCCGCTCAAACTTAATATCCTGGTGGGTATTGCCGTTGCCGTCATCGTCTGTCTGGTGCTGGAAAAATCATCGCCGGCCAAGCCTGTGGTATCCACTCCCGGAACCGGAGACGCAGCATGAACCAGACCGATCTCTGGACGGTGGTGACCATCATCGGCATGACGCTGATGACCGTCCTCACGCGCTCCTTCTTTTTTCTCTCCAGCAAACCCTGGACGCTGCCTGGCTGGGCGCAGCGCGGTCTGCATTACGCGCCCATTGCTGCGCTGGCCGCAGTGATCGTGCCGGAAATGGTGATGACGCAGGGCCATTTCATCGCAACCTGGAAAGACGCGCGGCTGTTTGCGGTAGTCGCCGGCACCGCCTGGTATTACTGGCGTCACGGCGTGCTGGGCACCATCCTGGCCGGCATGGCGGTGTATTTGCCGTTGCATATGGGGTTGGGCTGGTGAATATGGCCCCCACAGTCGTTCACTGCGTGTAACTCCTTGCCCCCCGAGGGGGCCGCCCGCCCTCCGGCCCGGCAAAGCCGGTTCCGGGGCTCATGCTGGCCTGGTACGGCTCGCTTCGCATCGCGGTTGATGGTGGGCGCTATCAAATTAGTAGCTGCTTACGCACGTTTTGCATGGGCTGGAGGCTGATTTGATGCCTCAATTTACGCTTTTCCGGCTTTGTCTGACGGGCCCAAGCACATACAGGCACCTACAATTTAGGGCTTTGGGCGCTGTGGCCCAAAGCCTTTTTTATTCTGCGAGCGATTTATGAACTTCATCCGTTTCTCCGACCTGTGTGCCAGCGGCAAAGTTGCCGGCAAGCGCGTGTTCATCCGTGCCGACCTCAACGTGCCGCAGGATGACAGCGGCAACATCACCGAAGACACGCGAATCCGTGCCTCCATTCCCTGCATCCGGATGGCGCTGGATGCCGGCGCCGCCGTGATGGTGACTTCCCACCTCGGTCGGCCGGTGGAGGGTGAGTTCAAGCCGGCCGATTCGCTGGCGCCTGTGGCCAAACGAATGGGCGAGTTGATGAAGCGCGACATTCCCCTGGCCTCCGGCTGGGTAGACGGTGTGGATGTCAAACCCGGCCAGCTGGTGATGCTGGAGAACTGCCGGCTCAACAAGGGCGAGAAGAAAAACAGCGAAGAGCTGGCGCGCAAGATGGCTGCGCTCTGCGATATTTTTGTGCACGACGCTTTCGGCACGGCGCACCGCGCCGAGGCTTCCACCTATGGCATTGCGCAGTACGCGCCCGTGGCCAGCGCCGGCCCGCTGCTGGCCGCCGAAATGGACGCCATTTCCAAGGCCCTCTCCAACCCGCGCAGGCCGCTGGTGGCCATCGTGGCCGGCAGCAAGGTCTCGACCAAGCTCACCATCCTCAAGTCGCTCGCTGCCAATGTGGACCAGCTCATCGTGGGCGGGGGCATTGCCAACACTTTCATGCTGGCCGCCGGTTTGAAAATCGGCAAAAGCCTGGCCGAAGCCGATCTGGTGGCTGAAGCCAAAGCCGTGATCGACGCCATGAAGGCGCGCGGCGCCGAGGTGCCCATCCCGACCGATGTCGTCACCGCCAAAGCCTTTGCCGCTGACGCGCCGGCCACCGTCAAGGCGGCCACTGACGTCGCCGATGACGATCTGATTCTTGATATCGGCCCGCAAACCACCGCGAGGCTCGCGGCGCAGCTCAAGGCGGCCGGCACCATCGTGTGGAACGGCCCGGTCGGCGTGTTTGAGTTTGATGCGTTCGCCAAAGGCACCGAAGGCATTGCGCGCGCCGTTGCGGACAGCAGCGGGTTCTCCATCGCCGGAGGCGGGGACACGCTGGCCGCCATTGCCAAATACGGCATTGAAAAGCAGGTCGATTACATCTCCACCGGCGGCGGCGCTTTTCTGGAAGTGCTTGAAGGCAAGACGCTGCCGGCCTTCGAAATCCTGCAGAAGCGCGCGGGCCATTGAGGCGCTACTTGCAAGATACGGCAAACCGCGGCTTGCAGCTTCAGGGCCCGACACGCTGCATGCAGCGAGCCACCCTCCGGCTTCTGGCCAATACCCCGGATGCGGCGATGGCCTGGTAACCGCTACGTAACTCATTCGTGTAAAAATAAGAAACTAAATTACAGGAGACAGACATGAAGATGCAGCGCCGCGGCACCAAAATCGTTGCCACCCTTGGTCCCGCCTCCAGCGATCCGGCCTTGCTTGAGCAGATGATTCGCGCGGGCGTCAACTGCGTGCGGCTGAATTTCAGCCACGGCACGGCGCAAGACCACATCGACCGTGCCAGGCTGGTGCGAGAGGCCGCCACCCGCGCCGGGCGCGAGGTCGCCATCATGGCTGACCTGCAGGGCCCGAAAATCCGTGTCGGCAAATTTGCCGAGGGCAAGGTGCAGCTTGAGCAGGGCATGAAGTTTGTGCTCGACGCGTCCCGCGCCGAGCTTGGTGACATCAACGGCGTGGGCCTGGACTACAAGGAACTGCCGCGCGACGTCAAGGCCGGTGACACCCTGCTGCTCAACGACGGCCTGATCGTCATGACTGTTGACAGGGTCTTGGGCGAGCAGGTCCATGCGACGGTCAAAATCGGCGGCGTGTTGTCCAACAACAAGGGTATCAACAAGCAGGGCGGCGGCCTGACGGCGCCGGCGCTGACGGCCAAGGACATGGAAGACATTCGCACCGCCATGAGCTTCCAGGCCGACTATGTCGCGGTGAGCTTTCCGCAGAACGCCAGTGACATGGAAATGGCGCGCCAGCTGTGCAATGTGGCCGGTGCCGAGCACCGCCACAAGCCGGGCTTGATCGCCAAGATCGAGCGTGCCGAGGCGATTCCCAATCTGGAGGCCATCTGCAGGGCCAGCGACGGCATCATGGTCGCGCGCGGCGACCTGGCCATCGAGGTCGGCAATGCCGCTGTGCCAGCGCTGCAAAAACGCATGATCCGCATGGCCCGTGAGCTGGACAAGGTGGTCATCACCGCGACCCACATGATGGAATCCATGATCACCAACCCGGTGCCCACGCGCGCCGAGGTCAGCGACGTGGCCAACGCGGTACTCGACGGCACCGACGCCGTTATGACCTCGGCTGAGACCGCCGCCGGCCGTTATCCGCTGGAGACCATTGTCGAGATGGCCAACATCTGCGCCGAAGCCGAAAAAGCCGAAGACGTGAAACTCGACGCCGACTTCACCGGCATGACCTTTGACCGCATCGACCAGTCCATCGCCATGGGCGCCTTGTTCACCGCCCATCACCTGGGTTGCAAAGCCATTGTGGCGCTGACCGACTCGGGCTCTACGGCGCTGTGGATGAGCCGCCACCGTATCCATATCCCCATCTACGCCCTGACGCCCAAACTGGCGACCCAGCGCAAGATGGCGCTGTACCGCAATGTCAGGCCACTGCTGATGGACCAGAGTGTCGAGCGCGACACCGCGCTCGGCGATGCCGAGGCGCACCTGAAAAAACGCGGGATCGTCGAAAGCGGCGACATCTACGCCATCACCTGCGGCGAGCCCATGGGCGCGCCGGGCGGTACCAATATGCTGAAGATCTGCAGGGCGGCGTAGATATGGCCCCCACGGTCGCTCACTGCGTGTAGCTCCCTGCCCCGAGGGGCCGCCCCGCCTGTGGCCGGCAAAGCCGGTTCCACGGCTCATGCTGGAATACCAACCCCCTCATCGGCAGCTGGGTCTATGGCCTTGGTGTGACGAGGGCAGGCACTTGTGCCTGAGCGGATGAGGGCCTTTGTGAAATCATCTGGCTGACGATGTTGTCGACCAGAGCCGCTGAGGCCCAGCACAGCCAGGCGGTCCAAAGCGTGTGGCTCATGTAGTGGGCGCCGCGCACCTGCTGTGCCAGGCCCAGTACCCAACCCGCCAGAATGGCGCCGGCCAGCCAGTGCCGCGCCGTCCGGGGCAGGGCGTGGCGGAATGCAAAAAAACCGCCGACAAAAGCAAAACCCGCTGAGGCATGGCCGGCCGGAAAGCAGCCACCGCTGCCTCCGTCGCGCACGCCCCAGGCCCAGTGCGACACATAGGCCACAGTGCCGCCGAACTCACGCAGTTCCCAGGGGCAACTCGTGAGGCTGTGCAGCTTGAGGGTGGACACCACCAGCAGCGCGATCAGGGTGGTCAGCGCCAGCTGGACGCGGCGCTCGACGGCCAACCAGCGCATGGCACCGAAAGGCCGCGCGACGGCCGCCAGCAGCGCCAGTTCCACCCCCCAGGGCAGCCAGCGGATATCGTCGTGCAGGCCGCCGCGCCAGAACCAGTGGTCTTCATAGACAAAACCGGTGGCGGAGCCAAACCAGCGCGCCGTCCACAGATCCAGGCCTGAATGGTCCCAGATCAGCAGCAGTGCGAGGCTCAGCAGGGTTACCAGGAAAATACGGGACGAGGGGGAGGCGCTGTCGCCAGCGAAGGGGGTAGCGGTCATGAGAATTTCGCGCGAGCGGGTGGGCAGAGGAAGCCGCAAGATAGTGGGAGCTTCTTAACTCACCCTTAAGGCCTTGCAGACGGTCTGCGATACCCCCCGCCGCAGCCTGAAGCGCCGACAATGGGTCCATGCGAATCCTGGTGGTGGAAGACGATGCCGGCATCGCCCTGGGCCTGCGGACCAACCTGCAGCAGCGGGGCTATGCGGTCGATGCCTGCGCTAGTCTGGCCTCGGCGTGGACGGCCCTGTCCAGTGAGTCCTTTGACCTGGTGCTTCTGGACCTCGGGCTGGCGGACGGCGACGGCGGTGATCTGCTGCTGCAGCTCAGGCGGGCCCGCGCGGGCGCAGACGGGCCGTTGCCCGACCCGCTGACGCCAGTGCTCATCATGACCGCGCGTGATCAGGTCGCCGACCGTATTTTGGGACTCAACCTCGGCGCCGACGACTACCTGGTCAAACCTTTTGACCTAGATGAGCTTGAGGCTCGCATGCGCGCGCTGCTGCGGCGCGCAGCCGGCCGTGCCCATCCGCTGCTGGTCCATGGTGATCTGGTGATAGACCCGGCGGCCCGCACGGTACTGCGTGCAGGGGCGGCCGTTGAGCTGGCACCGCGCGAGTTCACTCTGCTGCTCCTGCTGCTGGAATCGCGCGGCCGGGTGCTGTCGCGCCAGCAGCTTGAAGCACGCCTTTACAACTGGCAAGACGCTGTCGGCAGCAACGCGGTCGAGGTGCACGTGCACCACTTGCGGCGCAAGCTGGGCGAAAGCCTGATCCAGACCATGCGCGGCGTCGGCTACTTCATTCCACGGGATGACCGCCCATGATGCCGGCTATGCGTTCGCAGCCTTCGCTTATGCGCCGCCTCCTGCTGTGGGTGCTCGCGGCGCTGCTGCTGGTGTGGGCCGGCTTCGTCGCAGTGGGCTACCGCACCGGTGTCCATGAGGCGGGCGAGCTGACCGATGGGCATCTCGCCGGTACGGCTGCCCTGATGCTCAACCTGGACCTGCCGCGCTTTGTGGATGCGGCACGGGAAACCGCCCGTCCTGTACTTCCCGCGCTGAAGAGCCACGACTACCAGCCTTCACTCAGCGTGCTGGTACGCGACGCCAGCGGCCGGCTGCTGGCCCGCTCGGGCGATGCGCCTTTGCCGCCATTCAGCGGGCAGTCCGGTTACGCCGATCTCGAACTGGGCACGCCGCTGGCCACCTGGCGCAGTTTTTCGCAATGGGACGCTTCGCACGCGCGACAGGTCATGGTGTTGGTGCGCGCCGACGAGCGCGACGAAATGGCCGCCGATGTCGCCGGCCAACTTGCCGAACCGGGGCTGTGGCTGCTGCCGGTGGTGGCGCTCGCGCTGGGCGCGGCCATCTGGCGCGGCCTGCGGCCGCTGCAGGTGCTGTCGCGCGACGTGGCCGAGCTTGAGGTGGACAAGGCCGAACGCCTGGAGGCCCGCCACCCCTACCGCGAATTCAACTCAGTCGTGCGTTCCATCAACACGTTGATGGGTCAGCAACAGGCTTCACTGGAGCGCGAGCGCCAGCTGGCCAGCGAGGTCGCGCATGAGCTGCGCACCCCGCTGTCCTCCATTGCCCTGCAGGCGGCCTCGCTGCGCGGAGAGCTTTCGCCCTCCGCGCGCGAGCAGGCGCTGGCGCAGATAGGAGCCGACGCGATGCGCGCCGGCCACGTCATCACACAGTTGCTCGCGCTGGCGCGGGCCAGTCGCGCCGATCTGCAGCAGCAGATGCAGCGCCTGGACCTGGGTGCCCTGGCCGGACAGGTGGTGGCCGGCTACGCGCAGGCCTCATGGGAAAGCGGGCACACGCTCAGCGTGCAGGGAGAGGACGGGCTGCAGGTACTGGCCCATCCGCTGTTGCTGGAGCTGGCCCTGCGTAACCTCGTCGGTAACGCGCTGCAGCATACGACCCGGGGCACAGCCGTCTGTGTCCAGTGGGGCCGTGATGCCGGCGCGGTGTGGCTGCAGGTGTGCGATGACGGCTTGGCCCGTCCGGGCGACGCGACGCCCTCCATTGAAAGGTTGGGGCTGGGCCACAAAATCGTAGGCCGCGTGATGGACGTGCATGGCGGCCGCTTTGCACAGACACCCGCGCCGGCACCTTTTACACGCTGTTACCGCATGATTCTGCCGCTAACTCCCTGAAAAAATGGCCTTTACGCAACCGTTAGAATGAAGGCCTCGGTTACTTCGCGGTTACGGCCTATCCAGGCAGCCCTCCATGCTGCGTGGCCTTCCGCCGGGAGCCCGCCTTCTTCTGGCAGCGTTTTTAACTTTCTGGGGATCTGATCATGGCACTCGTTTCGATGCGCGAGCTGCTGGACCATGCAGCAGTCAACGGCTACGGCATTCCGGCTTTTAACGTCAACAACCTCGAGCAGGTGCAAGCCGTCATGGAGGCGGCCAGGGAAACCGGCGCACCGGTCATCCTGCAGGCCAGCGCAGGCGCCCGCAAATACGCCGGCGAGCCGTTTATCAAACACCTGATCGAGGCGGCCATCGAGATGTATCCCAACATCCCTCTGGTCATGCACCAGGACCACGGCCAGAACCCTGCCGTTTGCCAGGGCGCCATCGACCTTGGTTTTTCGTCCGTGATGATGGACGGCTCGCTCGAAGCCGACGGCAAGACCATCGCCAGCTATGAATACAACGTCGACGTGACGAAGAAGGTCTCGCAGTTGGCCCACAAATACGGTGTTACCGTCGAAGGTGAGCTCGGCTGCCTGGGTTCGCTGGAGACCATGAAGGGCGACAAGGAAGACGGCCACGGCACCGATGCCACCATGACACGCGAGCAGCTGCTGACCGACCCCGAGCAGGCCGCCGACTTTGTCAAGCGCACGCAAATCGACGCGCTGGCAATCGCCATCGGTACCAGCCACGGCGCCTACAAGTTCACCCGCAAGCCCACCGGCGACATCCTGGCGATCGACCGCATCAAGGAAATCCACAAGCGCATCCCGAGCACCCACCTGGTGATGCACGGCTCGTCCTCGGTGCCGCAGGAAATGCTGGCTGTCATTCGCCAGTACGGCGGCCAGATGAAGGAAACCTACGGCGTGCCCGTCGAGGAAATCCAGGAGGCCATCAAGCACGGCGTGCGCAAAATCAACATTGACACCGACATCCGCCTGGCCATGACCGGCGCGGTGCGCAAGTTCCTGGCTGAAAACCCCGAAAAATTCGACGCCCGCGAGTGGCTCAAGCCCGCCCGCGAAGCCGCCAAGGCGCTGTGCAAACAGCGCTACATCGAATTCGGCTGCGAAGGCCAGGGCGCCAAGATCAAGGGTGACACCCTGCAGGTCGTGGCGACCAAATATGCCAAGGGCGAGCTCGCCCAGGTCGTGCATTAAAAAGCATCGTAAATTCCCGCCGCCCGCCCGCGCGGATTGGCGATAATTCGAAGCCCGTGGACTCTTTCAGAGTCGCGCGGGCTTTTTACTTTGACTCACTTCCGTTACGTTGCCGCCCCATCATGACCCAAGCTCTCCATACCTCTGCCCTGACCTCCCTGCCCCTGCTGGCGCGCGGCAAGGTGCGCGACAACTACGCCGTGGGCAAGGACAGGCTGCTAATGGTGGCCAGCGACCGGCTGAGCGCGTTCGATGTCATCCTCGGCGAGCCGATCCCCGGCAAGGGCGCGCTGCTCACGCAGATGGCGCTGTTCTGGTTTGGCAAGCTCGGCCACATCTGCCCCAACCACCTGACCGGCGAAATACCCGAAAGCGTGGTCACGCCGGCCGAGGTGCCGCAGGTCGTGAACCGGTCCATGCTGGTCAAGCGTCTCAAGCCCATCCCGGTCGAAGCCGTGGTGCGTGGCTACCTGGCCGGCAGCGGCTGGAAGGAATACCAGGAAAGCCAGGCCGTCTGCGGCGTGCCGCTGCCGGCGGGCCTGAAGAACGCCGGCAAACTGCCCGAGCCCATCTTCACACCGGCCGCCAAAGCCGAAGCCGGCGAACACGACGAAAACATCACTTACGAGCAGGTGGTGAAAGTTGTCGGCGCCGACATGGCCGCGCAGATCAAAAAGATCAGCATCGAGATTTATAGCACCGCCGCTGCCTTTGCCCTGACCAAGGGCATCATCATTGCCGACACCAAGTTCGAATTCGGTCTCGACGAAAACGGCACGCTCACCTTGATGGACGAGGTGCTGACGCCCGACTCTTCACGCTACTGGCCGGTGGAGGGTTATGAAGCCGCCTACGCTGCGGGCCAGAATCCGCCCAGTTACGACAAGCAGTTTGTCCGCGACTGGCTGGAAAGCGTGCGCATCAATGGCAAGCCCTGGGACAAGACGCCTCCCGCACCGCACCTGCCGGCCGATGTGGTTGCCAAGACCGCCGCCAAGTACCAGGAGGCCCTGGCCCGCCTGACGGCCTAAGTAACAGGTTCTCCCCTGTCTCGGCTCACTTCGTGTAGCCGGAACCCCCTCAAGGGGGCAATACCTGCGGCCTGGCAAGCCAGTTCTGCGGTATTTCCTGATAAGAATCCCTTAACTCAATACGACGCTGGACAAGCGCCGACGGTAGGTCGCTACGGTTGGGTCTTCAGGCGGAATCTGCCCATCGGCCACTTTCGGTTTGGGCGCTTCCATGACATCGAGCACGGCGATGTAGGTCTTGCGTGCCAGGTCGTCGTTCCAGGATTTGTCGCGCATCAGGATTTCCAGCAACTCGTCCAGCGCCTCGGTCCAGCGCTGCTGCGCCATGAGCCAGCGGGCCTTGTCGAAGAGGGTTTCAAAATCCCGTTTGTTGAGCGCAATTTTTGCATCAAATTGGCTTCCGGCTGAAGTTCCATATGCATTTGTAGCTACAAAATCCATAGCATCCATCCAGCGCTTGAGCGAGTCAAAACGCCGCACCACTGTGGTTTGTGCAATCACGGGCGCGAATGCCACCTTGGCGTCGTCTTCGCGGCCCAGCTGCAGCAAGAGCTTCACGTAGTCAAAGCGGGCATTGTCGTCGGCCGGGTTGGCGGCGACGGCATGTTGCAGCTTTTCGAGCACAGCGGCCGGGGCAGAGCTTTCCTCTTCGAGCGCGAGTTCCTGTTCTTCGGGCTGTTCTTCGGCCGGCGGCAGATGCTTGTCCAGGAATTCCTTGACCTTGCCTTCGGGCAGGGCGCCGGCAAAACCGTCCACCGGCTGGCCGTTCATCATCAATATGCAGGTCGGGATGCTGCGGATGCCGAAAGCGGCGCCCAGTTGCTGCTCCTGGTCGGAGTCGATCTTGACCAGCTTGAAGCGGCCGGCATATTCCACTTCCACTTTTTCAAGGATGGGCCCGAGTGACTTGCAGGGGCCGCACCAGGGCGCCCAGAAGTCGATCAGCACAGGCGTGGTCATGGACGCGGCAACGACTTCCGCTTCAAAGTTGGCAATGGTGACGTCGATCATGGTCTTGCAGAGTTGGGGTGTCAGGGGTGCTTTTTCAACCGGTTCGGCGCAGTGTGGCGCCCGGGAGGCAAGAGCGTAGCACGCGAGGCACAGCCCACCGGTGGCCTGCCCTTAAAATCAGGGTTACGGCAACGCAACCTGCAACCCCGGCCTTGAAGGTCCCCTAAATGACAACAAGCAACAATTCGACGACCTCTGGAGTTGTACCCCTGGTGGGCGTGGTGATGGGATCCAGCAGCGACTGGGAGACCATGCAGCACGCCGTGCAGATCCTGACGCAATTCGGCGTCGCGCACGAAGCCCGGGTGGTGTCGGCCCACCGCATGCCCGACGAGCTGTTTGCCTATGCGGAAGGTGCCGGCGGACGCGGCCTGCAGGCCATCATTGCCGGCGCCGGCGGCGCAGCGCACTTGCCCGGCATGCTGGCCGCCAAAACCACTGTGCCGGTGCTGGGCGTTCCCGTGGCCAGCAAACATCTGCAGGGCGTGGACTCGCTGCACAGCATCGTGCAGATGCCCAAGGGCATTCCGGTCGCCACCTTTGCTATCGGCAATGCCGGCGCCGCCAATGCGGCCCTGTTCGCGGTGGCCATGCTGGCCCTGCACAACCCGGCGCTGGCCGCCCAACTGCAGGCTTTCCGGGCAGAGCAAACCGCTGCTGCGCACGCCATGACGCTGCCRCCCGCATGAGCACCCCTCATTCTTCACGGGCCGCCTCCAGCTTGCCGGAGTTGCCCATTTTCCCCGGCACGGCCTCGGCCTCCGGCCAGCCCGCTACCCTCGGCGTGATGGGCGGCGGCCAGCTGGGCCGCATGTTTGTGCATGCCGCGCAGCGCCTGGGTTATTTCACGGCGGTGCTGGACCCCGATCCGCAAAGCCCGGCGGGCCTGGTGAGCCACCACCACATCCAGGCCGGCTACAGCGATGAAAAAGGTCTGGCCGAGCTGGCCGCACTGTGCGCCGCCGTCACCACCGAATTTGAAAACGTGCCCGCCGGTGCGCTGCAGGCGCTGGCCGCCAGCCGGCCCGTGGCACCCGGCGCCGCTGCCGTGGCCATCGCGCAAAACCGCATCGAGGAAAAATCCCACTTCACTGCCAGCGCCGCCGAATCCGGCGTGCTGGCCGGCGTCACCTGCGCGCCCTATGCCGTGATTGAAACGGCCGAACAGCTGAAGGCCGTGCCCGCCGGTTTGCTGCCCGGCATCCTCAAGACCGCGCGCATGGGCTACGACGGCAAAGGCCAGGTCCGCGTCAAGAATGCTGACGAACTGGCCACTGCCTGGGCCGGCCTGAAGCAGGTCCCCTGCGTGCTTGAAAAAATGCTGCCACTCAAAGCCGAGTGCTCGGTCATCGTGGCGCGCGGCTGGGACGGCAGCGTCGTGGGCTTCGCGCCCCAGTTGAACGTGCATGTCGACGGCATTCTCGCGGTGACGCAGGCTTATGAAGGAAATATGCCCGCAGCGCTTGCCGATCGTGCGCAAGCAGCTACCAGAACCATAGCAAAACACATTGACTATGTCGGCGTGCTCTGCGTCGAGTTCTTCCTGGTGGACGACGGCAGCGCCGATGGTGCGCTCATCGTTAATGAAATGGCGCCGCGCCCCCATAACAGCGGCCACTACACGATGGATGCCTGTGACGTGTCGCAGTTCGACCTGCAGGTGCATGCCATGGCCGGCCTGCCGCTGCCGCAGCCGCGCCAGCATTCACCGGCCATCATGCTCAACCTGCTTGGCGATGTGTGGTTTGACACCCATGGAAAGATGCGCACGCCCGACTGGCAGGCCGTGCTGGCACTGCCCGGCACCCACCTGCACCTCTACGGCAAAACCGAGGCCCGCACCGGCCGCAAGATGGGCCATCTCAACATCACAGGCCCCGACGTCGCTTCAGTCAAGGCCTCAGCGCGGCAGGCTGCATCCATTCTTGGTTTGCCTGGCCTGGACCCCCTTTGATGATTCTTCCCGGTTCGGACCCTGAAGCCATTCTTGAAGCCGCAAGCCGCATCCAGGCAGGCGGGCTGGTGGGCTTCCCGACGGAGACGGTATACGGCCTGGGCGCCGACGCTTCCAGTGATCAAGCCGTCGCCGGCATCTTTGAAGCCAAGGGCCGTCCATCCGACCATCCGCTCATCGTGCACGTGGCCGATGCGGCACACGTAGAGGCTTACGCCAGCAGCGTGCCGCCGTTTGCCGCGCGCCTGATGAAAGCCTTCTGGCCCGGGCCGCTCACCGTGATCCTGCCGCGCAAGGAAGGCGTGGCGGCGGCCGCGGCCGGCGGCCAGGATTCGATCGGCCTGCGCTGCCCCTCGCATCCTGTCGCGCTGGCTTTTTTGAAAGCATGTGATACGGGTGTCGCCGGCCCCAGCGCCAATCGCTTCGGCCGCGTCAGCCCCACCACCGCGCAGCATGTGCAGCAGGAGTTTGGCGACAGCCTGCTCGTGCTCGACGGCGGGCCTTGCGATGTCGGTATCGAGTCCAGCATCGTCGACTGCACGCGCGGGCAGCCCGTGTTGCTGCGCCCGGGCATCCTCACGCGTGCGCAACTGGAAGCGGCCTGCGGCGAAGCCGTACTGGACAAGGACGAATTTGAGCAGCAAGCCCTGAGTGCAGGCGCTGCGCCGCGCGCTTCCGGAACGCTGGAGGCGCACTACGCGCCCGACGCCAAGGTGCGCCTGATGGACGCCGGCCCGATCCAGACCGCGCTCGATTTGCTCGGGGCCGACGCCGCCCACATCGCGGTCTACGCGCGCAGCATCGTGCGCATCAAGTCCGACAAGGTGTTGTACCGCCGCATGCCTGACGACGCGCTGGCCACAGCGCAGCAGCTGTTTGCCGTGCTGCGCGACTTTGATGCCAGGGGCGTCAAGCTGATCTGGATTGAAAATCCGCCGGCCGATGGCGCGTGGGACGGCGTGCGCGACCGGCTGCAGCGGGCTGCCGCTAGCTGAGGCGCGTTTGCCGCCGCGCCGCTATGATGGGCGGCACGTCGCAGTACAGCCTACAAAACCGGCGCGGGGAGGCGCCACACCATGAAGCAACAGGTTTCACGTTTTTCTCCGCACCAAAATGGCAAGGTTTTCGGCGTTCTCATGGCGCTGGGTTCCCTGGTGTTCGTGCTCCCCTTCATGCTGGTCATGATGGCATTCACACCCTCCGGCGGGGAAGGCGCGCCGCCGATGTTGATGTTTCTCTTCATGCCGGTCATCTATCTGGTGTTTGGCTATCTTTCTGTGGTCATCGGCTGCGCCCTTTACAACTTCATGTTCAAGTATCTGGGCGGCATAGAGTACGAAGCCAGGGGTGACGAAAACACTTGAAGTGCACCACCGGCTCGCACCAATCTCAAGAGGTAAGCCATGCTCTCCATCCTCCTCGCCATCTGGTTCCTCCACGTCGCGGCCATGATGAGCCCCGGCGCCAACGTGCTGCTGGTCTCGCAGCTCGCGGCCAGCGACCGGGCGCGCAGCGCGGTGTTCGCGGCGCTGGGTGTGACGGCCGGGGCTGCCATCTGGGCGCTTTGTGCGGTGCTGGGCGTCAACGCCGTCTTCCAGGTCTTTCCGGGTCTGCGCCTGGTGCTGCAGGTGGCCGGCGGCCTCTATCTGCTCTATGTGGCCAGCCGACTCTGGCGCTCGGGCGGCCTTGCACTGGGCGATGGCGCCCCGGCGGTGTCATCGGCAGCGGCGTTTCGCCTGGGGTTTCTCACCAACGTCACCAACCCCAAGTCGGCGCTCTTTTTCAGCAGCGTGTTTGCCGCGTCGTTTCCGGCCGCTCCCAGCGTCGCCTTGCAAACGGCTGCGGTCGTCATGATTGTGCTCAACGCCCTGTGCTGGCACATGCTGCTGGCTTACCTGTTCTCGCGCCAGCGCGTGCGCACTGCGTACTCTCGCACACGCAACGTTGCCAACCGTGTGGCCTCGGTTGCGGTCGGGGCTTTGGGCCTGGGCTTGCTGACGGCTACTGTGCGCGAAGCCAGCGTTTGATGCAAACATTAAAAAAAGCGATGCAACCGGCCGTGCTCCTGCACAGCTATGCTGCTGTCACTTGACCGAAGCGTTCTCATGAAATCACTCCGCATTGGCGTCCTTCTGCTTCTTGGTGCGCTTTCAATGGGGACTGCCAATGCCCAGACGCTGTACAAGTCTGTTGGGCCCGACGGGAAAACCGTTTACAGCGACCGGCCGCCAGCCGATGGGCGAATCCAGAAAACGCTCAAATTTGAAAACCTGCCCACCAGCGCCTTGCCGGCAGCGAGCTCTTCTTATGTTGAGCAATTGCGCAGGATGCAGGCTGCCGCAACCCCTCCAGCTGCGACCACCGGAGTGGTGTTGTATTCCGCCGTGTGGTGCGGCTACTGCAAGCTGGCCAAAGCCTACCTGGGAAGCAAGGGTGTCCCGTACCAGGAAGTCGATATCGATACCAAGGCCGGAATTACCGCATTGGTTCAAGCGGGCGGCGGCAAAGGCGTGCCGCTTCTGGTCGCGGGCGAACAGCGCGTACAGGGCTTTTCCGCTCCGGCCTACGACGCTTTTTTTGCCGGCCGCAAATAGCGCGCCCGCGTCAAACCCGGCCGGAATTTTCCATGCGTGCCAGCAAGGCGCAGTCGTGCCTGGTCTCCTGTGCTGTCATCGAGCCATTGCAGATAGCCCGACGAGCCGGCGGTGATGGGAAGCTGAACGATTTCCGGTGTGTCGTAACTGTGGTGTGCGCTGGTAAAGCGCGCCAGCTCGTCGAACTTTGCGTACCGCCTCTTGATGAGCAGTCGGAACTCGGGCTCGTTGCACACCCTGCCCTGCCAGCGGTAAATGCTCTGGATGGCTTCGATCTGCACGCAGGCGCCCAGCCGCGCGTCGATGATCCGGCGGGCCAGGCTTTCGGCTGCCCGGCGGTTGAAACCGTGGCCAGAACCACGCCGTAGCCGGCTTCTGGCCCGGCGTTGGATGGATTCAAGATAGCCATGGCGCTGCTCCGGTTCAGCCTGCCGGGCCTGGCAGGCGTTTGCCCAAATTTCGGGCATTGTGGCGCAATGCCGCGCCAAGCGGTGTTTTTGTCCACAAGTCCCGCCGCCATCAACAGCCTTGTCCACAGGCGGCAGGGATAACTTGCAGGCACGTCGATGAAAGCATCCGTGCCTGCGCGCGCGGGGTGTATGTGGCGCCGGGCTATTCAGTCACCGCGTCCGTACACCAGCTTCATCACCAGAATGGCCAGCGCCAGGCCCAGCGTGACTGCGTTCGCCAGCACGATGGGCCAGGCGCCCGCCAGCACGCCGTAGGCCAGCCAGAGCGCCACGCCAACGGTAAAGGCGCTATACATCGCCAGTGAAATGCCGCTGACATCGCGGCTGCGAAAGGTCAGCCAGGCCTGCGGCGCAAAGCTCGCCGTGGTCAGCACGGCGGCCAGAAAGCCCACGATGTCTGTTGCGTTCATCGCTTGCCCTCCTTGACGGCCCATTCCAGCATGGCGTCCAGTGCCGGGCGCGCTGCGGGCGCGTTCGGGTGGTTGATCAGCCCCACCACGATGTAGCGTGCGCCGCTGTTGCCATTGGCATAACCGGCAACCGCGGTCACGTCGCGCAGCGAGCCGGTCTTGACGAAAGCCAGCCCGGCCACCGGCCTGGCGCGTTCGCGCATGGTGGCGTCGGTGCCGGCCACCGGCAGCGAATCGGCGAGATCAGCGGCAAAAGGGCTTTTGGCGGCGTGTTGCAGCAGGGCCGACAGGCTGGCGGCACTGATGCGCTCCTCGCGGCTCAGGCCCGAGCCGTTGTCCATCAGCGGGGGCGTGCTGCCGGGCAGGCTTTTGCGCCACCAGGCGGTGAGCGCTGCGCGGGCGGATTCAAGCGTGCCGGCTTTGGGCTGGCCCAGGCCGGCCCAAAGCCCAAGTGTCAAAAAGAGGTGCTGGGCCATGATGTTGTTGGAGTATTTGTTGACGTCGCGCACCATTTCCAGCAGTGGCGGCGACTGGTATTCAAACCGCACTGCGGCCTTTTCGCCCGAGAGGGTACCGGTCCTGTGCAGCATGGCCAGCTCTGCCGGCGTGGCGTCGCGCACCGTTCCCGTCAGCAGGCCGCCCAGCTGGCGCCACGACCCTTCGATGGCGCGTGCCGCAAAGCTCGCGGGGTCTGCATAGGCGCTGGGCCACACTTTTTCGCCGCAGGCCGAAGAATAGGTACCCAGGAATTCGATGTTGACGGGATTTTCAACACTGGCGCGCAGCTCGCTGCGCCAGTCGCCGCAACGCGCCACACGCACGATCGGCACCGTCGCGCCCACCTGCACACTTGCCAGCGGCGGCTCATAACGCACCAGTGCACGGCCGTTGGGCAGGTCCGGCGTGAAGGTCATCACGATGGTTTTGAAATTGATCAGCAGCGCATCGGGCCGGGCGTTGTAGGGCCGCAGCGGCTCGCCGTCAAATTCGCCCGGGTCGGTGGGCGGCACGCTGAAGGCGCTGCGGTCCAGCACGATGTCGCCGCGGATCGCCCGCGCCCCGCCGGCCTGCACCTCGGCCAGCAGGGCCTGCAGGCGCTCAACGACCAGCTTGGGGTCGCCGCCGCCCTGCACCACCATGTTGCCGTTGAGCAGGCCGCCCGAGGTGCTGCCGTCCAGTATCACCTTTGTCTTCCAGGTGAAGTCGCGGCCCAGCGCGTCGAGCGCCGAATACGTGGTCACCAGTTTCATGACGGAGGCAGGGTTCATCGGCACATCGGCGCGCCAGCTCAGGCGCGGCACCGGTTTGCCGCTGCCGGCTTCCACCACCAGCATGGACACCGCATCGCGCGGCACCCTGGCGCGCACCAGGGCTTTTTCAATCGGGGCCGGCAGGCGTGCGGTTTGTGCCAGGCCAGGGCTCGCGGCCAGGGCTGCCATGGCCGCCAGGGCAGCCAGCGCAACAGTGTGTGTCGTGCGCGGGCGCAGCAAGTCGTGGGTCATGCGGGGATTATCGCGGTTGAGCGTTTTGCAAGGCGCTGCCGGTGGGTGCGGGGGTGGCGGGCCGTTGGCGCGGATAATCAGGGCTTACCCATCGGCCGCAGCCTCCGGGTGTCCGTATATTGCTATCAATTTAATAGCTTCTCGCGCTTGCTATATAAGGGCTGAAGCCCGATTTAATGCCTGAATTTGTGAAATTCCTCGCTTTTGATACAAGCACCGACCGCATGTCCGTGGCGCTGACCGACGGTGCGCGCGTCTGGCAACACAGTGGCCCGGGCGGCGCGCAGGCTTCCACCACGCTGATTCCCGCCATCCTGGCGCTGCTGGCCGACGCCGGCCTGGCGCTGGGCGAGCTGGATGCCATCGCCTTCGGGCGCGGCCCCGGCTCCTTTACCGGCCTGCGCACCGCCTGCGCGGTGGCGCAAGGCCTGGCGCTGGGCGCCAACCAGGGCGCCGGCATTCCTGTGTTGCCTGTCGACACCTTGATGGCTGTGGCGGAAGAGGCACGCTTCCAGCGTGACGGTGCCTCGATGCAACCCCTGCGGGTGATGGCGCTGCTGGACGCCCGCATGGACGAAATGTATGTGCAGGGTTTTGAATTCGGCGGCGGGCACTGCCGGGCGCTGGGCGAATGCGGGCTGGCCCGGCCTGAAAACCTGGTGCCGGACGCTGCGGCCGGCTTGTTCGCGGGCAATGTTTTTGCGGTATACGCCGGACGTTTGCCGGGCAGCCTTGCGGCATTTGCACAGGCCGAGACCCTGCCCACCGCCACCGCCATGCTGCGCCTGGCGCCGCAGCTGGCTGCTGCCGGGCAATGCGTCAGCGCCGACCTCGCCCTGCCGCTCTACGTTCGCGATAAAGTAGCGCTGACCACCGAAGAGCGCGACCAGGTCAAGGCCGCCAAACTGGCGGCCGCCCCACCCCTTTCATGAACGCCATCCTCAAGCCCCTCGAAGCCCAGTTCGAAGCCATGACACCTGCATGGCTGGATGAGGTGGTGCGCGTGGAAAAGACCGCGTATGACCACCCCTGGACGCACGGCAATTTCAACGATTCGCTCAACGCCGGCTACCAGGCGCAACTGCTCACCGCCGGCAATGCGCCGGGCGCCGTGCTGCTGGGCTATTTTGTGGCCATGAAGGGTGTTGACGAAGTACACCTGCTCAACATCACCGTGGCCCCCGAGCACCAGCGCCAGGGCTGGGCCCGCATCATGCTGGATGCGCTGGCCCTCTGGTCCCGCGGGCAGGGCGCGCAGTGGCTGTGGCTGGAAGTGCGCGTGAGCAATGTGCGGGCCAAGGCCATCTATGAACGCTACGGCTTTAGCCATGTCGGCACGCGCCGCAACTACTACCCGGACGGCGCTTCCGCGCGCGAAGATGCGGTCGTCATGAGCCTGGCGCTATGAGCCTGGATCTCGACAAACGCCAGCGCGCCATGCTGCGCGAAATGGGTGTGCGCGTGTGGCTGCCGGTTGCCGCTGCGCCCGCTGAAGTTGCTGTTGCTATTGATTTGGTAGCTGCTGGCGCACGACCAGTGACGGTTGCAAGTGAATTTGATCAAAAAATCGGTGCGCCTTCCACGTCCGCTGTACCGCGAGAGGTTGCGCGGCCCGTGCAGGCGCCGGCTCGCCCGCAGGCCGAAGCGCGCGAAACCGCTGCCCCCGGCCCAACGGCTGCGTGGCGCATGGCCGACGCGCAAGCCCTGTACGCCGACGCCGCCCATGCTGAAGGCGCCCGCTGGCTGGTGCTGGCCGAAACGCCGGCGGCTGCGCTGCAGCGGGAGCCTTTCAACCCCTTTGAGGGCGATGCCGGCAAGCTGCTCGACAACATGCTGCGCGCTGCGCGCCTGCACAAGGCCGGCATGGTGCTGCTGGCGCCGCTGGTCCGGCAGGCGGCATCCGGTGCGGGCGCCGGCCTGCCCCAAGCGCTGCCCGCCCTGGTGGCCAGCGCGCAGCCCGATGTCGTGCTCGTCATGGGCCGCCTGGCCGCGCAGGCGGTGTTGCAATCGACTGAGCCTTTCGGCAAACAGCGCGGCCAATTGCACAGCCTGCATGGAGCCCGCATGGTCGTGACCTACGACGCCACCTATTTGCTGCGCAACCCGGCCGACAAGGGCAAGGCCTGGGACGACCTGTGCCTGGCCGTGAGTCTGGTACTGCCATCCGGAAGTATCGAAACATGAAAGCGCGTCTTCGCACCCATGGCAGCGTTGCAACCCTTGCGAAGGCGTATAGCCTTCGCTGCGGCTTGCGCCTCGCCGTGGGCGCGAATCCATCACTTTCATTGTGTTTCGCTACTTCCGGGTGGCAGTACTAGCGCCCTCGGCTGATTTTCGTCAGGCCTTTTCAGGTACTGTGCGGCTGGGCGCCAGCACTGAAGCAATCGCCACCACCATCAGCACCACGGCAGCCCAGTCCTGCCAGTGCAGCACTTCGCCCAGGCCCAGAGCGCCTGAAAACACCCCGAGGACGGGGATCATCATCACGCTCAGCGTGGAAGCCACCGGCGGCAGCGCGCGCGCCAGCGTGAACCACGCCGCGTGTGCAAAACCGAAAATCAGCACCGCGTTGTAAAGAATCGCGCCCCAGGTCGTGGGCGAAGGTGCCTTCCACTGCGGCATCTCAAACACGACACCCAACACGGTCAGCATCACGGCAGTCATCACCGTCATCCAGAACGACAGCGTCAGCGTCGCGGCAGGTATCGTGGTCTTGCGCAGCAGCTGCGTGCCCAGCGCCCACACCGCGGCCGCCACCAGCGCGCACAGCACACCCAGGGGGCTGCCCGACAGGTTGGTCATTTCATTCCACAGCAGCAGCGCCACGCCCAGCGCGGCGGCGGCCACACCCAGCCAGTTGCGGGGCTTGAGCTTCGCGCCAAAAAACCACGCGCCCAGCAGTGCCGAAAAAATCGGCATGGTGTAGCCCAGAATCGCCGCCCGCCCGCTGCTGAGGTTTTTCACGGCGAGGATGATCAGTGCATGCCAGACAAACATGTTCGCCGCCGCCAGCCAGAAGAGCTCACGCCACTTGCCCCGCGGCACCCCAAACGGCACCTTCAGTACCACCATGGCAATGCCCAGCACCGGAATGCCCAGCCAGATCGACATCGCCCGAAACGTCAGCGGCGGAAAGTCCGCAATCCCCAGCTTCATCACCGGCCAGTTCAGGCCCCAGACCAGGGTGAGCAGAACCAGCAGGATGAGTTGGCGTTGGGAGAGTT
This sequence comes from Polaromonas sp. P1_F9, assembly GCF_056405615.1. Taxonomy (NCBI): domain Bacteria; kingdom Pseudomonadati; phylum Pseudomonadota; class Betaproteobacteria; order Burkholderiales; family Comamonadaceae; genus Polaromonas; species Polaromonas sp. P1_F9. The sequence continues at coordinate 778,727 of NZ_JBFUBT010000004.1, read as the reverse complement.
GCATGGAACTATTGTGCCCCCACGGTCGCTCACTTCGTGTAGCTTCCTGCCCCCCGAGGGGGCCGCCCGCCTGCGGCCCGGCAAAGCCGGTTCCGCGGCTCATGCTGGCTTGAAGAGTTCTGTGGGTGCGACCAGTGATGGAGGTATTTCGCCAGCCCCAGGCGCCGCCCCCTTGAGGGGGAACACGCTACGCGCAGTGAGCTGGGTCTGGCATGGCTACGCAACACAGGTTGAATTGCTACGCCGCCTCTGGCTCAGCGGCAGACTCTGTTCGTGCGGGCACCCCGTCGTCTTCTGGAATGGCGTAGCGCGGCGCCAGTGCTGCAAGCGACCTCAACACCGGGACGGGTGTCCAGCGAAATAGCGGCGTGAGCCAGGGATACGGCACCCTGGATTTCAGAATGGCGCCGTAATCACACGAGGCTTCGTGGGGGAAGTAGTTCTCACGCACGGCCACAACCTGACAAAACCCCTTGCCGTGGTAGTAGCGCAGCTGTGGATCAACCGGCAAACCGGCCCGCGTAGTCCGTGCATAAGCCTCTACCGATGCGCCTGGTTTTCGTTGCAAATGACGCTTGAGCCCGGGCATGGGAGAGCCCAGAAACACTTCACGAGTGCCACATTTGACCGCATACAGATAGTTAAATGCGATCAGCTGCAAGGCCGCACCGGCATCCACGCTGGTCAGGCTGATGCCAAACAGGCAGCGGGAGGCGTGCTTGTTCTTCGGCCCCTTGCCGTCCAGGGCGGCACTCTTTTGCCAGTCGCCCGGGTTGACCCACTCTGCCTCTGTGGTGGGCTTGCAAAACACCGATGCCAGCAATTCGCCCGTTTCTGCGCAAAATGCACCCCCGCTCAAATCGGGATGCGCGGCAATGCGTGATCGAAAGTCTTCTGCGGTGGCTTGCTGCTCTTGCGTCCATTGCTTGCGCTCCAGATCCAGCAAGGACGGAATATCGCCGATACGCAAATTGCGGGTGATGTAGCTGCGCTTTTTGATGGTCGGTTGGGTTGTCATGGGTAACGGTATGCGTGGGTGTTAAAGGAGTTGATTGCCCGGAACATCACGGGCTGGTGCCGGGCGTGCGGTTCCTGGGTGGCAGGCGCAATTGCGAGTACCCAATGGCTGGAAGTCATGCATCAGCTGCACAGCACCTGTGGCGAGCCACAGCCGGGTGACCCGGGCCTTGTTGCCGAAAAATCCGCTCAGAAAAATGCTGGCTTGCAAATTCACCACCTCATGCCACCAGCCATGAGGCACGTAGATGGCATCACCCGGGTACAGATCGACAGCAAACAGTGCGTCTGCCGGCACATCGCTTTGCGCCAGGCCGCGCATGCCCACCGATGCCAGTTTGGCCCAGCGGTCATACTTCTTCGACATCGCACCCAAGTGCTCCACGGTGCCGGGGCGGGCCAGGTAAAAGCGTTTGACTCCGCGCGTGAGCACCGCCAGGTTGTCCAGCAAGTCGTAATGCAATCCCGTGTGGGCGCCTTGCGGGCCAATCCATGCGCTGCTGGAGACGATGTTGCCCGGCGGGAATAATGCGTCTTGCTGCACGTCCTGGCGCAATGAGGGTATCTCCTTGAGCAGATCGAACTCTTTGAGGTAGCCGATATGCGAGCCTTCTCCCTGTGTGGCTGTCTGCAACTCCAGCTGTGCCACATAGCGGTCAAGTGTGGACGTCACAAACCGGGTACTGGACTTCTCCCGATTCCCCACCACCAAGGTCACAGGCCTGGCCCCACCCAGACGGGCAAGGTGTTGAAATGTCCAACGCTCCAGCGCTGCCCAGTTGCGCCCCATGCCCCGCAAAACGACAGGGCCATGACCGACCCACTCATGCCCCCGGGGAGACACCATCTCTGGCACAGCCCCGAGCCTGGAACGAGGTATTCCCAGCGGGCATTCGCCTTGACTGATCCGCAAATTCACAACGACCTCCAGCACTTGCAATGCGGTGATCGTAAAAATTCACTGTGAAATCCTCATGACGCTAGCGCCTGTTTTTTGTTGCATCGTGTAAACGCCAGACAGGTAGCCCCTGGAGACAGTCGTGCGTTTGGCATACAAGGGGTCTCCCCCAGGGGGCGCGGCGCAAGCTGCGGAGATCGTGGAGCTTAAAATGGGACATGACTTTTCTCGACATGCTGGGCGTCGCAGAACGCCAGAACCGCTCCATGCTCTGCGTCGGCCTGGACCCTGAACCCACGAAATTCCCCGGCAAGCTCAGGGGCGACGCCAACAAGATCTACGATTTCTGCGCGGCGATTGTTGACGCCACTGCCGACCTGGTGATTTCCTTCAAGCCACAAATCGCCTACTTCGCCGCACACCGCGCCGAAGGCCAGCTTGAACGCCTGATGGAACACATGCGCCGCGTGGCGCCGCAAGTGCCCATCATCCTGGACGCCAAGCGTGGCGACATCGGCAGCACGGCGGAGCAATATGCCAAGGAAGCCTTTGAGCGCTACGGTGCCGACGCGGTGACGCTCTCGCCCTTCATGGGGTTTGACTCGGTGGCACCGTATTTGAAGTACGAAGGCAAGGGCGCCTTCCTGCTGTGCCGCACCTCCAACCCCGGCGGCGACGACCTGCAGAACCAGCGCTTCGCCTCGATTGAAGGCCAGCCACTGCTGTACGAGCATGTGGCGCGCCTGGCGCAAGGTCCCTGGAACCTCAATGGCCAGCTGGGGCTGGTGGTGGGAGCGACGTACCCGGCGGAGATCGAGCGGGTGCGTTCGGTGGCGCCTACCTTGCCTCTGCTGATTCCGGGTGTGGGGGCGCAGGGTGGCGATGCGGTGGCGACTGTGAAGGCGGGCTGGCGAGCCGGCGCTCCCATCATCGTGAACTCGTCGCGCGCGATTATTTATGCCTCTTCGGCGGATGATTTTGCCGAAGCTGCGCGGCGCGAGGCGGTGAAGACTCGGGATGTGCTGGAGGCGGCGCGGGGTGAGGCGTTAAAGGCGTAGTTTTTTCCTGCGCGGGCGGTGGGGCTCTTCTGAGAGTTACTGGCCGGGCTACCCCGGCCAGCAGCTCTCAGAAAAAGTGCGGCCACAACATTACCAACCACTCGATCAGGCGAGGGGCAGCCCTGCGCAAACCTCCCGAACACACCCCCGCAGCCACCGATGCCCCGGATCCGCATCCAGCCGTGGATGCCAGAGCAACGACACCGTGATCACCGGTGTAGAAACCGGAAGCGGAAAACTGTGCATTCCGGCGCGCAGGTTCCCGGTGTGCCGTTCGGGAACCGTGGCGATCAGGTCGGAAGACCGGGCCAGTGCCAGTGCCGCCGCAAAGCCGCCGACGATGGTGCCGATCTCCCTTTCGAGCCCGAACGGGTGCAAGGCTTCATCCACCGGCCCCTTGCCCTGGCCCCGTCGCGAGACGTCGATATGCCGGCCGGCGGCGTAGCGGGCGGGCGTGATCTCGCCCTCGGCCAGCGGGTGCCCCATTCCCACGACGCCGATGAACCGGTCCCGGAACAAGGCTTGCACGCGCAGCTCCGGTGCCGCTGTTTTTCCCACCACGCCTGTTTCCAGGTCGACGGTCCCGTCGCGAAGCGGCGTGCTGTCCTTGTCAAGCTTCTGTACGAAGCACAGCCGTACGCCGGGTGCTTCATTCGCAACGCGCGCAATAAGCTCCGGCCCGAAGTTCTCCACAAAACCTTCGCGCGTGCGCAGCGTGAACGTGCGGACCAGCTGTTTGAGCTTGAGCTTTTTGGCGGGGCGCAGCACCGCTTCTGCGTCTTGCACAAGCTGACTGACGCGCTCACGGAGTTCGACGGCGCGCGGTGTGGGAACGAGGCCGCGTCCAGCCCTGACCAGCAGCGGGTCGCCGGTCGTTTCGCGTAATCGGGCCAGCGCCCGGCTCATCGCTGACGGGCTCAGCCGCAGGCGCCGGGCTGCGCCCGCCACGCTGCCTTCCGCGAGCAGCACATCCAGGGTGACAAGAAGGTTGAAATCGGGCGCAGCCATGCATCGACCATAGCGCAAATTGGCCATGACATGGCGTTAAATGCACTTATAAAGTGCAAATGATGCGTCTTCCGCCATGTCAGGTAAAGAACTACGCTCCCAAAGAGCTCCATTTCGGGGAGCCACAACCGCATTACCGCTTTACCCACTTGCACACTGGACTATCTTGATCACTCCCCTTACGCCCACCTGCCTATCAAAAAACGCCAACACGGGACCGGCGCCATCGGTCCGATGGGTGCTGGCCAGTCTTTCGCTGTCCATGCTGCTGTCCTCGCTCGGCACCAGCATCGCCAACGTGGGTTTGCCGGCGCTGGCTCAGGCGTTCAACGCCTCTTTTCAGGAAGTGCAGTGGGTGGTCCTGGCTTACCTGCTGTCCATCACCGCCCTGATCGTCAGTGCCGGACGGATGGGGGACCTGATGGGCCGAAAGCGCTTGCTGCTGGCTGGCATCTTCCTGTTCTCGGTGGCCTCGGTCCTGTGTGCCATCGCGCCCACGCTCTGGCTGGTGGTTGCCGCCCGGGCTGTGCAAGGCCTGGGGGCGGCCGTGATGATGGCGCTCACCATGGCGTTTGTTGGCGAGGCGGTTCCGAAGGCCAGAACCGGCAGTGCCATGGGGCTGCTCGGAACGATGTCCGCGGTCGGCACCGCGCTGGGGCCATCGCTGGGCGGTGTCCTGATCGCCGTATCGGGGTGGCAGGCCATTTTTCTCGTCAACGTACCGCTGGGTATCCTGACTTTTTTCCTGGCGCGTCGCTACTTGCCTGCTGACCGCAAGGAGCGGAAGGCGGATCACCCCCGCTTTGATCACCTGGGCACGCTGCTGCTGGCCCTGACACTCGCGGCCTACGCCTTGGCCATGACAACGGGGCGCGGTCATTTCGGTCCACTCAACATGGCGCTGCTGCTGACGGCTGTCGTCGGCGCCGGCTTCTTCGTGCTCGTCGAGTCGAAAGCGAAATCCCCGCTGGTTCGGCTCGCGATGTTCCGCGCCCCAGGCTTAAGTGCAAACCTTTGCATGAATACGCTCATTGCGACCGTGATGATGGCGACACTTGTCGTCGGGCCGTTTTACCTGTCCCGCGCCCTCGGCCTCAACGCCGCGCTGGTCGGCATCGTCATGTCGGTCGGCCCCGTCATTTCAGCATTGAGCGGCGTTCCGGCCGGTCGCATGGTCGACCGCCTGGGTGTGCCGCTCATGGCCGTCGCTGGACTCATCGCTGTAGCCACGGGCGCAGCGGCCCTGGCCGCGCTCCCTGCGATGTTCGGTGTTGCGGGCTACGTGGCTGCCATCTTCATCCTGACCCCCGGCTATCAGCTGTTCCAGGCCGCCAACAATACGGCTGTCATGACGGATATTCCTTCAGACCAGCGGGGTGTCATTTCCGGCATGCTTAACCTGTCGCGCAACCTGGGCCTCATGACCGGTGCCTCCGCGATGGGCGCCGTGTTCGCGTTCGCCTCGGCGGCAACCGACATCACGACCGCGGGTGCCGGGGCCGTTGCCACCGGCATGCAGGCCACATTCGCGGTTGCGTCGGTGCTGGTTGTCGTCGCAATCGCCATCGCTGTCGGGAGCCGCGTGCGCGCAAAACCCAGGCTCAGCCGGTAGCCTTCTCTTCTTTCGTCACCAGCCAGATCCCATAACAAACCAGTAACAAGGCCAGGCCGTTTTTCCACTCCAGGAAGCGCTCATCCAGAAACACCGCCGACAGCAGTGTCCCAAAAATAGGTATCATGAAATTGAACACGGTGATCATGCTGACCCGGTTGTACTTCAGCAAAGTCGTCCACAGCGAAAACGCGGCCGACGACAGTACCACGAGGTACACCATCAGCAATGTGGACTTGAGCGTGAAGCCCGATAGCGTGCCGCCGCTGGCAAAACCGATAAGCAGCAGCGCCAGGCCGCCTATGGCCAGTTGCCAACCGGTCAGCACCACCGAGTCCACGCGCTGCGACACCTTCTTGCCGTAAATACTGGCGGCCGACAGCACAAAGGCGGCGATCACCACAAAACCTTCGCCGAGCAGCGTGAAGTCGAAAGCCAGCAGGCCGTCGCTGAAGTTCACCACCATGACGCCGGCAAAACCCACTACACAACCCAGGACCTTGTTGAAACTGAGCCGGTCATTCTTGTAGATGTAATGCGCCAGCAGCACGCTGAAGAAGGTGCCCGTTGCATTCATGATCGAGCTCTTCACGCCGGTGGCGTACGCCAGGCCGATGTAGAAGAACACATATTGCAGGCTTGTTTGCGTGAGTCCCACCAGCGCCACCTGGCCGAAGGTGCGGCGATCCAGGTTGAACACCGGCTTCTTGCTGATCGCCGCAAATACCAGCAGCACCAGGCCAGCAAAAATAAAGCGCCAGCCCGCGAACACCAGCTTGGAGGGAATGTCGTTGGCGGCGATATGAAACAGCGCATAGCCGTTCTTGATGGCCGGGTAGGCGCTGCCCCACAGCAAGCAGCACAAAGAGGCCAGCAGGAAAACCACTTTGCGCTGGGTGAAAAACGTGGAGCTGTACAAACCGGGATCCCGTGAAAAGAAGACCGCGCCGGACGCGGCAGGCGCCTGGACGTGGCAGGGAAACTCAGAGCAGGCGCGCCAGGTATCGCCCAGTATGGCTGGCCGGGTTGGCAGCGATGTCTTCCGGTGTGCCGACACCCACCACCGTGCCGCCGCCGGCACCACCCTCCGGTCCCATGTCGATCAGCCAGTCGGCCGTCTTGATGACGTCGAGGTTGTGCTCGATCACCACAATCGTGTTGCCTGCGTCGCGCAGCTGGTGCAGCACCTTGAGTAGCAGGTCGATGTCGGCAAAGTGCAGGCCGGTCGTCGGTTCGTCGAGGATGTACAGCGTGCGGCCGGTGTCGCGTTTGCTCAATTCCAGTGCGAGTTTGACGCGCTGCGCCTCGCCGCCCGAGAGCGTGGTCGCGGCCTGGCCCAGCTGGATGTAGGAAAGACCCACGTCGAGCAGGGTGTGCAGTTTGCGCGCAATCGTCGGCACGGCCTTGAAGAACTCGGCGGCCACCTCGACGGTCAGATCCAGGATCTGTGCGATGTTCTTGCCCTTGTACTGCACTTCCAGTGTCTCGCGGTTGTAGCGCATGCCTTTGCAGACATCGCAGGGCACATACACGTCGGGCAGGAAGTGCATTTCGACCTTGACCACGCCGTCGCCCTGGCAAGCTTCGCAGCGGCCGCCGGCCACGTTGAAGCTGAACCTTCCGGCGCCGTAGCCGCGCTCCCTTGCCGTGTTCATCTCGGCCATCAGCTCGCGGATCGGCGTGAAGAGGCCGGTGTAGGTGGCCGGGTTGCTGCGCGGCGTTCGGCCGATGGGCGACTGGTCGACATTGATCACCTTGTCGAAATGCTCAATGCCTTCAATGGCTTCATGCGGAGCCGGCTCTTCATGGGCGCGGTACAGCGTGCGCGCCACAGCGGCATACAGCGTGTCGTTCACCAGTGTGGACTTCCCGGAGCCAGAGACGCCGGTCACGCAGGTGAGCAGGCCTACCGGGAATTCGACGCTCACGCCCTTCAGGTTGTGGCCGGTAGCGTTGATGACGCGCAGAGCCTGCATGTCGCCCAACGTGGCCTGGTGAATGGCTTCGCGCGCGGCGCGGCGCTCTGCGGCTGGGCTCTGCGGAAAGCGCGAGGCTTTCTTTTTCTCTGCCGCTTCCACGGCTTTGACCGTCGGCAGCCAGGGCGTGCGGTGTTTGGGCACGGCGATCTTCAGCGTTTGCGCCAGGTACTGGCCCGTGAGCGAGTCGGGGTTGTTCTTGACTTCGTCAAACGTGCCTTGCGCCATCACGCGCCCGCCGTGGATGCCGGCACCCGGCCCCATGTCGATGACGTGGTCAGCCGCGCGGATCATGTCTTCGTCGTGCTCGACCACCAGCACGCTGTTGCCGATGTCGCGCAAATGCTTGAGCGTGCCGATCAGGCGGTCGTTGTCGCGTTGGTGCAGGCCGATGCTGGGTTCGTCGAGCACATACATCACGCCCGTCAGGCCCGAGCCGATCTGCGAGGCCAGGCGTATGCGCTGTGACTCGCCACCCGAGAGTGTCTCGGCGCTGCGGTCCAGGCTGAGGTAATTAAGGCCCACGTCGTTGAGGAACTTCAGGCGCAGGCCAATCTCGCGCACTACCTTGGCCGCAATCTCGGCCTTGGCGCCCTGCATCTTCAGCGCGTTGAAATACTCGAAGCTCTCGCGCAACGTTGAGTGGCTGATTTCATAGATCGCCTTGCGCCCAGGCTTGGTGCCATCGGGCACCGATGCGTCAACGCCGTCTTCAGGCGCGCTCACCAGGTACACGTGGCGCGCCTCGGTACGCAGGCGCGTGCCCTCGCAGTCAGGGCAGGGCTGCACGCTGCGATAGCGCGCCAGTTCCTCGCGCACGGCGGCAGAATCGGTTTCGCGGTAGCGCCGCTCAAAGTTGGTGATGACGCCTTCGAAGGGATGCTTCTTGGCGATCTTCTTGCCGGCAAAGTTGCCCGAATCCATCACATAGCTGAACTTGATTTCTTCCTCGCCCGAGCCATACAGGACAACTTGCCGCACGGTGTCGGGCAGGTTTTCAAAGGCAGCGTCGATGTCGAACTTGTAATGTTTTGCGAGGCTTTCCAGCATCGAGAAGTAGTAGCCATTGCGCCGGTCCCAGCCCTTGACGGCGCCGCTGGCCAGGCTCAGCGACGGGAAGGCCACCACGCGCGCCGGGTCGAAAAATTCCATATGACCCAGACCGTCGCAGGTGGGGCAGGCGCCGACGGGCGAGTTGAAAGAGAAGAGCCGCGGCTCCATTTCGCTCAGCGAATAGTCGCAGACGGGGCAGGAAAACTTTGCGCTGAAGAGGTGCTCTTTGGCGGTGTCCATTTCCATGGCGATCGCCTTGCCGTCGGCCAGGCGCAGCGCGGCCTCAAAGCTTTCGGCCAGGCGCTGCTGCAGGTCTGCGCGCACCTTGATGCGGTCAATCACCACATCGATGTTGTGTTTTTCGGTTTTCTTGAGCTTGGGCAGGTCGTCGTACTCATAGGCCGTGCCGTCGACGCGGAAGCGCACATAGCCTTGCGACTGCATCTCGGCAAACACGTCCACGAACTCGCCCTTGCGGTCGCGCGCCACCGGCGCCAGGATCATCAGCTTGGTGTCCTCGGGCAGCGCCAGCACCGTGTCGACCATCTCGCTGACGCTTTGGGCCTGCAGCGGCAGGTCGTGGTTCGGGCAATAGGGCGTGCCGGCCCGCGCAAACAGCAGGCGCAGGTAATCGTGGATTTCAGTGACCGTGCCCACGGTGGAGCGCGGGTTGTGCGAGGTGGCCTTCTGTTCGATGGAGATCGCAGGCGACAGGCCTTCGATCATGTCCACGTCGGGCTTGTCCATGAGCTGCAGGAACTGCCGCGCATAGGTGGAGAGGCTCTCAACGTAGCGGCGCTGGCCTTCGGCGTACAGCGTGTCAAAGGCGAGAGACGACTTGCCCGAACCGCTCAGCCCGGTGATCACCACCAGCTGGTTGCGCGGAATATCGAGATCGATATTTTTAAGGTTGTGCGTGCGCGCCCCGCGGATGCTGATCCGCTGGGCCGCAAGCGCTTTGGCAAGGTATTTGCTGTCGTCAGGAGAGTTCAAGATGTGCCAGCCGCAAAACTCTCCATCATAGACCGAAGCACCGTTTCAAGCACAATAGCCGGTTGGGCAAGCCAGGGGCTGCCGGGCTTGCCGCTCGCAGTCGGTCAATCCCGGGTTTTTGCCCTGTTCCGGAGCTTTTTAGCTATTTTTTGGCCATTTTTGCCCTTTTAATCCCCTTGACTGCGCCTACAGCCCCCATGTCGTTTCCAATGACCGCTACCGAGCGGCGCGCCAGCGTTTCGCTGGCTTCGATCTTTGCGCTGCGCATGCTCGGCCTCTTTTTGGTGCTGCCGGTGTTTGCGCTGGAGGCGGCCAAATACCCGGGGGGCGATGACCCGGCCCGGATTGGCCTGGCCATGGGTATTTACGGCCTGACGCAGGGCATCCTGCAAATTCCTTTTGGGATCGCCTCGGATTGGTGGGGGCGCAAGCGTGTCATTATTTCCGGCCTGGTCATTTTTGCGCTGGGCAGCCTGATCGCCGCCTGGGCGCCCGACCTGAACTGGCTGATCGCCGGCCGGTCGTTGCAGGGGGCGGGGGCCATTTCGGCTGCCGTTACGGCGCTGCTGGCCGACTCCACCCGCGACGAAGTGCGTACCAAGGCCATGGCGCTGGTGGGCGGCAGCATTGCCCTGATGTTTGCGCTTTCGTTGCTGGCCGCACCCCTGCTCGCCGGCGCTATCGGCCTGCACGGGCTGTTTGCCCTGACTGGCGCACTGGCACTGGGCGGCATTGCCGTGGTCGTCTGGTGGGTGCCACCCGAACCGGTGGAGCACGTCAACCGGCCGCGCGGCAGCGTGGCGGAGGTGCTGAAGGACACCGCGCTGCTGCGGCTGAATTTCGGCGTGTTCGTGCTGCATGCCGTGCAGCTGGCCATGTGGGTGGCGATCCCGGCTTTGCTGGTGAATGCCGGGCTCGACAAGGCCGCGCATTGGCAGGTCTACCTGCCGGCGGTGCTGGCCTCTTTTGGGGTGATGGGAGCCACACTGTTTCCCCTGGAAAAACGGGGCTACCTGCGTGCCGTGTTCCTGGGGGCTGTCGGCCTGATCTTGCTGGTTCAGCTGGGCTTGCTCTCGGTGGCCTCGTCTACCTCGGCGCCGCCCGGCCTGGGCATCCTGGCCGTGCTGCTGTTCCTGTTTTTTTGCGGCTTCAACGTCCTGGAGGCCACCCAGCCCAGCCTGGCCTCCCGGGTGGCGCCAGCCCATGCCCGCGGCGCGGCGCTGGGGGTTTACAACACCTTGCAATCGCTGGGGTTTTTTGCCGGCGGAGCCGTCGGCGGCTGGATCACCAAAACGCATGGATCCAGCGGGCTTTTTCTGCTGTGCGGCTGCCTGATGCTTGTCTGGTTGGTAGTCGCCTGGCCCATGAAGGCGCCGGGCCGGCAGGCGGCAGCCGTTTCGGGCGATGCTGGTACACCGGCAGCCCAGCCAGTTAAACTCTGAAGATCGATCAGGAGAACACCTCATGGCATCCGTCAATAAAGTCATCGTCGTCGGCAATCTGGGCCGGGACCCCGAAATGCGCAGCTTCCCCAGCGGTGACCAGGTCGCCAACGTCACCATTGCCACCACTGACAAGTGGAAGGACAAGCAGACGGGTGAAATGAAGGAGGCCACCGAATGGCACCGCGTGGTGTTCAACGGCCGTCTGGCTGAAATCGTCGGCCAGTACCTGCGCAAAGGCTCGCAGGTCTATGTCGAAGGCAGCCTGCGCACGCGCAAGTGGACCGACAAGGACGGCCAGGAAAAGTACACCACGGAAATCCGCGCCGACCAGATGCAGATGCTCGGCAGCCGTCAGGGCATGGGCGGCCCTGGCGGTGATGACGGTGGCGGTTATGAAACGCCGCGCCAGTCCGCACCTGCTGCACGTCCACCGGCCGCCGCACCGCGCCCGGCTCCGGCCGCCAAGGCCGCCAGCGGCTTTGACGACATGGACGACGATATCCCGTTCTAAATACGAACCGTCTTTGTCGATGGAGGCCCATTCTTCGAAAGGAGAGTGGGCTTTTCGTTTGCAGGCGCCCGGATGATCAGCTCATCGCCTGACGGACAAGCAGCGTGTCCGTGAACTGCTCGAAGGCCACGACCTTCCCGTCCTGCAGGTGCCAGACATGGGCCACACGGGCCTGCATGTCCTTTCCCGTGGCGCGGTAAGTGCCGTGGTAGGCCCCCACCCCGAGGATGTGGTCACCACCGTCGATGAGGCTTTGCAGTTCGAAGCGATAACCGATCCAGTCCCTGCCCAGCACGGCAAAGACGTTGTCGACAACCGCTTGAGGCCCGACCCAGGTACCCGCGCAGGGAAAGCCCGCCATCTCGGTCCAGCGCACCTGGGGCGAGACATGGGCCATCATCTCGTTGACGTTTCCCTGGGCCGACGCCGCGTAATGGGCACGGACGATGTCGATATTCGACATCATGGCTTCAGCCCCACTTCATCTCGCCCTTGGCGACTTTGGCGCCGATCTGCAGGGCCACGCCCATGCTGGCGTTCGGATAACGCTTGGTCATCGCCGCGATAAGGGCGGCGCTGTCCGCGGCCTTGGCCTGCTCTTCCTCGAAAGCAACAAGGTAGTCGCGCGTGTATTTGATCGCGCTTGCGTCCACCGCCGCCGAGACCGCCATGTGACCGGGAACCACCACGGCGGGTTTGCGCGCAGCCATGGCGTCAAGCGCCTTCACCCATGCGGCACGGCTCTCGGCGCCTTGTGTGTCGGCGGTCCACACGTGAACGCCAGAGAAAAGCAACACGCCGCCAAAGATGGCGTTCAGCGAAGGCACCCAGATGTAGCGGCGGTTGGCCAAGCCATCCGCATCGGTGATCTCGATGGCCTGACCTTCCAGGGTGAGGCTGCGGCCGTCGAAGGCTTCGGGCATCACGATGTCCGCCAGCGCCTGTGGGCCGTTTTCCTTGAGTTGGGGGCCCCAGGTTGCCAGTTTCTTTTCCACGTTGCCCTTGATGGCCGCTATCGTCGCCGGTGCGGCGATCACCTTAGCCAAGGGGAACGCTGCCTTGATGGGGGCCAGGCTGAAGTAGTAGTCGGGATCGCTCTGGCTGATGTAGATGGTCGTGAGTTTTTTGCCGGTGGCCTTGATGGCCTCGGCCAATGCCTTGCCGTCGGGAAGCGTAAAGCCCCCGTCGATGAGGACAGCCTCACGTTCGCCGGAGATCAGCACCGGGGCGCGGAAGAATCCGTGTTCGCCGGCGGGGAAATGTTTCCAGGTCAGGTTGGTATTTGCAGCCATAGCGCTTTTCACTCCTAAGATGGCCGTCGCGACAGCCGCGCCGGCTACAGTTTTGATTGCTTCTCTTCGTGTTGTCATGGTTTTTCTTTCTAACGGTAACTCAAAAGGGATTGCGGAGATGAGGGTGGCAGGGGCTGCCGCCGGAATCAGACGGCTTCCAGTTCACTGATCAGCGCACGCGGGTTGGAATAGAAAGCCGCGTGATTCACGATCCAGCGCTTGGCGCCCGACTCGGCAATCAAGGTGGGCACGCCCTGCGCGCCGAACTCCCGCATCAAGCCCTGTGCGCGGTCCATGCGGGCCCGGTTGGCTGCGACAATATCTTCATCGGGCTGCGTCACCATTGCGGCGGCCTGCTCGAGGCCGAGCCCGCGCAGCACGCCGGCCAGCGTTTCCAGTGAGGTCGTGTCCTTGCCATCCACGTAGCGCGCATTCTGGATCGCCTTGAGGGCTTCCAGTTCCCGATCCGGCGCCGTCAATGACACGGCCGTCAGCGCCACCGTGGCGGGGGCGCTGTCAAACAGCCGCTGGCGGTCACCGAGAACCCGCTCGCGATACAGCTCGGTGAAGCGCTGCCCCGTCAGGCGCTCAATGCGCTGGTCGTTGGACCAGGCATAGGCGGCGAAGTCACTGTTCATGGGTCGTGCGCCCTCGCCCGCGAACAGCCCGGTCGGCAGCAGTTCGATGTGGACAGCGGGAGTTTCAGCCAATGCCGAGAGCGCCGGCATGGCGCCGTAGCACCAGCCGCACAGCGGGTCGAACAGGTAATGGAGAGTCTTGGTCATGGGGGTTCTGGCGTTTTTTTGCTCACTGATCGTGATCGTAGGCGCTATCCATTGACTGTTAAAGACATCTCTGATAAACACAATGTATGCTTAAAGCAAACAATCAAGACGAAGGCGGCCTCGGTGGGTTGGGAAACCTGAGGCGCCTGGCCTACTTTGCGGCAGTGGTGGAAACCGGCTCCTTCACAGCGGCTGCGGATCGTCTGGGGATCACCAAGGCGGTGGTCAGCCAGCAGGTTGCGCGGCTGGAGCGCGAATTCCGGACATCGCTGCTCGTCCGCACGACACGCAAGGTGCAGCCCACCGAACTGGGGCAAGCCTTCTACCTGCGTTGCGCGCTGATCCTGCGCGAGGCCGGGGACGCCTTCGACGATCTGGCCGAGACATCCGCAGAGCCCTCTGGCATGCTGCGGCTCACCGCGCCCTTCGACTATGGCGTCGGCATCGTGGTGCCGGCCATTGCGGCCTTCACCCAGCGCTACCCCGCGTGCAAGGTCGACGCAATTCTCAGCGACCAGACGCTGGACCTCATGTCCGGCAACATCGAATTGGCGATCCGTGTGGGCTGGCTGGCTGAAACCAGCCTGCAGGCGAGAAAAATAGGCTCCTTCCGGCAATTGCTCGTAGCGTCGCCGGCCATGAAGCCACAAGTGGCGCAGCTTGCCCATCCGCAAGACATAGCCAATCTGCCCTTCATCGCCAACACTGCCTTGCGTGATCACCTCACATGGAACTTCTCGCTGAACGAGTTCGAACGTCAGGTCGTGAACGTGCAGGCCTCAATTTTTCTCGATGCCACACTCGCCGTGCGCGAAGCCGTGTGCCAGGGCGCGGGGCTGTCGGTGCTCCCGGACTATTCGGTAGCGGATGATCTTGCGGCCGGCCGTCTCATCCAGGTCCTGCCGCAATGGCGCCTGCCTTCGGGCGGTATCCATGCCGTGTTTCCGGCCGCGCGCTTTCGTCCCGCGAAGGTCCGTGCCTTTGTCGACTTGCTGGCAGACAGAGAACAACAACGGCAGGCCGCCAGCGCGTCAAATGAAAGCTGACGCCCGGCCTGTCGCGTGGTGGGAATGGTCCGGGGGGGCCACACAGGGGACCGGGCATCCGACAGGGGGTTCAGAGCAGGCCCCGGCAGCCAAGGTCGCCAGTGGCTTTGACGGCATGGGCGACGATATCTCGTTATGGGAAATTGCTATCGTTTTGATAGCTGCTTGCGCGCGACCGACGTACGCAAGCAACTATTTTCGTTTATGCCTGCGCCGAGGGCGCATCGCGGACGACCAGCACAGGCACCGGCGCCAGCCTCAGAATCTGCTCGGCGCCACTGCCCAGCAGCACCCGTCCCAGTCCGCGCCGGCCGTGGGAGCCGACCACGATGAGATCGGCATTCCAGAGCCTGGCCGCCTCGGCCACCGACTCTCCCAGTCGTTTGCCCGGTTCATCGCAAAGTATCTGGCTTGCCGTGACCCCGGCCGACTCGGCGATGGCCGTCGCATCCGTCAGGATTTTGGCGCCGCTTTCGCGCATCATGCCGACCAGATCGGCTGAATAGGTGCCATAGGGGTCGACTCCACCCAGGTAAGCCGCCTCATTGAAGGCGTGCAGCAACCGTACGCTGGCGCTGGTCTCCCGCGCCAGCGCCAAGCCGGCGATAAGGGCCTTGTTGGAGGTGTCGCTGCCGTCCACGGGAATCAGAATTCGCTTGAACATGGTGAATGCCTCATGTGAGTTGAAACGTCATCCATGGTGGCGATTTTTGGGATCCGGATGTTGATACTGGTCAAGTGCGGATTGATTTGTGATGGACGGCCGATGTTTCTTCGCCGGCGGTCTGACAGGTCAAACAGAGCGCTGCGGCCGGCAGGGCTTCCAGGCGGCGCAGGTCAATCGGTTTGCTGCATTCCGTGCATTGGCCGTAATGACCCTCCTGGAGGCGGCGGCGGGCAGCAAGCACCTGGGCCAGTTCTTCCGTGACGCGCGCCGCATCCAGGGCCGCCATGTCGAACTGCAACTCCCGCTCGGCCAGGTCCTTGAAGTCCCGCACCTCTGCATTGCCGGCTTCTTCGGCTGCGAGTTCCTCATGACTGCCGGTATCCAGGGCGGCCCTTAATTCGGCTTCGCGCCGGGCCAGGATGTTGCCGAAGTGTCCTGCAAGTGAATTGTCGTAGTGCTTCATGAAGAGGCCTGAAAAAAGTGGATGATCTTTGTGTCTGCTCCAGCCGTGATTTTCATGCTGCTTCAGCAAGTCGGTGTTGATCTGGCGCAAGCAGGGATGAACCAGGGGCCGTGCCCTTCGGCGTTGAAAATCGCGCTTCCAATCCGGTATGAAAACGCGATTGCACGCCAGTTGCGCCAGGTCAAATGCTTTGCCGCCCGATCTGGCCATCATGGGTGACCCCAACTTCGTTAAAAGGCCCACCGTGAATATCCAAACTTTTGTGATGGCCGCCGCCTTTGCCGCAAGCGCCATGGGCTACGCGGCAGGTGACGCCCGGGCCCAGGCCCCTGAAAAGGCCCAGGTGCCTGCCGGGGCCTCCAGTGCGCCGGTGGGTGTGGCCGCGCGTTCAAAGGCGGCTGCACAAAAGGCCGCGCAAGAGGCGGCCGATTCCGCGCGTGCAGCGGCAGACCTGGTCAAGCTCACGCTGCAGTTGACTGAAACCGCCGCCCAGGATGCTTCGCAACGGGCCGCCGCAAATATCCGGGAACAGGCGCTCAAAGCAGACGAAGCCGCAAGAAGGGCTCGCGAGAAAGCCGAGAAAGCCTCCGCCACCGCAACCGACAGCATGAAGAAATTGACGGCTAAAGCTGCCGAAGCGGCCCGACGGGCTGCGTCTGCCGTGCGCGCGGCATCGGGGCGCGCCGAGGAAGCGCTGCGCAAGTCAGGCCAGCCCGATCAGGCAGAAACGCTGAAAGCCATGAAGGCAACGCAGGATGCATTGAGAAGCGCGGAAAAAGCTGCGCAGGAGTCGGCCGAAGCCAGCAAGCAGGCAGCGGACAAGGGCGCAGACTCAGGTCCGAAAAAATAGGGTGGATTTCCCCGTGGATCGGCTGAAGACATGACTGCTGCGGTTCAAGCCGTCGGCCTCCCGTGCGAGCCGACATCCGAGGCCTTGGGACTGAGCGGCGAGGAGGCCGCTGCGCGCCTCAAGATCGACGGGCCCAACGTGTTGCCCGGAAGCGAGCCCCAAGGCTACTGGCGAATGGCCCTGGGTGTTGTCAAGGAGCCCATGTTTTTGATGCTGCTCGCAGCGGGTGCGGGCTATTTGGTGCTGGGTGATACGGCCGAAGCCATTTTTTTGCTGGCCTCGGTTTTTCTGATTGTTGCATTGACGTTTTTTCAGGAGCAAAAAACACAGCGGGCGCTCGAGGCTTTGCGCGAGTTGTCAGCGCCTCGCGCTATGGTCTTGCGGGCCGGCAGAGAGCTTCGCATCGCCTGCCGCGAGGTAGTGCGGGGTGATGTTCTGGTATTGCGCGAAGGCGACCGCATTGCCGCCGACGCAGCCTTGCTGGAGGGAGCCCTTGAGGTCGACGAGTCGGTGCTGACGGGCGAGTCTGTGCCCAGACCCAAGCTGCCTGGGTCAACGCAGCAACGAGGCCATGAACCCGATGGCGAAAGCGATGAGTTGATTTATGCCGGCACTGTGATCACGCAGGGCCGGGGGCTGGCCCGAGTGCTCGCCACGGGCAGCCGGACCTCGATGGGCCGCATCGGTGTGGCGCTTGCGAAGGCACACGCCCCGACCTCGAAGCTGTACCAGCAGTCACGGCGTATCGTGCGGGGATTCGCCGGCGCCGGGCTGACGGTGGCCGCGCTGCTGGTCCTGCTGGGCTGGCTCAGGGACGGGCAGGGTTTTGTCGCCAGCCTCCTGCCGGCCATCGCCTTTGCGATGGCGGTGCTTCCGGAGGAGATCCCCGTCGTTCTCGCGGTGTTCCTCGCCCTTGGGGCCTGGCGCCTGTCACAGCAGAAAATTCTCACCCGCAGGGTCGATGCAATCGAGGTGCTGGGCGCGATCACGGTGCTGGCTGTGGACAAGACCGGGACCCTTACCCTCAACCGCATGGAACTCGTCGAGCTGGTGGGTGTGAGTGTGGTGTTCAGGGCCGATAGCGATGCGCCGCTTCCTCCGGCGCTCACGGAACTGGTTGAATGCGCCGTCCTGGCCACGCCGCCGAATCCTTTTGACCCGATGGAAAAAGCCATTCAAGCTGTCGGGAACGCCCGCCTGGGCCTGGATTCAAGGGCGCGGCAAGGCGTGGAGCCGTTGCGGCAGTATTCGCTCACGCCACAGCTTCTGGCCGTCACCCATGTCTATGGCAGCGGTTCTCCCGGGCGGTGTTTTCTGGCCTCCAAAGGGGCGCCCGAAGCCATCGTGCGCCTGTGTCGGCTTGAGGTACACAGACGCGAGGCCATACAACTGCAGGTGCAGAACATGGCCGCCAGAGGCTTGCGCGTTCTCGGTGTGGCGTGTGCCGATTGGGAGGGCACCGGGTTGCCTGAAAGCCAGCAGGACTTCACCCTGCGCTTTGTCGGTTTGCTCGGTCTGGCTGATCCGCTCCGGCCCACGGTACCGCAAGCGGTCCAGGATTGCGGCGAAGCGGGAATCCGCGTCATCATGATGACGGGAGACCACCCCGTGACGGCCAGCGCGATTGCCCGCCTGGCGGGCCTGCCGAATCCATCCGACGTGCTTACGGGAGCGGATATCGATGCCCTGGACGATGCTTCGCTGCGGACCCGGTTAAGGAGCGCTGCCATCTGTGCGCGGCTCAGGCCTGAACAGAAACTGCGGCTTGTGCACGCGCTGCAGGCCGACGGTTGTACGGTGGGCATGACAGGCGATGGTGTCAATGATGCGCCCGCGCTCAAGGCTGCCGATGTCGGGATCGCCATGGGGGAGCGTGGGACCGACGTGGCCCGCGAGGCCGCCGCCCTGGTGCTGCTGGACGACAGCTTCGCCAGCATCGCGACAGCCATAAGCCAGGGCCGCCACATCGACGACAACATCCGCAGCGCCGTGCGATTCATCTTCGCCGTGCACGCTCCCATCGTGGCGCTTGCCCTGATTCCAGCCCTGCTTCGCTGGCCCCCCTTGTTGCTGCCTGCGCAGATCATCCTGCTTGAACTGATCATTGATCCGGCTTGTTCGATACTGTTTGAAGCGCAGCCAGCAGATCCGAAGTTAATGCGTCGCCCGCCCAAGCCGGCCGCGGACTCACCGTTCGCCTTGCGCAACATGACTTATGGCTTGTTGCAAGGCCTTGGACTCGCTGCGGTGCTGCTCACGGCCAACTGGTACATGCTGGAGCAGGGATGGCGCGTCGCGGAGATCCGTACGACGTTGTTCGTGAGCCTTGTCGCAGGCCTGTTTCTTCTGGTGCTGATTCATCGCCATTCGATAAATATTCTCAGGAATCCGTGGCTCCCGCGTCTGGCCGCCGCTGTTGCCTCGCTTGTTTCGCTTGTGCTGTGGCAGCCCTGGCTGCGAGGGGTTATGGGCTTTGTGGCCCCGTCCAGACAGGGCTCCGCCTGGCTGTTGGTGATTCTGGGCTCCATGACGCTTTGGCTCATGGCATTGCGCTACGTTCAGCGACGCAGCAACGCGTAACCCGGAGGAAAGGGCTTCAGGCAAGGTCGCCGCCCTTGATTTACGTCAAGTGGTGAGTTTGACGTCCGCCATACCCTTTGCTGGTGGTCGGTGCCTGCGCAGCGCCCGGCCGACCGCAGCTTTGTTGCGCGTAACCATTTGAGGAGCAGAACCATGTCCGAGAGAACTCTCATTGTTTCGTATTCCAACACCGGGACGTCGGCCCGCGTGGCCGATCTCCTGTCTGGAAAATTCCAGTGGCCGCGTGGTGAGATCAGCGAGGCGCGCCCGCGCACGGGAGTCGCGGGAACGCTGCGCTGCGTGGCGGATTCGCTGTTCGGGCGTCATCCCGCCATTCGTTATGAAGGGCCAGACCCGACGGGTTTTGATACGGTGATCCTGATCGCACCGATCTGGCTTTACCAGCTGGCCGGACCTATGAGAAGTTTTGTACGAGACCGGGCCGCGGGCCTCAAGCGGGTGGCGGTCATCTCGGTGATGGGCGGGCAGGGCGCTACCAACGCCTTCGCCGAAATCGATCAGATACTCGGCCGGCCGCCCATCTTATCGACGTCATTCACCGCACGCGAAGTGGACGACGGCAGCTATTCGTCCGGCCTGGAGGTATTCGGCAACGCGGTCCGGGACAACGCGAAGAAGGACGAGGCGGTACGCCCCACGGAATTGTCGCCGAGCGCCGTTTGAGCATGCTCCTTATCGTTCCTAACCTGCCATTTTTAACCCATCGAAAACCGGGCCGTGCCTGTTGAGCCGATGCTCCCGCTCGCCGGGCCAGGACTACCGCCCACGGGCTCATCAGCCGCAGATTTGCCGCTGCAGATTTTCCTGGCCCGCATGGCCAACGGCATCTCGCCCGCGTCCGTGCTGCTGGCGCAAGCCGACTGGCTGAGCCACCTGGTCGCATCGCCGGGCAAACAGTCGGAGTTGGCGGCCAGCGCCTGGCACAAGCTGCTCCAGTGGATGCACTATGCTGGCCATTCCTGCTACGGCGATTGTCCCGGCTGCATAGAGCCCGAGCCGCGCGACAAGCGTTTCTTCGCGCCGCAATGGAGCCTGCTGCCCTACAAACAGCTGGCCCAGGCCTTCCTGCTGCAGGAGCGCTGGTGGGCCGAGGCAGGCGCGGACGTTCGCGGGGTATCGCGCCACCACCAGGAGGTGGCCGCGTTTTCGGTGCGGCAATGGCTGGACATGTTCGCGCCGTCGAACTTCGTGCTGACCAATCCCCAGGTGCTGGGAAAAACTTTGCGCACCGGCGGCGCGAACCTCGCCGGCGGATTCTCGAACTGGTGGCAAGACGCCATCGAGCGCGGCGACCAGGCCAACGCGCTTGACGAGGTTGCCACCGACACCGCCGGGCAGGGCAGTGGAGGGCAGGGGAGCAGGTACTGAATTCATGCGATCTCCTTTGATTTGCCGGCAGGCTCTATAGATGTGTCGTTGCGAGCGTTGATCTGCCGCACGGCGCGGGCCAGCGAGGGCGCCATGCGAATGGCATTGGAAGGGTGGGTGACCGTGTCGCAGCTCAGCACGCGCGACACGCCGTCTTCAAGCAGCCGGCGCTGGGCCTCACCGTCAAACAGCGCGTGCACAGCGACGCACACGGGCGCGCCCAACCCGGCTTTGCCCAGCAGGCGTGTTGCGGCGAGCATGGTCTCGCCCGTGGAAACGATGTCGTCGAGCAGCACCGGCACGCGCCCCGGCCAGCGCTCGCGGCTGGCGAGCCTGACACCTACGTCCCGGTCGCCGCGCCGCGTTTTGCGCAACACCGTCCATGGGGCGCCAACGAGCCGGGCCACTTCAGCAACCCACTGACCGCTTTCCTGATCGGGCCCGATCAGCCAGGGTGATGGGATATGGCTGCGCAGCCAGCGGGCGATCAAGGGGGCGGCTGGTACGACCTGCGTCCGGATGGAATAGATCTCGTCCAGCCTGCGCACGCGGTGCAAGTGCGGATCGACCGTCACCAGAAAGTCCAGCGACGCGGACAGCAGCCGCGCATAGCTGCGTGAGGTGACGGCTTCACCGGGATGAAAACGTTTGTCCTGCCGCATGTAGGCCAGGTAAGGTGCAACCAGACCAACCTGCGAGGCGCCCAGTTCGTGCGCCGCGTCCGCCGCAAAAATCAGGGGCAGGGTCTTGGCATCCGGCTGGTTCAGGCTGCCAGCCAGAATGACGCAGCAGCCCTCGACTGCGGCGTCGATACGCACGCCGGTTTCACCGTCGGGAAAGTTATGCAGTGCCAGTTCGCTCCAGCCGCAGCGCAGGCTGCGCGCGAGCCGCGCGGCCAGTTGTGCGCAGCCGGGCAGGGCTACAACCAGCATGGGCCCGCGCTTCATCTCGCATCCTCCATCACATGCACGGCTTCAGCCTGCGCGGTGGCGTATTCCAATGCGTAGGTCAGCTCGCCCGGTGAGGCCGCGTGCAACGTGAACAGGGGTTGGCCGCGTTCCACGACCGCGCCCAGCTGCACACTCATGGCGATTCCGGCACACGCAGAGGTGGGCGCCCCCGCGAGTTTGGCGATGCGGGCCAGACGCCGGTTGTCGATGGCGATCACGGTGCCGGCGCGCGGCGAGGGCACGGGCTGCTGGCAGGCAGCTACCGGGGGTTCACGCAGGCCGCCCTGTGCTTCGCAAATCTCCTGAAATTTCTTCCAGGCGCGTCCGTCCTCCAACACGGACGTAGCCAGCGCGATGCCGCCGCCCACCGGCGCCGCGCCGCCAAACTCAAGAATTTGCCCGGCCAGATGCAGAGAGCGCTGCGCGAGGTCGGTTGGCGCAGTACCCTCGCGGCGCAGCACGGCCAGCACGTCACGCGCTTCCAGTGCGGGGCCGATGCCACGGCCCACAGGCGCCACACCGTCGGTTTGCACCACGCGCATTTGCAGGCCCAGCGCCTGGCCGACTTGCTCAAGCTGCCGCGCGAGCTGGTTGGCCGCATGCGCGCTGCGAACTTTGGCGGTCAGGCCGACTGGCATGTCGATCAGCACGTGCGTAGCGCCGGCCGCGGCCTTCTTCGACAGGATGGATGCGACCAGCTGCCCCTGGCTGTCGAGGTCCAGCGGTCGCTCGACGCGGATGAGAATATCGTCGGCCGGGCTGAGCCGCACGGAGCCGCCCCAGACGATGCAGCCACCGGTGCGCTCGACCACGCGGCGTATCTGCGCCACGTCCAGGTCCACGGGTGCCAGCGTCTCCATGGTGTCGGCCGTACCTGCGGGGGAGGTGATGGCGCGCGATGAGGTCTTGGGCATCCGCAGCCCGCAAGCCGCGATGATGGGGACGATGACCATGGTGGTCCTATTGCCGGGCAAGCCTCCCACGCAATGTTTGTCCATAACCAGCCCTTCGCCCCAGTGCATGCGTTCGCCGGCATTGACCATGGCGCGCGTGAGCGCGATGGTTTCGTTCATGTCCAGGTGCTCGCCCGCGCAGGAGGTGATGAAGGCCGCAAGCTGCAGGTCCGAATAGCGGCCTGCCGCCACGTCCCCGATCACTGCATCAATGGCTGCCTGCCCCAGGCGCTTTCCGTAAACCTTGGCGCGCACATGGCCCAGCGATTCGAGCGGCGCGGGGTGGCGCAGCGAAACCTCCGCGCCCGGCCGCGCGTTGAGCAGGCGCCAGGCGGCCTCGGAAAGGCCGGCTTCATCCGGCGACAGGAAATCGCCGCTGACGACATTGAGCGTCGCGACGATGGTTCGGTCGTCCAGCCGCAGCTCCACCCGCGACTGGGCTTCGAAACCTTCCGAACGGCATACAGGGCAGTCGCGGTGCATGTACAGCACCGGTTCCTGGTAGGTGTCTATGCCCAGCCTGCGCAAGCGCAAGCGATTGGCGACGGGCGTGTGGGGAGGTTCGTGCATGGTGGCTTTTCTTGCCACTGTAGGCGCGGCAAACGCCGACAGCCTTGATAAAACGCAAATCCGGGCTATGTGCGCGTCATCCGGCCGGAGGCGGCGAGCCACCTGCCGCCGGCGCCTGCGTGAAAGCGCGTTCCTGTGCCGACAGTGCTTGCGCCGTCTCCCGCAGACGGTCCAGCACGGTGCCGTCAGCTTCAGAAGCATCTCCCCGGCGAGCCAGCAGGCGCGTGCGCAGCACGGCCAGGGGTGCTTCGCAGTCGATGATGTAAAACGGCACTCGCTGGGCCAGTGCCAGCGCATGCGCCTGGTCGCGCTCAGTACGGCGCAGGAAAGCGGCATCGAGAACGACCGGATACCCCGCTTGCAGGGCTGTGCGCGCGATGGCAAAGAGGTGTGCGTAGGTGCGCCCGGTTGTGTCGGCCTGGTACAGGTCCACTCCTCGTGCCCGCGAATCCTCCAGCGTGCCCAGACCATGCAGGCGTTTGCGTTCGACGTCGGAGCGCAACCGAATCGCGCCTTCGCGCTCGACAATGCGTTGCGAAGCGAAGGTTTTTCCCGAACCCGGCAAGCCATGGGTAATGAACAGCCTGGCATTGCCGGGTGCGGCCCAGGTCAGCGCCGTGTCCAGATAACGGCGCGCGGCAGGGTTGGCGGCATCGCGCAGCTGCTCTACCTGGGCTCGAATCAATGCCCGATAGACGACGGAAAAGCGCAAGGCCGGCACGCTGCCGTGGTCACCTGTGCGGTCCAGCCAGGCATTGAGGAAACGAAAGCACAGATCCTTGCGCTGATAGGTCCAGAGATCCATCACCACGAAGGCGATGTCGTCGAGAATGTCGATCCAGCGCAGTGCCGGATCGAACTCTATGCAATCGAAGGCTGCGACACCGCCATCCAGGCGCACGATGTTGGCCAGGTGCAGATCACCATGGCATTCGCGCACATGGCCGTCCGCCTGCCGCGCGGTCCACAGCGGTTCGAGGGCAGCCGCCTCGGTGAGTAGCCAGGCCTTGAGCGCGCCGTGCGCGGCCTCGTCCATCAGCGGCAGGGAGCCTTCCATCGCGGCAAGCGCGGTCTGCCGTCGTTGGCGAGCGCTGGCAAAGCCACTGGAGGCCGAGGCGCGGGGCGCGTTTTCATGGAAGCTGACCAGCAGTGCGGCGAGTTCGTCAATATCATTCACACCCAAATCGCCCGCAACGGCTTTTTCACTGAACAGGGCACCTGGCGCAAAGCGGCGCATGCATACCGCATGCTCAAGCACAGGCCCCTCACCGTCCAGCGCTGGCGAGTACGACGTTCCCGTGATGCGCGTGACCCCAAGGTAAAGCGAAGGGGCGAGCCGCCGGTTCAGGCGGACTTCTTCTTCGCAGAACCGCCGCCGGGCCTGGAGGCTCGCATAGTTGACGAAAGGCAGATGGACCGGCTTTTTGACTTTATAGGCCTTGTCCTTTCCCAGCAAAATCCAGGAGATGTGCGTCTCTATCAACTGCGCATGCAAAACGCCGGCCAGCGCATGAACCTGGTCGCGTGCGGAAGGGAGGGCATCGTCTGAGGCATGCATGGGAAAACAATACTCCGGGTCCGAAAGCTTCCCTTGACGCTGGTCAAGCGGCGTGAAATCAAGGATCAGATGAGAGAAGCGCGCGAAATTTCTGGCTGACTGGCATGTGAGCTCGAGAGCGCGCCCATTAGATGGCCTCGTCAAACCGGCAGGCATCCTAAAGGTGCGCCATCACCCTTCGCCTGAACCTGCGGGGCGCCGCCATCCGGACGTAGAAGAAGCGCTTGGCCCCCTCGGCCAGAGCCAGGTAGGCCGGCACCATCACCAGCAG
Organism: Polaromonas sp. P1_F9; assembly: GCF_056405615.1. Classification (NCBI taxonomy): domain Bacteria; kingdom Pseudomonadati; phylum Pseudomonadota; class Betaproteobacteria; order Burkholderiales; family Comamonadaceae; genus Polaromonas; species Polaromonas sp. P1_F9. The sequence goes on along the minus strand of NZ_JBFUBT010000004.1, from coordinate 753,782 downwards.
CCAGGCAAAAAAAGCCGAGGGTGGCGGCTCGAAGTGAAAGATCCGGCCCAGTGGCGTGAAGGGCAGTAGCAGCGCCACGGCCACAATGGCCAGCGAGGTGGCCGCCAGCACCGCGCTGGGACGGCTGGCCCAGGGCCTGCCGCGCGTGCGGATCACGAAGATGACCAGCACCTGAGTCACCAGCGACTCGATGAACCAGCCGGTGTGAAACAGGACTTCGTCCGCATGCAGCACCCGCAGCAAAATCCAGAATGTCAGCAGGTCGAAGGCGGAGCTGACCAAGCCGAACAACCACATATAGCGCTGGATGAAGGCCATGTCCAGCGCCCGCGGGCGGCGCAGGTCGCCGGGGTCGACCCGGTCCAGGGGGATGGCCGCCTGCGACAGGTCGTAGAGCACGTTGTTAAGCAGGATCTGCGCCGGCAGCATAGGCAGAAAGGGCAGAAATAGCGAGCCGGCGGCCATGCTCAGCATGTTCCCGAAGTTGGAACTCGTGCCCATCATGATGTACTTCATGACGTTGCCGAAGGTGCGCCGGCCTTCGAGCACGCCTTCGTACAGCACCGAGAGGTCGTGGTCCAGCATCACCATGTCGGCCACTTCCCGCGCCACGTCGACGGCGGAGTCCACCGTGATGCCGACGTCGGCCGAGCGCAGCGGCGGCGCGTCGTTGATGCCGTCGCCCAAGTAGCCGACCACGTGGCCGCGCGCCTTGAGCGCCAGGATGATGCGGTTTTTCTGGGCCGGGTTGACGCGGCAAAAAAGCGTGATGCGGCCCACGCGCGCGCGCAGCGCCGCCTCGTCCATGTGCGCAATCTCCTGCCCGGTCAGGACGCCCTTGACCGGCAGCTTCAGCAGGCCGCACAGGTGCTGGGCGACCAGCTCGCTGTCGCCGCTGACGATCTTCACCGCCACGCCGCTTCGCGCCAGCGCGGCCAGCGCGGCGCCGGCGCCGGCCTTGGGCGGGTCCATGAAGGCGGCGAAACCGGCGAAGACCAGCTCGCTCTCGTCGCGGATGTCGGCATGCGGATGGTCTTTGGGCACCTCGCGCCAAGCGACGCCGAGCACGCGCAGGCCCTCGCGCTCCAGCGCGTGGCAGCGCTCGCGCAGGCTGCCCCGTGCGGCCTGGTCAAGCGGCGCCGGCGCGCGGCCTTCGTCCCCCTCGCGGCGATTGCACAGCGCCAGCACATCGTCGGGCGCCCCCTTGACGACCAGCCAGCGCGCGTCCCCGCGGTCGACCAGCACCGACACGCGCCGGCGCTCAAAGTCAAAGGGCACTTCGTCGATCTTTTGCCAACCCGAAACGTCCACCCCACGCGCGAGGATGGCCTCATCCAGCGGGCTCCTGAGGCCGCTTTCGAACACGCTGTTGAGGCTGGCCAGCATCAGCACGCGGGGCGCGTCGCGGCCGTCCGCGTCCACGCAGCGCTCAAGGCTGATCTTCGCCTCGGTGAGCGTACCGGTCTTGTCGGTGCACAGCACGTCCATGGCTCCGAGGTTCTGGATGGATGCCAGGCGCTTGACGATCACGCGGCGCGCCGCCATGCGCAGTGCGCCGCGCGACAGCGTGACGGAGACGACCATGGGCAGCAGCTCGGGCGTGAGGCCGACCGCGAGCGCCACGGCAAACAGGAAGGAGTCGAGCAGCGGCCGGTGCAGCACCTGGTTGACCAGCATGACGAACAGCACCAGCAGCAGCGTGATGCGCATTAACAGCATGCCGAAGCGGTGCATGCCGGTTTCGAAGGCGGTGGGCGGCGGCTCGGCCTGGATGCTGCGCGCTACCTCGCCGAGTGCCGTGGCGGGGCCGGTCGCCATGACCCGCATGCGGGCGCTGCCGCTGACCACGGTGCTTCCCATGAAGGCCGCGTTGAGGGCTTGCTGCAGCTCCACGGCGCCGCAGTCCAGCGCGCCGGGGCGTTTTTCGACGGGATAGGACTCGCCGGTCAGCAGCCCCTGGTTGACGAAGAAGTCGCGGGCTTCGACGACCCGGCCGTCGGCCGGCACGCGGTCGCCGGCGGACAGCAAGACCAGGTCGCCGGGCACAAGGTCGGGCACCGGGACATCCTGCACGCACCCCTCGCGCAACACACTGGCGCGCAGGGCCACCGAGTCGCGCAGCTTCCCGGCAGCCCGGCCCGCGCGATGCTCCTGCACAAAGTCCAGCGTGACGCTTAGCAGCACCATCAACATGATGATGACAAAGTTGGCCACGTCGCCGGTGGCGGCGGAGATGGCGCTGGCGGCCAGCAGTACGAGCACCAGCGGGTTGCGAAAGCGCGCCAGGAACTGCAGCGCCAGCCATTGCTTTTTGCGCGCTTCGAAGCTGTTGGGGCCGAAGCGCGCCAGCGCCTCCTGCGCCTGAGCCTGCGACAGGCCGGGGCTTCCGGCCGGCGCCAGCTCCAGCCACCAGGGCCGGGCTGCCCGGGCGGAGGCTGTGGCCCCGTCCATCACCGGTACGCCGTCAATGGCCGGTGACCAGGCCTGCGGCCGCCTGGTGCCGCCGCTGCCGGCCCAGCGCCAGCAACTGGGCCTCGCTCGGGTGGTCCACGGTCTCCCAGGCTGTGATGCGCGGCGCCAGGGCAGGGCGATGTTTGTCGACGTAGTGGCGGAAGTCGGCCTGCGCCGTGTGCCCTCCCGTCACCAGGACAGACTCCATGCCGTCCAGCGCATCGCAGATCTGGCCGAAAAATTCATGCCGGGTGCGTACCTCGCTGCCGTGCTGGGGTGTGGCATGGGAATGCGTGTGAAGCTTGCGTGCCTCGGCCTGTTCGGCGTCGAACTGGATCAGTTGGGCCTGGTGATGGTCCAGCCAGACCACGGCGTGAAAAAAGGGCATGTAGGACTCCTGATGCGGCGCGCGCCGGCCGCGTTGGGTTGCAAGATGGACTGTCTGTTCGATGAGCTCATCCACTCTAGGGAACAGCCGCAGGCGGGGGCTTGATCTAGCGCAAGGCCGCGCTCCTGAGCGGTCCGCCGGGCACGCCGCCGCTTCGAACGATGTTCAGGCGCCGACTTCCAGCTTGTTGACGATGCGGGTCACGCCCCTGGCGGCGAATGCCGCGCCGGCGGCGGCTTCGCGCTCGGCCAGCGAATGCACCTTGCCGTGCAGGGTGACGACGCCGCCCTTCACGTCGATCTGGATGTGCCGGGCTTCGCGGTCGGCCTGGCGTTCGAGCGCGGCGCAGATCTCCGCCGCGACGTCGCGCGTGCTGACGGTAGGCTTGACCGCGATGTTGTTGGACAGGCCGCGCACGCCCACCAGGCCGCGCACGCATTTTTCGGCGGTGCGGCATTGGTAGGCCCAGTCGACGTCGCCGGTGAGGGTGACCCAGCCTTTTTCCACCTCAACCCGGATGCGGTCGGGCGGCAGCAGTGCGCTCCAGCGCAATGCGGATGCGGCGACCGAGGCGATCTCGGAGTCGCTGCGATGGTGGGCCGCCACCAGCTTCACGTCCAACTCGATCGCCAGCCCACGCACACCGGCCACACGGCGCGCGGCCCGTTCCGCTGCGATTTTTTCGGCGAAGGTATTCAGATGTCCCGTGAGCGTCACTACACCGTCATTGACGAGCACGCCTATGCTGGCTGAATTGACGGCGGGGTCCCAGGCCAGTTCGGCGCTAACGTCGGCCTTGAGCTGCATATCGGTTTTCATGGCTTGTTCCTTGGATGAAGTGATCACCACCACAGCGTGATGATGCCACTGTAGACAGACGAGGGGGTGCCTGTTTTGATATTCCTCAAGCGCTTGCTTGTCGCACAAGCCGTCGCCTGTTCCAGGAGCCGCTAAAGTTTCTTCGCTGCGGGAATGCGCAGCGGCACGTAGGCTGCGTGGCCGTCCCGCAACACCAGCAGTGCGACGCCGGCGCCGGGCTCCAGGCGCGACAGCACGTGATCAAAATCTGCCACGCTGTCCAGCCTGAGCTCGTTGGCGGCGATGATCACGTCACCGGCCTGCAGGCCCTCGCTGCGCGACAATCCCGCGGTCTGGCGCACCAGCAGGCCGCCGTCTATGCCCAGCTGCGCCTGCAGGTCCTTGCCGGACTCGGTCAGCGACAGGCCTAGGCGGGGGAGGTCGCCGGCATCCAGCGCGGCCAGGGGGTGCGCAGCGCTGGCGGGGGCTTCCGACAGCGTGACGCTTGCCGCCTTTTTTCGGCCCTGGCGCCAGATCTCCAGCGCGGCGGGAACCCCAGCGCCGTGGTCGCTCATCTGCAGCGCCAGGCTGCTGAAATCCCGGATCTTGGCGCCGTCAAAAGCGGTGATGATGTCTCCGCGCAGCAGGCCGGCCCGCTCCGCGGGGCCGCCGGGCGTGACCTGTACCACCAGCGCACCGGTGGGGTCCCGTACCCCGAAAGAATGCGCCAGCGCGGGTGTCATGCCCTGCAGCTTTGCCCCCAGCCAGGCACGCCGTATCCGCCCCTGCAAGCGCAGGCGCGAAGCGATGTCGACGGCCAGGTTGACGGGCACGGAGAAAGATACGCCCATGTAGCCGCCGCTGCCGCTGTAGATCAGCGAGTTCAAGGCGACGATCTCGCCGTCGGCATTGAAGAGCGGACTGCCCGAGCTGCCCGGGTTGATGGCCACGTCGGTCTGTATGAAGGCGGTCTCACCGCTACCGGACAGAAAGCGGTTTTTCGCGCTGACGATGCCCGCGGTGACGGAGCCCGGAAAGCCGAAGGGCGAACCAATCGCCGCGACCCAGTCGCCGACGGCAAGCCTGGAGGAGTCACCTATCGGAGCGGGCGACAGGCCCGTGGCCTCGATTTTCAGCAAGGCCACGTCGGTGATGCGGTCCATCCCGATCAGCCGGGCGGGAAAATGACGCCCGTCCTGAAGCCGGACTTGGGCTTCCTCCGCATCCCACAGGACGTGCGCGCTGCTGACGATATAGCCATCGGCCGTGAGCACAAAACCGGACGCCAGGTCGCGCACCTCACCACGCGCGAGGCTGATGGGTTGCGGCCTTGCCATCCGATCGCCGAAGGTGTCCGGCGGAGCGAATTCGGGTTCCGGGTCGTCGCTCCCGCTGCGCGCCCATGCGCTGATGGTGCTGATTTCCACGACACCTGCTCCGCGGCTGGCCACCACGGCGCCCGCCGAGACAACGTTGCGGCGGGTCAGCGGATCGGCATGTGCGCCCTGCAAAGCCAGCATGGTGCTCGTCAGCAGGCCTGCCAGCAAAAGACGGTAAGGTTTCATGGGGTCATTGAACACGGCGCCTGGATCAAGCCGTTTGCGCCACCTCAAGCCGTCTTGAAAAATGCAACGGAAGCGTTCCGCCTCAATCTGCGCAGCCGCCATCGGGACTGACTTCGGTACCGGCACGGCCCGCCAGCATTTCCTCGATCTGGGCCAGCGAGCCTATCAAGGCCTTCTTGCCGGTCTTGAGCACGAAGCCGGCGGCGGCCTGCACCTTGGGGCCCATGGAGCCTGCGGGGAAGTTATGGGTCAGCAGTTCCTGCGGCCTGACCTTGCCGGCGGCGCGCTGCGACGGCGTTCCCCAGCCCAGGTAGACAGCGTCTACGTCGGTGGCGATTACCAGGCAATCGGCTCCCAGTTCCTGCGCGAGCAGGGCTCCCGTCAGGTCCTTGTCGATCACGGCATCGATGCCTCGAAGAGAACGCCCGCTGGCAGCGCGCACCACTGGGATGCCGCCACCACCCGCGGCGATCACCACCGCCTCATGCTGCAGCAGCCAGCGGATCGGGTCCATGCCCAGCACACATGTTGGGAGAGGCGAAGCCACCACGCGCCTGAAGCCTGCCCCGTCCGGCGCAACATGCCAGTGCATGGATTGCTCAAGCCGTTCGGCTTCCTCCCTGGCATAGACGGGCCCGATAGGTTTGGTGGGCTTCCCGAAAGCCGGATCGGCGGGGTCGACTTCCACACGCGTAAGCAGGGTGACCACAGGGCGGCCGGGTGGAAGGTGATTGGCAAGTTCCTGCTCCAGCAGGTAGCCGATCATGCCTTCGGTTTGCGCGCCCAGGATATCGAGTGGATAGGGCGCCACTGCCGCGTAGGCCGAGTTCTGCAGGGCCAGCAGGCCTATTTGCGGCCCGTTGCCGTGCGTCACCACCAATTCATGCTGCAGTGCGACGCGGGCCAATTGGGCCGCCACGCCCTGGATGTTTTCCAGCAGGTGCTGCGCGCTGAGTGACTGGCCCCGGCGCAGCAAGGCATTGCCGCCCAGCGCCACGACCAGCTTCATGCGAGGGTGGCCACGAGTACGGCCTTGATGGTGTGCATGCGGTTTTCCGCCTGCGTAAACACAACGGACGCATCGGACTCGAAGACCTCATCGGTCACCTCGATTTCGCTGAGGCCGTAGCGCTCGTGGATCTGACGTCCCACTTCAGTGTCCAGGTTGTGAAAGGCCGGCAGGCAATGCATGAAGCGGGTACTCGGCTTGCCGGTGGCCTTCATCAGGGCGCTGTTGACCTGGAAGGGCAGCAGTTGCTCGATACGCAGTTTCCAGGTGTCGTCGGGCTCACCCATGGACACCCAGACGTCGGTGTAGAGAAAGTCTGCATTCTTGACTGCTTCGGTTGGATCGTTGCTGAGGGTGATGCGTGCGCCTGTTGTCTTGGCCAGCTCTCGCATTTCGCTCACCAGTTCGGGCGGTGGCATCAGTGCCGCGGGAGCGGCGATGCGCACGTCCATGCCCATCTGCGTGCCGCCCACCAGCAGCGAACAGCCCATGTTGAAGCGGGCGTCGCCCAGGTAGCAAAAGGACAGTTCGTGCAGCGGCCTTTCGCCGAACTCCTGCATCGTCAGCAGGTCTGCCAGCACCTGGGTCGGGTGCGACTCATCCGTGAGCCCATTCCAGACCGGGACGTGCGAGAAGCGCGCGATTTCTTCCACCACCGTCTGGTGAAAGCCGCGGTACTCGATGCCGTCATATAACCGGCCCAACACCCGGGCAGTGTCCTTGAGAGACTCCTTGTGCCCCAGCTGCGAACTGACCGGGTCGATGTAAGTCACATGGCCACCCTGGTCGTGCACTGCGACTTCGAAGGCGCAGCGCGTGCGGGTGGATGCTTTCTCGAAAATCAGCGCGATGTTTTTGCCCTTGAGGCGGGCGAGTTCATTGCCCGCGTATTTGGATCGCTTGAGCTCGGCGGCCAAGTCCAGCAGGAAACGGATGTCACGCGGGGAGAAATCCTTGAGGTCCAGCAGACTGCGGTTGTGAAGGTTGAAGCTCATGGGTAGCCGTCTTTCGTGGATGCCTCAATGGCGGGAAAGGATCAGGCGGCGTCGCGCTCAATCGGGCAGGACATGCAGTGGCTGCCGCCGCGTCCGCGCCCCAGCTCACCGCTGGGGATGGTGATGACTTCGACGCCGGCCTTGCGCAGCAAGGTGTTGGTGTGGGTGTTGCGGTTGTAGGCCATGACCACGCCGGGCGACAGCGCCAACACGTTATTGCCGTCGTCCCACTGTTCGCGTTCCGCCTCATAGGCGTTGCCGCCGGTGGCGACGACCCGCAACTTCGGCAGGCCCAGGGCTTGTGCGAGGACGTCGAGAAATGGTTCGGCTTCCGCCCTGACGTCGAGTGAGCCTAGTTCATCGCCGGGTCTGAGACTGAACACACGTACGGCCTGCACAATATCCGGGAACACAGTCACCAGATCCCGGTCGCAAAAGGTCAGCACCGTGTCCAGGTGCATCGCGCCGCGTGATTTGGGCAACTGGGCAGCCAGCACGCGGGCTGCGGCGCCGCGGGCAAACAAGTTGCGCGCGAGCTGGGTCACGGCTTGCGGCGAAGTCCGCTCACCCATCCCGACCAGCACCAAGCCATTGCCTAGGGGCATTACGTCGCCGCCCTCAAGCGAGGCCTGTGGATGCGGCTGCTCCGGGTCGCCCCACCATTCAGTCACCTTGCCGGCGTACGCAGGGTGGAAGCGGTAGATCGCCGCCATGAGCAGGCTTTCCTGGCGGCGCGCGGGCCAGTACATGGATCCCAGCACCACACCGTCGCCAATCCAGCAACTGCTGTCGCGCGTGAAAAGGGTGTTGGGAAGGGCGGGCAGCAGCAGGTCCGATGGGCCGGCGCAGGCGGCCGTGAGGCCGGGCAACTTGAAAGGCAGGTCCGCCGGCGTCAGCCCGCCGATCAGGAACTCGGCCAGGCGAGCCGGTGGTAGTTCCTGCAGCCAGGGCCGCAGCACCCCCGCAGCTTCAAAGTCGGTGCCGGCAAGTTCGTGGTCCAGCAGCCGGTCGCGCGCCAAGGGGTTGCCGAGCGTGACCGCCAATAGGTCATGCAGTTCCAGCACTTGCACGCCTTGCTCTGTCATGGCGCTGGTGAACGCAAAGTGATCGTTTTTGGCCTGGGCGACCCACATCACGTCGTCAAACAGCATGTCCCGGCAGTTCGCGGGTGTCAACCGCATGTGTGCCAGGCCCGGCCTGCAGACCAGCACCTTGCGCAGCCGGCCCGTTTCTGAATGGACGCCAGCCATCACAGGCTCAGCTTGCCGGTAGCCAGCATCCAGCCTGCCACCACCGCGAGTCCGAACACCGCCGCGAGGATGATTTTCTCGCCTGCGGTGAAGGGCTGTTTGCGGGCTTGCTGTTTGGCAATGAAGTAAAGAGCGGCGCCTGGAGCGTAAAGCAGGGCGCTCAATAGCAGGTATTTGGCCCCGGCGGCATACAGCAGCCACAGGCAGTACACCGACGCGAGCGCGGCCACCGGCAGGTCCAACGATCCACGGGTGCCTTGCTGCGCCCGGCCTCCACCTTCATCGCGCACGGCCAGCTGCAGGCCGTAAAGCGCGCTGAACAGGTATGGCAGCAAGATCATCGCGGTCGACAGCGAGATCAGCGCCAGGTAGGAAGCCTTGGACACCAGCGTGACGATGAGGAAGACCTGCACCATGGCGCTGCTTAACCACAGGGCATTGGCCGGAACACCCTCGCTGCTCTGGCGGCCCAGCCATTCGGGCATCACGCCGCTGTTGGCCGGCGTGAAGAGCGACTCGGCTGCCAGCAGCGTCCAGGCCAGGAAGCCGCCGCCCACGGAGACGATGAGGCCTATGTAGATCAGCACGGCGCCCCAAGTGCCGACAGCTTTTTCAAGGACGCCCGCCATGGAGGGATTTTTCAGCCCGGCCAGTTCTGGCTGTGTGAAGATGCCCAGGGACAGCAGGGAGACGGTCATGAGGAGAGCCAGACAGATCAGAAACCCTATGACAGTGGCCTTGCCGACATCCTTGCGCTGCCGTGCGCGCGCTGAATAGACGCTGGCGCCCTCGATGCCGATGAAAACCCACACCGTCACCAGCATGGTGCTCTTGACCTGGTCGAGTACGGAACCGAGTTTGGCGCCGCCCCAGAAGTCCAGGCTGAAGGTGGGTGCCTGGAAAGCGGCGGCAGCCAGCACGATGAACAGCAGCAAGGGAATGACCTTGGCGACTGTGACAATTGCGTTGACCCAGGCGGCGGTGTTGATGCCGCGTAACACCAGCGCGTGGACTACCCACAGCACCACCGACGCGCAGGCAATAGCTGCAGGGGTGTTGCCCTCGCCAAAGGCCGGGAAGAAATAGCCGAGCGCGCCAAACGCGGCCACCAGGTATCCGACGTTGCCTATCCAGGCGCTGATCCAGTAACCCCAGGCCGAGTTAAAGCCGATGTAGTCGCCCGACAGCGCCTGGGCATAAGCGTAGACACCGTTGTCCAGTTCGGGCTTGCGCAGCGCCAGCATCTGGTAGACGCGCGCCAGCACCAGCATGCCCGCGCCCGTGACCAGCCAGCCGATCAGGATGGCGCCTGCGCCGGCGCCTGCCGCCATGTTTTGCGGCAAGCCAAAGATTCCGCTGCCGATGATGGAGCCAATCACCAGTGCGACCAGCAACCCGAGGCCCAAGGTGCCCTGGGACTGCCGCGCGGTGGGAATGGCCCGCGGTATCGACGAAGGGGATGGGGTCGTTGACAGTGTGTTCATGGGATTCTTTCAGGAGGATTTCTGCGTTGGCGGTGATTGGTCGAAACAGGTGTCCGATGACTTACTGAACCAACAGCACCGGCACGTCGACATCCGCCACCACGCGCTGGGCGACGCTGCCGAGCAGGGCGCGGCCGAACAAGCCATGGCCGTGGGTTCCCATGACCAGCATGTGAACCTTATCGCGCTTCGCGGCCTGCACGATTTGTGTGGCCGGTGTACCCGCGACCCAGGAGGCCCGGAAGGGGATCTTGTGGCGCTTGAGGAAACGTTCGATGGGCTCCAGCACCTTCCGGGCTTCGTCCTGATAGTAGGCATGGACGGTGGCTGCGCCCACCATGGTTTTGACGCGCGGAGAAACGGCAACCTGCACGTTCAGCACGACCAGTTCAGCGTCGGGGCCCATCAGGGTTTCATGGGTGACCAGGAAAGCGAGCGCCTTCTTGGTGAATTTGCTGCCGTCGACGGCCAGAAGGACTTTCATGGTGTTCTCCAGAAAATATGCAAATGAAACGGCGCACGCTCAACGCAGGACCAGTACGGGGATGCTGCTGTGCGTGAGCACCTGCTGGGTCTCGCTTCCGAGCAGGATGCGCGAGAGACCTTTACGGCCGTGCGATGCCATGACGATGAGGTCGCACTTGTTCTTTTTGGCCGCAGCCAGGATGGCGGTGGCGACGAGGTCGGATTTGGCGATGACGGCCTTGGCCGTGACGCCTGCGGCTTGCGCGGACTTCTGCACCGCATCGGCGACGGCCTGGCCCTTGTCGGCCCATTCCTTTTCGATGCGACCGACTTCCTGCGGCGAGATGGTGGCGCCGCCTTCGAAGTAGCTCATGGGATAACGCGGCACGACGTTGAGTGCCACAAGGCCGGCGCCCAGGGACGCGGCAAGTTCGATGGCGTCCTTGACCGCTTTTTTGGAAAGTGTGGAGCCGTCGGTGGCAACAAGAATGCGCTTGTACATGGTGGTTCTCCTGTGTTGGTGTGTCGCAGTCTAGGAGCGCCCAAGCGCCGCGGGCTTGATCCAGGTCAATAACACAACTGCTGTACAGGTTTTAGAACCTGGGCGCAGTGCAGCAGGCTTTGCGCGCGTCCCACCGCGAAGGCCGGGATCACATCACCAGGTCATCGGCGCCGTCCAACTACGAAAGCGGTTTGAACACCAGGTCGCCGGGATGGCCTATGTCCCCGGAGAACAGGATGGAGAGCGACTCGTTGTCCGGCCGCACATGCAAAACACCGGCCAGCGCATGAACCAGTTCCGAACAGACAAAAGGGCATGTCTGCGGTGTGTTTGGGAAGAGGATAGGTCGCGGCCGAGAACTCCGTTTAGTTCCGGTCAAGCGGGCGTATCAAACACGGTCGGAGTCGTATGCGGCCGCAATTTCGGGCACAGCGTATTCCGCTTAAGAAAACCCTAAGGACGGCGCAACATCATGAAGTCATTCAAAAAAGAGGTGCTCTCCATGAACTTTTCGTCATCACCCCCATGCCGCAGGGGTCTCTGCCTCACAATCGCCGCAGCCTGCCTCGCCGGCACGGCATATACACAGGTCGCCCAGGCAGCCACGCCGGCGGAGATGTTGGGCAGCTACACCGCCCAGGCTGGTGCGCCTGCCGTGCCGGCCCGGGGCCAGCAGCTGTTCACCACACGACAGGGCCGCGAATGGAGCTGCGCCTCTTGCCATGGCGCCGGGCCCACGCAGGCCGGCAAACACGCATCCACCGGCAAGTCGATTGGCCCGCTAGCGCCGGCCTTCAATCCTGAGCGTTTCACGGATGCAGCGAAAACCGAAAAATGGTTTCGCCGCAACTGCAACGACGTGTTGGGCCGCGAATGCAGCGCGGCCGAAAAGGCCGATGTGCTGAGCTGGCTGCTCACGCTCAAGCCCTGACGCCGGCAACACCCTCCTGAAAGGAAAACACATGATTCGCCGCCTTCGTTCCCGCTTCTACAAATACTGCGCGGGCCTGCTTGCCGCAGTGGGCGTTGCGCACACCGCTCTGGCCGATGGCGGGCGTCTGGTTCCGCTGCTGCCCAAGTACCAGCAGGAATGCGCGGCGTGCCATGTGGCTTACCCGCCGGGCATGCTGCCAGCCGCGTCGTGGCGGCGCGTGATGGGCAACCTGAAGAACCACTACGGCACCGACGCTTCGCTGGACGCCGCCACGGTCAAGGACCTGTCCGTCTGGTTGGACACCCACGCGGGTACCTATAAACGCGTGACGCAAGAGCCGCCGCAGGATCGCATCACCCGATCCGCGTGGTTCATTCGCAAGCACGATGAGGTGGCACCCGCCACCTGGAAACTGCCGGCGGTCAAAAGCGCGGCCAACTGCATCGCCTGCCATACACGAGCTGACCAAGGAGAATTCAATGAGCGCGACATCCGCATCCCCCGCTGATCCGGCGGGCACGCTTTCGGCTGAAATACCAGATCAGGCCCAGGCCGTGAGCAAGGTACTTGTCTGGGACGCTCCGGTGCGTGTTTTCCACTGGTTGCTGGTGCTCAGTTTTACGGGGGCCTACATCACCGCCGAAAGCGAAAGCTGGCGACTGCTGCATGTCACGCTGGGCTACACCATGGCCGGTTTGGTGATCTTTCGTGTGCTCTGGGGCCTGATCGGCACGCGTCACGCGCGCTTTTCCAGCTTTGTGCGCGGACCGCGCGCGGTGGCAAGCTACCTGCGTGCCCTGCTGCGGCGCCGGCCGGAGCACCATATCGGACACAATCCGGCCGGCGCGATGGCCATCGTGGCGCTCCTGGGGCTGGCCGCGCTGATCGCGGCGACGGGCTGGGCCACCTACAACGATTTTGGCGGCGGCTGGCTGGAAGACCTGCATGAGCTGGCCGCCAACACCATGCTGGCGGTGGTGGGACTGCATATTGCCGGCGTGCTGGCTGCCAGCTGGTTGCACCGTGACAACCTGGTGTGGCCCATGGTCACCGGCTACAAGACCGGCCGCCCTCAGGACGCTGTTGCACGGGCCTGGCGCAGCGTGGCAATCCTGATGCTCGTAGCGGTGCTGGGCTTCTGGTGGCTGCAATGGCAAGGCGCTCCCTCAGGCCGCCTGATGGACCGGCCCGCGGCAGCGACGAAAGCTGCCGGCCTGCAGGGTGATGACGACTGAGCGTCCCCATGGAACAAATGGGAGAATTACCGCATGCGCATCCTGCTTGCTGAAGACGACATGCTGCTTGGTGACGGCCTGCAGTCCGGCCTGAGGCAGCTCGGCTTTCAGGTTGACTGGGTGCGCGATGGCATGGCCGCAGAACGCGAGTTGCGCGCACAGGTTTATGACGCAGCCGTGCTCGATCTCGGATTGCCGCGCAAGGACGGCCTGGAGGTTCTGGGCGGCCTTCGGCGGGGGGGCTTCTTAACGCCAGTGCTGGTACTAACGGCCCGCGACGCGGTGCCGGACCGCATACGCGGGCTTGATGTCGGGGCCGACGACTATGTGGTCAAGCCGGTCGATATGCAGGAGCTGGCCGCCCGCCTGCGGGCGCTGGTGCGCCGTGCGCACGGCCAACCGCAGGAGTGCCTGCGTGCGCAGGATGTCGTGCTCGACCCGGCCGCCCGCTCCGTGCACCAGGCCGGTCAGTCCGTCACACTGTCCACCCGCGAATTTGACCTGTTGCAAGCGCTCATGCTCAGTGCCAACCGTGTCCTCTCCCGTGAACAGCTTGAGCAGCAGCTCTACAGCTGGGGCAAGGAGGTAGAGAGCAACGCCGTGGAAGTTCATGTCCACAACCTGCGGCGCAAGCTGGGCAGCACGCTGATCCATACGGTGCGTGGTGTCGGTTATATGTTGCAACGCGACGCGCCGAGATCGTGATTCCGCGGCCGCGCTCCCTGCAGGGCCGCCTGACGGCCATGGTGCTTTCCGTGATGCTGACGGTCTGGCTGGCGACCGCGGCGCTGACATGGCTGGATGCGAGCCATGAGCTTGACGAACTGCTTGACGGCCACCTGGCCCAGGCTGCCGCCCTGCTGGTGGTGCAGCAGGCACAGGAGCTGGAGGAAGGCGACCGTGGCGTTGATACGCCCACACTGCACCGCTACGCGCCCAAAGTGATGTTCCAGGTGTTTCATGAGAACCGGCTTACGCTGCGTTCTGCCAACGCACCTGTCACGCCCATGGTCGAGCGCAGCAAACATTTCAAAACCGGCTTCACCACCGCGCAGATGGCCGGTTCAGCGTGGCGGGTGTTTGCCACCTATGGCGCAGAGGACGACGTGCAGGTGTATGTAGGAGAGCAAACGGGCTCCCGCAACGACATCTTGCTGGCGGTGCTGCGCAGCACGCTGTGGCCCATGGCGCTGGCTCTGCCTTTGCTTGCCCTGGCGCTGTGGTGGGCCGTGTCCCGCGGCGTTGCACCCATGCGCCGGCTTGGCCACGCGCTGGCCGAGCGGCAACCGGCGGCCGTACTGCCGCTCGCCCTGAACGACGTGCCATCGGAGATGGTGCCTATGGTTGATGCCCTGAACGCCCTGTTTGTGCGCATAGCGACGCTGCTGGAGTCTGAGCGGCGCTTTACCGCCGATGCCGCCCACGAATTGCGCACACCGATTGCCGCCATCCGGGCGCAGGCCGAGGTGGCGCTGGGCGAAACCGCCGAAGGCCCGCGAAGGCACGCGCTGCACAACACGCTCGAGGGTTGCGACCGGGCGGCCCGGCTTGTGGAGCAACTGCTGACCCTGTCGAGGCTGGACGCCGCCGTACTGCCGGCGTCTGCGCCCGTGGACATGAGTGCACTGGTGCGGCGCGTGGTCGCAGAGCTGGCACCCAAGGCCATCAGCAAAAACCAGACGCTAGAGCTCGACGCCGCGGAATCCTGCCACCTTCAGGGCGACGAAATCCTGCTGGCCGTGCTGGTGCGCAACCTCGTAGACAACGCGGTGAGATACAGCCCCGGGATGGCGCGCGTGAAGGTGTCGGTTCAGCTGCAGGATGGACGGGTGGTTTTGCGTGTGGAAGACAGCGGCCCGGGCATGACCGAAGGCGAACTCAAGCGCCTGGGTGAACGGTTTTTCCGGGTGACCGGCAACACCGAAAGCGGCAGCGGCCTTGGCTGGTCCATTGTGCGGCGCATCGCGGCCGTGCATGGGATGCAGTTGCAAGTTGAAACTTCGACCGAGCTGGGCGGTCTTGTGGTGCGGGTGCTTGGGCCGCAGGCATCGAGCCCGCTTTAAATGGCTGCGAGGATTCCGGTTGTTGGACCTTACAGTGTTGAGCCCCGTGGTCCAGTCCGAAGGGTTCACTCCGGGCATGTATCAACCTGGAGGTCTTCCGGCAGCAGGGCCTGCTCTTGCGCATCCAGGCCGGGCGACCTGGCCGCCATGCCAAGCCGACGAAACCGATGGCGACCAGCACAATACAAGGTACCTGCCGGGCAACCCGGTTGGGGAGGGTCAGTTCATAGAGTGACTATGCATGGGGAATCAAAGGTGTCGGTTCGCCAGCAGACTTAAACCACAGCGCCAAACAGCACGCCCACACCCGCGGTAACGCCCATGGCCAGTGCGCCCCAAAAAGTCACGCGCCACGCGCCTGGCAGCACTGCCGCGCCGCCCGCCCACGCGGCCATCGCGCCCAGGGATGCCAGAAATACCAGAGAGGTTCCGGACACCCACCAGATCAGCGCTCCGCCAGGCGCCACCGCGGCGACTGCCAGCGGCAGAAGGGCCCCAAACGCGAAGCTGGCCGCGGACGCGAGCGCGGCCTGCAGGGGCCGGGCGGCCATGCTGTCGTGAATTCCCAACTCGTCGCGCGCGTGTGAACCCAGAGCGTCATGAGCCATGAGCTGCTCCGCAACCTCCCGTGCCAGCGTCGGGTCCAGCCCGCGCGCGACGTAGATGGCGGTCAGTTCGCGGTGTTCAGCCACGGGGTCTTTTTCAAGTTCAGCGCGCTCCCGGGCCAGGTCGGCCTTCTCGGTGTCGGACTGCGAGTGCACCGACACGTATTCGCCCGCGGCCATGGACATCGCCCCTGCCACCAGGGCCGCCACGCCCGTCATCAGCACATTGCCGTGTGTGGCGCTGGCGGCGGCCACTCCCACGATCAGGCTGGCGGTCGATACGATGCCGTCATTGGCGCCCAGAACGGTAGCGCGAAGCCATCCGATGCGTGAAGTCCTGTGCCATTCAATATGTCTCATGCACTCATCCTTCGTTCGGGGGGGTAATTTGAATCAGCGGCGGCCCGGAAGCATGCGGGTCAGTGTGTTGTCACGCAACAGGTAGTGGTGGTACAGGGCCGCCAATGCATGCAGGCCCACGAGGAAATACCCCGCTGTCGCTCCCACTTCGTGGATGTCCTTGATCCAGCCCGCCGCATTTTTGCTCTCGGCCATCAACGCGGGCAGTTGCAGCCCGAAAAAAGGGATGGGCTGGCCGCGGGCGCTGAGTATCAACCACCCGGCAAGGGGCATTCCTATCATCAGCGCATAAAGGCCCGCCTGCACCAGCCAGGCCAGGCGGCTTTGCCAAAGCGGCGGCGCCGGATCGACGGGTGGGGCGCGGTTCCAGAGATTGACCGCGAGGCGAAGCCAGGCCAGTACGAATACAGACAGGCCCAGCATGTAGTGCCAGGTCTTGAGCCCGTTGCGCATGTCGCTTCCTTTGGGGAAAGCGTCACTGATCTCCATGCAGATGTAGACCGCCGCCAGCAGGACCAGCATGAACCAGTGCAAGCCGATGGAGAGCGCACCGTAGCGGTTTTCCGGGTGGGTTTTTAGCATCATCGTATCTTCCCGCTGTCGTTCAGGTGAGGTGTTCATCGCGGAACCCCAGCCGCGGCCGTTTCGCGCATCGGCGCACCCTACCAGGTTGCCTGGGGCGGTGGCAACAGGCGAGCCGCCCAACTGGAAACTGCGTTTGACATTTTCCGGTCAGGGTATCTTAAGATCATCCCCCGCCTGTTTGTCCTGGACCTGACGATAGCGCGCCGCAGCGGCCCGGGCTTGATCCATGTCAAGGGCGCGGCACTCCGCGCGGCTACGCTTGCGTAATGCAAACCGCTACCGTCCCGGTCCCCGCCGGTTTCCCCCCCGCCGAGGCCAGCCGCGCCGCCGCGTGGGCCGCGCTGGACGAGCCGGCCGAGTGGGAGGGCTTCAGCCGGCCGGTGGAGGGGCGCGAGGGCTGGTGGGAGTCCTGCCTGGCGCTGGAAGGCATGCACTGCGCGGCCTGCGCGCTCACGGTCGAGGCGGTGTTGCGCAAGCTGCCCGGCGTGGACGCGGTTCAGGTCAACGGCGTCACCGCCACGGCGCGGCTTCAGTGGCATCCGCAGGCCACGCGGCCCTCGGTCTGGATGGCCGCGCTGCGCCAGGCCGGCTACGGCGCCTTGCCGGCCGGCGACCTGCTGCTGGCCGGAAACCGGCTGCGAGCCCAACGCGTGATGCTGTGGCGCTGGCTGGTGGCCGGCTTTTGCATGATGCAGGTCATGATGTACGCGGCGCCGGCCTACCTGGCGAGGCCCGGCGAGATCACGCCCGACATCCAGGCGCTCCTGGGCTGGGCCTCTTGGGTGCTGACCTTGCCGGTGTTGCTGTTTTCCTGCTGGCCTTTTTTCTCGGCGGCGCTGCGCGACCTGCGGAACCTGCGCATAGGCATGGACGTACCGGTGGCGCTGGGCGTGCTGATCGCCTTCGGGGCCAGCACGGCCGCGACCTTTGACCCGGCCAGCGCCTGGGGCGAGCATGCCTCCTACGACTCGGTGCCCATGTTTGTGTTTTTCCTGCTCTCGGGCCGCCTGCTGGAGCAACGCCTGCGCGACCGCACCGCCGGGGCGCTGGAGGCGCTCATGCGGCGCCTTCCGGACAGCGTGGAGCGGCGGGAGGCTGATGGCAGTTTCCGCGCGGTGGCCGTGCGCCGCCTCTTGCCGGGCGACCTGGTTCGCGTGCTGCCGGGCCAGGCCTTTCCCGCTGACGGGGCGGTGGAGGGTGGCGAGAGCCGCGTTGACCAGTCGCTGCTGACTGGCGAATCCAAACCCTTGCTGCGGCGGGTGGGCGACGGCGTCATCGCCGGTAGCCATAACCTCACGGGGGTGTTGCTGGTGCGCGTTGAGCGGGTGGGGCTGCAAACCCGTTACGCCGAAATCGTCGCCCTGATGGAGCAGGCCTCGGTCGAAAAACCCGGCCTGGTGCAGTTGGTGGACCGCATCGCCAGCCCTTTCCTGGTGGTCGTGCTGCTGGCGAGCGCCTTCGCAGCCGTGTGGTGGTGGCCTTTTGGTCAGGCGCATGCGATGGCGGTTGCGGTTGCGGTGCTCATCGTGACCTGCCCTTGTGCCTTGTCGCTGGCCACGCCGGCGGCCATGCTGGCCGGCGCGGGCGCGTTGGCACGGCGTGGCGTGCTGGTGCGCAAGCTGCAGGCGCTGGAAAGCTGCGCTGCCATCGACACCGTGATCTTCGACAAGACCGGCACGTTGACAGAAGACCGCATGCAGGTCGTCATGGCCCATGTGCCTAGCGGTGTGAACCGCGACGAGGCTTGTGACTGGGCGGGCGCTCTGGCCATGCACTCGTTGCATCCGGTCTCACGCGCCATCGCTGCCCGCTTTCCCGCGACGGATTGGGTGGCCAGCGAAGTGGAGGAGATCACAGGTCGCGGCCTGCGCGGTAAGGTCGCCCGGTTGGATGGCAGCGAGCCACACTACCTCTACCTGGGGGCGGCCTTTTTTTGCCGCGTGCCTGTACCGGGCCGTGATGTGCCGGTGCTGCAGGCCCACCTGTCCGACGGTGACCATTACCTCGCGGGTTTCGAGCTTGACGAAGCGATGCGGCCCGACGCGGCCCAGGCCGTGGGCGACTTGCTCAAACTCGGTGTCCGCGTGCAACTGCTTTCGGGCGATACTGGCCAGGCCGTGGCTCACCTTGCGCGCCGGGCCGGCATCGAATGGTGCTTTGGCGAATGCACGCCGGAGGTCAAACTGGAACATGTGCGCCGCCTTCAGCGCGAGGGCCATCGCGTCATGATGGTGGGCGACGGCATGAACGACGGGCCGGTGCTGGCCGTGGCTGATGTGTCCGTCGCCATGGGCGAGGCCGTGCCGGTGGCCCAGGCCAGGGCGGATTTCATCATGACCGGCAACCGGCTGCTCACGGTGCCAGCCCTTGTCGCGCAGGCGCGGCGCACCCGGGCGGTAGTGCGGCAGAACCTGTTGTGGGCAGCGGTTTACAACGTGGTCTGCGTACCGCTGGCCATCCTGGGCTACATGCCGATCTGGCTGGCCGGCTTCGGCATGGCGGCGAGCTCCTTGCTGGTGGTCGTCAATTCCGCGAGGCTGGCGCGCGGCGTGTCGGAACACTGAATGGACATCCTTTTTTTACTGATTCCGCTGTCCGTAGTACTGGCGTTGCTTATCATCGGCGCGCTGGGCTGGGCAGTATGGCGCGGGCAGTTTGAAGCGCTTGAGCAGGAAGCCGAGCGCATTCTTCACACTGATTGACTTGTATCAAATGGCGCGCTGCCCGCCGCGTCGACACTTTGAAGCATCAAGACAAAAGGTGCTTCATGAACGAAGAAACGACGCAAAGGATCGCCTATCACGACACGGTGGTTCGCCAGTTTTCACTGGCAGCTGTGCTCTGGGGCGTGGTCGGCATGGCAGTGGGCCTTTTCATCGCCGCCCAGCTGGCATGGCCTGAACTGAACTTCGGCATTCCTTGGCTCAGCTACGGCCGGCTCAGGCCGCTGCACACCAATGCCGTCATCTTCGCCTTCGGCGGCTGTGCGTTGATTGGCAGCAGCTACTACGTGGTCCAGCGCACCAGCAGCGTGCCGCTGTTTGCACCGCGGCTGGCAGCCTTTACCTTCTGGGGCTGGCAGCTGGTCATCCTGGGTGCCGCGATCAGCCTGCCGCTGGGCTACACCACCGGCAAGGAATACGCCGAACTTGAATGGCCTATCGACATTCTGATCACCCTGGTCTGGGTGTCCTATGCCATCGTCTTTTTCGGCACATTGGGAATCCGCAAGGTCAGGCACATCTACGTGGCCAACTGGTTTTACGGCGCGTTCATCCTGGCGGTGGCGGTGCTGCATGTGGTCAACAGCGCGGAGATTCCGGCCGGCTGGATGAAATCCTATTCCGCTTATGCGGGTGTGCAGGACGCCATGGTGCAGTGGTGGTACGGCCACAACGCCGTCGGCTTCTTTCTCACGGCGGGCTTCCTGGGGATGATGTATTACTTCATCCCGAAGCAGGCTGAGCGGCCGGTCTACAGCTACCGCCTGTCCATCGTCCACTTCTGGGCGCTGATCTTCACGTATATGTGGGCGGGCCCGCATCACCTGCACTACACGGCCTTGCCTGACTGGACGCAATCGGTGGGCATGGTGTTCTCGCTGATCCTGCTGGCGCCCAGTTGGGGCGGGATGATCAACGGCGTGATGACGCTGTCCGGCGCCTGGCACAAGCTGCGCGACGACCCCATCCTGCGCTTCCTGATCGTGTCGCTGTCCTTCTACGGCATGAGCACCTTCGAGGGCCCGCTGATGTCCATCAAGACCGTCAATGCGCTCTCGCACTACACGGACTGGACCGTGGGCCACGTGCATTCGGGCGCGCTGGGCTGGGTAGGGCTGATTTCCATGGGCACGCTGTATTACCTGATCCCCCGCCTGTTCGGGCAAAAGCAGATGTATTCGATGCGCGCCATCGAGGTGCATTTCTGGACCGCCACCGTGGGCATCGTGCTGTACATCGCCGCCATGTGGATCGCCGGCGTGATGCAGGGCTTGATGTGGCGCGCAGTCAACGCCGACGGAACCCTGACCTACACCTTTGTCGAAGCGGTCAAGGCCACCTATCCCTTCTATGTGGTGCGCTTCTTCGGCGGGCTGCTGTACCTGGGCGGCATGCTGCTGATGGCCTGGAACGTCTGCATGACGGTGGCCAAGGGTCGCCCCGTCCGGGTGCTGGTGCCCGCACTCGCCCACGCATAACAAGAGAAGAAAGTACATCCCATGAAAGACGAAACTCCCTCTGCGACCGGCTTCTCGCACGAGAAGATCGAAACCAACAACTTCCTGATGATCATCCTGATCCTGCTGGTGATCGCCGTCGGCGGCCTGGTGGAAATCGTGCCGCTGTTCTTCCAGAAGTCGACCACCGCGCCGCTCGAAGGCGTCAAGCCCTATGGCGCGTTGCAACTAGCCGGCCGCGACATCTACCTGAGGGAAGGTTGCTACAACTGCCACTCGCAGATGATTCGCCCGTTTCGCGCAGAGACGCTGCGCTACGGCCACTATTCGGTGGCCGGGGAATTTGTCTACGACCATCCCTTCCAGTGGGGCAGCAAGCGCACCGGGCCCGACCTGCACCGCGTGGGCGGCAAGTACACCGACGAATGGCACCGTATCCACCTGAACAATCCGCGCGACCTGGTCCCTGAATCCAACATGCCGGCCTATAGCTGGCTGGAGAAGAAACCCGTCGACCCCACCGACATGGCGCCCCGCATGACAGCACTGCGCAGGGTGGGGGTGCCTTACACCGACGCCGAAATCGCCGAGGCCGCTGGTGTGGTGAAGGGCAAGACGGAAATGGATGCCCTGGTGGCCTATCTGCAAGTTATGGGCAAGGCCCTGAAGTAAAGGAGAGCACCATGGACGTCAACACGCTGCGCATCATCGCAACCCTGCTGTGTTTTGCCACCTTCGTCGGCTTGCTGGTGTGGGCCTATTCCAGCCGCAACCACAAACGCTTTGAAGAGGACGCAAAGATCCCCTTCCTGCAGGACTAGGGGAACCGCGCCATGCAAACCCTCTTCACCGGTTTTTTCTTTACCGCACAACTCATCAGGTGTGACGTATGAGCGATTTCACTGACAACTTCTGGTCCTGGTATGTGGCCGCGCTGACCCTGGTCGGCATCCTCGGCGCCTTGGTCCTGCTGTGGGCCACGGCCCGCAAAAAGATGCCCGAGCGCAGCGACAACACGACGGGCCACGTCTGGGATGAAGACCTGCGCGAGTCCAACAACCCGATGCCGCGCTGGTGGATGTGGCTGTTCGTGATCAGCGTGATCTATTCCTTGCTCTACCTGGTCGCCTACCCGGGCCTTGGTGCTTACCCGGGCGAAATGGGCTGGAGCACGCGTGGCGAATACAACACCGCGATGGAAAACGCAAACAAGGAACTTGCGCCGCTGTATGCCGGCTTCACTGCCAAAAGCGCGGACGAACTCGCGGGTGATGCCCATGCCATGGCAGTGGGCGAACGCCTCTTCATGAACAACTGCGCCCAGTGCCACGGCTCGGACGCGCGCGGCAGCAAGGGCTTTCCCAACCTCGCCGACAACGACTGGCTGCACGGCGGTTCAACCGAAAAAATCAGGGAAACCTTGACCTTGGGTCGCAAGGGTCAGATGCCGCCCATGGCGGCCGCTGTAGGAACGCCTGATGATGTCAAGAACGTGGCGAATTACGTGCTGAGCCTTTCCGGTGGTCCCCACGATTCACTGCGCGCGCAGCTCGGCAAATCCAAATTCACCGCCTGCGCGGCCTGCCACGGCATGGACGGCAAGGGCAATACCGCGATAGGCGCGCCCAACCTGGCCGACGACATCTGGCTGCACGGCTGGGGAGAGCAGGCCATTGTTGACATTGTTAACAAAGGCAAAACCAACGAGATGCCTGCGCAAGCCGGCAAGCTCACGGAAGCGCAGATCCATGTGTTGACAGCCTACATCTGGGGGCTATCCAACAAAGCCGCCGCGGCAAAGCTTTGAGGCGACAGTGACCCAGCTGCCCTTGCGAAAAATCATTCCCATCGTGCCGGCGGCGGAACCGGCAGGGGAGTCGTTGTACGAGGCGCAAAAGAAGATCTACCCCCGTTCCGTTAGCGGGCTTTTCGCGCGCTGGCGCTGGGCCTTTGTGGTTCTGACCCAGCTGTTTTTCTACGGCCTGCCCTGGCTGCAGTGGGGCCAGCGCCAGGCCGTGCTGTTCGACCTGGAGGCGCGGCGCTTTTATCTCTTCGGTTATGTGCTGTACCCGCAGGACTTCATCTACCTGACCGGCCTGCTGGTCGCCAGCGCCTTGTCGCTGTTCCTGTTCACGGCGGTGGCGGGTCGCCTGTGGTGCGGCTTTGCCTGCCCGCAGACGGTGTATACCGAAATCTTCCTCTGGATAGAGCGCAAGGTGGAAGGTGACCGCACCGCCAGGCTGCGGCTGGACGGTGCGCCATTCTCGCTGGAAAAGCTGGTCAAGAAATGGTTCAAGCACATCCTCTGGATAGGCGTGGCAATGTGGACCGGCTTTACCTTTGTCGCCTATTTCGTGCCGGCCCGCGAGCTGATCCTTCAGTTCCTGCAGACCAAAATGGGTGGATGGGAAATCTTCTGGGTCTTGTTTTACGGTTTCGCCACATACGGCAATGCCGGTTTCTTGCGCGAGCAGGTGTGCAAATACATGTGCCCCTATGCGCGCTTCCAGAGCGCGATGTTCGACAAGGACACGCTGATCGTGAGTTACGACCCCGCGCGGGGTGAACCGCGCGGCGCCAGGTCGCGCCACGCCGACGCCGCGGCATTGTCCTTGGGCGCATGCGTCGATTGCACCCTGTGCGTACAGGTTTGCCCGACGGGCATAGACATCCGCGAGGGCCTGCAGTACGAGTGCATAGGCTGCGCCGCCTGTGTGGACGTGTGCGACGGCGTGATGGACAAAATGGGTTATGCGCGGGGTTTGATCCGCTTCACGACCCAGAACGCGCTCGCCGGAAAATGGGGTGCTTCACGCATGCTGCGGCAAGTGCTGCGCCCGCGCGTACTGGTCTATACGGCGCTGCTCGGCGTACTGTGCCTGACACTTCTCTGGAGCCTGGTGGCGCGCATGCCATTGAAGGTCGACGTCGTGCGGGACCGCGCCGCGCTTTCGCGCATCGTGGCGGGCGGGCGGCTGGAAAATGTTTACCGGCTGCAGATCATGAACGCCACCGAGCAGCCGCAGCGCTACACGATTGCGGCCGCCGGACTGGAGGGCCTGATGGTCGCCTCAGAGGCTGAAGTCAGCGTGGGACCCACTGAATCCCGCTGGGTCGCAGTGCGGTTGCAAATTCCCTACGGCTCGGCGCAGGCCGGCTCGCACCCCATCGTGTTCCGGATAGGCGACGAAAGCGGGCATGTCCACATCGAAGAAAAATCCGTGTTCCTGGTTCCGCGATGAAAGGCCTCTCATGAATACCATTCCCACCCAAGCCTCCCCCTGGTGGAAGCACGGCCATGTCTGGCTGGTGATTTCAGGGCCCGCCGCCGTGGTCGTGGCAGGCGTGGTGACAGCCTTCCTGGCCGTCAAGTACCCGGATGCCGTGATAGGCGGACAGGAGCCGGCGCGGGCCTCGCGGACCAATGCGCTGCATCAGCCCAGGGCGCTGGCGCCGGCCCTGGAAGGGCGCAACCACGCGGCCACACCCGAAAAAACACCTCGTCCCTGATCGCCTGCAACACAAAGAGGAGACGCCATGATTTCAGCCAACAAGATACTGGGCATCGCCTGGCCGGCCTTTCTGTCGGCCTGCCTGCTGGAACTGCTGCTCTTCGGACTGTTCGACCCTGAGGAAATGCTGCGTTACGGGCAACCCGCGGGGCTGTCCCGGCTGGCGCTGCAGACCGCCGCCTTTTTTGTATTCTGGCTTGCCTGCGCGGCCTCCAGCGCCTTGACGGTGCTGCTGATGGGGCCTGTGCCGGCTTCCGCAGAAAGGGCCGGGCGGTAAGATCGGGTTCCACTCCCGAAGCTGCCCATGTCCTTGTTCCCCCATGTCGGTGACGCGGTGCCCAAGCGCCGGCGCTCCATGGCCATCGCACTGGCCGTGATGGCAACCCTGACGCTGCTGGCAACCGTCCATCTGGCGTCCAGCCCACAGTCGCTGCCGGGCCTGCCGCTGGTTACGGCGCTGGCCGCCGCCACTTGCGGCATCGCCTGGCTGCTGGCCGGACGTGACGCGGCGCGAGACCGTATCGGCAAGCAAGCGCTGGAGGGCGCGGACGCGAGGCTGGCCGGCCTGCTGGATTCGGCCATGGACGCCATCATCACCGTGGACAGCGAGCAGCATGTGATTCTCTATAACAAGGCCGCCGAAAAGATCTTCGGCTGGCCCACGCACGAGATGCTGGGCCAGCCGCTCACGCGCCTGATCCCGCGGCGGCACCAGGGTGCGCACGGCGAGCAACTCAGGCGTTTCGGCCAGACCGGCACGACCTCGCGGCGCATGGGGGATGGCACTGTGCTCTACGGGCTCAGGGCCAGCGGCGAGGAGTTCCCGCTGGAGGCCTCGATTTCGCAGCTCGATACCGCGCACGGCAAGCTTTACACCGTGATCCTGCGCGACGTGACTGAGCGGGTGCGTGCCAGCGAGGAACTGAGCGCCTTCGCCTCGGCGGCCCACGCCATCCGCGAGAGCGAGAAAACACGGATCGCGCGCGAGCTGCATGACGAACTCGCGCAGTCGCTGACGGCGATCAAGATGGACGCGACCTGGATCCGGGAAGCCTTGCCCTTGGGTGCGAGCGCCGTACGGGCCAAACTCGACGACATGCTCGGCTTGCTGGACACCACGGTCGCCGCCACGCGCCGCATCGCGTCGGACCTGCGGCCGCTGCTGCTGGACGACCTGGGCCTGGTGCCGGCCATCCAGTGGCTGACCCACAACTTCACCCAGCGCTACGGCGTGCCGTGCCGGCTCTCGCTCGATGAAGAAGTGGAGCTTGCAGAACCCTATGCCACGGCGGTGTTCCGCATCGTGCAGGAGTCGCTGGTGAACGTGGCCAAGCATGCCGGTGCGTCCCAGGCCGAAGTGCGCATCGAGCGGACGGCCGCGGCCGTGGTTCTCGAAGTGGTCGACGACGGTGCCGGATTCGCCCTGGACGCGCCGCGCAAGCCCAGTTCGCTGGGCCTGATGGGCCTGCACGAGCGGGCCCGCCTACTGCAGGGGACGGTGGACATAGACACCGCGCCGGGCCAGGGCACCCGCATACGGGTCAGCATCCCGGTGCCCGAAACAGGAGACATCACGTGATCAGGATTGTGATTGCCGACGACCATTCCATCGTGCGGGAGGGGCTCAAGCGCATCGTGTCCTCCATCGAGGACATGGAGGTCGCCGGGGAGGCTGGCAACGGAACGGAAGTCATGCAGCGCGTGCGCGAACTGGCCTTTGACGTACTGGTGCTGGACCTCTCCATGCCGGGGCGCAGCGGCATGGAGCTCATCAAGCTGATTCGCGGCGAAAAGCCGCAACTGCGCGTCCTGGTCCTGAGCATGCACCAGGAGCTGCAGTACGCCGTGCGCGCCATCAAGAACGGCGCCAGCGGCTATCTGACCAAAGAGAGCGCGCCGGACCAGCTGGAGCTGGCGATACGCAAGGTCGCTTCGGGCGGCGCCTTCATCAGCGCCGAGGTCGCCGAGCAACTCGCGCTGGGCGCAATGCCCGGCAGCCAGGCGGTTCCGCACGAAAGCCTTTCCAATCGTGAGTTTGAAGTGCTGCAATTGCTGGTGGCCGGCGTTTCCCTGACGGACATCGGGACGAAGCTGAACCTGTCGGTCAAGACTGTCAGCACCCACAAGACCAATCTTATGCAAAAAATGGGCTTGCAAAATCAGAGCGAGCTGATCCGCTATGCGCTCAAACATGGACTGACCGAGCCGCTGGACCCCTAAGAACCTGTTCACGGCCCCGTTTAGACCGTGAGCAGGTTCTAAGGCCGGTCTGCTGCGGAAAGCGCCATGTGTTGACAAGAGTCAACACGGCCCCGGGCGTATCTTCCTACAGTCAGGGTATCCAAACTCTGCAGCGGAGATGTTCCATGAGCAATGAACTCAAACAACTGCTGGTCCATGCCGATGCTTCGCCGCAATTCGCGCAACGCCTTGAATTTTCCTGCCGGCTTGCCGCGCAGCATGGCGCCGCCATCACGGCGCTGTATGCATCGCCTTCAGCCTCGGAGGCGCTCCCCGTCGCCTCCGGCATGGGCCCCGGCTTGGCCGTGAGGCGGGAGAGCGTGCAGGACACCGAACTGGCGCGGGCGCGCTCGGTGTTCGAGCAACTCCGGCCTGCGGGGCTGTCGGCCGCCTGGGCTGAAGTCCATGAATTCCCGCTGGTGTCGGCCTTTGCCGAGCAGGCGCTCTATGCCGACCTGCTGGTGCTGGGCCAGCACGGCCCGGGCGAGGGCTGGTCCACACTGATGCCGGCGGATTTTCCGGAGGCCGTGATCGCCCTGAGCGGGCGGCCGGCACTGGTGCTGCCCTACACGTCGGCAAAACCGGGTTTGCCGGGCAATGTGGTGATCGCCTGGAAGCCCACCCGCGGAGCCGCACGCGCGGTGACGGCGGCCCTGCCCATCCTGCGCAACGCAAACTCGGTACATGTCCTGAGTTGGGGCGTCGATGCCGTGGCGGCGACGGGCGCAGGTCCGAATATCGTCTCCTACCTGAAGACCCACGGTGTCCAGGCCAACTGGCACCGGGAAAATGTGGAAGGCGCGGAACCCGGGAACCTGGGCGACCTGCTGCTGTCGCGCGCGTTCGACCTGCAGGCGGACTTGCTGGTGATGGGCTGCTATGGCCGCGCCCGCGCCTATGAATGGGTATTGGGCGGCGCATCCCGGACCGTGCTTAAAAGCATGACGCTGCCGGTATTGATGGCGCACTAGTGGTGCATCAGCGGCGCGCCAGCGGCGAAAACTCGGAAATTTCCGAGCCTGCCTCGGAGCGCCTGCGCTGGTGAACCAGCTTTATCCGAGCTGGCCTTTCAGTAAAAGACGATGTCCCTGCCGCGCCGCCTGCGCGACAGTAAGGGCATGCAACACACCGCTTCACCCACCCGGGTATTTCTGGCCGACGACTCTGCGCTGAGCCGCCGCAGCGTTGCCGAAATGCTTACCGCGCGGGGCGTGGTGGTCGCGGGTCAGGCCGATACGCCGGAGTCTGCGGTCTCGGGCATCCTGGCGACGCAACCCGATGTGGTGGTGCTCGACGTGCAATTCGAGAAGGGCACGGGCATGCAGGTGCTGCAGTCCGTCCTCAAAACCACGCAAGACATTCCCTTCATTATCCTCAGCAACCATGCCGAGGCCGCCTACCGTGCGCGCTACCTGGCTGCGGGTGCTGCCTGCTTTCTCGATAAACACGCCGAGTTTTATCAGCTCGGCGACGCCGTGGCCATGCTTGCGCTGCCGCGGCTTGTGAATCAATCTGCTTCTTCCTCCCAATCCAAGGAGTCATCATGCCCGTAGCCTGTTCATCCACCAGCGGCACTTCATCCGTCGGCGGCATTTCTTCCGCCGCCATCCTGCCGCTGAAGACTCCCTGCTCGAACTGCAATCTGCGCGACATTTGCCTGCCCTGCGGCATGAAGCCCGCCGATGTGGGGGGACTGGACGATCTCCACTTCAGCCGGATCAAGGTCAAGGCGGGGCAGACGCTCTACCATGAGGGCCAGGCTTTCCGCAACATTTATGCGGTGCGCATCGGCACCTTCAAATCCAGCCTTACGCTTGCGGACGGCCGTGAGCAGGTCAGCGGCTTCCAGATGGCCGGTGAGCTGATGGGGCTGGACGGTATTGCCAACGGCGCGTATGCCAGCAACTCCACCGCGCTCGAAGACACTGAAGTCTGCACCATTCCCTACGACCAGATCAGCGGCCTGGCCGCGACCAGTGTCGACATGCAGCAGGCCGTCGGCCGGCTGATGAGTCGGGAGATCGTCAAGGAGCACAGCCTGATGATGCTGCTGGGCAGCATGAACGCCGAAGAGCGGCTGGCCGCCTTCCTGCTCAACCTGTCACAGCGGCTCAAGTTGCGCGGCTACTCGGCCAGCGAGTTTCACCTGCGCATGTCGCGCGCCGAAATCGGCAGCTACCTGGGCATGAAACTGGAGACTGTGAGTCGCACCTTTTCCGCCTTCCAGCAGCAAGGCATCCTTGAAGTCGACAAACGCCACATCCGCGTTCTCGACCACGCGGCCCTCAAACACGTTTTCGACACGCGCGTTCACTGAGGCATTCACTGGGGCGGCGAAACGGTGCCGGCCATCTTTTCCGGGCTCGAATTGCCGCAGAAATCCGTCCATTGCCGCCGCTCGAAGTCATAAAGCTTGCAGCGGCGCGCCGTGTCAAAGTACCAGTGCCAGGAAAAAGGCTGTACAACGATATGGCCGGGCAGCCTGGCCTCCAGGACGGCCTGGGCCTGCTTCAGGCGGTACAGCGGCACGCCCATGTCGACATGGTGGGCGGTGTGCTCCATGATGTGGTGCAGCGCTGCGCCAAAGAACGAGTTGAAGGTCAGGTGCACAGTGGTGGAGACAAAGGGGTTTGCGTCGGACCAGCTCTTTTTGTTGTCGTACCAGGCGATCTGGGTGTGCGTGTGGTGCACGTAGACCACAAAGCCTATAAGGCCGTTCCACACCAACAGCGGCAGGAAAAAGCCGACAGCCAAAAGCCAGAGCGTTGACTGGCCGGTAGACCATGCCGTGACCACCAGGCCCGCGATCCAGGCAGCGGCAGCGGCGGTGACCAGCACGCTGTCCGCGACAAAAATGCCGCGCCGTGTAGGCATCACGACTTTGGACGGGAAGTAAAGCCGCTTCCACCAGATTTCCACGAGGTAATAGAGCCAGGGCGCCCAGCCGCTGCGGTAGACGCGCTCCAGCCATTGTCTCCAGGCGGGCAGGCGTTCATAGGCCTCAAGAGTCGCGGGCTGCCAGACGAAATCAAAGCCGCTGAGGTTGGTGTAGCCGTGATGCACGATGTTGTGCCCGACGTCCCACAGGCTGTAGGGTGTGAGCGAGGGCAGAAAAAGCAGGCGGCCCAGCCAGCGGTTGAGTTTGCGGTGTGGGGTGAAGCTCTGGTGGCACGCATCGTGGCCGAGGATAAACAGCCTGGCGATCATGAACCCCGCCAGCAGGGCCATGAGCACCTGGAGGGCAGGGTGGTCCGCGAGCACCGCTCCGGCCATGCATGCAGCGAACAGGGCAAGGTCCATCAGGGCCAACGCCAATGCGAGGCCGGTGTTTTTGGTCGAGACGGAAAGAAGCCACGAACGCAGGACTTTTCGGTGCGGAAGGACGGTGGCTTGGTTTTGTTGGATTGCTTGTGACAGGGACATGAGATGAAGGGTTGGCAGCCGGGGCCGTCCACCCAGGGCAATGGGGAAGCCGCCAGCTTACGGGCTGGCCTTCGCGGCGATTTGACGCAGGTCAAGAACAGGGCAGACGCGTCCGGCAGCCCCACCTTGCGCCCTCGTTGATCCACATCAACGCAGCCGGGGCGGAGGGGCGGCACAGTGGAGGCTTCATATTCCCTGAACATTCCATGCCCGCTGTATTACCCCAGGCCCTCCGACGGTTCGACATCTCCGGGCCGCGCTATACCTCCTTTCCCACAGCGGACCGTTTTGTCGAGGCCTTTACCGCCGTCGACCATAGCCACGCGCTGGACGACAGACGTGTGCGGGCCGAGACATCGGCGGCGCCGCTGTCGCTGTATGTGCACATCCCGTTTTGCGAATCGCTTTGCTACTACTGCGCATGCAACAAGATCATCACCAAGCAGCACAGCCGCGCCACCGCCTACCTGGGCTATCTTGAGCGCGAAGTGGCCCTGTACACGGCGCACCTGGGGCAGGGGCAGCCCGTTAGCCAGCTGCATCTGGGCGGAGGCACGCCGACTTTTTTGTCCGACGCGGAGCTCGCACAGCTCATGGACATGCTCAGACGCAACTTCGACATCGCGGCCAGTGCGGAAATGGCCATCGAGGTAGACCCACGCACTGTGGACAACATGCGCCTGGCCGCGCTGGCTGCCCTGGGCTTTAACCGCCTGAGTTTCGGCGTGCAGGATTTCGACGCCGACGTGCAAAAAGCCGTGCACCGCGTCCAACCCGCCGAACAGGTGTTCGCGCTGGTCGCGCAGGCGCGCGCGCTCGGGTTTGAATCCATCAATGTGGACCTGA
This sequence comes from Polaromonas sp. P1_F9, assembly GCF_056405615.1. NCBI lineage: Bacteria > Pseudomonadati > Pseudomonadota > Betaproteobacteria > Burkholderiales > Comamonadaceae > Polaromonas > Polaromonas sp. P1_F9. The sequence continues at coordinate 722,891 of NZ_JBFUBT010000004.1, read as the reverse complement.
TCTACGGCTTGCCGCGGCAGACACAGACGTCCTTCGCGCGCACCATACGCCAGGTCGAGGAACTCAGGCCGGACCGCATTGCTCTGTATGCCTATGCCCATTTGCCGGAGCGCTTCAAGCCGCAGCGGCACATCCCAACGGCGCTGCTGCCCGCGGCCGAGGACAAGGCGGCCATGCTGGCCGAGGCTATGCAGCGTTTGCAGGGTGCGGGTTACCGCTACATCGGCATGGACCACTTCGCGCTCGAGAACGACGCGCTGGCCGTGGCCAGCCGCGAGGGTCGGCTGCACCGCAACTTCCAGGGCTACAGTACCCAGCCCGACCGCGACCTGGTGGGCCTGGGCGTGTCGGCCATAGGCGCGGTCGGCGCCACCTACAGCCAGAACGCCAAAACGATGGAGGAATACTGCGACCTGCTCGACCAGGGACGCTTTCCGGTTACGCGCGGCCTGGCGCTGAGCCGGGACGACCTGGCGCGCCGCGCGGTGATCATGGCCATCATGTGCCAGGGCCAGGTGTGGTTCGAGTCGATAGAGCTCGCCTGGATGCTGGACTTCAAGACCTACTTTTCGGCGGAACTGGAGCGCCTGCGCGAATTGGAGGACGCCGGGCTGGCCGTGCTTTCCGACACCGGCATCAAGGTGACGCCCGAAGGCCGGTTTGTGCTGCGCGCGGTGGCCATGGTGTTTGACCGGTACCTGCAGGCGGACCTCAACCGCAGCCGGTTTTCGCGCATTATTTGATTGCGGCGCCGCCCATGTCTTACGCACTCGCCATGACGGCCTTGCTGATGGGGCTGGCCGGCGGACCGCATTGCGCCGTGATGTGCGGCGCTGCCTGTGGCGGTCTCCGGCGCGTGGGCCCGCAGCGGCAGGCGCATTCACCGCTGGTCTTTCAGGCCGGGCGGCTTGTCGGCTATTCAAGTGCGGGCGCGGTTGCAGCGACGGCAGTGCAAAGTTTTGCCTGGATCACGGAGCAGGCCGCCGTGGTCAAGCCGCTATGGGTGCTGTTTCACCTGGCCGTGCTGGGCTGGGGCCTGATGCTGGTGGTGAAAGCCAGTCAGCCGGCCTGGGCCGACCGGGCAGGGCGCTCTGCCTGGTCCCGAGTGGGGGCCGTGGCCGCATCGCGCGGCGGCATGTTCTCGGTGGGCGCGCTGTGGGCCTTCATGCCCTGCAGCCTGCTTTATTCGGCGCTGCTGGTGGCGTCGCTCAGCGGTGGGTCGCTGCAAGGCGCGCTGGCCATGGCGGCTTTTGCCGTGGGCAGCGGTGTCTCGCTGCTGCTGGCGCCCGGGCTGCTGGCCGCGCTGCGGCGCGCCGGTAACGGGCTGGGCGATCAACTCGGCGTGCGCCTGGCCGGCGGTGTGCTGATGCTGGCCGCCGTGTTCGGCTTGTGGAGCGACATGACGCATCGCATCGCGCAGTGGTGCGGGCTGGCCTGAGGCTGTCCTTGCCGCTGGCTTGCGAATTGCATCAGCTGAGAGAGACCGACTCCAGATAGCAAGGCAGGTGGCATGGCCAGTGCAGCTCGCGTTCGATGCGCTGGCGCATGGCATCGGCAGCGGCGGGCTCGCCGTGAGTAATGAAAGTCTGTTTCGGTGCCGACTTGAAGCCGCGCAGCCAACCCATGATTTCAACCGCATCCGAATGGGCCGACAGATCGTCCAGCATCGCCACTTCTGCGCGCACCGGCACGTCCTGGCCGTGGATGCGCACCGAGGGCGCACCGCCGGCGATGAGCGCGCCGCGCGTGCCGCCGGGCTGGAAGCCGGCAAACACGATGGTGTTGCGCTTGTCGGGCGCGAAGGCTTTGAGATGGTGGACCACACGTCCGCCGGTCGCCATGCCGCTGGCCGCGATGATGACCATGGGACCATGTTTGGCATTGAGCAGGCGCGACTCCTCCGGCGACTCAACGATGTGGGCGGTATGTGCCATGGCTTCGCACTCCGCGGTTGTCAGCCGCAGTTCGGCCTTGTGCTTCATGTACACCTGCGTGGCATTGGCCGCCATGGGGCTGTTGAGGTAGATCGGCAGGTTGCGTTGTATGACACCTTGCGCCTTGAGCACCTGAACGCAGTGCAGCAGGCTTTGCGCGCGCCCCACTGCAAAAGCCGGGATCACCACCACCCCGCCGCGCGCGGCTGTGCGGTTGATTACCTGACCCAGCGCCAGCAGAGGGTCGGAGTCCTTGTGCAGACGATTCCCATAAGTGGATTCCACCACCAGGTAGTCGGCGCCGTCCATCTGCGAAGGCGGCTTGAGCACCAGGTCGTTGGGGCGGCCTATGTCCCCCGAAAACAGGATGGAGCGCGAGCCGTTGTCCAGCCGCACAAAAGACGAGCCCACCATATGGCCCGAAGGTGTCAGGCTGGCGTTCAAGCCCGGCGCCGGGTTCCAGTGTTTGCCGCTGGGCACCGGGTGCAGCAGCTTGAGGCAGCGCAGCGCGTCTTCGCGTGTGTACAGGGGCAGCGCCGGCGCGTGCTTCGAAAAGCCGTGGCGGTTGGCGTATTCAGCTTCTTCTTCCTGCAGGTGGCCGGCGTCGGGCAGCAGGATGCGGCACAGGTCGGCCGTGGCCGGGGTGCAGAACACCTTGCCTTTGAACCCTTGTCGCGCCAGCAGCGGCAGGTAACCGCTGTGGTCGATGTGGGCATGCGTCAGGATCACGGCATCAATGCCAGCCGGATCCACCGGCAACGGCGACCAGTTGCGCAGCCGCAATTGCTTGTAGCCCTGAAACAGCCCGCAGTCGACCAGCACCGTGGACTCCCCGTACCGGACCAGGTATTTGGAGCCGGTGACGGTATCTGTGGCACCTAGGAATTGGATCTTCATGTCTGCAGCGTAGGTGAAAAAGGTATGTGGGTATTTGATGTGGCGCAATATCCAGCACGTTGCAATGCCTCGGGGAAACCCGGACAGAAGCCAGTCGAAGCGGATTTTGCTATTGATTTAATAGCTGCTTGCGCCCGCTATGCATGGAGTTGAAGCTGTTTTCTTTCAGAGGCAGCGGCCTGACTCCCGCCTCCTGCCGCCTTCCAGTGTGACGAATACAGCATGGCGGTCGCAGGTCTCGCCATGGCCATGCGCGCGTCTTGCGCCTGCCGCGGCGCTGAGGGCCAGCGCCGCGAAGCCGCGGGCCGCCACAAAGGCCAGGAAGGCCGTGCCGCTCAGGGGCCGGGCGAGCAAGGCACGGACGAAGCCAGGTCGACAAGGCTCCCAGTGCAGACTCACGCCCTGCGCGGTTCCTGCGGGCTCAATTATCGCGTTGTCATCGGCGCCAAGGCGCACGCGCTGGCCGGCTTCGATGAAATGATCGCCGGGATCGTTGTGGCGTGTCAGCCAGAGCCGGCCGCGCAGCACCGTCAGTTCGCCGCCGCGCCGCGGCAAACGCAGTGCCTGGCCGGGCACCAGGCGCCGGATGCCGCTGAGCGATACGGCGTTGTTTGATTTCGCATTCATCATCAGCCTCTTTGGATGTGGCCACTGCAGTCATAGCCCGGCAAGGGCGTGCAGCGCGGGGTTGTCGATCTGGCCGGCGAGCAGCTTCGCCGCCGCCGCGCTCGCACTGTCGCCGAGCGCCGCGCGGTGCAGGCAGGCGTGCACCGTCAGTTCGCGCATGCCGCTGCGCGCAGCGAGGTCCTGCATTTCGTTGATCCAGGCCGAGGCCTGGGGCATGGCTTGTGCCACAGCGACATCACACAGCGCGTCGAGGGCATATGCCTTGGCCCATAGGTAGGCATCAGGAAGGCGTACGCAGCGCGCCAGGGCGTCTGTGAGTATTTCGACGGCGCGCTGCGGTTCCCCGCGTGCCATCGCCACGCGCCCCAGGCCTCGGCCGGCAATGCCTTCCCAGCACGGGTCGCCGAGCTGGCAGCCGAGCGCGAAGGCATGCTCGAAGCGGCTCGCGGCGGCATCCACGTCGCCGCGCAGCAGGTCGATTTCGGCTCGCAGCGATTGCGGCCACGGCACAAAGGCGGTCCAGCCTTGCCGGGCCAGTGCCACCGAGCGGTCCAGGGCGTCGGCGGCGGCCTCGGGTTCGCCGTGCAGCAGCAGCGCGCGGCCCAGCATCGACAGCGCGTAGGCAAGTTGCCGGCTGTCGCCGACGCTAACAGCCAGCGCCTCAGCTTCGCGCAGCTGGCTGATGGCGGCCGTGTAATGCGCAGTGTCGCTGAGCGCAGCGCCGTACACGGTGGCGATGCGCGCCTGCTCCGCGTGGTCGCCGGCTGCCATCGGCGTCGCGCGTTGCAGCCAGGCCAGCGCGCGTTCATAGCGGCCGCGCAGGAATTCGACATAGCCAAGTTCGCGGCACGCGGCGGCGGCGAGTACCGGCGAAGCCTCGCGGCCGACTTCCAGTGCTTCGTGAAGCGCCGTGGCACCTTCTTCGTCGCGTCCGCGGGCGGCATGCACCAGCGCACCGCCCAGGGCCACACGGGCGCGCGCACGCAGTGCCGCGTCGCCGGTGGCATCGGCTTCCACGATCGCGCGGCGCAGGCATTGCAGGCCGGCATCGAGCGCGCCGGCGCTGATGGCTGCTTCACCGGCTTCGAGTTGCGCCAGCGCCGCCGCGCGCCCGGTGGCGGGCCGCGCGGTGGGCGCTGCGGTGAGCGTGCGCAGGGCCGCGTCCAGCGTGGCGCCGGGTTGCACGCCGAGTTCGCGCTGGAACAATTCACGGCAGGCTGCGGCCTGGCGCGCGGCGCCCACGCCGTCGCCCGAGGCCGCGAGGCTGCGCACCAGCAAAGCCTGGTAGTTCTCGTCGAGCGGGTTGTGCCGCACCAGCCGGCCAGCCAGTGTGGCTGCTTCTGTCATGGCGCCCGCGGCCATGCGAGCCAGGGCGGCTTCGCGCAGCACAGCCTCGGCGGCGGCCTGAAGGTGGCGGCGCTCCGTGGCGAGCCAGACCTCGAAGGCCGGGCTGCCCGAAAAATTCATGCCTTCCAGTAACTCGTGATCCAGGCCGGGCACACACAGGGCTTGCGCCCAGCTGCCCGACAGCACGGCGCCGAGGTCGATGTAGGTGGCTGGCTCCAGTGAAAGCGCCAGCAGATCGCCGCGCAAATCTGCGGTGTCGAGAAGGCGCCGCAACTCACTGAGGTTCCAGCGCAGGGCGGCCAGCGGATCTTCGGCATCCTCGAACAGCAGCTGCGCCAGGTGCTTGCGGCTGACCGGCGCATCGCTGCGGACCAGGTAGGCGAGCAGGCCCCAGACTTTGTGCCCGCGTGGCGCCGGCACGGGCTGGCCTCCGCGCTCCGCCCGCGGCGGGCCGAGCAGGTGGATGGCCAGCCCCAAAGGCGGCGCGTCGTTCGGGGCTGGCGAGTTCACCGGCGGCCTCAGGCTTCGGCGGTGGTGGGGTCTATGGTGGTGGTGACCCGCGAGACAGAGTCCGCTGGAAAGCCACCCCTGCGCGCGTGTTCCCTCACGAGTTCCTCGCTGGCCGCGTTGTAGATGCAGTACATCTTGCCGCCCGTCACGTAGCTTTGCACCCACTGCACGTCAGGCCCCAGTTCCTGCAGCACACCGCAGGATTTCTGGGAGATGGATTGCAGCTCGGCGGGCTTCAGGGTCCCGAGTCCGGGGATGGTACGTTCGATCACGAATTTGGGCATAACAGGCTCCGTTAAGTTAGTGGAGACCCGAAGATAGGCAGTGTACGTGTGAGCCGGCGTGTGAGAAAGACGCCCGGATCGAATCAATAAGGGGAATGGCGCGGTGTCGGCCTATCCGATTTGTACCCGTTTTCTTACAAATCGACCGGAGCGAATGCGCTGTTCGTGGATAGCATCGGAGTGTGTGCTCCCTGCCCGGCTGCTGCAACATCCCCCACCTTCAAAAAAAACATGATGAATCGCTCCCCTTTGTTCCTTTTGCCACACCGAGTTCTGCGCGGAGCTGCTATTGCGGCTGCCGGGCTGTGCGCGGCCCTGCCGGCCTTTGCCGGCGGCAACACAGAGCCGCTCACCGACATCCTTTCTTCGCCGGGCAGTGCCGGGCTGGGTCTCGTGACCCGGATCGAACGTTCGCCCTATAAGGATGCCGGCACACGCTACGACCTGCTGCCGCTTTACCTGTATGAAGGTGAGCGGCTTTTCCTGCATGCCAACCGGGGCGGCATCAAACTGCTCAACGGCACCGAAAAGCGGCTGGACCTTTTTGTGGAGCAGCGCCTGGAGGGCTTCCCCACCGAGCGCCTGCCCGCCAGTCTGGCCGGCATGTCGCCGCGCGACTCGGGCCTGGACCTGGGCCTGGCCTATCGCTGGCGTCAGCCCTGGGGAACGCTGCAGGCCGAGCTGGTGCATGACATCAGCAACACCTACAAGGGCAACGAGTTCCGTCTGGGCTACACCTACGACTGGCGCTCGGGCCCCTGGATGTTGCGCCCCAGCGTGACCGTGGGGGTGCGCGACGCCAGGCTCAACAACTATTACTACGGCGTGCAGGCCAGTGAGGCAACGGCCGGGCGACCTGCTTATGCGCCGGGCTCGGGTGTGCAGACCTCGATTGGCCTGTACGGCTCCTATGACCTCACCGAGCGCTGGCGCCTGCTGGCCGGTGTGTCGGCCACCTTGCTGGACAACAAGACCAAGAACAGCCCCATCGTGCAAAAGAGCGTGCTGCCCGCCGTGTATGTCGGCGCGGCCTATGATTTTGGCGGCCACAAGCGCGAGTGGGCAGAAGACGGCTCGCCCACCTACTTCAAGCTGCTGTACGGCAAGTCAACCGAAGACGGCTGTCACCTGGCCAAGATCATCACGGCGCAGTGCCTGTCGACGGCGAAGGTCAATTCGACCCGCATTACCGGCATTCAGGTGGGCAAGCCCTTCCTGAACAATGTGAACGGCTGGCCGCTAGACTTCGTCGGCTACGTAGGCCTCACGCACCACGATGAGCGGGGCTTGCAGGCTAATGGCGTGCAACTGGACCTGTTCATGAAGGCCGTGTACTCGGGCTTCCCCTGGAGTGATCGGGTCAAGACGCGGCTGGGCCTGGGTGTGGGTGTGTCGATGGCGCAGCGGGCGCCCTACATCGAGTCGTCCAGCCTGGCGGCAAACGGCAAGTCGGCCTCGCGCATGCTTAACTACCTGGACCCGACCATTGACGTGAGCCTGGGCGACCTGATCGGCTACCGGCCGCTCAAGGACACCTACATAGGCTTTGGCGTGTCGCACCGCTCCGGCATTTTTGGTTCGTCGCGTTTGCTGGGCAACGTCAACGGCGGCTCCAACTACATCTACACCTACGTCGAAACGGCGCTTTGAACCGTATTTGCTATTGATTTGATAGCTTCTAGCGCATGGTTATAAAGGGCTGCAGCCTGATTTGACTGAAAAATCAGGCGTACGCGGCCCTGGCAGGCATGGCTGGCTGGTTTTGCACATTGCTGGCAGCAATCACGCCGCCACCCAGGCAGACATCGCCCTGGTAGAGCACAGCCGACTGGCCCGGCGTCACCGCCCACTGGGCATCGGCAAACTCCAGTTCGCAAGCCGCGCCGGTAGCGCTGCGCAGTTCGCAGGGCGCGTCGGCCTGCCGGTAGCGTGTCTTGGCCGCCATGACACCGGGCCTCGGTGCATGTCCCGCCACCCAGCTGCAATCCTGCGCCTGGAGCACCGTGGATTCCAGCCACGGGTGATCATGGCCCTGAACCACCCACAGCGTGTTCGTTTCAAGGTCCTTGCGTGCCACAAACCAGGGTTCGTGCTCTCCGATGCCGCGCAACCCGCGTGCCTGCACGGCCTTGAGCTCGGCTCCCTTGGCCTTCACGCCGCCTATGCCCAGGCCCTGGCGCTGTCCCAAGGTATAGAAGGACAGGCCCACATGCTCACCGAGTACGCGGCCCTTGTCGTTCTTGATTGGGCCGGGCTCTTTGGCGATGTAGCGATTCAAAAATTCGCGGAAAGGCCTCTCGCCGATAAAGCAGATGCCTGTGGAGTCTTTTTTCTTCGCGTTGGGCAGGCCGATCTCGTCGGCAATGCGCCGGACTTCGGTCTTGCGCAGCTCACCCACGGGGAACAGCGTTTTGGAGAGCTGAGCCTGGTTCAGCCGGTGCAAAAAATAGCTTTGGTCTTTGGCTGGATCAAGGCCTTTGAGCAGCTCGTGCAGGCCGGTGGCTTCGTTGTGGCGAACCCTGGCGTAATGCCCGGTCGCGATTTTTTCGGCGCCCAGGCGCATGGCATGGTCCAGAAACGCCTTGAACTTGATTTCGGCGTTGCACAGGATGTCAGGGTTGGGCGTACGGCCAGCCTGGTATTCGCGCAGGAACTCGGCGAAAACGCGGTCCTTGTAGTCGGCCGCGAAGTTGACGTGCTCGATCTCGATGCCGATCACGTCGGCCACGGCGGCGGCGTCGACAAAATCAATGTTGGACGAGCAGAACTCGCTGTCGTCGTCATCTTCCCAGTTCTTCATGAAGATGCCGATAACCTCGTGGCCCTGCCGTTTGAGCAGGTGCGCCGTCACGGCGGAGTCCACGCCTCCGCTCAGGCCGACGACGATCCGTTTGCGCTTGCCGTCGTGGCTGTGTGTGTTGATTTGCGGGTTGCCCATGGCTCTATTGTAAAAAGATGAAAGCGTTTGCGCCTGTCCGGGCTTTTCGGCCCTGTTGGCCGTGCGGCCGGCGGCACAATGGAATGCCCCTTTCCTGCAGGAGCTGCCACTTTGCAACGACGTCAATTTCTTTCTCGCACCGGCCAGGCCGTCACGGCGGCCGGCATCGCCACCGGGCTGCCATGGCTTTCGTCACTGGCCCAGGCCGCGGGCCTGAAACCCGTGGGCAAGGCCCAAGCCTTCGACTACGCGATGCTCAAGGGCCAGGCGCGCGACTTGTCGGCCAAACCCTACCGGCCCCGGTCAACGGCCTTGCCGGCGGGTATTTCGGACTTGAACTGGGACCAGCACCAGGCCATCCGCTTTCGGGACGACCATGCCTTGTGGGGCGACGACAAGCTGCGCTTCGTGGCCAAGTTTTTCCACCTCGGCCTGTTCTTCAAGACGCCGGTGCGCATGCACGAAGTGAGCAATGGCCAGGCACAGGAACTGGCCTATGACCCGGCCATGTTTGATTACGGGAAAAGCGGCGTGCGGGGCGACAAACTGCCCGCCGACCTCGGTTTTGCCGGTTTCCGGCTGAATTTCCACACCGATCCGGTGCGTGACGTGGCGGCCTTCCTCGGCGCAAGTTACTTTCGCGCGGTGGGCGGCGAATGGCAGTACGGCCAGTCGGCGCGGGGCCTGGCCATCGACACGGCGCAAACTTTCCCGGAAGAGTTTCCGGATTTCATCGGTTACTGGCTCGAAAAGCCGGACCCGAAAGCGGCTTCACTGACCGTCTACGCCCTGCTGGACTCGCCGAGCGTCAGCGGCGCCTACCGCTTTGTGATCACGCCGGGTGACACGCAGATCATGGACCTGGACGTGGCGCTGTACCCGCGCAAAACCATTGACCGCATGGGCATCGCGCCATGCACCAGCATGTTCCAGACCGGCGAAAACGACAGACGCATGGGCTGGGACTGGCGCGGCGAAATCCACGACACCGACGGCCTGGCCATGCACAGCGGCACGGGCGAATGGCTGTGGCGCCCACTGACCAATCCGGCGCAATTGCAGTTCAACGCCTTCCAGGACGAGAACCCGCGCGGCTTTGGCCTGATGCAGCGCGACCGCAACTTTGACCACTACCAGGACGACGGCGTGTTCTATGAAAAACGCCCGAGCCTGTGGGTTGAGCCCAAGGCGGGCTGGGGTGCGGGCGCGATACAGCTGGTGGAAATTCCGACCGCGGACGAAACTTTTGACAACATCGTGGCCTTCTGGAACCCCAGGGACAAGCCGCAGGCAGGGCAGGAATTGCTGTTTTCCTACCGGCTGCACTGGGGCGGCGAGCCGCCCGCCGCACAAGGGCCGCTCGCGCGCTGTGTGGCCACGCGCACCGGCCTCGGCGGCGTGGTCGGGCAAAAGCGCACGGCCTACACGCGGCGTTTTGCCGTCGATTTTGCGGGCGGCGACTTTGCCTTGCTGAACCGCGGGGCCCAGGTCAAAGCCGTGATCACCGCATCGCGCGGCACGATTGAATTGACGTCGGCCCGGCCACTGGAGGCCATCAAGGGGTGGCGAGCCATGTTCGACCTGCGCCCCGATGGCGACAGCGTGGCACCCATCAACCTGCGCATGCATTTGCAGGTCGACGGCCAGTCATTGACGGAGACCTGGTTGTACCAGTGGACGCCGCCGCCGGTGGCGCAACGAATTCTTTATTGAGGACTGCGCTGGCTGTCAGCGGGAAAGCGGGGTCCTGTTGGCGCTGCCAAATCATCCACGGCAGCGGTGCTTCCTACCTCTGGCTCAGCGGTGCATGCACGCTGGCATCCGTGGTCACCAGATCAAGCGGGAAGCGCCTGCCTGCCAGGTAATCTTCCATGCAGGTCAACAAGAGGGGGCTTCGATGCATGTGAGCGCTCGCTCTTATTTCGTCGGCCGTCAGCCAGACCGTGCGCACAATGCCTTCATCCAGCGTCTGGCCCGCGACATGCTCGCCCAGTTCGCCGCAGAACGCAAAGCGCAGGTAGGTGATGTCTTCGGATTCTTCCTGCCCGATGAGGGCCCGCTCAAAGCGGGAGAGATAGACACCCACAATGGCGGTGGGCGTGAAATGGAAGGCGGTTTCTTCCAGCGTCTCGCGAACGCAACCCTCAAAGGGGCTTTCACCGGGATCCAGGTGGCCGGCGGGGTTGTTGAGCTTCAGGCCGTCCCGCGTTTCCTCTTCGACCAGCAGGAACCTGGAGACACCGTCAATCTTTTTTTCAATCACCGCAGCGACCGTGACGCTGGGCTTCCATCGTTTAATCATGCGCCGGATTATCCGTGGCCTTGATGACCGGGGTCCTGACGCGCCAGCCCGGTGTGTTGGCCGGCCGAAAATCCGGCAGCGAAACTCTCGCGCAAATGGGCCACAAGGCATTGCACCGCCTTGGGCACTTGCTGCGACCAGGGCCTGAGGGCGTAAATGCGCTCGCCGAAAAATCCCTGCACCTGCCACTCGGGCAGCACCTGCACTAGCGGCGATGGCGATGGCTCCGCGCTGCCACCTGCGGGTGCGCTGAAATCCGGCAGCAGGCCGATGCCGAGGCCCGCCACCAGCGCTTCGCGCAGCACTTCGCTGTTGTTGGCCTTCAGGGTGCCCGTAATGTTCACGCCGACCTGCTCGCGGGATTTGCGCTTGCCGCTGCGCACGAAGGTCCAGCTGGCGGTGTTGTGGTTGCCCAGGTAGAGCAGGCAGTCGTGCGCGCCCAGGTCTGACGGCTGCGCAGGCACGCCGCGTCGCGCCAGGTAGTCGGGGCTGGCCAGCAGGATGGAGCGCGTTTCGCAGAGCACCCAGGCCACATGGGTTTCGGGCGGCGCATTGGTGTGGCGTATCGCCAGGTCGAAGCCTTCGTTGGCAAGGTTGACAAAGCGGTCGGTGAGTTCCAGTTCGATATGGATTTCGGGATAGCGCTTGAGGAAGGCCGCAACGCAGGGCGCCAGGTGCTGACGCCCGAGCGCGACAGGTGCTGTCACGCGGATCAGCCCGCGCGGGGTTTCCACCAGGTCCTTCACGGCGGAATAGCTCTCGCTGATGCGGTTAAACGCCGGCTGCATGTCGTTCACCAATTGCTGGCCAGCCTCCGTCAGGCCTACGGAGCGCGTGGTGCGCCGCACCAGCGTCACGCCGGCGGCGCGCTCCAGCTCACTGATGCGCATGCTGGCCGAGGCCTTGGACATCCCGAGGCGTCGCGCCGCTTCGGTAAAGCTGCGTGTAGCCGCCAGGATGGTCAGCAGGTGAAGGTCGGCGACGAGGGGCGATAGCTGGTCGGAAGACATGGAGGTCGAGAAGCCTATTGTTCAAAAATATGAACAATGTAATCACAAAACAGGGCATTATCAATTGGGCTGCGCAGCCCTAGACTGCGGTTAAACCCACACGGCCGGCCCGGCCCCGTACCTTTCAAGGATTGCAAATGTCTTTATCCCCTGCTGCCTCTGCTTCACAAGCCACCATCGGCCACTACCTGAATGGCCGTGTGGCCGCGCCGTCTTCCGGGCGTAGCCAGGAAGTCTTCAACCCTGCAACGGGCGCGGTGTCGGGTCATGTCGCGCTTGCCAGCGGAGTGGAGGTCAATGCGGCCGTGGCGTCAGCCCAGGCCGCATTTCCCGCCTGGGCCGACACGCCGCCGCTGCGCCGCGCACGCGTGATGTTCAAGTTTCTGGAACTGCTCAACCTGAACAAGGACAAGCTGGCCCACATGATCACCGCCGAGCACGGCAAGGTGTTCACCGACGCCCAGGGCGAGGTCTCGCGCGGCATCGACATTGTTGAATTCGCCTGCGGCATTCCGCAGCTGCTCAAGGGCGACTTCACCGACCAGGTTTCCACCGGCATCGACAACTGGACGCTGCGCCAGCCGCTGGGTGTGGTGGCTGGTATCACGCCCTTCAATTTCCCGGTGATGGTGCCGATGTGGATGTTCCCGGTGGCGATTGCCGCCGGCAACTGCTTTGTGCTCAAACCCAGTCCCATCGACCCCAGCCCCAGCCTTTTCATGGCCGACCTGCTCAAGCAAGCCGGCTTGCCCGATGGCGTCTTCAACGTGGTGCAGGGGGATAAAGAGGCGGTCGACGCCCTGCTGGTGCACCCGGACGTGAAGGCCGTGTCCTTTGTCGGCTCCACGCCGATTGCCAACTACATCTACGAAACCGGCGCACGCCACGGCAAGCGCGTGCAGGCCCTGGGCGGCGCTAAGAACCACATGGTGGTCATGCCCGACGCCGATCTGGAGCAGGCGGTGGATGCATTGATCGGCGCCGGCTACGGCTCGGCCGGCGAACGCTGCATGGCGATCTCTGTGGCTGTGCTGGTGGGCAATGTGGCCGAGAAGCTCATTCCCATGCTGGAAGCGCGCGCCAAAACACTGGTGATCAAAAACGGTGTGGAGCTTGACGCTGAAATGGGCCCCATCGTCACATCGGCCGCGCACCAGCGCATTACCGGCTACATCGACACTGGCGTGAAGGAGGGCGCCAAGCTGCTGGTGGACGGCCGCACCTTCACGGGCGCCAAGGCCGGCCCGGGCTGCGGCAAGGGCTTCTGGATGGGCGGCACGCTGTTTGACCACGTGACCCCCGACATGCGCATCTATAAAGAAGAGATCTTCGGCCCCGTGCTGGGCTGCGTGCGCGTGAAGGACTTCGCCGAAGCGGTGGACCTGATCAATGCCCATGAATTCGGCAACGGCGTGAGCTGCTTCACCCGTGACGGCCATGTAGCACGCGAATTCAGCCGCCGCATCCAGGTCGGCATGGTGGGCATCAATGTGCCGATCCCGGTGCCCATGGCCTGGCATGGCTTCGGTGGCTGGAAAAAGAGCCTCTTTGGCGACATGCACGCCTATGGCGAAGAGGGCGTGCGCTTCTATACCAAACAAAAGTCCATCATGCAGCGCTGGCCCGAGAGCATCGGCAAGGGCGCCGAATTCGTGATGCCGACAGCCAAATAGAAATAGCACGCCAGCCATCAAGGCAAACCGGCCCCAACCGCCAGGTATTGGTGAGCGGGGCTTTTTTATTGCGTGGCTTGACTCGGGTCAAAAACGGTAGACTGCCCGGACAAAAATTTGCAAAAATCTCATGTAAGCTTCATGACAGGTGCAAAAACGGATACGCAGACACACATCGAAGCAGATCACGCGCAAGCTCACCCTTGGGCTGACGTCAACCAAACCAACACCAACGTACTGAGGAGAGACCCATGCTCATTGGGGTACCCGCCGAAATCACGGCCGGAGAAACACGCGTCGCCATCACGCCCGAAACGGCCAAAAAGCTCAAAGCGCAGGGGCACACCGTACGTGTGCAGTCGGGCGCCGGCGTCGCCGCCAGCGTTACCGACGAAGCCTACACGGCGGTCGGCGCAGAGATTACCGACGCGGCGGGTGCCTACGGCGCTGATATCGTGCTCAAGGTGCGTTGCCCGCTCGATAGCGAAATGCCGCTGGCCAAAGCCGGCGGTGTACTGGTCGGCATGCTCAATCCATTTGATGCCGCAGGCCTGCAACGCCTCGCAGCGGGAAAATTGACGTCTTTCGCACTGGAGGCCGCGCCGCGCACCAGCCGGGCGCAAAGCATGGACGTGCTCTCCTCGCAAGCCAACATCGCGGGCTACAAGGCCGTGATGATGGCTGCGGCTGAATACCAGCGCTTCTTCCCCATGCTGATGACGGCGGCCGGCACGGTCAAGGCCGCGCGTGTGGTGATCCTGGGCGTCGGCGTAGCCGGCCTTCAGGCCATTGCCACCGCCAAGCGCCTGGGCGCCGTGATTGAAGCCAGCGATGTGCGCCCCAGCGTGAAGGAACAGGTCGAATCCCTGGGCGGCAAGTTCATCGATGTGCCCTACGAAACCGACGAAGAGCGCGAAGCCGCCGTCGGCGTGGGCGGCTATGCCAAGCCCATGCCGCCCAGCTGGCTTGAGCGCCAAAAGGCCGAAGTCGCCAAGCGCGTCGCGCAGGCCGACGTCGTCATCACCACGGCACTGATTCCGGGCCGCCCTGCGCCCGTGCTGGTCACAGAAGACATGGTCAAAGCCATGAAACCCGGCAGCGTGATCGTCGATCTGGCTGCGCCGCAAGGCGGCAACTGCCCGCTGACCGAGCCTGGCAAGACCGTGGTCAAGCACGGGGTGACGCTGATCGGTGAAACCAACGTGCCGGCCCTTGTCGCAGCGGACGCCAGCGCGCTCTACGCACGAAACCTGCTCGACTTCCTCAAGCTCATCATCACCAAGGAAGGCACGCTCAATGTCGACCTGGAAGATGACATCGTCGCCGCCTGCCTGATGACGCAGGGCGGCGAGATCAAGAAGAAGTAACCCATTCGGGACCCATCGGATCAATTGGATTTAATCGGACAGGCCGGGTTCAAGCCGGCGCAGCCCCCTCACGGAGAAGACCATGGATGCAGTGTCACCCACCATCATCAACCTGATTATTTTTGTACTGGCCATCTACGTGGGTTACCACGTGGTGTGGACGGTTACGCCTGCCCTGCACACGCCGCTGATGGCGGTGACCAATGCGATTTCGGCCATCGTGATCGTGGGCGCCATGCTCGCGGCCGCGCTGACCGAAACATCGCTGGGCAAAACCATGGGCGTGCTGGCCGTGGCGCTGGCGGCCGTCAATATCTTCGGCGGCTTTCTGGTGACGCGCCGGATGCTGGAGATGTTCCGCAAGAAAGAAAAGAAAGTCGCCGCGCCCGCTGAAGGAGCCGCCAAATGAGCATGAATCTCGTCACGCTGCTGTATCTGGTGGCTTCTGTTTGCTTCATCCAGGCGCTCAAAGGCCTGTCACACCCCACCAGCTCGATCCGCGGCAACCTGTTCGGCATGGTCGGCATGGCGATTGCCATGCTGACGACGGCAGCGCTCATCGTTGAAATCTCGGGCGGCAAAGCCCTGGGCATGGGTTACGTCCTGCTGGGCTTGGTGATCGGTGGGGGCTATGGCGCCTGGCGCGCCAAGACGGTCGAAATGACCAAGATGCCTGAACTCGTGGCCTTCTTTCACAGCATGATCGGCCTGGCCGCGGTCTTTATCGCCGTGGCCGCCGTCGCCGAACCCTACGCTTTTGGCATCGCGGCCAAAGGCAGCCCCATCCCCACCGGCAACCGGCTGGAGCTGTTCCTCGGTGCGGCCATTGGCGCCATCACCTTCAGCGGCTCGGTGATTGCCTTCGGCAAACTGTCGGGCACGTACAAGTTCCGCCTGTTCCAGGGCGCGCCGGTGCAGTTCGCCGGCCAGCACAAGCTGAACCTGGTGCTGGGCCTGCTGACCATCGGCCTGGGGCTGGTGTTCATGTTCACGGGCAGCTGGCCCGCCTTTTTCGCGATGCTGGCAATGAGCTTCGTGATGGGCGTGCTGATCATCATCCCGATCGGAGGCGCCGACATGCCGGTGGTGGTGTCCATGCTTAACAGCTACTCGGGCTGGGCCGCGGCGGGCATCGGGTTTTCGCTCAACAACTCCATGCTGATCATTGCCGGCTCGCTGGTCGGCTCATCGGGTGCCATCCTCTCGTACATCATGTGCAAGGCGATGAACCGTTCCTTCTTCAATGTGATCCTGGGCGGCTTCGGCGGTGAGGCCGGTACGGCCGCCGCAGGCGCCAAAGAGCAGCGCCCCGTCAAGTCGGGCTCGGCTGATGACGCTGCCTTCATCCTGGGTAATGCAGAAACCGTGATCATCGTTCCGGGCTACGGCCTGGCCGTGGCGCGCGCCCAGCATTCGGTCAAAGAGCTGGCGCAAAAGCTCATCGACAGGGGCGTCAACGTCAAGTACGCGATCCACCCGGTGGCAGGCCGCATGCCCGGCCACATGAACGTGCTGCTGGCCGAGGCCGAAGTGCCCTACGACCAGGTGCATGAAATGGAAGACATCAACGCCGAATTCGGCCAGGCCGACGTCGCCATCATCCTGGGCGCCAACGACGTGGTGAACCCTGCCGCGCACGTCAAGGGCAGCGCCATTTATGGCATGCCCATCCTGGAGGCCTACAAGGCCAAGACGGTCATCGTCAACAAGCGCTCCATGGCGGCCGGCTATGCGGGCCTGGACAACGAACTCTTTTACATGGACAAGACCATGATGGTGTTCGGCGACGCCAAAAAGGTGATTGAAGACATGGGCAAGGCCATCGAATAAGGGTAATGGCAGCCCCTGAGCGGCTGCGACTTGCCTGCATGTCATGAATTAGAGGGGCGCCCCTTCTAATTTCCCGGGTTTCCTAGGGAAAACGCAATAGCCACGAAGAGGGCACGCCATGAGAATCCGTGGCAGTAAGCAAAACGTAATGGAGAGACACACATGAATGCAGCGACCATTGACCGCCCGTGGCTCAAGGCCTATCCACCGGGCGTTCCTACCGATATCGACGCGTCCCAGTACCCGTCGCTGGTCGCATTGATGGAGGAAAGCTTCAAGAAACACGGCAGCCGGGTAGCCTACAGCTTCATGGGCAAGGACGTGACCTTCGGTCAGACCGACAGCCTGTCGCTCGCCTTCGGTGCCTACCTGCAAAGCCTGGGCCTGGCCAAAGGCGACCGCATTGCCATCATGATGCCCAATGTGCCGCAGTATCCGGTGGCTGTGGCCGCCATCCTGCGCGCCGGCTATGTGGTGGTCAATGTCAACCCGCTGTACACCCCGCGCGAACTGGAGCATCAGCTCAAGGACTCCGGTTCGAAGGCGATCGTCATCATCGAAAACTTCGCCAACACGCTCGAGCAATGCATTGCCGCCACGCCCGTCAAGCACGTGGTGTTGTGTGCCATGGGCGACCAGCTGGGCATGCTCAAGGGTGCGCTCGTCAACTACGTGGTGCGCAACGTCAAGAAGATGGTGCCGGCCTTCAACCTGCCCGGCGCCGTGCGTTTTAATGACGCTGTGGCGCAGGGCACGCGCCTGACGCTCAAGCGGCCCGACATCAAACCCGACGACGTGGCTGTGCTGCAATACACCGGTGGCACCACCGGTGTTTCCAAAGGCGCCGTGCTGCTGCACCGCAACGTGATCGCCAACGTGCTGCAGTCCGAGGCCTGGAACAGCCCGGCCATGGCGGCCCTGCCGGCCGGCGAGCAGCTCACGTATGTCTGCGCGCTGCCGCTGTATCACATCTTCGCGTTCACCGTGAACATGATGCTGGGCATGCGCACCGGCAGCAAAAACATACTGATCCCCAATCCGCGTGACCTGACGGCTGTGCTTAAAGAGCTCTCCAGGCACAAGATCAACAGCTTCCCCGCGGTCAACACGCTGTTCAACGGCCTGGCCAACCACCCTGACTTCAACACCGTGGACTGGTCGCACCTGAAGATTTCACTGGGTGGCGGCATGGCTGTGCAAGGCGCGGTGGCCAAGCTGTGGCTCGAGAAAACCGGCTGCCCGGTCTGCGAAGGTTACGGCCTGTCCGAGACATCACCCTCGGCCAGCTGCAACCCGACCAACAGCAAGGCCTTCACCGGCACCATCGGCGTGCCGATTCCCGGCACTTACTTCAAGCTGCTCGATGACGACGGCAATGAAGTCCCGCAAGGCCAGCCCGGCGAAATCGCCATCAAGGGTCCGCAGGTCATGGCCGGCTACTGGCAGCGCCCCGACGAGACCGCCAAGGTCATGACGCCCGACGGGTACTTCAAATCGGGCGACATCGGCGTGGTCGATGAAAACGGCTTCTTCAAGATCGTCGACCGCAAAAAAGACATGATCCTTGTGAGCGGCTTCAATGTTTATCCGAACGAAATTGAAGACGTGGTGGCCAAGCTCGACGGCGTGATGGAATGTGCCTGCGTAGGCGTCGCCGATGAAAAGTCCGGCGAAGCCGTGAAGCTGGTGATCGTGAAAAAGAATCCAGAGCTGACGGAAGCGCAGGTGCGGGAATACTGCAAAACCAATCTCACAGGCTACAAACAACCGAAAGTGGTGGAGTTCCGTACCGATCTGCCCAAGACGCCGGTTGGCAAGATCCTGCGCCGCGAACTGCGCGACAAGAAATAAACGGCAAGTTTCAGAGCTCGCCGCGATTGCGCGGCAGGTTTTCTAGAGGGCAGCGCAAGCTGCCCTTTTTTCTGCGCCCCCGGTGTTGAAAGCGCGGGCAAAATCAGGGCATGACTTCGGTTGACACCTTTCCCCACGCAGCCACTGCCATTCTCAGCGCCCTTGCTGAAGAACAGTCCGGCCTGATTGACCTGCTGGAAAACGCGCGGCAGGTAAAGCGCGCTGGCCGTGAATTCTGGCTTGGTACCCTGCACGGCCGCCCGGTCGTGCTGGTGCTCGCACGCATCGGCAAGGTAGCGGCGACCACCACGACGGTGGCGCTGATAGAGCACTTCAAAGTAGGCCGCATTGTCTTCACCGGTGTGGCCGGTGGGCTGGGTGAAAGCGTGAATGTGGGCGATGTGGTGGTAGCCGACAGTTTTGTGCAGCATGACATGGACGCGTCACCGCTGTTTCCCCGCTATGAGGTTCCGCTGTATGGCAAGACGGTTTTTGAAAGCAACGCGGCTTTGACGGCGTTATTGCACGCGGCGGCGCTGGCTGCCGGTACGGTGCCGGCGTATCCGTCTGCGCGTGTCCACCGCGGGCTGATGATCAGCGGCGACCGTTTTGTCTGCGGCGCGCAGGAAGCCGACCGTATCCGTGCGGCGCTGATTGCAGCTGGCCACACGCCGCTGGCGGTCGAGATGGAGGGCGCGGCCGTGGCGCAGGTCTGCCATGACTACGGCGTGGCGTTTGCGTCGGTGAGAACGATTTCCGACCGCGCCGACGACGCCGCGCACGTGGACTTTCCGGCATTCGTGGCGGAAGTGGCCAGCGTCTATGCGCGTGCCATTGTTGAAAAGTTGCTGCCGGCGATTTCCGCTTGAAGTTTTGCTATCTATTTAGTAGCAAATTGCGCATGTAAATACTGGGTCACAGCCGATTTCATATCTAAATGCGGCTCGCCGGCGGCTTGGAAGTGCCTATTTCAGCCAGCCCCGCTTGCGGAAATAGATCATCGGCACCAGTGCACTGGCCACCATCAGCGCAATCACATACGGATAAGCCGCCGGCCCCAGAAGCTGCAGCTCCGGGAAAGTCATGTTCATGCCATAGATGCTGGCGATCAGGGTCGGTGGCAGCAAGGCCACGCTGGCCACCGAGAAGATCTTGATGATCTTGTTCTGGTTGATATTGATGAAGCCGACCGTGGCGTCCATCAGGAAGTTGATCTTGTCGAAGAGGAAGGCGGTGTGCGAATCGAGCGAGTCGATGTCGCGCAGAATCTGCCTGGCTTCCTCGAACTGCTCGGCGTTGAGCATCTTGCTGCGCATCATGAAGCTGACGGCACGGCGCGTGTCCATCATGTTGCGGCGAATGCGGCCGTTCAGGTCTTCATGGCGGGCAATGGCGCCCAGCACTTCGCCGGCCAGGGCATCGGTCACGTCGCCCGACAACACCTGCGCGCTGACTTTTTCGAGCTCGACATAAACGCCTTCCAGCGTGTCGGCGGAATACTCGGCGTCGGCGTCAAACAGCTTGAGCAGCACCTCCTTGGCATCCTCGATCAGCCCCGGGGCGCGGCGCGCGCGCATTCGCAGCAAGCGGAACACCGGCACGTCCTCGTCGTGAATGGAAAACAGCACACCCTTGCTCTTGAGGTCGTCGTTGACCAGGTTCAGGATGAAAGCCACCCGCACGGTGCGCGGCTCCTCATCGTCGGCAATCAGGAAGTCGGAGCGGATGTGCAGCTCGCCGTTGTCTTCCTCGTAGAAGCGCGCGGACTCTTCAATGTCCTCGTCCATCGCGTCCTCCGGAATGGACAATCCGTAGTACTGCTTGATCCAGCGTTTTTCTTCGAGGGTGGGAGACTCCAGATCCACCCAGATGGGCTGGAATTTGGAGAGTTCTTCCAGGGATTCGATTTCTTCCTGGAAAAGCCGGCCGTTGGCCAGCGTGAAAATATTGAGCATGACTGACTGCCTATCGGTTCAGGGGCCAGCACAAGGCGAACGCTCAGGCCTTGCGCGAAAGCGCGGTAAAAGGGCGGTGGGATATGGCATCGCTTTCAACCCCCTTTCAACATGAGCCTTTGCAAGCCTGGCGTCAGTCTGCGGTGTTGAAAGCTAGCAACTAGGGCTGCTTTCCAAGGATTTCTCCGTAATGAATAAGCGGCGATTATGGCATTTCACACATGGTTTATCCACCGCCAGGGCTACATAAAAAACTCGATGAGTTCGCTCTTTCGCGCGTAAGCATCCTGTTCACCCAGTGCCATCAGCGCCTTGACAAACCCCGGCTCGAAAAGCAGATAGCTGGCCAGTGCGGCGCCTCCCGGGCTGCCTTTGGCGCCCAGCGCACCCAGGCCGGCCAGCGCGTTGTAGGTCCCCCGCGGTAATTCGCCGGCGTGGGCTTGCGCCAGCGCGTCGAGCGACTGTGACGGTGCAATCGCCAACACGTCGACGGGCCGGTAGGGCATGACAGCCGCGATTTCGCGCGGCATCTGCCGCACGGTTTTGCTCACGCGCTGGGCCTGCTCCACATCGGCCTGCAGCGTGTCCTGAAACACACTGGCCATGGCATGGCCGGCAATGGCGCCCAGTGTGGGCCGGCCGCTCACGTTCGGCCCGTTGCTGCCGACGAAACCGGCGCGCTCGGGTTGCCCCACGCCGATCACCAGCACCTTGCTGGCCCCAAGGTGCAGGGCGGGTGAGAGCGGGGAGCTCTGGCGCATGGAACCATCGCCAAAGAACTCGCGGTGGCCGTCCACCCAGAGCGGCGTGGAGGGAAACAGGAAGGGAATGGCGCTGGACGCCATCAGGTGTTCGATGGTGACTGGCTGGAACTCTGCACGCCGCCCTGGCCGGCTCCAGAGATCGGCGTGGCGGCCGGCGGCCATCTGGCAAAACGTCCAGTGCACGCCGCTGCTGTAGCTGGAGGCCGTGATGGCCAGCGCGTGAAGGGTTTTATCCTGCAGCGCCTGCTCGATGTGGCCCAGCGAAACGGCATGGTGCAAGGTGTCAACCAGCGGCGTGTTGTCCAGCAGGGATTGTTGCGCCCGCACCTGCTGCGACAAAAACAGCGCCGCCGCAATCCGGCTTGAGCGAATCCACGAGGGAACCTTGAGCTGGTAAACCTGCGATGAGCGCAATGTGGTCCAGAAATTGGCCAGCCGGCCGAATGCCTGCAAGCCTTCACCCGCATGGCTTGCCAGGAAGGCCGCGTTCAACGCACCGGCCGAGGTGCCCACCAGGATTTTGAACGGGAATTTCGGGTCAGCCGCACCGCCCTGCACGCTGAGCATGGTTGACAGGGCGTGAAGCACTCCCGCCTGGTAGGCCGTGCGTGCACCGCCGCCCATGAGGACAAGGGCATTTTGTGCCTCGTCAGGGCGGGTTAACGCAGAAGAAATGATGGTCTCAAGCGACATGGCCGGGCCAGGTATGCGGCGGACGTGGTGAAAGCAGGGGGAGGCATGAGCTTGATCGGCAGGTGTTATGGTTTTTTCGCCATGGTGCGCTGTTTCAGTCTTTGCCATTGCCTTGTTGATGGGCCGGCCGGCTGCGGGCAATTGTGTCAGCATGATGCCGCCGCGAAAGACTTCCTGCAAGTCCGCTGGCTTGGCCGCTACACCGCTTGTCTTCGTAAAAAACCAGAAGAATCAAGGACCTTCAGGCGCTGCCGGGGCGGCATGCCGGCGCGCTGCGCATGCAGTGAAATGGGGTCAAGGGGTTTTTCATAAGGTTTCATTATTTATTGCGGCGCAAGGTTGCAATTGCGGGGCATCGGGCGCATAGTAAATCCAAGAGAGTGTCCCCGTCCGCTGCCTCGCCTTCATGGGCCCGGCAGTGTTTTCAACCCAGCTCCAACCTTGGAAAAAGGAGTCTCTTTATGAACTTGACGATCAGCGGCCACCATCTTGAAGTTACCCCCGCGCTACGCGGTTATGTGACAAGCAAGCTGGATCGGATTACCCGGCATTTTGACCAGGTAGTAGACGTAAAAGTCCTGTTGACAGTGGACAACATGAAAGAAAAGGAAAGACGCCAGCGGGCCGAATGCAATGTGCATGTCAAGGGCCGCGACCTGTTTGCCGAGAGTTCCCACGCTGATCTTTACGCCGCAGTTGATGAATTGACAGACAAGCTGGACCGTCAGGTTGGGCGTTACAAAACCAGAACCCAGGATCACCACCACGTTGCTGCCAAGCGCCAGGCCTGAAGGTTTTTTCGGGCTGACCCTTTTCAGGGGGCGCAGCCTCTCCTCGAAGGGCCGCATCTCATCAATGGCGTGCAGGCGGAAGAACCTGCCTTGCACGTGTTCTGCCGCGGCGAATCTGCAGGGCATCTGCAGGTGCGCCAAACCAGACGCCGAAGCCGCTTGTGGCGCCAAGCGGCTTTTTAATGCCTTTTTTGCGGTCAACCCGCTGCAAAGTGCATAATTCGGCGACTAAAAGATTGTTATGAACCGTCTTTCGCAAATTTTGCCCCCCTCCCAGGTTCTGGTCAGCGTTGAAGCAACCAGCAAGAAGCGTGCTTTCGAGGAAGCCGGTCTGCTGTTTGAAAACCAACATGGCCTGAACCGCGCATTGATCACGGACAGCCTGTTCGCCCGCGAACGCCTGGGCTCCACCGGGCTTGGCCATGGCGTGGCGATTCCGCACGGCCGGATCAAGGGCCTCAAGGCCCCCATGGCTGCCGTTTTCCTGTTGCAGGCGCCCATTGGCTTCGATGCGCCGGACGAACAGGCCGTGGCACTGCTGATTTTTCTGCTGGTTCCCGAAGCAGCCACTCAAAAGCACCTCGAAATTCTTTCGGAAATTGCCGAATTGCTCAGTGACAGCTCTCTGCGCGAGCAACTCAAGACCAGCACCGATGCCGCTGCGCTGCATAACCTGATCGCTTCCTGGCATTCCGTCCACGCAGTCAGCTCTTAGACCCTTGCGGTCTTTCCCACATCACAGGATGGCATGAAGCCCACCGTTGTCAGCGCTGACGTTTTATTTGAAGACCACCGCGCCGCCCTGAAATGGGAATGGGTCGCCGGACTCGGGGCCTCCGAGCGGCGTTTTGACGAAGTCGCCGTGCGGGCTGCACGCTCCGGTGCTGACCTGGTCGGCTACCTCAACTACATTCATCCCTACCGCGTGCAGATCCTGGGCGAACGCGAGGTCGCTTACCTCACGAATGCCAGCCCCGAAGACTGCGCCCGGCGCATTTCCCGCATCATCACGCTGGAACCGCCAGTGCTGATCGTCGCCGACGGCCAGACCGCGCCGGACACGCTGCTGTCGATGTGCGAACGCGCCCAGTTGCCGATGTTCGCCACGCCCGAATCGGCGGCTTTCGTGATTGACGTGTTGAGGGCCTACCTGTCCAAGCATTTTGCCGACCGTACTTCCATGCATGGCGTGTTCATGGACATCCTGGGCCTGGGCGTCATGATCACCGGTGAATCCGGCCTGGGCAAAAGCGAACTGGGGCTGGAACTGATTTCGCGCGGACACGGCCTGGTGGCCGATGATGCGGTAGACCTCTACCGGATCAACCAGACCACGATTGAAGGACGCTGCCCGGAACTGCTGCAGAACCTGCTGGAAGTACGCGGTATCGGCCTGCTCGACATCAAGGCCATTTTTGGCGAGACGGCGGTGCGCCGCAAGATGCGCCTGAAAATGATCGTGCACCTGGTGCGCCGCGAAACGCTGGAGCGCGATTACGAACGCATCCCGTATGAGCCGCTGACGCAGGACGTGCTGGGCATCCCGGTGCGCAAGGTCATCATCCAGGTGGAAGCCGGCCGCAATATCGCCGTGCTGGTCGAGGCCGCCGTGCGCAATGCGATCCTGCAGTTGCGCGGCATCAATACCTACCAGGATTTCGTGGAGCGGCACCGCCGCGCCATGGAACAAGACGACTAGAAGGTGCGAATAAACCTACTGCGCAACCCGATCTTGCACCTGCGGTCCTCGCCGTACGCAAGTACGGCTCCGGTCCTCGATGCAACCTCGGGCTGCTCGCTACGGTTTCTTCACACCTTCTGCGCCGTAGTTTTACTTGCTATTGAATCAATAGCTGCTTGTGCTTGTATATAAAGGGCGGCAGGCCATTTTTGCTAAAAATTAAGCGTGATGGTGTCGTACAGGCGCGCCGTTGCGGTTGGGGCACTTGTCCTTGGTGCAGTTGGCGTAGATCGACAGCGAATGGTCGGCAATGGTGAAGCCCTTGGCTTTGGCGACGGCATTCTGGCGTTTTTCTATCTCGGCGTCGTAAAACTCCTCGACCTTGCCGCAATCGAGGCAGACCAGGTGGTCATGGTGCTGGCCTTCGTTGATCTCATAGACCGCTTTGCCTGATTCGAAATTGCTGCGGTTCAGCAGTCCGGCCTGCTCGAACTGGGTCAGCACCCGGTAGACCGTGGCCAGGCCGATGTCCGAGCGGTCTTCCAGTAGCACCCGGAACACATCTTCGGCTGTCATGTGGCGCTGTTTGCCCGCCTGGAAGATCTCCAGGATTTTCAGGCGTGGCAAGGTCGCCTTGAGGCCGGTGTTTTTCAGTTCGTCGATGTTGCTCATGGGAAAACTCTCTGGGTGAAACCGCTGTGTAAAGCGGTGGTGCGACCCTTCTGGGCAGGTGCCGGCCGGGGGCCCCCAGCCGCTACAATGAACGATCATATCGCTACACCCCCTCACTATGTCAGCCATGCCTGCAAATCATCGTTACAGCGCCAAAACCGCTTTCCTGCTCCTGGCCTGCACGGTGCTGGCGTCCTGCAGCAGCCTGAGCAACATGAGCAGCAGTTCGATCAACCCGGTCAACTGGGTCACGCCCTACAAGGTGGACGTCATTCAGGGCAATTTTGTCTCCAGGGAGCAAGTTGAGCTGCTTCGCCCCGGCATGACGCGTGAACAGGTCAAGGCCATCATGGGAACGCCCCTGATGGCCAGCCTGTTTCATGGCGACCGCTGGGACTACGTCTTTACGCTGAAGCGCCAGGGCGTGGAACCCCAGTCTTACAAATACACCGTGTTTTTCAAGGGCGACCAGCTGGAGCGCTTTGAAGGCGACGCCATGCCGAGCGAAACTGAATTCATTGCCAAACTGGGCAACCGACGCAAACTGGGCGATGTGCCCGTGCTGGAAGCCACCGAAGAGCAGCTCACCAAGGCTTCCACAAAGGTCAAAGCCAATCCGGCCGCCACTTCGGCGCCCACCAGTGCGCCGGCGGGCTCTCCGTCTGCTTCCTATCCGCCGCTCGAAGGCCCGAAACAGTGAGCGGAGCCGGCTCAATCCAGGCGACCCAGGCCAGACGGCACCGGGTCGCGGTAGCGGGCGCCAGCGGCCGCATGGGCCAGATGCTGATTGAGGCCGTCGGCGCCAGTGCCGATTGCCAGCTGACAGGTGCGCTCGATGTGGCTTCCAGTCCCGCCATCGGCAGCGATGCCGCTGCGTTTTCGGGACGCATGAGCGGCGTCCTGATCAATGCCGATCTTCGGCAGGGCCTGAAAGATTCCGGCGTGCTGATTGATTTCACGCGTCCCGAAGGCACGCTGGCCCATCTGGCGGCTTGCCGCGAGCTGGGCGTCAAGCTGGTGATCGGCACTACCGGATTTTCCGACGCGCAGAAGGCCGAAATAGCCGCGGCGGCCAAAGACATCGCCATTGTCATGGCTCCGAACATGAGCGTAGGCGTCAACGTCACGTTCAAGCTGCTCGAGATGGCGGCTCAGGCCCTGTCTACCGGCTACGACATCGAAATCATCGAGGCGCACCATCGCCACAAGGTAGATGCGCCGTCCGGCACCGCACTCAAGATGGGTGAAGTGATTGCCGGTGCGCTGGGGCGCGATCTGAAAGACTGCGCCGTCTATGCCCGCGAAGGCGTGACGGGCGAGCGCGACCCATCAACCATTGGCTTTGCTGCAGTGCGCGGCGGCGACGTGGTGGGTGACCACACCGTGATGTTTTTGGGCACCGGCGAGCGCATCGAAATTTCCCACAAGTCATCCAGCAGAGCCAACTATGCCCAGGGCAGCCTGCGCGCCGCCCGCTTTCTCGATTCGCACGCCACCGGCCTCTTTGACATGTTTGACGTGCTGGGCCTGAAAAAATGACTGCGGTGCCGGCCACGGCAGTTTCGGAGGCTTTAACCTGATGGACTTCTTCAGCCTGATGACCCAGGGCGGCATCGTCAGCCAGCTGGTGGCGGCCTTGCTGTTGGCCATGTCAGTCGCGAGTTGGGTCGTGATCCTGTGGAAGGCCTGGCTGCTTCAGCGTGCTGCCAAAGACGTGGCACGCAGCACCGCTGCTTTCTGGCAGTCAACCTCTGTAGAACAAGCCCGGGAGAAAGTCGCCGCCTTCGACCGCGAGGCGCTGGTGTTGCCTCTCATTGCTGCCACGGACATCCAGGCCGGCGGTACGCTGGCGTCGGCGGGCGACAAGTCCCCGCAACTCACCCGCGTGTTGCGCGACGCCCTTCATGACATCCTGGACAAGCTGCAGTTCGGCCAGGTGCTGCTGGCTACCGTCGGTTCTACCGCACCCTTTGTGGGGCTGCTGGGTACGGTCTGGGGCATCTACCACGCACTTGTCGGCATCGCTTCAGCCGGCCAGATCACCATTGACAAAGTCTCCGGCCCCGTCGGCGAAGCGCTCATCATGACGGCGGCAGGCCTCGCGGTGGCGATTCCAGCCGTGCTGGCGTACAACATTTTCGGCCGTCGCGTCGGCCGTATCGAGGCCGACCTCGAAGGCTTTGCCCGCGATCTGCGCGAACTGTTTTTATCAACAGCGTCATCGAAATGAAAAGCACATTTTTTCGATGGGCCGCCCCTGAAAAAAATAGCTCCAAAATTTGGGGAAATGGGCAGCGTACCGCCGTAGGCACACGAAGTGAAAAGTGTGGGGGCTCATGAGTTTCGGTCGCCTCGAACGCACCCCGGGCCCGCAGCCCATGAGTGACATCAACGTCACGCCGCTGGTCGACGTGATGCTGGTGCTGGTGGTCATTTTCATCATCACAGCTCCGCTGCTGGCCAGCACCATCCGGCTCGATTTGCCGAAAACCGAAGCGGCCAAGCCGGCAGATGTACCGAAATTCGTCACCCTGGTGGTCGACAGGGCCGGCCAGGCTTTCCTGAATGACAAGCCCCTGGGCCTGGGTGAACTTGCCCGCCGGTTGGCGGAAACTGCCAGCCAGAATCCCGACACCGAAGTGCAGTTGCGCGCGGACGAAGCCGTGCCTTACGGGAAAGTCGTGGAAGTCATGGGCGTGGCGCAAAAAGCCGGGCTCAACCGCATCGGCTTTGTGGCAGATCCTGCTCCGTCCGCAGCTGCCAGTCCTGCGGCGGCCCGGTAACCTGCGCAGAGCCGCCCAGCATCTAAAATCGGGGATCGCCGTTTGGCCGCGTGGCCCCGTATGGCGGGGCCCAGCGCCTTTTACGGCTTCCATTTTGTTATCCCGTTTCGCCTTCCCGGTTCTCCATGCAAGACAAATACAACCACCTCGACGTTGAGCGCGACGCTCAAGCCCACTGGACCGCAGCCGACGCCTATCGCGTGACGGAAGACGCCAGCCGCAAGAAGTACTACGCCTGCTCCATGCTGCCCTACCCCAGCGGCAAGCTGCACATGGGCCACGTGCGCAACTACACCATCAACGACATGCTCACGCGCCACCTGCGTATGAAGGGCTACAACGTCTTGATGCCCATGGGCTGGGACGCCTTCGGACTGCCAGCCGAAAACGCCGCCATGAAAAATGGCGTGCCGCCGGCGAAGTGGACCTACGACAACATCGCCTACATGAAAAAGCAGATGCAGGCGATGGGGCTGGCCATCGACTGGAGCCGCGAAGTCGCCACCTGCGATGCAAGCTACTACAAGTGGAACCAGTGGCTCTTTTTGAAGATGCTCGAAAAAGGCATTGCCTACCGCAAGACCCAGGTCGTGAACTGGGACCCGGTCGACCAGACCGTGCTGGCCAACGAGCAGGTGATCGACGGCAAGGGCTGGCGCACCGGCGCCGTGGTGGAAAAGCGCGAGATCCCCGGCTACTACCTCAAGATCACCCAGTACGCCGATGAGCTGCTCGACAGCGTCAGCCACAAGCTGCCCGGCTGGCCCGAGCGCGTCAAGCTGATGCAGGAAAACTGGATCGGCAAGAGCGAAGGCGTGCGCTTTGCGTTCACGCACGACATCCAGGATGCGTCCGGCAAGCTGATCGGCGATGGGAAGATGTATGTCTTCACCACGCGCGCCGACACCATCATGGGCGTGACCTTCTGCGCCGTGGCGCCTGAGCATCCGCTGGCGCTGCATGCCGCCGCTACCAACGCCAAAATCGCCGCCTTCATTGAAGAATGCAAGGCCGGCGGCACGACCGAAGCCGAGCTCGCCACGCAAGAGAAAAAAGGCGTGCCCACGGGCCTTTTCGTCACGCATCCGCTGACCGGCGACAAGGTCGAAGTGTGGGTCGGCAACTACGTGCTCATGAGCTACGGCGACGGCGCCGTGATGGGCGTGCCTGCGCATGACGAGCGTGACTTCGAGTTCGCAAAAAAATACAAGTTGCCCATCAAGCAGGTGGTCGATGTCAAAGGCCTCGCCTACAGCCTGGACGCGTGGGCCGACTGGTACGGCGACAAGCAGCAGGGCGTGACCATTCATTCCGGCAAGTACAACGGCCTGGGCTTCAAGGCAGCGGTAGACGCCGTGGCTGCCGACCTGGCCGCCAAAGGCCTGGGCGAAAAGAAAACCACCTGGCGTCTGCGCGACTGGGGCGTGAGTCGCCAGCGCTATTGGGGCACGCCGATTCCCATCATCCACTGTGAAGAGCACGGCGCCGTGCCTGTGCCTGAAAAAGACCTGCCCGTGGTGCTGCCGCAAGACTGCGTACCGGACGGTTCGGGCAACCCGCTCCACAAACACGCGGGCTTTCACGCCGGCGTGGTCTGCCCCGTCTGTGGCAAGCCTGGCCGCCGTGAAACCGATACCATGGACACCTTTGTCGACTCGTCCTGGTACTTCATGCGCTACTGCGACCCGAAGAACGGCGACAAGATGGTGGCAGAAGGCGCCAACTACTGGATGCCGATGGACCAGTACATCGGCGGTATCGAGCACGCCATTCTGCATTTGCTTTACGCCCGCTTCTGGACCAAGGTGATGCGTGACCTGGGCCTGGTGAAGGTCGACGAGCCTTTCACCAAGCTGCTCACACAGGGCATGGTGCTCAACGAGGCTTTCTCGCGCGTGACCACCGGCAAGCAGTATTTCTGGGCGCACGAACTCGACATCGTGCGGGACGAGCACGCCAAGGTGATCTCCGCTACTTCCAAGGCCGACGGCCTGCCGGTGCCTTACGAGGGCTGGACCACGATGTCCAAGTCCAAGAACAACGGCGTCGACCCGCAGGACCTGATCGAAAAGTACGGTGCCGATACCGCGCGGCTCTACACCATGTTCACTGCGCCGCCCGACACCACGCTGGAGTGGAATGATGCTGCGCTCGAAGGCTCCTACCGCTTCCTGCGCCGCGTCTGGAATTTCGGTGTAAAACTTCATGCTATGAATTCAGGAGCTGGTGGCGCACAGACATCGGGCGCAGCAGCCTCTTTTGACAAGAAAACCAAGGCGCTGCGCCTGGAAATTCACACGGTGCTCAAGCAGATCGACTACGACTATCAGCGCATGCAGTACAACACGGTGGTGTCTGGCAACATGAAATTGCTGAACGCCATGGAAGACTTCAAGGGCGCGGCCTCTGCCGGTTCGGACGCGGCCTTGCGCGAAGGTTTCAGCATCCTGTTGCGTTGCCTCTACCCGGCCACGCCGCATCTGGCGCATGCGCTCTGGTCGCAGCTCGGCTACGCGGCGCAGCAAGGCGAGCTGCTCGACGCGCCCTGGCCCGAAGTGGACGACAGCGCTCTTCAGCAGGACGAAATCGAGCTGGTGTTGCAGATCAACGGCAAGCTGCGCGGCTCCGTCACCGTTCCCGCCGGTGCCGACAAGGCCACTATTGAGGCAGCCGCGCTGGCGTCGGAGGCCTTCACCAAACAGGCTGCGGGTGCGCCCGCCAAGAAGGTGATCGTGGTGCCTGGCCGGCTGGTCAACATCGTCATTTAGGTCATTGAGACCGCTTCAAACACACAGAAAGCAAGCCATGCAGCGTCGCGCATTCCTCACACTGTCGGCCTCTGCCGCCACACTGACCTTGAGCGGCTGCGGCTTCGCATTGCGCAAGGCGCCCACCTTTGCCTTCACTACGCTTTATTCGGGCTTGGCCGAGACTTCGCCGCTGGGGGTGGAGCTCAGGCGTTCACTGCAGGCGACGCGCAAAGTGGAGGTGATCACCGAGGCCCGCAGGATCAATGAGGCGCAAGTCATCCTCGATGCACTGGGCGATCAGCGCGAAAAAGTTATCCTGAGCCGCAATGCTTCGGGCCAGGTGCGCGAGTTTCAGTTGCGCCTGCGCTTTCGCTTCAAGCTGCGTACCCTGGCGGGTAAGGAACTCATCCCCGACACTGAAATCATGCAGCAGCGCGACATCAGCTTCAATGAGTCCGCGGTATTGGCAAAGGAGGCCGAAGAAGCCCTGCTATACCGCGATATGCAAAGCGATGTCGTCCAGCAGATCATGCGCCGCCTGGCGGCGGTGACGGAACTCTGAAACCCTTAACTCGTCAAGCCCGCATCAAGGTGCTTTTGCCGAACAGGCTTTCGATCAGATCTACCGCCACTTCGGCCGTGCCGTTGCGCACGTCCAGCGCCGGGTTGAGCTCCATCACGTCGAGCGAGCCGAGCAGGCCGGTGTCGGCAATCATCTCCATGCAGAGCTGCGCCTCCCGGTAGGTGGGGCCGCCCTTGATGGCTGTGTCCACGCCCGGCGCGATGGAGGGGTCGAGAAAGTCGACGTCAAAGCTCACATGCAGGTGGGTGTTGGCGTCCATGCCGGCCAGTGCTTTTTCCATGGTGTGTCGCATGCCCATCTCGTCGATGTAGCGCATGTCGAACACCTCCAGGCCCTCTTGCCGCACAAAGCGCTTTTCGCCCTCGTCCACGCTGCGGATGCCGATTTGCCGTATCGCTTTGGGGCTCATCGCTGGCACCGTGCCGCCGATGCTGGTGAGCTCGGCCGGGCCGTGGCCACACAGCACAGCCACGGGCATGCCGTGCACATTGCCGGTGGGCGTGAGGGTGTTGGTGTTGAAGTCGGTGTGGGCGTCCAGCCAGAGCACGCGCAGCGTTTTGCCGGTGTTACGGCAGTGGCGCGCCACGGCGCTGATCGAGCCAATCCCAAGGCAGTGGTCGCCGCCCAGAAGAATAGGCAGGTGGCCGGCTGCCAGGCTCTGGTACATCGCCTCATGCACCGACTTGTTCCAGGCGACCACCTCGTCCAGATGCCGGTAGCCCTCGTCGGGCGGCAGCCAGGGGTTGGTGGGGCCGGCGAGATTGCCGGTGTCGACCACCTCCAGCCCCCGGCCGTGTAGCGCTTCGCGGATGCCCGCCACGCGCAAGGCTTCAGGGCCCATGGACGCGCCGCGGCTGCCCGCGCCGATGTCGGTGGGCGCGCCAATCAGTGCTACGGAAGTGGTCATCAACGGGCCATTTCAGGAATAGAGGAATTACGCGGCGCCTTGGCGGCCGGCGCTGCAGCCGGGACGAGCAGGCCAAACAGGTCTTTGGGATTGTCCAGGTGCGGCACCAGGTCAATCTGGCGGCGATTTGCTTCGTCTGCCAGTTGCAGCTTGTGCAGATGGCGCAGCGCCGAATAGTCTTCCAGCGCGAAACCGACCGAATCAAAAATCGTGACCTCTGCGGGCGATGCACGCCCTTTGGCCGTGCCCTTGAGCACGTCGGCAAATTCCGCCACCTTGAAGTCTTCCGGCATTTGCTGGATCTCGCCTTCGATGCGCGACTGCGGCTCGAACTCAACCACCACGCGCGCGTCCTCGCGCAGCAGGATGTCGGCATGCAGCTCGGTCTTGCCGGGGCAGTCGCCGCCCACGGCATTCAGGTGCATGCCGGGTTGGATCATCCCGGGCGTCAGGATGACGGCGTTGCGTTTGTCGGCGGTGATGGTGGTCACGATGTCGGCTCCTTGCACGGCGTGGTCCGCAGACTGGCAAATCGTCACGCTGAGACCCTGCAGCCCCATCGCATGCAGGTTACGGGCCAGTTTATCGCTGGCTGCCGCGTCAATGTCAAACAGGCGCATCTCGCGGATGCCCAGCATGTGGTGAAAGGCGATCGCCTGGAATTCGCTTTGTGCGCCGTTGCCGATGATCGCCATGACGCGGCTGTCAGGGCGGGCCATCCACTTGGCGGCCAGCGCCGACATGGCCGCCGTGCGCAGCGCGGTGGTGATGGTGAGCTCTGACAGCAGCAAGGGATAGCCGGTGTCCACATCGGCCAGCACGCCGAAGGCAGTTACCGTCAGCAAACCCAGCTCGGTGTTTTTCGGGTGGCCGTTGACGTACTTGAACGAGTACTGGTGCCCATCGCTGGTGGGCATGAGTTCGATCACGCCGTCGGGTGAATGGATGGCGTGGCGCGCCGATTTGTCAAAGTCGTTCCAGCGCCGGTAGTCGTGCTCTATTTCGCCGGCCAGGCCTTCGATAAAGGCGGCGGCGCCGCGCTGGCGGACGATTTTCTGAATGCTTTCAATGCCAATGTAGTCAACCATGATGGGGCTCCCGGTCTTTATGTTGAATTCCATTGTCCGCAGCCGCTGCGCTAAAGAAAAGTCAGTAAGTTGATCAAATTCATGCATTGCTTGAGCAAATAGCCAATTTTAATTGGCGATTTGGCAATAAAATTGCCGGATGGACGACACCGACCGCCAATTGCTTTCCCTGTTGCGAGACGACGCCCGGGCCTCGGTGGCCTCCATCGCCAAGGTATTGCGCGTCTCACGCGGCACGGTGCAAAACCGGCTCGCCAAGCTGGAGGCCGATGGCACCATCACTGGCTACACCGTACGCCTCAAACCCCAGGCCGAGGGCCACCGCATACGCGCCTTCATGACGGTGGCGGTGGAAGGCAACCGCACCGACGCGGTGCTGGCCGCCTTGCGCGGCGACCCGGCCGTGAGCGCGCTGCACACCACCAACGGCCGCTGGGACATGGTGGCCGAGCTGCAGGCCGACAGCCTGGAAGCCTTT
Organism: Polaromonas sp. P1_F9; assembly: GCF_056405615.1. Lineage (NCBI taxonomy): Bacteria > Pseudomonadati > Pseudomonadota > Betaproteobacteria > Burkholderiales > Comamonadaceae > Polaromonas > Polaromonas sp. P1_F9. The sequence continues at coordinate 689,176 of NZ_JBFUBT010000004.1, read as the reverse complement.
GACCGCGTGCTCAGCCGCATCCGCCTGCTCGAAGGCATTGCCAACACCGAGACCAGCCTGCTGCTGTCGACCACCAAGCTTTAAACTCCCCTTATGAATCTGGCTCCCGCCCAATTCCAGGAACACCTCAAGCGCGGCTTGAAAAGCCTGTACACCCTGCATGGCGATGAGCCTCTGCTGGTGCAGGAGTTTGCCGACGCTTTGCGCGCCGCGGCGCGCGAGCAGGGCTACACCGAGCGCACGGTGCATACCGTGGCCGGCGCGCATTTCGACTGGAGCGAGGTGCTGGCCAGCGGCGGCTCGCTGAGCCTTTTCGCCGACAAGCAGATCGTCGAAATCCGCATCCCCAGCGGCAAGCCTGGAAAAGACGGCTCCGTCGCGTTGCAGCAAATCGCCGAACGCGCACAGGGCGACGACTCCACCCTCACTCTGGTCATGCTGCCGCGGCTGGACAGCATGACGGCCAAGGGTGCGTGGTTCGGCGCGCTCGAAAGCTTCGGCGTCACCGTCAAATTCGACCCGATAGACCGGCGCGGCCTGCCGCAGTGGATAGCCCAGCGCCTGCAGCAGCAGGGCCAGCGCGTGGCTGCCGACGAAGAAGGCCAGCGCACGCTGCAGTTTTTTGCCGACCGGGTGGAGGGCAACCTGCTGGCCGCGCACCAGGAAATCCAGAAGCTGGGGCTGTTGTACCCGGCACAGCCCGACAGCGTCCTGAGTTTTGACCAGGTCGAAAACGCCGTGCTCAACGTGGCGCGCTACGACGTGTTCAAGCTTTCTGAAGCCGTGCTGGGCGGCCAGTCGGTGCGTGTGGCGCGCATGCTCGACGGCCTGCAGTCCGAGGGCGAGTCTGAAGTACTGGTGCACTGGGCGCTGGCCGAAGACATCCGCAGCATGAAGCGCGTGAAAGACGCTATTCAAGCAGGGCGCCCCATGCCCATGGCGCTGCGCGAAAACCGCGTCTGGGGCATCAAGGAAAAACTGTTTGAGCGCGTGCTGCCGCAAATTGGTGACACCACTTTGTCCAATCTATTGCACGCCGCACACAAGGTTGACGGCATTGTCAAAGGCCTGAAGCAGCCCGACTGGCCGGCTGATGGCTGGCAGGCGCTGCATCGGTTGGCCAGTATGGTCTGCGCTGAGTGCGCGGCGCCGTCGCCCGCGTCCCGCAGGTCGCGTGCCATGGTGGACGGCTCAAGAGCCTAGCAGCAGCTCCCAGGGGCATGGGTGGCGCGCCACTCTGATCGGGGTTACGCTCCTGACATGCAACAGACGGCGTCCCTGTCCAAAAAACTCATTCGCATAGGTGCCAGTCTTCTGATCGTCGCGTTGGCGTCCATAGGGTTGACCCTGTGGGTGACCTGGCAACTTGAAGGAGGTGCCGCGGCGGTCAACGAGGCCGGGCGTATGCGCATGCAAACCTGGCGGCTGGCCAGCGCGGCGCAGGCGGGGGTGGAGCATGCCGAGCGGCAGAGCCTGGTGACCCGGTTTGACGAGAGTCTGGCGTTGTTGCGCGAGGGCGATCCGTCCCGGCCGCTGTTTGTGCCGTGGGACGACCAGGTGCACCAGCGTTTTGCCGATGTCGAGTCCTTGTGGTTTGCTCAGCGGCCGCTATGGCTGGCCGAGCCGGCCCCGCAGGCGCAGATCCTGCTGAAGGCCGGCGGCGAGTTTGTTGAAGCCAGCGACCGCCTGGTGCTGGCGATCGAACAACACCTGTCCCGCCTGACAGCCATCTTGAACCTGTTCCAGCTCCTGATGATGGCATTGGCTATCGGCGGGGCGGTCATCATGCTTTACACCGGCTACATGTATGTGATCAATCCCTTGGGACAGCTCCGGCAGGGTTTGCACAAGCTGGAGTCAGGGGATTTCAGGACGCGCATCGAAGTCGACACCGTGGATGAATTTGGCCAGGTGGCCGCCGGTTTTAACCATATGGCTGCCACCTTGCAATCGCTTTATGAAGGACTGGAAGCCAAGGTCGAGACCAAAACACGGCGTATTGAGGCACAGCGCGTTCGACTGGAGGCACTCTACAAGGTCAGCGCTTTCCTGGCCCAGGCGGGTAGCATTGACGAACTGGCGCGCGGCTTTGCCCAGCGCGTGCGCGCCGTGATGAAGGCTGATGCCGCCGCGGTCCGCTGGTCCGACGATGCCAACCAGCGCTATCTGATGCTGGCCTCCGACTGTTTTCCGCAGGACCTCGTGGAAGAAGAGCGCAGCCTGCTGGCCGGGGCCTGCGCCTGTGGCAACCTGCGGCCGGACGCGCGCACACGGGTGATCCCGATTCTCAGCCACGATGAAGCACCGGTGCGCCATTGCGCCAAGGTGGGGTACGAAAATGTGGTCAGTGTGCCGATACGGTTGCAGCAACGCCTGCTCGGCGAATTCAACCTGTTCTTTCGCTCGCCTGTTTTGCTGAGCGCCGATGAAATCGAATTGCTGGACGCGCTGGCCAGCCACCTGGCCAGCTCCCTGGAGGGATTGCGCGCCGACGCCCTGGACCGGGAGGCAGCGGTCGCGGAGGAGCGCGCCCTGCTGGCGCGCAACCTGCACGACTCGATTGCCCAGTCATTGGCATTTCTCAAGATCCAGGTGCAGTTGCTGCGGGCCGCCGTACAGAAGGGCCAGACTTCGCAGATGCAGGGCGCTCTTGATGAACTGGACATTGGGTTGCGCGAAAGCATCGGCGATGTCCGCGAACTGCTGGTGCATTTCCGCACGCGCACCAACACTGATGATATTGAGCAGGCGCTGCAGGAAACACTGCAGAAATTCCAGAGCCAGACGGGGCTGTCCGGGCAATTGCAGGTCCATGGCCAAGGGCTGCCGCTGCCATCCGATGTGCAGGTTCAAGTGCTGCATGTGGTGCAGGAGGCGCTGTCGAATGTGCGCAAGCATGCCGGTGCCGCGCAAGTCGAGCTGGAAGTAGTCAAAGGCGCACGTTGGCGTTTCGTGGTGAGGGACAACGGTGCCGGCTTCGACACCCAAAAGCACCCGGGGGAGTCACATGTCGGTCTCAACATCATGCGGGAACGTGCCGGGCGTATTGGCGCTGAAGTGAATGTTGTCTCCGCCGCGGGGCAAGGAACTACGGTCACGCTGACATTGCCGCCTCATCCCGAGGTCGGGGGCGGCGTGGCGGCGCAGTCCGCGGGGCCGGCACCAACTGCAGCACTTCACACGGCAGCTCAGGGAGCCCTCAATGAAATCCGTTGAATTGCTGGTGGTGGATGACCACACACTGTTTCGCCGAGGGCTGGTGGCGCTGCTGCTGCAGGACGGCCGTTTCGACGTGGCGGGCGAGGCCGGCGATATCGGCGAGGCATTGCGCTGCGTAGCACGCAGCAAACCTGATCTGATCCTGCTTGACAATCACCTGCCGGGGGTTCTGGGTGTGGATGGCATCGCGGCGCTCAAGCATGCGGCACCCGGCACTCGCATCCTGATGCTGACGGTCAGCGAAAACGAAGGAGATCTGGCCACAGCGCTGCAAGCCGGAGCCGATGGCTACCTGCTGAAAACCGTGGAGCTGGACCATTTGTCGGAGTCCATCATCAAGGTCCTTGAGGGCGAATCGGTCGTGAGCCCGGAAATGATGACCAAGCTGGTGGCGGTCTTCCGGTCCAGACCTGCTTTGCCCGCGACCAGCGAGGCCGTCCCCTTGGAAGCGAACCCCAACGAAAGCGGGCCTGCGACGGGGCCGGACGATTCGACCCTTGCGCTGCTGTCGGCGCGCGAGCGGGAGGTGCTCGCATTGATTGCGAACGGCGACAGCAACAAGGTGATCGCCCGCAAGCTTGATATCGCAGAGACAACCGTGAAGATTCACGTCCAGCACATCCTGCGCAAGCTGCAGCTCAGCTCGCGCGTGCAAGCGGCAGTTTACGCGGCAAGCCGCGACCTGACTTGACAAAAATCAAGGCTGACGCAGTTTGAGCCGGCAGTAGTTCTTCAGAACGAGGCGACGGGCTTCGTCACCGCTTTTTTCTGTGTCGTCTCCCTGTTCCTAAGGAGGATATTCAGCGGCGCGCTTAAAGCCGACAGTCATGCCATGTCTCAGGAGAAACATGCATGAACTCTGAACTCGGTAATTCAAGGAAGGCCTGGTCGGTGCTGATTGTCAGCACGCTGGCCTTCACCGTCTGCTTCATGGTCTGGATGATGTTCGGCGTGATCGGCATCCCGATCAAGAAGATGCTCAACCTCAACGCCACCGAGTTTGGCCTGCTCGCCGCGACGCCCGTGCTGACGGGCTCATTGATCCGCGTCCCGCTGGGCATCTGGACCGACCGCTACGGCGGGCGCATCGTCATGGCGATCCTGATGGCCATCACCGTGCCCGCGATCTGGCTCATGAGTTACGCCACGGCCTACTGGCATTTCCTGGTGATTGGCCTCTTTGTCGGCCTGGCCGGTGGCTCCTTTTCGGTGGGTACACCTTATGTAGCGCGCTGGTTCCCCAAAAACCGCCAGGGCATGGCCATGGGCGTGTACGGCGCCGGCAACTCGGGCGCGGCCGTCAACAAATTTGTGGCGCCGGTGTTGCTGGTGGCCTTTGGCTGGGCCATGGTGCCGCAGACGTACGCCGTCATCATGCTCGGCGCGCTGGTGCTGTTCTGGCTGTTCAGCTACAGCGATCCTTCGCACCTGGTGCCCAGCCGCGTCAAGTTCAGCGACCAGCTCAAGGCACTGAAAGACCCCAAGGTGCTCAAGTACTGCCAGTACTACAGCATCGTGTTCGGCGGCTATGTGGCCTTGTCGCTCTGGATGGTGCAGTACTACGTGGGGGAGTTCGGCCTGGACATCCGCGTGGCAGCGTTGCTGGCGGCGTGCTTCTCCTTGCCCGGCGGCGTGCTGCGTGCCTTTGGCGGCGTGCTGTCGGACAAGTATGGCGCGCACAGCGTGACCTGGTGGGTGATGTGGGTGAGCTGGGTCTGCCTGTTCCTTTTGTCTTACCCGCAAACGGACTTCACCATACTCACGGTCAACGGGCCAGCCACTTTCCATCTGGGGCTGAACGTCTACACCTTCACCGCGCTTATGTTCGCCCTGGGCATTGCCTGGGCTTTCGGCAAAGCCAGTGTTTTCAAGTACATCAGCGACGACTACGGCGCCAACATCGGCGCGATCAGCGGCATTGTCGGATTGGCCGGCGGCCTGGGCGGCTTCGTTTTACCGATCATTTTCGGCGTGCTCATGGATGTGACTGGCATCCGTTCAAGCGCCTTCATGTTCATGTATGGCGTGGTCTGGGTCTCGCTGATCTGGATGTACTGGACGGAAGTGCGCCGCACTGAGGTCATGGGTTCGAACGCAAGCGGCGCATCGGCCTGATGCGCTCATCTTCTTCAAGGGAAAAATCATGAGTACCAAGTCCGCAGCGAGTGCTGCCATTCCGGCTCTTCAACCGCATTCCTCTGGCGCCGACATCACCGACTGGCGCCCTGAGGACGAGCAGTTCTGGGAAAGCACCGGCAAACGCATTGCTTACCGTAACCTCTGGATTTCCGTGCCCAGCCTGCTGTGCGGTTTTGCCGTCTGGGGTATGTGGGGCATCATCACCGTGCAGATGCTCAACTTGGGCTTTCCCTTCACCCAGGCCGAACTCTTCACGCTCACAGCCATTGCGGGCCTGGCCGGCGCCACCATGCGCATTCCGGCCTCCTTTCTGATCCGGCTGGCTGGCGGGCGCAACACCATCTTCCTGACAACCTCCATGCTGCTGGCACCGGCCATCGGCACCGGCATCGTGCTGCAGCACCCCGAGTGGCCGCTGTGGTCTTTCCAGCTGATGGCGCTGTGGTCGGGCGTGGGTGGCGGCAACTTCGCCAGCTCCATGTCCAACATCAGCACCTTTTTCCCCAAGCGCCTGCAGGGCACGGCACTCGGCCTAAATGCAGGCTTGGGCAATTTCGGCGTGACGACCATGCAGATCGTCATCCCACTGGTGATGACTCTAAGTCTCTTCGGAGGCTTTGCGGGCGAATCGACGACACTGGTCAAGGACAGCGGCTGGATCTTTGGCAAGATTGTTGCGGGCACACCCACCTGGATCCAGAACGCCGGTTTTGCCTGGCTGTTGTCGCTGGTGCCGCTGTCCGTCATCTGCTTCTTCGGCATGAACAACCTGAAGACCGTCTCGCCCGCCATTGGCGGCACGATCCCGGCCTTCCTCAAGATCATCTGGCTTTACACCCTGTCTTTTGTGCCGGCAGGCATCGGCCTGTACCTCTACCTGCCCAAACCCACGGGCTTGGGCTTGCTCAACATGTGGATCGCCATGCCCTTGATTGTGGCGAGCACCTTGCTGGTGCTCAAGCTCACTGCTTTTGGCACGATGAAAGAAAACATCACCAAGCAGTTTGCGATCTTCAGCAACAAACACACCTGGTCACTGACTCTGCTGTACATCGTGACTTTCGGCTCCTTCATCGGATTTTCGATGGCCTTGCCGCTGGCCATCACGGTGATCTTCGGCATCAGCCACGTGCCGGACGCCGCTGGCGTCATGCAGCACACGCTGAAGAACCCGAATGCGCCGTCGGCGCTGACCTTTGCCTGGATAGGCCCATTTGTCGGTGCGCTGATCCGGCCCGTGGGCGGCTGGGTCTCGGACAAGGTGGGCGGCTCCATCGTGACCCAGATCATTTCTGCCGTCATGGTCGCGGCCTCCGCAGGCGTGGGGTACGTCATGCTTCTTGCCTACAAGTCGGCCACGCCCGAGGAGTATTTCTTACTCTTCATGGTGCTGTTTATCGTGCTGTTTGCCGCCAGCGGCATTGGCAACGGCTCCACCTTCCGCACGATTGGCGTCATCTTCGACCGCCAGCAGGCCGGCCCCGTGCTGGGCTGGACATCGGCCATCGCCGCCTATGGTGCCTTCATCGCTCCGGTGGTCATAGGCGCGCAGATCAAGGCCGGCACGCCGGAAAACGCTATGTACGGCTTTGCCATCTTCTATGCCCTGTGCCTGGTGCTGAACTGGTGGTTTTACCTGCGCCGCGGCGCCGAGATCAAAAACCCCTGAGCCGCCGCTGCGCCCGCCTCTACCGCTTTACCGCTTTAACGGAGAATTCAATGAGTCATTTTCTCGATCGACTGAGCCACTTTTCCAACCCCAGGGAGTCCTTCTCCGGGGACCACGGTGTCACCACTGCCGAAGACAGAACCTGGGAAGACGCCTACCGCAACCGCTGGGCACATGACAAGATTGTGCGCAGCACCCATGGCGTGAACTGCACGGGATCGTGCTCGTGGAAGATTTATGTCAAGGGCGGTATCGTCACCTGGGAAACCCAACAGACCGACTACCCACGCACGCGCTGGGACATGCCCAACCACGAGCCGCGCGGCTGCTCGCGCGGCGCCAGCTACAGCTGGTACCTGTACAGCGCCAACCGCGTCAAATACCCCATGGTGCGTGCGCGCCTGCTCAAGCACTGGCGCGAGGCCCGCCTGACGCTGCCGCCGGTCGAGGCCTGGGCCGCTGTGGTGCAAGACGACGCCAAGCGGCGCGACTACCAGAGCGTGCGCGGCCTCGGTGGGTTCGTGCGCTCAAGCTGGGACGAAGTCAACGAGATCATTGCGGCCTCCAACGTTCACACGATCAAGAAGCACGGCGCCGACCGCATCATCGGCTTCTCGCCAATCCCGGCGATGTCCATGGTCAGTTACGCCGCCGGTTCGCGCTACCTGTCGCTGATAGGCGGCGTGTGCATGAGCTTTTACGACTGGTATTGCGACCTGCCCCCGTCCAGTCCGCAGGTCTGGGGGGAGCAGACCGACGTGCCGGAATCGGCCGACTGGTACAACTCCGGCTTCATCATTGCCTGGGGCTCCAACGTGCCGCAGACGCGCACCCCCGATGCGCACTTCTTCACCGAAGTCCGCTACAAGGGCACCAAGACCGTCGCCATCACGCCTGACTATTCCGAAGTCGCCAAGCTCTCCGACCTGTGGCTGCACCCCAAGCAGGGCACCGACGCCGCGGTCGCCATGGCCATGGGCCATGTGATCCTGAAAGACTTCTATTTCGGCGGCAACGGCAAGCCGCGCTCGGCCTACTTCGACCACTACGCACGCCGCTACACCGATCTGCCCATGCTGGTGATGCTCAAGGAACACCAGCTGGAAAGCGGCGAAACCGTCATGGTGCCGGACCGCTACGTGCGCGCGTCCGACTTCAACGGCAAGCTGGGCCAGGCGAACAACCCGGAGTGGAAAACCGTGGCCTTCGATGCGCAGGGCAAGGTCGTGTTGCCGCACGGCGCCATTGGCTTTCGCTGGGGCCCTGATGGCCGCGCCGACGCCGGGCAGTGGAACCTGGAGTCCAAAGAAGCGCGCCAGGGAGATGAGGTCTCGCTCAAGCTGTCGGTGATGGAGGGTGATGCCCCCAGCGCCGATAGCGCCAGGGTCGGCTTTCCGTACTTTGGCGGCATTCACCATGACCATTTTCAGAACAACGAGCAGGGTGATGTGCTGGTGCGCACCGTGCCGGTGCAACGCATTTCACTGGGCAAGGCCGGTGAGGAGCGCTCGGCCCTGGTGGCGACGGTGTTCGACCTGCAGGTTGCGCAATACGGCATTCCCCGCGGCTTGCCCGGTGAACTGGTCGCCGCCGACTTTGACGACAACAGCCCCTACACCCCGGCCTGGCAGGAGCAGATCACCGGTGTTCCGCGCGACCAGATCATCGCCGTTGCACGCCAGTTTGCCGACAACGCCGACAAGACCGAGGGCCGTTCCATGGTCATCATCGGCGCTGGCATGAACCACTGGTACCACAGTGACATGAATTACCGCAGCGTCATCAACATGCTGATGATGTGCGGCTGTATCGGCAAAAGCGGCGGGGGCTGGGCGCACTACGTGGGCCAGGAAAAGCTGCGACCGCAGACCGGATGGACCCCGCTGGCCTTCGCGCTCGACTGGATTCGCCCGCCCCGGCAGATGAACTCCACCAGCTTCTTTTATGCGCACACCGACCAGTGGCGCTACGAGAAGCTCGGCGTGGATGAGGTGTTGTCGCCGCTCGCCGACAAGAAGCTTTACGGCGGCAGCATGATCGACTACAACGTGCGCGCCGAACGCATGGGCTGGCTGCCGAGCGCACCGCAATTGCAGACCAACCCGATGCAGGTGGTCAAGGATGCGCAGGCTGCGGGCCTGGATGCCAAGGACTATGTCGTCAAGTCGCTCAAGGACGGCTCGCTCAAGATGAGCTGCGAGGACCCGGACCACCCGGACAACTGGCCACGCAACATGTTTGTCTGGCGCTCCAACATCATCGGTTCGTCGGGCAAGGGGCATGAGTATTTCCTCAAGCACCTGCTGGGCACCGACAACGGCGTGCAGGGCAAGGATTTAGGAACGGAGGAGGGCAAGCCCGAGGAAGTGGTGTGGCACAACAAGGCGCCCGAGGGCAAGCTGGATCTGCTGGTCACGCTCGACTTCCGCATGAGTACCACCTGCCTCTACTCCGACATCGTGCTGCCGACCGCAACCTGGTACGAAAAGAACGACCTCAACACCAGTGACATGCATCCCTTCATCCATCCGTTGTCCACGGCAGTGGACCCGGTGTGGCAATCGAAAAGCGACTGGGAAATCTACAAGGGCTTCGCAAAAAAATTCAGCGAGCTGTGCGAAGGCCATCTCGGTGTCGAAAAGGAAATGGTGCTGACCCCGGTGATGCACGATACCCCGGGTGAGCTGGCCCAGCCTTTTGAAGTGAAGGACTGGAAGCGCGGCGAGTGCGAATTGCTGCCCGGCAAGACTGCGCCCCAGATGCAGGTGGTTGAACGCGACTATCCCAACGTCTACAAACGCTTCACGGCTGTCGGCCCCCTGCTCAACAAGGTCGGCAACGGCGGCAAGGGCATTTCGTGGAATACCGAGACCGAGGTCATGCAGCTCGGCCAGCTGAACGGCCTGGTGACTGAGCCCGGCGTGACCCAGGGTATGCCACGCATCAACAGCGACATCGACGCCTGCGAAATGGTGCTGCAACTCGCGCCTGAAACCAACGGCCACGTGGCAGTCAAGGCCTGGGCGGCACTGGGCAAGCAGACCGGCCGTGAACACACCCACCTGGCGCTGCACCGCGAGGACGAGAAGATCCGCTTTCGCGACATCCAGGCGCAACCGCGCAAGATCATCAGCTCGCCGACCTGGAGCGGCATCGAATCGGAAACCGTGTCGTACAACGCCGGCTACACCAATGTGCACGAACTGATTCCATGGCGCACCCTCACGGGCCGCCAGCAGTTCTACCAGGACCACCCGTGGATGCTGGCTTTCGGTGAGGGCCTGGCCAGCTACCGGCCGCCCGTGAACCTGAAGGCCACCGCCGGTGTGCACGGCATCCGCAGCAACGGCAACACCGAGATACTGCTGAACTTCATCACGCCGCACCAGAAGTGGGGCATTCACTCGACCTATACCGACAACCTGTTGATGCTCACGCTGAGCAGGGGCGGACCCATCATCTGGCTCAGTGAAGATGACGCCAAGCTTATTGGCGTGGAAGACAACGACTGGATCGAGGCCTACAACGTTAACGGTGCGATTGCCGCTCGGGCTGTCGTCAGCCAGCGCGTCAAGCCCGGCATGGTGATGATGTACCACGCGCAGGAAAAGATCGTTAACACCCCGGGTTCGGAGATCACCGGTCAGCGTGGCGGCATCCACAACTCGGTCACGCGCATCGTGCTCAAGCCGACCCACATGATTGGCGGCTACGCGCAGCTTTCCTACGGCTTCAACTACTACGGAACCATAGGCACCAACCGCGACGAATTCGTCGTGGTGCGCAAGATGGACAAGGTGGACTGGCTGGACACGCCGCGCGATGATGACAAAGCGTTTGCCGTGCAGCAAATGGGAGAAGCAGCATGAAAGTACGCGCACAAATCGGCATGGTGCTGAACCTGGACAAGTGCATCGGCTGCCACACCTGTTCGGTCACCTGCAAAAACGTCTGGACCAGCCGGCCCGGCATGGAATACGCCTGGTTCAACAACGTCGAAACCAAGCCCGGCGTCGGTTACCCCAAGGAGTGGGAAAACCAGGACAAGTGGAACGGCGGCTGGATACGCAAGGCCGACGGCTCCATCGAGCCGCGCCAGGGCGGCAAGTGGAAGCTGCTGATGCGCATCTTCTCCAACCCGAACATGCCGCAGATCGACGACTACTACGAGCCCTTCACCTTCGACTATGACCATCTGCAGTCGGCGCCGGAAATGAAGGCCACGCCGACGGCGCGGCCGCGCAGCCTGATCACCGGCAAGCGCATGGAAAAAATCGAGTGGGGCCCGAACTGGGAAGAAATCCTCGGCGGCGAATTCTCCAAGCGCAGCAAGGACGCCAACCTGGCGAACTTCGACCAGGTCCAAAAAGACATGGTCGGGCAGTTTGAAAACACCTTCATGATGTATTTGCCGCGCCTGTGCGAGCATTGCCTGAACCCGGCCTGTGTGGCCTCCTGCCCTTCCGGCTCGATCTACAAACGCGAGGAAGACGGCATCGTGCTGATCGACCAGGACAAGTGCCGCGGCTGGCGCATGTGTGTTTCGGGCTGCCCGTACAAGAAAATTTATTACAACTGGAAGAGCGGCAAGGCCGAGAAATGCACCTTCTGCTATCCGCGCATTGAAGCCGGCCAGCCGACCGTCTGCAGCGAAACCTGCGTGGGCCGCATCCGTTACCTGGGTGTGGTGCTGTATGACGCCGATCGCATCCAGGAAGCGGCCAGCGTGGAGGACGACAAAGACTTGTACCAGGCCCAGCTCGACATCTTCCTGGACCCGAACGATCCGAAGGTGATTGAACAGGCGCGCAAGGACGGCATTCCTGAAGCCTGGCTGGAAGGCGCACGCCGCAGTCCTGTCTACAAGATGGCGGTGGAATGGAAGGTGGCGCTGCCGCTGCACCCCGAGTACCGCACGCTGCCCATGGTCTGGTACGTGCCGCCGCTGTCGCCCATCACCTCGGCGGCCAACGCCGGGCACATAGGCGTCAACGGCGAGTTGCCAGATATCGCCCAGATGCGCATTCCCGTGCAGTACCTGGCTAACCTGCTGACCGCCGGCGACACGGCGCCGGTAATCCGTTCCCTGCAGCGCATGCTGGCCATGCGTTCCTACCAGCGCAGCAAACATGTGGACCAGGTGCAGAACCTGGCGGTGCTGGAGCAGGCCGGGCTGACGGTGACCGAGGTCGAGGAGATGTACCACATCATGGCGATTGCCAACTACGAAGACCGCTTTGTGATCCCGACCACCCACCGCGAATACGCTGAAAACGCTTTCGACATGCGCGGCGGCTGCGGCTTTACCTTCGGCAATGGCTGCTCCGACGGCGCCAGTGATGTCAGCCTTTTCGGCGGCAACAAGAAACGCACTATTCCCATCAAGGTGGAGGTCTGAACCATGGCACTTTTCAACAACACCCCCGCTACGGCTTCGAAGAGCCTGCGCGTGCTGGCCCGGCTGCTTGCGTATCCCGACGCCGAATTGCGCAGCCACCTGAGTGCGATGCGAGAAGTCCTGCACGAAGAGCGCGCACTGCAACCGCAGCGGATGGCCGAGCTGGACGCACTGATCGAAGCGCTTGCACTGGCACCTGCGCTCGAGACCGAGGCGGCTTACGTCGAACTGTTCGACCGGGGCCGCGCCACATCGCTGCACCTGTTCGAACACGTGCATGGCGATTCGCGCGATCGTGGGCCGGCCATGATTGACCTTGCGCAGACCTACGAGAAGGCCGGCATGTACCTGGCCGAGGGGGAAATGCCGGACTTCCTGCCGGTGGTGCTTGAATTCACCTCGACCCAACCGCCGCGCGAAGCGCGCGAGTTTCTGGTCGAGATGGCGCATATCTTCAACTCGATTTTTGCAGCGCTGCAGCAGCGCGAAAGTGCCTATGCCTCTGTGCTGGGGGCCTTGCTGGAGCTGGCCGGGGAAAAGGCCCAGCCGGTGCAGATTGCCGCGGAAGAACCTATCGACGCGGTCTGGGAAGAGCCGGTCGTCTTTGACGGCTGTTCGTCCAAGGGCCAGGCCAGGCCGGACCAGCCGCAGCCCATCCATATCGTGCCCCATGTGCGCAAGGCACGCCCCATCCAAGGAGTACAAGCATGAGCCCCGGACTTCACGGATTTCTTTTTGGCGTCTACCCCTACATCTGCCTGACGGTGTTCCTGCTCGGCAGCCTGATCCGCTTCGACCGCGACCAGTACACCTGGAAAAGCGACTCTTCGCAGCTGCTGCGTACCGGCCTGCTGCGCTGGGGCAGCAACCTGTTCCATGTGGGCATCCTGTTTCTGTTTTTTGGTCACTTGGTCGGCCTACTGGCACCGCACGCGTTCTATGCCCGTTTCCTGGAAGCGTCGGTCAAGCAAAAGATCGCCATCTACTCGGGCGGTGCTTTCGGCATCCTGTGTTTTATCGGGCTGTCCATGTTGATCTACCGCCGTGTGTTTGACCCACGCATCCGCTATACCAGCCACAGAACCGACTTGGCCATCCTGTTGATTTTGTGGGTGCAACTGGTGGTCGGCTTGATTACCCTGCCTTTTTCCTGGGCGCACTCCGACGGCAGCGTGATGCTGATACTGGCCGACTGGGCGCAGCGCATCCTCACCTTGCGCGCGGTGGATTCCGCGGTGCTGGCGGGCCTGCCCTGGCCCTATCTGCTTCACCTCGTATTCGGGATGACCATCTTCCTGCTGTTCCCATTCAGCCGCCTGGTGCATGTGTGGAGCGGCTTCGCGTCGGTCGGCTACCTGCTTCGCCCTTACCAGGTCGTGCGCAGCCGCCGGCTTGGCGTTCCCCGGGCCAAGTCGCCCGGCGCTCCTTGACCTCACCATGAACCAGGGACTCTCCATGACCAGTCAAACGCTTTCTTCACCCGCCGCGGCCCAAGGCTGCGGCAGCGGTTCCTGCCAATGTGCTTCTGCGCCAGCCCAGCCCGCTGTGCCAGACGCGCTGGTCAATGGCATCGCCCTGCATGCAAGCGGGCAGCGCCCGGACACGGCGACGCTGCGCGAGCTTGCCTACACCGAATTGCTGCGCCAGCAAGCGGTGTCGCAAGACCTGCTCCCGCGCCACATCGGTCTGACCGCCCCGGAACTGGGCCAGGCTGAACGCGAAATCATCGAGGCCATGGTGGACCGGCAAGTAGTCAGCCCCCTGCCTGGCGACGAAGAAGGCCGGCGTTATTACGAAGCCCACAAGGCGCAATTTCTGGTGGGCCAGGCGCTGCATGTGCGGCACATCCTGTTTGCGGTCACGCCCGGTGTCAATGTCCAGGCACTTACCGTGCATGCCGAACGCGCCTTGCTGGAGCTGTCACACAAGGGCGTCGCCCCGGAGAGGTTTGCCCAGCTGGTCGCTGAACTCTCCAACTGCCCGAGCAGCACGCAGGGCGGTGACCTCGGCTGGATCACGCCGGACGACTGCGCGCCCGAACTGGCGACGGAACTGTTTCACCTGCAGCATGCGCAAACCGGCACCGGCGTGCAACCGCGCCTGTTTCATACACGTTTCGGCTTCCACATCATCGACGTGCTGGAGCGCCGCAGCGGCACCCAGCCCGCCTATGAGGAAGTACATGAGCGCATTGCCGCGCTGCTGACCATGCAGTCGCGCGCCAGGGCTTTGCATCAGTACATGAGCCTGCTCATTGGAGAGGCAGACATTGAAGGTATTGCTCTTGAGGGAGCGGATTCACCTCTCGTGCAATGAACAAAAAAAACGCCGCACCCACCGACGAGCTCTTGTTGCGGCTGCGGCGTTTTCACTCCGACTATTTTCCCCTGCATCAACAGCGCTTCCAGGACCTGGTGGCACAGGGCCAGCATCCGAAGACCCTGTTCATTGGCTGCTCGGACTCGCGTGTGGTGCCCTACCTGCTGACCGACGCGGGCCCGGGCGAACTGTTCATCGTGCGCAATGTGGGCGCCTTCGTTCCGCCCTATGACGGCTCGCACGGCTTGCACGGCACCACGGCGGCGATCGAATTCGCGGTGCTCAGCCTGCATGTGGAACGCATCGTCGTTTGCGGTCACAGCCACTGCGGCGCCATCCGCGCCGCGTACGAAGGCGTTCCAGAGGAAGCAGTAGCCCTGCATGCGTGGCTCAAACTGGCCAGCGAGGCCTTGCTGCCCGTGACCGCGAGCCCCGAGGCCCTGCGCCGCACCGAACAACGCGTTGTGGTGCTGCAACTGGAGCGCCTGATGGCTTATCCCATGGTGCGGCGCGAAGTCGAAAAAGGCGTATTGACATTGCATGGGTGGCATTACGTGATTGAGGACGGTGAAATCCACGTCTTTGATCTAAAACAAGGAAGCTTTGTACCCGCCGCGATAGCCTTCGACAGCGGCACTGGCCCGTACCAACCTTATGTGGAGCACGATGGACAAATCATCAGCAATTGACCTTGCCGCGAAGGCGAGCGTTAATCCGATCACGGCGGCAGCAGCGTTGCAGGCACTTGCCCACGACTCGGGCCTTCGGCCCTGGCGCATTGGCGGCGAGGAGTTGATCCCGGTGGTGCAGGGTGGGATGGGCGTGTGCGTCTCTGCGGGTGGCTTGGCTGGCACGGTGGCACGCCTGGGTGGCGTGGGTACCCTGTCGTCCGTGGACTTGCGGCGCCTGCATCCTGATCTGATGGCCAAAACACGCCATCTGAACAAGGAGCCTGATGCCCGGGCCTTGATCGATGCCGCCAATCTTGAAGCGCTTGACCGGGAAATTCGCCTGGCCCGTCAGCTGTCACAGGGCCGCGGCCTGATTGCCGTGAATGTCATGAAGGCCCTCAATGCCTACGAAGACTATGTGGGCCAAGCCATGGCCAGCGGGGCCGATGCGCTGGTGGTCGGTGCCGGTCTGCCGCTTGATTTACCGGAGCTGGCGCGCGACTATCCCAACGCGGTGTTGATCCCCATTCTGTCGGACGCGCGTGGCGTGCAATTGCTGGTGCGCAAGTGGCAAAAAAAAGGGCGCCTGCCTGATGCCATCGTGATTGAGCATCCCGGTCTCGCGGGTGGCCATCTGGGCGCCGCCAAAGTCGCGGATCTGCATGACAAGCGTTTCGATTTCGAGGTCGTCATTCCGCAGGTGCTGGAATTCTTCAAAACGGCCGGCATCGAACGCGAGATCCCGCTGATTGCCGCCGGCGGCATCAACTGCAGGGACGACATCCTGCGCTTGCAAGCCCTGGGCGCTTCGGCCGTGCAGCTTGGCACGGCCTTTGCCGTCACCAAGGAGTGTGATGCCGATCCTGCCTTCAAGAAGGTGCTGGCCGAGGCAAAACCGGAAGACCTGGTGGAGTTCATCAGTGTGGCCGGCTTGCCCGCCCGCGCCGTGCGAACACCATGGCTGGACAAATACATGCGGCTGGAACCCCGGCTCCAGGCGGCGGCCCATGTCAAGGCCAAATGCAACATGTCGTTCGACTGCCTCGCCCACTGCGGCCTGCGCGATGGCGTGGCCGGCATGGGACAGTTCTGCATCGACCAGCAGCTCGGCCATGCCTTTGAGGGCGACGTCCGTAAAGGCCTTTTCTTCCGTGGTACCGCCCGGCTGCCGTTTGGCGAACAGATCCGTTCGGTGCAAGAATTAATGCAATGGCTGCTCGGCGGAGTTCGGCCAGCAGGAGCACCAGCATGAAACGCGAACAATTCGGCCGACCGCAGGACCTGACGGCCACCCAGCCCATCAGCCAGGACGTGCTGAAGGAAAAATACCTCAAGCCCGGCGAAACGGGCATGGAAGATATCTACCGGCGTGTGGCGCGCGCTCTGGCTTCGGTCGAACCGGAGGCGGAGCGCGCTCAACACGAAGCGTTGTTCCTGGAGAACCTGCACGCGGGCGCGATCGGCGCAGGCCGCATCATGAGCGCAGCGGGCACCTCCATCCAGGCCACGTTGATCAACTGTTTTGTGCAACCAGTGGGTGACTGCATCCAGGGTGTTGACGACGGCGGCTACCCCGGCATCTACGAGGCCCTGCGCGAAGCGGCCGAAACCATGCGGCGCGGTGGCGGCGTGGGTTACGATTTTTCACGCATACGGCCGCGCGGCGCCGAGGTCAAAGGCACCGCTTCCATGGCCTCCGGGCCGTGCAGCTACATCAACGTCTTTGACCAGTCTTGCTCCACCGTGGAGAGCGCGGGTTCCCGGCGCGGCGCGCAGATGGGTGTGCTGCGCATCGATCACCCGGATGTGCACGAGTTCATTACCGCCAAGCGCACGCCTGGGCGCTGGAACAACTTCAATGTGTCGGTCGGCATGCCGGACACCTTCATGCACGCGCTCGCCGAAGACCAGCCCTGGGAGCTGGTGCACAAGGCCAGACCCGGCGCCCCGTTGATCGCGCAGGGCGCCTTCCAGCGCGCGGACGGCCTATGGGTCTACCAGACCGTGGCGGCGCGCGATTTGTGGGATACCGTGATGCGCTCGGCCTATGATTTCGCCGAGCCAGGCATCCTGTTTCTGGATCACATCAATCAGGACAACAACCTGCGTTATTGCGAAGACATCGCGGCGACCAATCCCTGCGGCGAACAACCGTTGCCCCCCTATGGCTGCTGTGACCTCGGGCCCATTATTCTCACGCGTTTTGTGCGTCACCCTTTTAGCTTCAACGGCGTGCCGGCCTTTGATTTCGAAGCCTTTTCGAAATCGGTGGCGACCCAAGTGCGTGCGCTCGATAACGTGCTGGACGTCACCTTCTGGCCGCTGCCGCAGCAGCAGGCCGAATCCGCCGCCAAACGCCGCATCGGCGTCGGTTTCACCGGGTTAGGCAATGCACTGGCCATGCTATGCCTGCGCTACGACGCACCCGAGGGCCGCGAGATGGCGGCGCGTATCGCCGTGTGCCTGCGCGATGCGGCGTATGCCGCGTCGGTGGCGTTGGCAAAGGAAAAGGGCGCATTCCCGAAGTTCGATGCGGCAGGCTACCTCGCCCCAGGCACCTTTGCCAGCCGGCTTCCTGCAGCCTTGCAGCAATCCATCCGCGCGAACGGCATCCGCAACAGCCACCTGCTGTCGATTGCCCCGACCGGTACCGTCAGCCTGGCCTTTGCCGACAATGCATCGAACGGCATCGAGCCTCCGTTCTCGTGGATGTACCGGCGCAAGAAACGCGAGTCTGACGGCAGCACCACCGAGTACGCAGTGGAAGACCATGCATGGCGCCTGTACCGCGAACTTGGCGGCGACGTGGACAAGCTGCCTGGTTATTTTGTGTCGGCGCTCGAAATGTCGGCGGACAGCCACATTGGCATGATGGAAGCGGTGCAGCCGTTTGTGGACACGGCGATTTCCAAAACCGTCAATGTGCCGGCCGACTACGCCTACGAAGACTTCAAGGGCCTGTACCAGCAGGCCTGGCGCGCCAAGCTCAAGGGTTTGGCCACTTATCGGCCCAACGCCATTCTCGGCTCGGTGCTGGAAACCCATGCGGACCCCGCAGCCCTGCCAGCAGCCGCGCCCGCCGTGGACCCGATGCGCACAGTGATCGAAAGCCGGCCCAAGGGCGCATTGTCGGCGGTGGCGGAAAAGGTGGATTACTGGACGCAGGAAGGGCGCAAGACGCTCTATATCGTGGTGTCCTTTCTGCCCGTGCCTGCCGCCATGGGGGAAGGCACGGTCGAACGCGCGATCGAATTTTTCATGCCCGTGGGGCAGAGCGGCGAGTCGCAGCAATGGATCACCTCCAGCATGCGCATGCTTTCGCTGGCGGCACGCGGTGGTTTCCTGGAACGTGCACTCAGTGACATGCGCAAGGTGGCCTGGGACCGCGGCCCGGTGCGACTGGGAACTTACGAGAAAGCCGACGGCACGCGCGTGCCGTTATGGCACGACTCTGAAGTGGCGGCCATTGCCTATGCAGTGCAAAACATCATCGCGCGGCGGGCCGGGCAGCATGCTGCCTGGGCAGCACCCGTGGCGGAGCCACAGGTCGACATGGCGCTTGCCCCTCCGGTGATGGCGGGCAAGAAGTGCCGCGAATGCGGTGCCCATGCCGTGATCCGCAAGGACGGTTGCGACTATTGCACCCAGTGTGGCCATCTGGGGGTGTGTGGATGAGTAAAGGCCCGGTCATCGCCCTGCGGGTGAGTCCGGGCAAGCCGTCGGCCAGTGAGCGCGCCAGGGTAGACCGGCGCTGGCGTGCAGGCCATCTGTTGCTGGCGCCGCACCGGCTGGGGTTTTTCCTTGCGATGGTGGTGCTGGTGGGGACCGGTGCGTGGTGGGCACTGGTGCAACTGGACCGTGTCAGTCCCGCGCTGAACCTGCCTTACGCGCTGTCGCCTTCGCTGGTGCACGGGACGCTGATGACCTTTGGCTTTCTGCCGCTCTTTTTTTCCGGATTTCTTTTTACGGCTGGCCCCAAGTGGCTGGGCGTGCCGTCACTCGCGACCCGGCAACTGCGGGTGCCGTTGCTGCTCCAGGCGGCAGGCTGGCTGCTATGCCTGGCCGGTGCTCACCTGCATGGCTTGACAGCCCTCGCCGGGCTGGCGATGGCCGCGGCCGGC
Source organism: Polaromonas sp. P1_F9 (assembly GCF_056405615.1). Taxonomy (NCBI): domain Bacteria; kingdom Pseudomonadati; phylum Pseudomonadota; class Betaproteobacteria; order Burkholderiales; family Comamonadaceae; genus Polaromonas; species Polaromonas sp. P1_F9. Next base: position 669,640 of record NZ_JBFUBT010000004.1, on the reverse strand, counting down.
CTGGGCTGGGTGACGGCCTTGTTCTGGGGCCTGCTCCGGCGCAGCCCGGTTGAAGACCAGGTGCATGCACGCACCATAGGTGTGGCCTGCGTGGTCGGTTGTCTGGCGCTGGCCGGGCTGGTGCTCAGCCTGCTGCTGGGCGCACCCGCCGTGGCACGGGCCTGCCTGCTCACCGGTTTGTGGGGTTTTGTCGTCGTGGTGTATGTCTCGGTAGCGCACCGCATGATTCCGTTTTTCACCTCCAGTGCTCTGCCTTTCATCGATGTCTGGCGGCCCTTCTGGGTGTTGCGGCTGATGCTGGCTGTCGCTGCTGTTGAGGTGGCCGCCGTGTGGATCGAGTTTGATGGCCAGCCGCAGGGTGACGGGGGCATGGCCTGGACGGCCATGCGCGGTGTTTTTGAACTGGCTGCCGGAGGTGTTTTCCTCTGGCTGGCCGTGGTGTGGGGCTTGATGCAAAGCCTGAAGAACCGGCTGCTTGCCATGCTGCACATCGGTTTTCTGTGGTTCGGCCTGGCGTTCGTTCTGGAGGGTGTGGCGCAACTGCTTGGCCTGGTACAGGATGCCCCCGTCCTGGCACTCGGCGCGCTGCACGCCCTGACCATGGGTTGCCTGGCCTCGCTGATGCTGGCCATGGTGACACGCGTGTCCTGCGGCCACAGCGGGCGCGCGCTGGTGGCCGACCGGCTGGTATGGTCGCTTTTCCTGCTGCTGCAGGCAGCAACCCTGCTGCGTATTGGCGCGGCCGCGCAAAGTGCTTTTGCCGCGTGGCTGCTGCTGGCGGCCGTCCTGTTGTGGGCCGGGGTCATGGGCGTGTGGGGTGTGCGTCTAGGCAACTGGTACGGCCGCGTGCGTGCCGACGGCCGACCCGGCTGAAAGCGATAGATGAACCTGCTTGCCTTTCCCGGTCAACCCCCCGCAGTCGCCCCGGTTGACGCTGATCCGGCACAACTGGCTGCAGCCCTCATGCAATCGCGCCAGACCATTTTGCCGAAGCGGCTGGTAGCACCCGGTCCCGATGCGAAGCAGCTCGACATGATCTTGCGTGCCGCTGCCACGGCACCCGACCATGGGCAGCTTCTGCCCTGGCGTTTTGTGCTGGTGCCGCAAGCGGCGCGCGCGCAGCTGGCCGCGGTCTTCGGTGCGGCGCTGGTCGAACGCGACGCGCAAGCCACGCCTGAACAGCTTGCACAGGCGCGCGAAAAAGCGCATCGTGCCCCTTTGCTCATGCTGGTCGTGGTCGATGGCGCGTGTGGTGATGCCGGGATCGACCTGGCTGAACGCCTGGTCTCGGCCGGCTGTGCGGTGCAGAACATGCTGCTCATGGCCACAGCCCTGGGTTATGGTTCGTCACTGACCAGCGGCAAGGCGCTGAAGTCCGGGGGGCTGCGCCGGCTGTTTGGCCTGGCAGGCAGTGAACATGCCCTGTGTTTTGTCAGCATGGGCACCGTCCAGTCGCGCAAGCCCGCCCGCCTGAGGCCGGTGCCTGCTGATTTTGTAAGCAGCCTTTCTGCCGACAGCGCCGCACCGGGATACGGGCCGGCGGATTCTTTTTAATTCCTGTGACTGGATGAAGCCATGGACATTCTGAGTTTTGACGACCTGCTGCAGGCCGCCCGCGCGCAACCCGAACCGCAGCGCCTGCTGTTTGTATTTACCGGTGTCGAGTTGCCCGAGGACAGCACCCCGGCGCAACGTAAACGTTTTGAGGCCGGCCAGGGCGGCGCGCTGGTCCCGCTGATGTGTGTCGACAAGCGCCCGGAGGACCTGAGCTCGTTTGCCGCCCTGGTGCAGGAGTCCAGCCAGTTCGGCCACAACTGGGGCCTGGTGTTTGCCGCGGCCATGTCGGGCTCAGTGAACCGTGCGCCGACCACCGAAGATGCGGAAGAACCACTGCAGCGCATGGTCGAGTCCATCAAGCAGGGCCAGATCGGGGCGTTTATTCCGTTTGACCCGCAGGGTCAGCCCGTGCAGTTCGGCTGATATGGGCGTGGTGCGCCGGGTCACGTGGCCTGCTTCCCTGCCCGGCGTGCATGCACCGGGTGCCGGACTCGAGGCGCCTTTCGACATGTTGGCCGCTTGCCATGAGCGGGTGGAACGCATGCTCGTACTGCTGGCGCGCCTGCAGCAGTACCTGCTTGAACACGGCCGTGACGAGTCTGCGCGCCAGGCGGCGCGCGATGTGATGCGCTACTTCGACCTTGCCGCACCGTTGCATCACCAGGATGAAGAGCGGCATGTGTTCCCGCCATTGCTGGCCGGGCCGGATGCCGGCCTGCGCATCCTGGTGCAGCGCCTTTTGCAGGATCACCGGGACATGAACACGGCCTGGCTCCCGGCGCGCAGCGTGCTGCACGAGATCGCCGAGAGCCCGGTGGCTGAGGCTGCGCTGACTGCGACCCAGACTGCCGCACTGGACCGCTTCGCCGGCCTGTACGAACGGCACCTGGCGGACGAAGACCGTCTTGCCTACCCCGCTGCGCAGGTGGTGTTGACGACGCAAGCCTTACAGGCCATGAGTCAGGACATGATGCAGCGCCGCGGTGTTCGCTCCGGCAACTGATCCTCCGGCCATGATTAGAGGCAAAATGGCAGGATGAACGCGCCCGACTCCCCCACCGCCCTGACTGCCCGCAGCGACGTCTCGGACCTGATGCAGGCCATGGGCTCACGGGCAAAAGTAGCTTCTGCCCTTATGGCACGGACGCAGGCAGCTATCAAAAACAGAGCGCTTTTGGGCTTGGCCGGCTTGCTGCGCAGCCAGATTGGGCCATTGCAAACAGCCAACACCCTGGACCTGGAGCGCGCAAAAGCGGCCGGCCTGGCCGGGCCCATGCTTGACCGCCTCAAACTGACACCCAAAATCATCGAAACCGTGGCGGTGGGCTGCGAACAACTTGCCGTGATGCCCGACGTGATTGGAGACATCATCGGCATGAAAGAGCAGCCCAGCGGCATCCGCGTCGGCCAGATGCGCGTGCCCATCGGCGTGTTCGGCATGATTTACGAGAGCCGGCCCAATGTGACGATCGAAGCCGCATCGCTGGCGATCAAGAGCGGCAACGCCTGTATTTTGCGCGGCGGTTCCGAGGCGATTGAATCGAACAAGGCGCTGGCTGTGCTGGTGCAGCAGGCGCTGGTGGCCGCCGGCCTGCCCGCCGACACCGTGCAGTTGGTGCCCACCACCGACCGCGAAGCCGTGGGCCATTTGATCGCCATGCCGCAGTATGTGGACGTGATCATCCCGCGCGGCGGCAAGGGCTTGATCGAGCGCATCAGCCGTGATGCCAAAGTGCCGGTCATCAAGCACCTGGACGGCAACTGCCATGTGTATGTCGACGACCCTTGTGACATCGAGATGGCGGTGAAAGTGGCCGACAACGCCAAAACCCAAAAATACAGCCCCTGCAATGCCAGCGAAGGTTTGCTGGTCGCGCGCGGCGTGGCGGAGCAGTTTTTACCCAAAATCGGCGCGATTTACGCCGCCAAAGGTGTTGAAATGCGCTGCGACGCCGGATCGCAGGCCATTCTGGCTAATGTTAAAGGCGCGAACCTCAAAGACGCCACCGAGCAGGACTGGTACGAGGAATACCTCGCGCCCATCATCAGCATCAAGGTGGTGGCGGGTATCGACGAAGCGATCGCCCACATCAACCAGTACTCCAGCCACCACACAGACGCCATTCTCACGCGCGACCACATCAACGCCCAGCGCTTTTTGCGCGAGGTGGATTCAGCGAGCGTCATCGTGAATGCGAGCACCCGCTTCGCCGATGGATTCGAGTTTGGGCTGGGCGCCGAAATTGGCATCAGCACCGACAAGTTCCATGCGCGCGGGCCAGTCGGTATTGAGGGGCTCACCTCCCTGAAGTACGTGGTACTGGGGCAGGGCGAAGTCAGGACCTGATTCTTTAACCTGACAGACAGGAATCTGTATTCATGATACTTACGCGCCGCCCATTGCCCTTTGTACTGGCAGCGTCTCACCACGGGATGATGATCGTCAATCGCAATGATTACAAAGATACCCCTGAAGGCAGGTACGGTGTCGGCCACCAGGTGCTTGAATATGCCTCCTTTGATCCTGCTGAAGTTGATGACGTGCTTCAGTTGCTGGACATGCGACACGAATTCTTCGGGGATGGTCTCGTAGCGATCGATGGCGGCGCCAATATTGGCGTGCACACCCTCGAATGGGCCCGGCACATGCAGGGATGGGGCAAAGTAGTTGCATTCGAAGCACAGGAGCGGGTGTTTTATGCACTCGCCGGAAATATCGCCCTGAACAACTGCTTTAACGCCACCGCCCATTACGCGGCTTTGGGGTCGCAGGAAGGCAGCATCACTGTGCCCATGCTGGATTACGGCCAGCCTTCCAGCTTTGGGTCACTTGAACTTCGCAAGAAGAGCCAGAACGAGTTCATCGGCCAGGACATTGATTATTCCGAAGCTGCTGGAAAAAAAGTGCGGATGATGACTATTGACGGCCTTGACTTGCCACGCCTTGACTTCGTCAAGCTTGACATTGAGGGCATGGAGATCGAAGCACTGACTGGGGCACTGCAGGCCCTGCAGAAGCACAAACCCATGATGGTGATCGAAGTCATCAAGTCCAATCGCTCGGATTTGACGCAACTTCTGGAGCGTTGTGGCTACACGACCCGTCCTATGGGCGTGAACATCATCGCGCTCCATTTGACAGATCCCGCCTTGGCCCGTCTGGATTCGACCCCCTGACCTGCGCGGATTTTTCTGTTTTGAAAATTCCAGTCACGCCTTGTAACCCGCCGGCCCGTCCCAATATCCCTAAAATCCGGTCAGATATAACCGAACACGGGCCTGCCGGGTTCAGGTCTTAAAAGCGAAAATCGACCCTTGGCGAGGACAATTTTTGACGATTTTGCAGGCCCATATCTGCACATGGGTCAAGAAAGCGGCGAAAAACAGACCGCTGCGGCTGATTTGCAGCCGACGACTTTTGAGCCCCGGCAGACTATTGACAACAACATCCCGCAGCAGAAAGTGGCCGCATGGTTCCGCACCTCATCACCGCCCTGAACGGCCCCATCAACGAACTCGAACAACGTGTCCTGGACTCCACCCCTGCCATCGAGCGCTGGTTCCGGCTGGAGTGGATGGAGCACACGCCGCCGTTTTACAGCTCGGTCGACATCCGCAACGCCGGCTTCAAGCTTGCCCCGGTCGACACCAATCTCTACCCCGGCGGCTGGAATAATCTGACGCCCGAGATGCTGCCGCTGGCGGTGCAGGCCGCCATGGCCGCGATCGAAAAAATCTGCCCCGAGGCGCGCAACCTGCTGGTCGTGCCCGAGAACCACACCCGCAACAGCTTTTACCTGTCCAACGTGTTGCAGCTCAAGCGCATCTTTCACCAGGCTGGCCTCAATGTGCGTTTCGGTTCGCTGAGCTCCGACATCAAGGAGCCCACTACGCTGAACCTGCCGACCGGAGAGACCATCACGATCGAGCCATTGATCCGGACAGACCGCCGCCTGGGCCTGAAAGACTTCGACCCCTGCACCATCCTGCTGAACAACGACCTGTCGGCCGGCATCCCCGGCATCCTCGAAGACCTCAACGAGCAGTACCTGTTGCCGCCACTGCATGCCGGCTGGTCGGTGCGCCGCAAGTCGCGGCACTTCAAAGCCTACGAAGAAGTTTCCAAACGCTTCGGCAAGCTGCTGGGCATAGACCCCTGGCTCATCAACCCCATGTACGCCCAGTGCGGTGAAGTCAATTTTTCTGAAGAAACCGGCATGGACTGCCTGACCACCAACGTCGATGCGCTGCTGACCAAAATCAAGCGCAAATACAAGGAATACGGCATCAACGAAAAGCCTTTTGTCGTCGTCAAGGCCGACAATGGCACTTACGGCATGGGCATCATGACGGTGCGCGACGTGAAAGACCTGGACGCGCTGAACCGCAAGACAAAAAACAAGATGAGCACGACGAAAGACGGTCAGCCGCTGTCCGAAGTGATCATCCAGGAAGGCGTGCTGACCAACGAGCGCGTCAATGACGCCGTGGCCGAGCCCGTGGTCTACATGATGGACCGCTACGTGGTGGGCGGCTTTTACCGCGTGCATGCCGAACGCGGCGTGGACGAAAACCTCAACGCGCCCGGCGCCAGCTTTGTGCCGCTGGCCTTTGCCGACAGCGGCCGCCTGCCGCAGCCCGGCGAGAAGCCCGGCTCCAGCAGCCCCAACCGCTTCTATATGTATGGCGTGATCGCCCGACTGGCGATGCTTGCTGCGAGCTATGAACTCGAAGCCACCGACCCGGACGCCGAGGTGTATGACTAACACCCCTATCGTTCTCACTTCGCTACGCTTTGTGTAGTGCCGTTTCCCCTTGCAGGGGACGCCGCAAGGCATCCGGCAAAGCCGGCCTGCCTGCGGCCGCTCTGAAAGTCGGGGAGCTTGTATCCCCCGAAACGGCCCGAATTAGGAGTCTTTTAGGCCTCTAGCCCAAGCAGGCCGTGCGCAAGCAGCTATTAAAAAAGTAGCACCCACAATTCGCCTGTCTGCGCCGGCTTCCCTGGTACCCGTGGGCCCGCTTTGTTACAAGTTGTTGCGGTGCAACAAAATCGGGATTAGTTGGATTTAGGGGTGTCCGCCGACTTGCAAGCCGGGTACCTGGGCGCAAAATAGCGTTCCCAAAGGTAACCATTCCCGCCGCTTTGGACCCGCTTGAACGGGCCGAGTGCAAAGACGGGAAGTTTTTGTGTCCAGTAAAAAATCATCACTCGCGGCGCTCACCCTGGGCGCCATTGGTGTCGTCTACGGCGACATCGGAACCAGCGTCCTGTATGCCGTCAAGGAAGTTTTCGGTTCCGGGCATGTTCCCTTTACCCCCGACAACGTCTACGGCATCCTGTCTATCTTCTTCTGGACGCTGACCGTCATTGTCTCGATCAAGTATGTGGCGCTGGTGCTGCGCGCCGACAACAACGGCGAAGGCGGCCTGATCGCCATGCTGGCGCTGGCTTCTACCGCGGTGAAAGACCGGCCCCAGCTGCGCAAAACCCTGCTGATCGTCGGCATCTTCGGCACATCCCTGTTCTATGGCGACGGCGTCATCACCCCGGCGATTTCGGTCCTGTCGGCCGTTGAAGGCCTGGAGGTCGTCTCGCCAGCCTTCAAGCAGGGCGTGATCCCGATCACCCTGGTCATTTTGTTTGCCCTTTTTGCGGTGCAGAAGCACGGCACGGCCGGCATCGGCAAATTCTTCGGGCCCATCACACTGGTCTGGTTCGGCGTGCTGGCGTTGCTGGGCATCTCGCAGATCGCCACCAACCCCCACATCCTGGTGGCGCTCAGCCCGCACTATGCGGTGATGTTCATGTGGAACAACCCGGGCACCACCTTCATCATCCTGGGCGCGGTCGTGCTGTGCGTGACGGGCGCGGAGGCGCTTTACGCCGACTTGGGCCACTTCGGCAAAAAGCCGATTCGCCTGGCGTGGTTTTCCGTGGTCATGCCTTCGCTGGTGCTTAATTATTTCGGCCAGGGCGCGCTGCTTATCGGCAACCCTGCCGCGGTGAAGAACCCGTTTTTCCTGATGGCGCCCGAGTGGGCGCTGCTGCCGCTGGTGGGCCTGGCCACCATGGCCACCGTCATTGCCTCGCAGGCGCTGATCACCGGCGCCTTCAGCGTGACCAAGCAGGCCATCCAGATGGGCTATCTGCCGCGCCTCAACATCCAGCACACCAGCGTGCGGGACACCGGCCAGATCTACATGCCTTTCGTCAACTGGGGCCTCTTTATCACCATCGTGCTTGCGGTGGTGATGTTCCGCTCCTCCAGCAACCTGGCGGCCGCTTACGGCATTGCGGTGTGCACCGACATGCTGATCACCACCATCCTGACTTTCTACGTGATCCGCTACGGCTGGAAATACCCGCTGAGCCTGTGCATCGCCGCCACCGGCGTTTTCTTTGTCGTTGACTTCGCGTTCTTCGCTTCCAACCTCATGAAGCTGTTTGCGGGCGGCTGGTTCCCGCTGGTGATTGGGGGCGCGGTCTTCACGCTGATGATCACCTGGAAGGAAGGCCGGCACCTGCTCAATGAAAAGCTGCGAGCCGATGCGATCGATTTACCCAGCTTCCTGGACGCCGTCTTCGTCAGCCCGCCGGCCCGTGTCGAAGGCACAGCCGTATTCCTGACGGCCGAACCCGGCAGCGTGCCCAATGCGCTGCTGCACAACCTCAAGCACAACAAGGTGCTGCATGAGCAGAACCTGTTCGTGACGGTGCGCAACCATGAGATCCCGTGGATCGGCATGAACAAGCGCCTGGAAATCGAATCACTGGGCCACGACTGCTGGCAGGTCAACGTGCATTACGGCTTCAAGAACGACCTGGACCTGCCCAAAGCGCTGCAGCAGATCAAGGGCCGCGGCTGCGAGCTGGAGTCGATGACGACCAGCTATTTCCTCTCGCGCGACACGGTGATCCCGACCATCGGCAGCGGCATGGCGCCCTGGCGTGAGAAGCTGTTTGCGCAGATGCACCACAACGCCAGCGGTGCCGCCGACTTCCTGAACCTGCCGAACAACTCCGTGGTGGAGCTGGGCAGCAAGATCGAGATCTGAGTATCTGTATGAGAATTGGCCCTCAGAGCCAATAGGAACAAGCGCGGGAAGCTATTGAATTGATAGCGTATGTGCCCCTTCCCTGGCCGTGCAAACTGCTCAAACCGTGGCCTGGCACCGGCTGCTGACGCCGGCACCCAGATCGCTGAAAATACCGTCATGACTCTCAAAGCCGCCAACCCCACACGCTTCTGGTCCGACTTGAAGAGCCCTGACTTTGCCGACTGGGATTTGGCCCGCTGCATCGCAGTGCTGCCGGTGGCCGCGATTGAACAACATGGCCCGCACCTGCCGCTCAATGTGGATGCGACGTTGGTGGATGGCGTGATTGCAGCCGCCTTGCCGCATTTGCCCGCTGCACAACCGGTGCTGTTCTTGCCAACCCAATCCGTGGGCTTCAGCCCTGAGCACACCCGCTTCGCCGGAACACTGTCGCTGAAGGCCGAGACCGTGATCCGGCTCTGGACCGAGCTGGCCGAATCCGTTGCGCAAACGGGTGTCAGGAAACTGGTGCTGCTCAATTCGCACGGCGGCCAGGTTGGCCTGCTTGATGTAGTGGCGCGCGACCTGCGGGCCCGGCTGGGCATGCTGGTCTACAGCGTGAACTGGTTTAACCTGCCGCTCACAGGTGAGGATGGCAAGTCCGTGAATGATTTGTTCAGTGCCGAAGAGCACCGCTTCGGCATCCACGCCGGCGAGATCGAAACCTCCATGATGCTGGCGCTCAAGCCGGATCAGGTCGACATGGCCAAGGCGCAGAACTTTCACTCCACTTCGCAGGACAGGGCGGCGAAGTTCAGCATCCTGGGTGACGGCCGCAGCGCCAAGCTGGCCTGGCAGATGCAGGACTACAACTCGCAAGGCGCCGTTGGCAATGCGGCTGCGGCCACAGCGGAAAAGGGCCGCGCGGTGCTGGGTGCCGCGGGCCGCAGCCTGGCGCAACTGCTGGGGGAGATCGATCAGCTACCGGCGGATACCTTGCGCCTCCACACGCCGAACCAAGTTGAACCAGGCTGATCAGGGTGTTGTTTTGACGCCATCTTTCGCTTCCCGATCTCGCGGGCAGGGCCTGTTTTGCTTAAACTCCACGGCTTTCCTTTCACCGCACCTTCACGGAGTTCACGTGTTTTTCATCGTCGCCATCCTTTAACCGACGCCCGCCACCCGCTCAGGCCAATGGACTGATTCCATCAGCCGCTCACTCCCGGTCACATGAGCAGGCCGCCGCCGAAGCCGGACGTGCCCATGCCGCCAATGCCATTGCGGCGCATGCCACCCTCCCGCCCCGCAGCGCGCAAGCACGTCGTCGGTTCATTCCACTGAACCAGGAGACGACCATGTCTGCATCTTTCTCGTTGCCCCTTGACGGCAACACCCCTGTCCAGTCGCTGGACATCCTCAAATACCCGCGCACACCGCACATAGAAGGCTCACGCCTGCAGCCTGGCGATGAAGGGCAGGATCACACTCCGCTCGCGTCGCTGAAAGGCCGGCACGCCGTCTTTGAAGAAAAACTCGACGGCGCCAACGCCGCGGTTTCGTTTTCCTCTGCGGGCCAGTTGCTGTTGCAGTCGCGCGGCCATTACCTCACGGGGAGCAGCCGCGAGCGGCAGTTCGCGCCGTTCCGGCAATGGGTTCATGCGCAGGAGGACCGCCTGCTCACCTTGCTGGAAGACCGCTATGTGATGTACGGCGAATGGCTGTACGCCAAACACTCGGTCAGCTACGACCAGTTGCCTCACTACTTCTGCGAGTTCGACATTTTCGACAAGCATGAACAGCTGTTCCTGAGCACACCCCGCCGGCGCGCGTTGCTGGCAGGTTCGCCCGTGGTAAGCGTGCCGGTTCTGCACGAAGGCCTGTTGCCCATCCGCGCAAAGGCTTTCCCGGCGATGATGCGCCGGTCCCTGGCCAAGAGTCCAGCGTGGCGGCAAGCGCTGGAAAGCACAGTGCACCGTCAGAGACTCGACCTCGACTTGTGCTGGAAGCGGACCGACAAGTCGGATCAGGCGGAAGGGCTTTACATCAAGCTGGAAGACGCGCAGCAGGTGCTGGCGCGCTTCAAATGGGTAAGGCCCGACTTTGTGCAGACCATCCTGGACTCCGGCTCACATCACAGCACGCGGCCCATCGTGCCCAATGGCCTGGCGGAAGGCGTGGACCTGTTTGCGCCGTTGCCAGCCGTCGGCTGGCCAGAAGCAGGCAGGCCTGAAGCCGGCACCTGGGAGCAGGAGACCTGGTCATGAACTACTTGCAAATCCAGTCCTTGTGTCCGCAGGGCGACGGGAAGACCTACGACTGGGCTGAGTGCTGCGACGTATTCCCCCGGTTGCGCAGGCTGGAAACCACGCCGCAGAGCAGCCGCTACCACGCAGAAGGCAATGTGGGCATCCATACCCGCATGGTGCTGGACTGCCTGCTGGACTCCGCGCACTATCGCAGCGCGGATGCCGGCAGGCGTGAAGTGCTGTTTTTGTCGGCGCTGTTGCACGACCTGTGCAAGCCGGAGACCACGGTCACCGATCCAGTCACCGGCGATATCGGGCAACCCGGGCATTCCAGGCGGGGTGCCGTAGATGTGCGCGCCCTGCTGTGGGAGGCCGGTTTCCCCTTCGACGCCCGCGAAGCCGTTTGCCGCATCATCGCCGCCCACCAGGTGCCGTTTTACGCCTTTGATTCCCGGCGCGGAGAAGCACCCGAGTTCATCGCGCGAAAATTGTCCTGGGGCGTTTGCCTGGCAGACCTGATCTGCGTGGCGCGTGCCGACATGCAGGGACGTATCTGCGTGGACCAGCAGGCCCGGCTCGACGACATCGATCTATTCGAAGAGCTTGCACGTGAGGACGGATGCCTGGACCAGCCCCGGCAGGCGGCCTCAGCGCACACCAGGCTGCACTACGCGCGCGGTGCTCAGATCCACCTCGACAGCGCGCTCTTCCAGCCTGCAGGATCGTCCGTGACGGTGTTGAGCGGCTTGCCGGCATCCGGAAAAGACACCTGGGTCCGGGCCCATGCGCCCGGGCTCGACGTGGTGTCCTTTGACGACGCGAAGCAGGCATTGGGATTGAAGCACGGCGAGAACGATGGCATGGCGGCGCATTGGGCGATAGACAAGGCCAAGGGCCTGCTGCGGCAGAAAAAGTCGTTTGTGTGGAACGCTACCCACCTGAGCGAGCAAATGCGCAGCAAGACACTGGACCTCCTCTATGCCTATGAAGCGGAGGTTCGGCTGGTTTACCTGGAAGCGCCCGTGCATGCCGTCTTCTCGCGCAACCAGAAAAGGGACTCCACGCTGTCGAACACGGCCTTGTCGCGCATGCTGCATCGCTGGGAAATACCCCTTCCCTGGGAGGCGCATACCGTGACTTATCAGGTGGAGTCTTGACCGAACCCTGAGGGGCGCCTGGTCGGCATGCTTCACCGCAAGCTGACCGTCTGTTTCTTCCAGCCCGCGTCCTGCCATTTGCCGAAGGCCACCAGCAGCGACGGGTCACCGGCCTGTTTCTCGGCCGTCAAGCTGTCCATGCGCGCCACCTCGAAGCTGCGGCGCAGGCGCCCGGCAATGCGGGTCTCGCGGGCCAGCAGCATGTGAGGCGTGCCGCGCACCCAGCCGGCAAATTCCACATAGCCCAATTCGGGGCCGTTGCTGGCGGGCGGCAGCACCTCAATCGTCCATTGCCCGGATTTCTTGCGAAACACCCACAGCTCGCGCCAGGCGTCCAGCGGCTGCACCGCGAGCGCCAGGGCCTGGCCATCCGGGTGGGCGCTGGCGGACGCGGCCCACACGATGCCGTAGGTGCAGCGCCTGGCCACGGCCTCCTTGCCGGGTTTGCCGTCGGCCTTGTTTTCATACAGCGCCACGCAGGTTTCGCCGGCCTGGCCCGTCTCGGTGGCTACCGTCAGTCTGGTGAAGCGGGGAAGCGCGGTTTCAGCACCCCATCGCGAGGCGCCCACGCGAATCGCCGCGTCGTTGTAATCCTGCCTGTCGTTGTCCGTCAGCTCCAGCTTGTTCACCGCCGCGAGTTCCGCCAGGGCACGCTGGGCGGCTGCCGTGGGTGCTTCGGCCCGGCGCGCCTGCTCGAACGCCAGGCTGGCGTGCACGCCGGCACGGCGCAGGCGCAAACGGTTTTTGCTGACTTCAGGCAACTGGGCGAACTGCACGGCGCTGACCTTGTCCAGCACTTCGGCGCGCCACTGGTCTTGCGTGAAGCGGTCCTGCGGGTGCAGGTCGGGGCTCATGCAGTCAGGGCGGGTCACAGCCAGTGCGGCACGTGCGCGCTGCTCGGCGTCGGATGGCAGCGCCAGCACGCGGCGAAAGGCTTCGCCGTTGTAGCAAAGCTGCATGCTTCCGTTCTGCTCATAACCCTTGAAGTTCACGCCATAAAAGGTGGCCACTTCCATGTGCGCAGAGATCACGTCGCTGGTGGCCTTGCCGTGCTTCATGGAGGCGCGGCGCGCCAGGCGTTCGGCCATGGTGCCCAACGCATCAAAGGCTTCCGCGCCTATGGCGTCTGCCGGCGCGGCCTTGAGGTAAGCGGCCGTGTACGCAATGCCCAGGGCTTCAGCGCCCGGGCTTTCGCGCAGGAAGCGCACCACCGAGAGGAGCTGTGGCGCGTCCTCGGGCTGCAGCGAGACAGTGCGCACCTGGCTCACGTGGACAAAACCCGCGCGCTCCCGCCGGTGGTCATAGACCTGCAAATAATCCATGCGCTGGCCGCGAATCTCGAGCGTGTCGCCTTGCCACAACGCCGCCTGCTGTGCAGCCGAATCGCGCGGTGCGGCGCGCAGTGTGGCCTGGTCTTGTGTCACGATGGCCAGCGTGAGGAGTGCGGTGGTAATCATTATTCGGCTTCCTGGTTGTCCTGGCTGTCTTGCGTGCCGGCGCCGCGGGGAGCTTGCGCTACGGCACGGCCCCTGGGCGCGCCGCCCAGCAAGCCGGCGCCCACAAAGCCGCCGTCGGTGGACGGCGGGGCAATGATCACGGTGATCTTGTCGCTGAGCTTGTCGGCCATGGTTTTCTGGATCAGCAGCGGGTGCCGCGTGATCAGCACGCCTTCGCGCGCCATCTGCTCGCTGTTGATCTTGCCTACGCGGTCCAGCCGGTAGGCTTCGGCATCCGCCAGTTTCTGGCGCGAATCCGCTTCGCCCGAGGCTTCGATGCGCCTGGCCTGCGCGCTGCCCTCGGCTGTGCGGATGCGGGACTGCTTGTCGGCTTCAGCTTCGAGCTGGCGTTGCTCGATCTGCTTTTGCTTGAAGGGCAGGACATGCTTCATGGCCTCTTCCTGCGCTTTGGCTGCAATCACCTGTTCGCTGGCGGCGGCTTGCGCGTTGGTTTCGCGGCGCACTTTTTCGGCCATCGCATCCAGCTCGGTTTCCTTCACGCGCTTTTCCTTCAGCGCCAGCGTGTAGCGCATCTTTTCTGTCGCAAGCTCCTCGGCCAGCAGCTTGTCCATGCCCTGGCGATAGTCCGCCGGCAGGTCCACCTTGCCCATCTGCACCGTGCGCAGCAAAATGCCGTCGGCTGCGAGTTTGGGTTTGAGTTCAGCTTCGATAAGCTGCTGGATCTCGGCACGCTTGCTTGAGAAGATCTCCCGCACGGTGTAGCGGGTGAAGGTCTTGTAGATCACGCCTTGCACGGCCGGCTGCACGATCTGGCCGGCGATGTCGTCGGGCAGGTTTTTCGACAGCGCATTCACCTTGGCCGGGTCCAGCGCATAACGCACCGTCAGGTCCACGCCCAGCGACATGCCTTCGACCGACTGGAAGGGCGAGGGGCCGTCGGCCCGGCTGCTGCCTTCGGGGCGATAGACCTGGTCGCGCAGCGAGAAGGTACGCACTTCGTGCAGGCCGGGCAGCAGCAGCAGGGAACCTTCGCGGAATTCGTCGACGCCGCCGGTCAGCTGGTTGGTGCGGATCGCCACGTCGCCGCGCGCCACCGACTCCATGGGAGGGTGCACCCACAGCAGGTAGCCGACCGCGCCCGCCGCGGCGGTGGCGATCATCAGGCCGCTGGCGCTGGCGGCGCGCTGCACCCCTGTGGAAGCGATACGGCGGGTGCTGCGCACCCCTCTGGAAAAGATGGCGCGGATGCGCAGGGAAATACGGCTAAGGCGTGGGTTCATGATGGGCTCCTCCGGTTGGTTTGGCGAGAGGCGCGGGTTGCGCTTTCTCTGGCCTCCATTGTTCGAATCGGGCCCGGAGCATTCAATGCGCCTGCGCGGTGTCTTTGCGCGGTTTGGCGGCAGCTACCCTCCGCCAACGGAAGAAACACTCACACGGCCTGGCGCAGGCCACACCCATAATGGCGGCACCCCATCCTCTTGAGGCCTCATGACCAAAATTGCCGTAATCGAAGATGACCTGCCCATGAGCAATCAGCTCAAGGGCTGGATTGAATCGGCCCGTCCGGGCATCCAGGTCGACCAGTGGTTCAACCGTGACGACGCGGAAGCCGCCATCGCCCGCGAGGGCTATGACGCGGTGGTGCTGGACATCGAACTGGGGCGTGAACGCCATGCCGGCGTGGCCATCATCAACGCCATCAACAAGCAGCGGCAGGGCACGCCCGTGCTGGTGGTGTCCGCCATGCCGGCCGCCATCTACCGCAGCATCATGAAAGCCCTGGACGCCTGGGACTACCTGCAAAAAACCACGTTTGAGGAGGCCGACTTCATCGAGACTTTCCTGGACATCCTGCGAACCGCCAAGGCCAAACCCCTAGGCAGGGCGCCAGCCGGCGACAGCCAGGAACTGCAGCTGGACCCGCTGCGCCAGAACACCGCCATCTGGCGCGGCCAGCGCGTGAACCTGCCGCTGACGGCGCAACGCATCCTGGCGGCGCTGCACGCGCGCCGCGGCGAGGTCGTGAGTTACGACGACCTCTACCAGGTGGTCAAGAGCGGCCGCAACCGCGACAACATTCGCAAGCACGTCAGCACGATTCGCGACGCGTTCAAGGAAATCGATGCGGCCTTTGACGGCATTGAAAACATCCCGATGCGCGGCTTTCGCTGGGCCGAGGCGCCGGAGCCCCCGCGCGGCAGAGGCAAGGCGTGAAGCTGCCCACCCGACTGGATGTTGAGCGCCTGCTGCCGGCGCGCGTGCCCTTCGGCCTGCGCGTATTTTTTCGCGGCGCTTTTTTTCTGCTGGCGATGGCCACCGTCGCCCTGGCTATCGCCGTGTTGCAAGACGAAAAGGAGCGCAGCTACCGAAATTACCAGGACGGCTTTCGCAAGAACCAGGCGCAGATCGCCGCCAAGCTGCGCCATCCCACGGGCCAGCTGGTGCTGCTCAACCCCACGGCCTACGAGCATGAGGTGACGCCGCTGCGCCCGCTGGTGCTACCTTTTTCGGCCCTTGATTTCGACGATCGCAACAAGGCCCAGCAGGCAGTGGAGATGGCCGGCTGCCTGGTGCAATACCCCGATGCGGCGTCGATGTGCGTGGCCGTCGGCAACAACCCCTTTGCCGGCGGTTTTCTCTATGCCGTCGGCAGCTTCAACAGCGGACCCCTGGTGTCGCACACCTCCGGAACGCTGGATTTAAGCCAGGCGCATCGCGCCCGCATCACGGTCGACATGCGCGGGCAGCGCTACCGCTGGATCGCGCCTTTCCAGGCCATGCACGCGATGGACGAGGGCCGCAACGCCTCGCCTTTTGCCAATGCCAGGGGCCGGCTGGTGGGCTTTGCCGATGAGGGCCCGATCACGCCGGCCAGCCGGCCCGTGCGCGACTTTCGCGGCTGGCTTTGGCAAGACAGCCGCTGCGCGGACGGTACGCTGGCGGCAGATCCGGGTTGTGCCCGGCGTGCCTTTGTCAGCGTGCGCCTGCCGGTTGAGCTGTTTCGCGAAGCCCTGTTTGCCAAAGGGCCTGCGGGCATCGTCTGGCCGCCGGCTGACCTGGACCAGATCAAGGTGCAGGTGGAAATGCTGGCCCCCGGCGAGGGAAAGCCCCTGTTCGACAGCAATGCCGGGGGCGCCACCGCACCTTTTTCATGGTCTGAGCTGACCCCTTTGCTGTTGCCCGGCGAGAAGCTGCGCATCCGCAGGCTGGGCAGCGCGGGTGCCAGCCCGGACGTCGTGTCGCTGTCCGGCGCGGAGACGACGGAGCGATCCTCGCCGCTGATTGCCTGGTTGATACGCCGGCTGCAAGTCGATGGTTATGACGCACCCGTCACGAGCGCCGACATCATCAGTACGCCGCTCGGGCGTTATGAACTCTCGCTGACCGGTGACATTCGCAGTGTCAACAAGGCCCTCACGGCCGTGGCCACCCGCGTGTCCTGGTTTGTGGGCGGCATGCTGCTGGCCATCTTTGTGACCTGGCTGGCGATTGAGCTGCGCATCATCCGCCGCATCACCGAACTCACCCGCCGCGCCGCCACCGTGTCCAAGGGCGTGCGTGCCAGCGACAACCTGGCAACGGTTGACCTGGCCGACCTGCGTGGCGGCGACGAGCTGGGTGTGCTGGCCGGTGGCTTGCAAGACCTGCTGCAGCGCGTCAATGAAGACGTGCGCCGCGAGCAGATTCGGGTCGCCCAGGAAAAAGACACCTGGCACGCGGTAGGCCATGAAATCATGTCGCCCCTGCAATCGCTCATGGTGCTGCACGGAAGCGCCGACGACCCGGCGCACCGCTACATCAGCCGCATGCAGCAGGCCGTGCGCGTGCTCTACGGCAGCGCGTCGCCCAGCGAAGCCTTTGAATCCACCGCGCTCAATGTGCAGACGCTGGACGCCAATGAGTTTCTGAGCCATGTGGCGCGCAACGCCGCGGCCGCGGGCATTCCTGGTGTGGCCTTTGATCCGCTGGCCCTGCCGGTCAGGGTGCGCGCCGACGAGTATTCGCTGGAAGATGTCGTGTCGCATGTGCTGCGCAATGCCGATCGGTACCGTTTGCCCGGCAGCCTGATCCGCATCACGCTGTCACAGCAGGCGCAGGAAGGCACTGCGCCCGAGGCGCTCATCACCATCAGCAACCTGGGCCCGCAGATCGAGGCCGGCCTGCTGGACAAGGTTTTCGAATATGGCGTGTCTGACCAGCCCGACACGGGCGCAGCAGGTCAGCGCGGGCAGGGCCTGTTTGTTGCCAAAACCTATATGGCCAAGATGGGCGGCACCATCACCGCGCACAACCGGGACGGCGGCGTTTGCCTGGAGTTGCGCCTGCAGTGCGCGACCTGATCCATTCCACACCATAAAAATCAAGGCCCCCAGAAAGCGGTAACTCGCTGGAGGCTTTGTCTTGCCAGACGGACCGATAAGCCCGCTGCCATGGAAGAAAGTATCTCCCGGGTGGGGCCGAATAATTTGCCTGATTTGCTGCTGAATTTCCCATAAACAGATAAAAAATCTGTGAAACTGGAAATTTCAGATAAATTACCTGAATGGATACTTTAGACCGGAAAATCCTTCAGGTTTTGCAGGCCGACGCGCGCACCAGCCTGCAAGACATCGGCCAGGCCGTGGGCCTGAGCCCCTCGCCCTGCTGGGGCCGCATCAAGAAGATGGAGGAAGCCGGCGTGATCGAGGGCTACACCGTGCGGCTCAATGCGCAGGCGCTGGGCCTGGGCGACACGGTGATGGTGCAGGTCACGCTGGATAGCCATTCCGACAACACGCTGGAGAAATTCGGCGAGACGCTGGCGGCGATTCCCGAGGTGATAGAGGCTTATCTGGTGTCCGGCGAGTACGACTACCTGCTGCGCATCGCGGTCCACGACACAAAGGACTACGAGCGCCTGCTGCGCGAGCGGCTCTACAAGATCAAGGGCATACGCCACAGCAAGTCGAGCTTTGTGCTGCGCACGCTGAAGAAGGCCGACCTGCCGCTGTTGCCCGGCTGAGCCAGGGGGAAGGTCAGCGCTGACAGCGGCCGGTGGGGCCGACTGACAGCTGCGCGGACCTCACCCGCCCACACTGACGATTGCCCCGCACCATGCAGGGCGTCGGCATTGCCGTCATTTCTTCAGGGGGTTTTATGCGATCGATTGCCTGTCAACGCGTCTGGCATGTTCTGGCGCTGTGCGCGGCATGCGCCTGTACGCTGGCCGCGTGCGGCGACACTGCCCTGTTACCGCCGGAGGCCGGTATGGGCGCCAATCCAACCCTGCCCAAACCCAACAAGACCCTGTTTCCCACGGTGAACATCGCGCCGGCCAAGGGCTGGCCGGAGGGTGCAATGCCCACGCCCATGGCGGGCCTGGGCGTCACGGCCTTGGCCAGCGGACTGGACCATCCGCGCTGGGTTTACGTGCTGCCCAACGGCGACGTGCTGGTGGCTGAAAGCAATGCGCCGCCCAAGCCGGAAGACGAGAAATCGGCTCAAGGCATCCGCGGCTGGTTCATGAAAAAGGTGATGGGCCGGGCCGGCGCCGGCGCGCCAACGGCCAACCGCATCACTTTGCTGCGCGATGCCGACGGCGACGGCAGGGCCGAAAGCCGGAGTGTGTTTCTGGAAGACCTCAACTCGCCCTTCGGCATGGTGCTGGTGGGCAACGATTTTTATGTTGCCAATACCGATGCCGTGGTGCGCTTTCCCTACCAGCCGGGGCAAACCAGCATCACGGCTGCGCCCATCAAGGTGGTGGACTTGCCTGCCGGCCCCATCAACCACCACTGGACCAAAAACATCATCGCCAATGCCGACGGCAGCAAACTCTATGTGACGGTGGGCTCCAACAGCAACGTGGGCGAACGCGGCATGGAAGCCGAAGCCGGCCGCGCCGCCATCTGGGAGGTCGACGCCAAAACCGGCAGCCACCGCGTATTTGCCTCGGGCCTGCGCAATCCCAACGGCATGGGTTGGGCGCCCGGCAGCGGCGCACTCTGGACGGTGGTGAACGAGCGCGACGAGATCGGCAGCGACCTCGTGCCCGACTACCTGACTTCGGTGCGCGATGGCGTGTTTTACGGCTGGCCCTACAGCTATTACGGCCAGAACGTGGATGACCGCGTCAAGCCGCCGCGTCCGGACCTGGTGGCGCAAGCGGTTTCACCGGACTATGCACTGGGCTCCCATGTCGCGCCATTGGGCATGGTGTTTTCAGAAGGCAATGCGCTGCCGCCATCACTGGCCATGGGCGCGTTTATTGGTGAGCACGGCTCCTGGAACCGTGTGCCGCACAGCGGCTACAAGGTGGTGTTCGTGCCTTTTCGCCAGGGTTTGCCGGCTGGTTTGCCGGTGGATGTGCTCACGGGTTTCCTGAGTCCCGAAGGCCATGCCTACGGTCGGCCGGTGGGCGTGGCGATGGACAAGCGCGGCGCGCTGCTGGTGGCCGACGATGTGGGCAACGTGGTCTGGCGGGTGAGCGGTAGTCAGCTGAAATAGAAGGTCGGGATGTTTTAAGAGAAAAATGCCCGTAGCCCATATGTGACGACCGCAAGCAGCTATTGATTTAATAGCAATCGTGCCGCCCGCAATCGCTTCAAGCGGGTGGCAACACCATGTCGGCGGTACCCGGGCAGACCCAGCGGGGGTGTTCCCGCGAGGTGTCTATGCACCCGCCCGATGCATACACGCCCTTGGATTCGCGCATGCGCAGCATCAGTTCCAGGATTCGCGCCGTCTCGGCCGGGTCGGTGCTGGAGGCCTTGACGCCGGCCTCCACAATGCTTTCATTGATACGCAACTCGCCGGCTTCGTCGGTGTAGGTGGCATGCCGCCAGTGAAACAGCTCCAGGCATTTGGCCGTCAGGGTGTAGGGCTGCTCGCGTTTCCAGAAGTTGGTGAACTGCCCGTTGCCGATGTAGAACACCCAGGAGCCTTCATAACCCGAAACGTCCGAAGAGTGTTCATCGGGGTTTCGGAACCATAGCCGGTCGCCGGGCACGTAATACTTGGGCGGCAGGGGTTGTTCCATCGTGCCGTATTCGCGCAGGAACACGTCATGGAATTTGCCCGACATGATGGCGCGGCGCTCCCAGCGCTGCTGCAGCGCGGCCAGCAACGGCGGGTTGCAGGTTTCGAGTTCCTGCGCGATGGCCAGCAGGATCACGTATTCGGTCGCGCGGTAGCAGGAAAAGGAATACAGCTTGCCCGAGGCCTCGGGTTGGGTGGCTTTTTGCAGGGCGGGAATCAGCGCGTGACCGGGCTTGACGGTAAAGCCAGCGTCTTCCGAGTAGGTCCAGCAGTCCTCCGGCCGGTTGACTTCGGTGGTGTGGAATTCCAGTGCAGTCTTGCGTGCGGCCAGCACGATGTTTCGGCGTATGCGCACTGCCGATGCCAGCTCCGCATGGCTGGGAAATTCAAAGGCGACCGGGCTCAGCAGCATGGCCAGAAGAATCTCCCGTTCCAGGTCTTCGCTGTTGTTCAGCGTATCCAGCTGCAGCCGTTCCGCCAGGCCCAGGGTGTCCAGGCCGGGCGCCCATTGTGCCGTCAGCGCCACGGGCAGGCAAAAACGCCGTGCGGCGCCGGCTCCTGCGCGAGGGGGCAGCTCGGTGGTTTCCACGGCATCCTGCAGGCCGAGCTGCTCAAGCTGCACCAGGAAGCTGTAACTGGAAGCAGCCAGCGCATCGGCGCTGTCAGTGCACAGAACAATGCCCACAGGGTGCGGGCCGGCGGCAGAAGAGTGGGGTGCGGCGGTCATGCTGCCAAAGAGTATCTTTGCTTGACGCAGTCCCGGCAATGGTGGAAATACCACGGAAGCCGGTGAAAGCTTTGCGTCAGGCGTAGGTAATCCAGCTTGCGTGTTCCGGCGCATCCAGGTGCGGCAGCGTGTTGTAGGTCACCAGCATGTGGCGCTTGGGTGTGAACGCAAACTCCGTGACCGAGCAATTGCGGATGCGCAGGTTGAGCTCAATCGTGGTTTCGGGGCTGGTGCCCAGCACATGGCCGACGGCGGTCGAGATGGGCCCGCCGCTCGAAACCAGCAGCACGTTGCCGGTGTGTGTGGTGCGCACATGGTCCAGCACATCGGTCACGCCCGCGACAAATTCGGTATAGCTCGGCATGCCCTTGGGGCTGACCACACCTGCCATCCACTGTGCCAGCCCGTCACGCAACAGCCGGAAGTGGCCGCGGTATTCCTCGGGCGTGGTGGGTTTTTCGAGCTTGTGCGGGTGGATGGCACCGATGACGGCGTGGCTGTCATATTCATTGAGCCCGGGGCGCTGTGTGGCTTGCATGGTGACACTCGTGCCTTCACAGATCCCGGCAAAGGTATTGATCTGCCGTTGCAATGTGCCGGTGAAAGCGGCGTCAAAGGTGATGCCCTTGTACTTGAAGTACTCGCCCAGACGCACGCTTTGCTGGCGCCCCATAGGGCTGAGCACGTCGTAGTCGTCTTCGCCAAATGAGGCCTGGCCGTGGCGCACGAGGTAGAGGGTTCCCATGGGCGGATTGTGGCGAGGCGGCGGCAGGCGCCCAGTCTCGCGTGTGACCGGCTCAGGCCCCGGCTAGCACCTTGGCGACAGTGGTGGTGTCTACATTGCCGCCGCAGAGGGTGGTGCCCACCACCAGGCCCTTGAGCTGGCTGCGCTCCTGCATGGCCGCGGCAAAGCTGGCCGCGCCCGCGCCTTCGGCCACGTTGTGGGTGTCGGCGTACAGGTGGCGCATGGCCTGGGCCACTTCGTCGTCCGTCACTTTCACGATGCGGTTCAGGTGCGGCAGCAAGATATCCAGCGCCGCAGGGTCGGCGACGCGGCAGGCCATGCCGTCGGCCAGCTGAGTGGTCACTGGCGCCTCGACCACACGCCCCGCCGCCAGCGAGTCAGCGTAGGTGGTGGCATGCGCGCTCACCACGCCCACGATGCGCAGCTTGCGGCCCAGCGCGAGTTTGGCGGCAATGGCTGAGCAGGCGCCCGAGCCCTGACCGATGGGCACATACACCACGTCGAGCTGCGGCACGGCCAGCATGAATTCCCACCAGTAGGTGGCAACGCCGCGCAGCAGGCCGGCATCAAAGCTGGGCACCATGTGCGCGCCGCGTTCGGCCGCCAGCGCCATCGCAAATTCGCGGCTGGCCTGGAAGTCGTCGCCGTGCTCGATCAGGGTGACGCCCAGCGCGCGCATGGCGGCGTTTTTTTCCACCGAGTTGCCGTGCGGAACCACGATGGTGCAGGGCACGCCGTGCGCGCGGGCGGCCCAGCCGATGCTCTGGCCGTGGTTGCCGCGTGTGGCGCTCATGACTTCTTTCGGCATCTCGCCGCGTTGCCTGAGCCCGTCAAAGTAGGTGAGGCCGCCGCGCAGCTTGAACGCGCCCACCGGCGTGTGGTTCTCATGCTTGATCCAGCAGTCGGTGCCCAGCCGCTGGCTGGACAGGCCCCAGCGGTACTGCGGCGTAGCCTGGAATTCGTGGTAGACGACGCGTGCCGCATCTTCGATGTCCTTCAACGAAGGCAACATGCTGCTGCCCAGCGCCGGCGCGTGGTCAAGGACGGCGCTCATTGGGAAGCCTTCGCTCTGCGAGCTGCGGCATTCGCCTTGGGAACTGCCAGGCGGCTCATGCGGCCGCCCGCTTTTCAGCCAGCAGGCGCAGCGCCAGCAGGCCCAGCACCGTGCCCATCACGTAGCGCTGCACGCGCATCCAGCTGATGTTGCGATTGAGGAAGCCCGCAATCGCAGCGGCAAAGCAGATCAGCACAGTGTTCACGGTCGTGCTGACGCTGATCTGCACGGCGCCCAGCGTCAGGCTTTGCAGCAGCAGGCCCCCGCGCTCGGGGTGCAAAAACTGCGGGAAGAACGAGAGGTAAAACATCGCCACCTTGGGGTTGAGCAGATTGGTCATGAAGCCCATGAGAAAGAGCATGCGCGGCGGGTCGTTCGGCAGCTCGCGCGTTTCAAAAGGCGCCAGGCCCCCGGGCTTGACTGCCTGCCAGGCCATCCAGAGCAAATAGGCCGCGCCCGCCACCTTGATCGCATCAAAGGCCAGCGGCACGGCCAGCAGCAGTGCGGTTAGCCCGAACGACGCGGCCAGCAGATGGACGACAAACCCCAGCGCCACGCCGCTGAGCGATATCAGCCCGGCGCGGGGGCCCTGGCACAGCGTGCGTGAGATGCAGTAAATCATGTTGGGCCCGGGCGTGAGCACCAGCACCAGGGCGGCGAGAGCAAACCAGGCGAGTTCAGTGGACGTCAACATTTCAGGCTCCTTTGGATTCCAGGGTGACGAGGCCGCGCGGCGTCTGCAGCGTGGCGATAAGATTGGGCGGGCCCTGCGACAGGCCCACGCCGGCCAGCCCTATGGCCTCGTAGCCGCCGCGCAATGCGTCGGGGCGCGGGTGGCTGGCGTGCAGCGATTGCAGCGTGACGCCTGAGGGCGCCATGCCATCGGCCGGATGCACGTCGCCCCACTGGATCAGCGTGGGCAGCGCGCCGTAAAACAGCCTCTGACCATCTTCACGCACGGTAATTTTCCAGCTGAGCTGGCCTTGCGGCGTCATGCGCGAGACGTCCAGCGCCTCACCGCGATCCAGCCCCAGGCGGGAAAGTGCCCGCACCGCTGCGATCACACGGGGCGTCGAAGCAACAAAGTGCGCGAGCTGCGGGCCAGTCTTGCTCAGCCGAAGCTGCAACTCTTGATCATCCAGGTCAAACCAGCGTCTGGCCGGTGCCGTACGCGGGGTTTGCTTGTCCGGATTGATTGCAATGATTTCGAAATAGGCGCGTGGAAAGGCCGGCGAGGCCACTGTGAAGAGCCGGTTGTGCGTGCCCATCAGCGGATGCTCGCCGCCCGGCCCGGGCGTGATGCCCAGCACGCGTTCGCACCACTGCACGCCTTCGGCGAGGCTGGCCGCCACCACCACGAGGTGGTCGACCTGCGAGGCCAGCGGCGGGAGTGCGGTGCTGTGTTCCATGGTCAGGGCTGGTTCCTAAAGCGTCACGCTTCCGTCAATGCAGGTCACCGATTCGCCGCCCACCCACACCTGGCCGGCTGCATCGCGCTCGATATGCACCTGGCCGGCGCGGCCCAGGCAGACGCCTTGCGAGGCGGTGTAGCGCTCGGGTGCGTGGCCTTCGGCGATCAGCCACTGAGCCAGGCTGGCGTTCAGGCTGCCGGTGACGGGGTCTTCGTCAACGCCGATGGGGGAAGCGAAGGCGCGCACTTCGAAATCGGGAGCTACGGCAGGTGCGGAGGCTGCGAACGCCTTGGCTTCGCGGTTGGCGCGTGCAATCAGCGGCGCGGTTTCCTCACGTGGGTAGCGCGCCACCACGCCGACTTTGGTGCCCAGCTTGGCCAGCGCCTTGTGATCGGGCGCCAGTTGCAGCACGATCTCAGGGCTGTCCAGCAGCAGGCCCAGCCACATCGGGCCGTTGTCCAGGCACTGGGCAGCGAGGATGCTTGTCGCTTTTAATCCCAGCGCGCCGGCTACCTGCGCCAGCAGCGAGGGGCTGGGCGCGGAGCGCTTGAGGGCCGGTGCGGCAAATGCGAGGCGCTTCGTGCCGGTCTCGCGCCGAATTTTCACCAGGCCTACTTTGCACTCCTGCACGATGAAGTCTTTGCTGTGCGCTTGCCCACCGGCTTCCAGCCAGCTGTGGCAACTGCCCAGCGTGGGGTGGCCGGCAAAAGGCAGTTCGCCGCCGGGCGTGAAGATGCGTACGCTGTAATCAGCCGTGGCGTCTGTGGGTGGCAACAGGAAAGTGGTTTCCGAGAGGTTGGTCCACTTGGCAAAACGCTGCATGGCAGCGTCATCCAGGCCGCTGCCGTCGATTACCACGGCCAGGGGGTTGCCGAAGTAAGGGGTGGGTGTGAACACGTCGACTTGCTTGAATGCGCGCTGCTTCATGGGGTTTCTCGGTTTTCCGGGGTAGGTTTGAAGATTTATGACAAAGGCAGGTCCAGCACGCCGCGCGTGGCGGGCCGTGCCAGGAGGGTTTGGTACCAGCGGTCCAGGTGGGGCCGAAGGGGCCGCGGCTGGGGCAAGCCGAACCAGCGGTGCATTTCGCAGCCCAGCGGAATGTCGGCCATGCTGAACTGGTCGCCGCCCATGAACGCATGGTCAGCCAGGTGCGCATCGAGCAGTGTTAGCAGCGCTTCGGTGGCGGCTACGGACTGCGCAATCAGTTCTGTAATGCGCTGCTCCACTGGCGTGCGAATCCACTGCACGAAAGCCGTGCGTCCGGCCGGGTTGAAGGTGGTCTGCTGCCAGTCCATCCATTGCTCGGCGGCAAAGCGTTGCGGCAGCGCTGTGGGATAAAAATTGCCTGGCGAGTGCTTGGCGCACAGGTAGCGCACGATGACATTGGATTCCCAGATGAGCACCTCACCGTCTTCCATCAGCGGCACGAGTGCATTCGGGTTCTTGGCCCGGTAATCGGCCTCCTTGACGATACCGAACTGGCCGCCGGCGTCGGTTCGCTGCATCGTGAGGCCCAGCTCCTGCGCGGCCCACACGACTTTTCGCACGTTGATGGAGCTGATGCGCCCCCAAAGATGAAGCATGTCAGACCTCTTTCGTGTTCATCATGCTGCCGCGCGCAGTTGGGGCACGCCGGCAGGCAGTTGCTCGCGTATGGCTGCCGCCAGCGCGGCGATGCCGATGTTGATCTGCTCCACGCTCGATGTCACAAACGACAGCCGCAGGGTACGGGCGTCGGCGTGATCGGCGTAAAAAGCCCAGCCCGGTACAAAGGCCACATTGCGTTCCACCGCTTTGGGCAGCAAGTCGATGGCGTTCATGCCTTCGGGCAGGCGCACCCACAAAAACATGCCGCCGGCCGGTGTGTTCCAGCTCACACCTTCGGGCATGCCCTGCTTCATCGCGGCCAGCATCGCGTCGCGCTGCGACTTGTAGAGCGCGCGAATGGTCGGCACGTGGCGGTCCAGGAAGTTGTTTTTCATGGTCTCGACCACCATGCGCTGGTTAAAGCCCGGCGTGTGCAGGTCGGCCGCTTGCTTGGCTTGCAGCAGCTTGGGGTAGAGCGACTTGGGCGCGACCAGAAAGCCCAGGCGCAAACCCGGCGCCAGGATTTTGGAGAATGAGCCCATGTAGACGCAGCCTTCCGGGTTGCGCGCGGTGAGCGGCAGCGGCGGCGGCGTGTCAAACCACAGGTCGCCATAAGGGTTGTCTTCGACGATGGGCAGGCCCAGGCGCGCAGCCTCGGCGCTCAGCGCGGCACGGCGCGCCTCGGTCATGGTGCGGCCGGTCGGGTTCTGGAAGTTGGGCAGCACGTAGAAGAAGCGCGCGCCAGCAGCTTTGCTGGCGAGATCCTTGATGTCCACGCCTTCGTCATCGCTGGCCACGCCGACGATTTCGGGCTCCATCGGTGTGAAGGCCTGCAGCGCGCCCAGGTAGGTGGGCGTTTCCACCAGCACGCGGCTACCGGCGTCGATCAGGATCTTGGCGATCAAATCCAGGCCCTGCTGCGAGCCGGTGGTGATCAACACCTGCGCTGGGTCCACATCCCAGGGCAGCATGGCGGCCACCATCTCGCGCAGTGGTGCGTAGCCTTCACTGGCCGCGTACTGCAACGCCGCATGACCGTCTTCACGCAGCACCTTGTCACAGGCTTCGCGAAAGGCGGTGACCGGAAAGGTCTTGGGCGAGGGCAGTCCGCCGGCAAAGCTGATGATGCCGGGCTTCTCGGTGACCTTGAGGATCTCGCGGATCACCGAGGGGTTCATTTTTTTGGCGCGCTGCGCTTGGGTCCATTCCATTTCACTCTCCTCCTGATGGGCTGTCAAAGACAAGCCTGGTCACAAAAAACTTCTGCATGGTTTCAAAAGGTGCCGCCCCGGCGGCTGCCAAAAGGCAAGAATGATTCAACGCTTTCATTCTGCACCTCCTCCTTGCGCATGTCCCTGTTCCCGCCTCTGCGTTTGCATGGCGTGGATCAGGCGTCACGATGCACCGGACGTTTCCTGTGTCATTCGCTGTTCCTGTAGATTTGCTTTCAGGTGTGCAAGTCCCCGCGTGACGTATTCTTCTTTCTCGCCAACGGGGGCAAAATAGTGCAGCACCTCCCGGGCGTCTTCAATGCCCTTCAGCCGGGCAATCAGCCATGCGGAAACATATTGCGCGGACATGCAGCCTCCCGCGGTTGCCAGGTTGCCCTTGGCGAAGAAAGCCTGGTTCAGGATGCTCACCCCGGCTGCCTGGACCCAGGGCTTGCTGGTCAAGTCCGTGCATGCCGGCATTTGGCCAACGAGCCCCAGCTTGGCGAGCAAAAAGGTCCCGGAGCACTGCGCCGCGATGAGCTGCCTTTGCGGGTTGAGCTGCAGTTGACCGAGGATGGACACATCATTGGCAACTTCACGCGTTTTCATTCCGCTGCCTATCAGCACGGCATCGGCCTGGTTGGCTTCCTTCAGGCCGACGTGTGCGTCGATGGTGAGGCCGTTCATGGACGTCACCCGCTCAGTAGGGCTGGCAATGCTGACTTTCCAGCCGGCATCACCCCGCAGTGAAATGCGGCTGAGCATGCCGTAGGCAATCAAGGAATCCAGTTCGTTGAAGCCGTCGAAGGTAAGGATGGCGATATGCATGAAAGCTGTCCTGATGCGGGTCAAAAAGCGCTACTTGGGTCAGTCCACGATAAACAGTTTGGCGCCCAAAGGCGAGGTTGACCGGTGGGCTTCGGCGCTGTCTGCCACCTGGTAACTCATGCCGGGCAGCAGCACGTGCACACTGCCGTTGTCCAGTTCCGTCTGCAGCTCACCTTCCAGGCAAAGCAGGATGTGGCCTTTGCTGCACCAATGGTCGGAAACATAACCGGGTGTGTACTCCACCATGCGCACACGCACATCACCAAACTTGCGGGTGCGCCAGAAGGCCTTGCCCTCCAGGGCGGAATGCTCGGTGCGCTCCACGCTGGACCAGTCGGTGGTGCCGAAGGGGATTTCGTTGATTTGCATGCTGCTTACTCCGTGACTGAGATAATGGCTTCAACTTCCACCGCAAAGCCGCGCGGCAGGGAGCCCACGCCGACTGCCGATCGCGCATGGCGGCCCGCGTCGCCGAAGACCTGCACCAGCAGGTCAGAGCAACCGTTGATGACTTCGGTGTGGCCCATGAAATCGGGCGCCGCATTGACCATGCCCAGCAGCTTGACCACACGCCGCACGCGCGAAAGTTCGCCCAGGGCGGCCTTTATGGTGGCAATCAGGTTCAGTCCGACGCCGTGGGCATGTTTGCGGGCTTCCTCCGCGCTGATCTCGCGCCCGACCTTGGGCACCACAGCGAGGTCTTGCCGCAGCGGCGAGCCCTTGCCCGACAGGTACAGCATGGAGCCGTCCAGCACCCATGCATCGAAGTTACCGCGCGGTGCGGTCACCGGTGGAAGGATCAGGCCGAGTTGCTGCAGGCGTTGTTCGGGGGTCATCGATGGTTCCTTGTTATAGGAGATATCCTGGAAAGAAGTGCAAAAGCGGCGGGCCGCCTCAAGCCCACTTCATGCCCGTTTCCGCTGGTTGGGCGTGATGTGTGCAATGGTGCCGTCGCCGTAAGAGCGCAACACCTGTGAGATGACGATGTGAAAACCTTTGTACCACTGCGTGTACTGGCGTTTGGCTTCCAGGTGCTTGGGGTGTGCTGAAAAAACGCGCAGCGATTCTTCGGTTTCCCAGAAGTAAGTGGCATTGGTCAGCACGCCATCCGGCGAACGCCAGGACTCCGCGCCCAGGTAGCCAGGCGTGGCCTGGGCGGCTTCTTCGATCAGCGCGTCCAGCGTGTGGAACCGTTCGTCGTAGGTGCCGGGTTCAAAAATAAAGGCGGCTGAGTACATCACAACTTTCTGGTGTTAAGCAAAGAGCCAGGTTCGGCGGCCCGGACGCGAGCGCCTGACTGCACCGGCATTTTTTTGCCTATGAAAACGGTGGCAATCACGGCCAGCCCGAAGCCGACGGTGACGGCGTCCAGGTGCTCGCCAAGCAGCGGCACAGAAAACAACATGGACAAAAACGGCTGCACCAACTGCACCTGGCTGACACGCACCGTACCGCCGAGCGCCAGGCCGCGGTACCAGGCAAAAAATCCCAACCAGGCCGAGAACACCGCCACGTAGGCAAAGCCGGCCCAGGCGCTGACCTTGAGTGGTGCTGTGGGCCAGCTGAGAAGGGACAGCGGCAAGGTCAGAGGCAGCGAGAGCACCAAGGCCCAGCAGATCACGTGCTCGGCGCGCATGTGCTGGGACAGCCGCGCACCGTAGCCGTAACCGACGGCCGCGCACAAACAGGCGGCCAGCAACAAAAGGTCAGCAAAATGGATGGACAGCCCGCCCACACTGTTTGAACGCAGCATGGCGAACAGAACCACCAGCGCGCTGCCCAGTGCCGCACACAGCCAGAAGCCGGCAGACGGACGCTGGCGGTGCAGCAGGGCGCCCACCGCCGCGGTGGCCAGGGGCAGCACGCCGAGAATGACGCTTGCATGCACGGCTTCCACGTAGCGCATGGCAATCGAGGTGAAGAGCGGAAAACCAAACACCACGCCGCCCGCGGTGACGGCCAGCGGCAGCCAGTCCTTTCGCTGCGGCAGCGCTGCGCGGGTGGCCAGCAAAAACACCGCCGACAACACGGCCGCCACCGTGGCCCGCCCGAGCGCGATGAAAACGCCCGACATCTGCGGCGCATCCGGCGTGCCCACGGCCAGGCGTGTCATGGGCAGCGTGACGGCAAAAATCACGATGCCCAGCAAGCCGAGCCATAGCCCTTTGGTTGTGTCGGCAGATGTGGACGTCATATAAAAAGCATCCAGATGGCGGTAGCCACGAGTACCAGCGCCATGGCGCGGTTGAACCACTGGAGCCGACGCCCGCTGCCGGACGGGCCGGTCAGCCACTCGCGCAACAAAGATCCGGCGAGCGCGTAAGTGAGGTTGCTCACAAAAGCGTAGGCCAGCATCACAGGTAATACGATGGCCAGTCGCGCGGCCGGCGCCTCGCGGCCGGCAATCCAGCCGCTCACGATGGCCAGCGCCAGCATCCATGCCTTGATGTTGACAAACTGCAGTGCGGCGCCTTGCCAGAAAGTGACGTTCAGGCGCGCCGCGTCCGCCTCGCTCAACTGGCGCGACTGTGAAATCTTCCAGGCCAGCCACAGCAAGTACGCCACGCCGATGATCTTCACGGCCCAGCTCAGCAAGGGCACGGCCAGCACCAGGGCGCCCAGCCCCAGGGCACACACCAGCAGCAGTACGCCCCAGCCGACCGGCACCGCGCAGACAAAAGGCAGCGCGCGTTTCAACCCATGGTTGGCTCCCAGTGCGGTTGACAGCGTCGTGTTGGGTCCCGGCGAAAAGCTCATCGCCGTTGCCAGCACCAGTAAGGCCGTAAATTCTTGCCAGTTCATGCTTTCAACTTTATAGTTGAAAGCAATACACCACCAGTACAGTTGTTGGTACAAATTCCCAAACTGTATTGGTTAAATTGTCAGCACACATGCCGCCTGCAGGGCGTGCCAAGGCCACACCATGTTGATGAAAACCGCTTCACAGTCCCTGACCGAACAGCTGTCGGCGCGCTTTGCCGAACGCATCCGTAGCCGGCTGTTGGCCCCTGGTGCTCGCCTGCCTTCTGTGCGGCTGTGCGCCGAGCAGCAAGGTGTAAGTGCCTCCACCGTGGTGGCGGCTTATGACCAGTTGCTGGCGCAAGGCCTGGTGGTGGCGCGCAAGAACCGCGGTTTTTTTGTCCGTGATACTTCGCTTAATGCGGCGCTGGCACAGGCCCCTAAAGCGCCGGCAGCTATAAAAAATATAGCAGATGCAAAAACTGGTGCGCCCGCGGGCCACACCCCCCCGGGCGCCTGGAGCACTGCGACCTGGATGGCCACGCGCCAGGCGCCGGTGGATGCGACGGCGCTGATCCGCGGTATGTTCCACAAAGTCAGCAACAAGCCGCAACCCGGCATGGGCGTGTTTCCACCAGACTGGCTCGAAACCACCTTCATGCCGGCCGCCGTCCGCAAAGTCACCAGCGTCAGCGCGTTGCGGGACTTTTCGCTCCAGTACGGTGAGCCCATGGGCGACAGCGGCCTGCGCCGCGCGCTTTCGCAGAAGCTCAGTGCACTCAATGTGCACGCCGCGCCCGAGCAGATCATCACCACTGTTGGCGCCACCCATGCGCTCGACATCGTCAGCCGCACGCTGCTGCGTGCCGGGGACTGTGTGATGGTGGAGGAGCCCGGCTGGGCGGTGGAGTTCGCCCGGCTCGACGCCTTGGGCATGCGCATCCTGCCGGTACCGCGCCGCGCCGACGGCCCGGACCTGGCGGTGATGGCCCAATACTGTGAAATCCACCAGCCCAAGCTGTTTGTCAGTGTCAGCGTATTCCACAACCCGACGGGCTACTGCCTCACGCCCGGCAGCGCCCACCGCGTGCTGCAGTTGGCGATGCAACACAACTTCCACATTGTTGAAGACGACACCTACAGCCACCTGGCGCCTGAGCATGCCACGCGGCTATGCGCCCTCGATGGGCTGCAGCGCACGATTTATGTCAGCGGCTTCGCCAAGATCCTGGCACCCGGCTGGCGCGTCGGCTTCATGGCCGCACCCCCCGACCTCATCGAGCGCCTGCTGGACACCAAACTGCTGGCCACGCTGACCACGCCAGCCCTGTTGGAGAAGGCGCTGGCCTGGTGCATAGACCAGGGCCAGTTACGCCGGCATGCCGAGCGTATTCGCACCCGGCTTGACGGCGCGCGCGCGCGCAGCGTCAAATTGGCCCTGGCTTACGGCTGCACATTTGCCGCGGAGCCCGCTGGCCTGTTCGGCTGGGTGGACACAGGCGTCGACACCGATGCGTTGTCCCAGCGCATGCTGGACGAGGGCTACCTGATTGCGCCTGGCGGCTTGTTTCACGCGGCGCGCAAACCCAGCACATTGATGCGCATCAACTTTGCAACCACGCAGGAGGCTGCGTTCTGGAAGGTGTTTGCTCGCTTGCGTGATGCCGTGAGGTAACTTTCCTCCTTTTTTCGCGGCTTGCCCTGGCAGAACGGGGCCAGCAGTGAAGAAGCGATCTTTGAGCGAGCTTGGCGCCGAGTCCGGGCAGGCCACGCTGCCCGCCGGGAACGGCCGCGACTATGCGGTTATGTCTCCCGCCCGCCATTCTCCGCGTTGGAGTTCACCTGGCTTGTTGCGCCTGGGTGTTGCTCTTCCTCCCTTTTCTCCTTGTTTTCCTCATCCTCCGGCTTCCCCGTTGGCACCGCCCGGCTACCTATCCCCTTTCGAAAACGAAACTCGGCTTGGCCGGTAATCCGATAGTCGTTTCTATTGGTTACGAGTTAACTCTAATTGATCAACTGTAGATCCGGTTTTTAGTTAATTCCCATTAGTTTCTTCGGGGTTTTTGATGGATTTCCCATGTTTTAACATGTAACTTACTGTTTCAATTGCTTTGATTGAACGCCGAATTTCAACTAAATACGGACGCTTATGCGATTTTTCTCACGAAATTTTTGTTTTTATTCACATCTATTGCGTTCGTGTGAAGTAATCGAGGCTCAAAAAGTTGATAAGTAACATAAAGTTACGTCTCAAACACATATCGATGCGCATATGTTGCCGGCCCTACATGGATCTGCCTCCGAGCCAGCCATTTGCCGAGAGTCACGAAAGGACGTTACCCATGAAATCTGCCCTGAAACTTTGTATTTTTGCCGTCGGGCTGGTGTTTGGCCAGGCCGTGCTGGCCCAAGCCTCGCCGGTGTCTTCCCAGCTCCTGGCGCAGCGCGTGGAGATGGTGGGCGGCAAGCCCGTGCTCAAGCCTGCCGGCGATGGCAAACCGGGGGATGTCCTGCAGTACAGCGCAACCTACCGCAATACCAGCGCCGCTGCAGCCGGCAAGCTTCTGGCAACCATACCGGTGCCTCCGGGCACCACCTTTATCGCGGCAAGCGCCGAACCTGCACAGGCCCTGGCCTCAACGGATGGAACCGTCTTCGCACCCATGCCACTGACGCGCATGGTCAAGCAGGCCGACGGCAGCGTGCGCAAAGAGCCTGTTCCCCTGGCTGACTACCGAGCCTTGCGCTGGGAAACCGGCACCCTGGCCGCAGGCGCCAGCACCGTGGTCAGTCTGCGTGTGCGTATCGATTCACCTCCAGCCGCACCGGCTGCCAAGCCGTGATGACGGCCAGCTTCCCTCGCAGCTGCGCCTCCCGCCATGCGGGTGGCGCATTTCGCCTTTCCGTTCCCCGTTAATTGTTTGTTGATTCACCGTTGTTAAGTAGCCAGGAGAAAAAGCCATGTATGCCAATCCTTCGAGTCCGCAGCCTTTAGGGTTGCAGCACTTCTTCACCCACTGGATTGTGGGATTGTTTGTCGCGCTTGCGCTGGCTCTGGCCGGCCTGGCGGCCCATGCCGCGCCGCCGCCCGCAGGCACGTCCATCAGCAACCAGGCGTCGGCCACGTATTCGGATGCATCCGGCATTACGCGCACGGTGACGTCGAACGTGGTGCAGACCACGGTGCAGCAGATCGCCAGTCTGACGCTGACCGCCAACGGCGCGCAGAACGCGACGCCTGGCAGCGTGGTGTACTACCCGCATACCCTGACCAACACGGGTAACGGCACGGACACGTTCAACCTGACCACCAGCAACTCTGGTCCTGGGTTCACGATGGCGAGCGTGCAGATTTTTGCCGACAACGGCAGCGGTACACCAACCGGTCCGGCGATCACTTCGACGGGCGCGCTGGCGGCAGGCGGCCTCTTCAAGTACATCGTGGTCGCCACCTTGCCGGGCACGGCCACGGCGACGCAGACCAACAACATCACGGTGACCGGCGCCAGCGTGTTTGACCCGACCAAGACACAGTCGAACACCGACGTGACCACGGCCACGACCAACGCGGTCGTCACGCTGACCAAGTCGGCAAGCGTGTCCAGCGGCTCCGCCGGCACGGCCATCACCTACACCCTGACCTACACGAACACCGGTAACAGCACGGCCACCGCCGTGGCGATCACCGACGTTCTGCCGGCAGGCCTGACCTACACCGCGGGCTCCGCACGCTGGAGCGTAACCGGCGCCACGGCGCTGAGCGACAGCGGCGCTTCCAGCGGCTCGGCACCCAACACCCTGACTTCGGGCTACACCTTGGGCACCAAGACCCTGCTGGTCACGCTCAACCAGGTGACGGCCGGCCAGTCGGGCACCATCAGCTTCGGTGTAACGGTGGCCGGAGGCACCGCACCCGGCGTACTCAACAACACCGCCACGACGTCCTACAACAACGGCGCTACCACGGTAACGGGCGGCTCCAATACGGTGCCGTTCACGGTGCTGCAGACCGCCGCCGTGACGCTGACCGGCACCACGGTGCCCGGCCCGGCAGCGCCCGGCTCGACGGTGAGCTTCACCAACACGGTGACCAACACCGGCAATGGCTCCGACACCTTCAACATCACGCTGAGCACGGGCAACTTCCCGGCTGGTACGACCTTCCAGCTGTACAAGAGCGACGGCGTCACTCCGCTGGTCGATACGAATAGCGACGGCACGGTTGACACCGGCCCGCTGGCCGCAGGCGCAACCTACAACGTGATCCTCAAGGCCACGCTGCCTCCGAACGCGACCAACGCCGGCGCGCCTTTCGTCATTGTCAAGACGGCCACCTCGGTGTTTGACCCGACCAAGACGGCCACCACCAACGACCAGTTGACCGCCGTGACTGCCGCAGCGGTTGATGCCACCAACAACCTGCCGACAGCGGTGGGTGTTCCCGGCGTGGGCGTGTTCGCCAACGGTGAAGGCGCAGCACAGGTCACCAACACGCTGAACCCGGGCGCTTCGACGGTCTTCACCATCGTGGCCAACAACACCGGCCCTTCGCCGGACAGCTATAACCTGGGCGCCAGCACGGTGAATACCTTTGCCAGCGTGTCGTTGCCGGCGGGCTGGACGGTCAGCTTCCGTGCCGACGGCGGCGCAGGAAACTGCTCGACCACCGGTGCGACCATCACCAATACGGGTTCCGTGGCCGCCGCAGGCAACGTTGTCGTCTGCGCGGTGGTGGGTGTGCCTGCCGGCTTTGCTGCGGGCACCACGCAGCTGTACTTCCGTACGCTGTCGCCCACGTCGAACGCTTCGGACACGCTGCATGACGCGGTGGTCGTGAACGCTGTGCGCTCCGTGACCCTCACGC
Source organism: Polaromonas sp. P1_F9 (assembly GCF_056405615.1). Taxonomy (NCBI): domain Bacteria; kingdom Pseudomonadati; phylum Pseudomonadota; class Betaproteobacteria; order Burkholderiales; family Comamonadaceae; genus Polaromonas; species Polaromonas sp. P1_F9. The sequence continues at coordinate 634,001 of NZ_JBFUBT010000004.1, read as the reverse complement.
CCAACGGCGCCGGCCAGACCTATCCAGGCGGCTCCTACGTCTACAGCCACACCTTGACCAACACCGGCAACGTGCTGGAAGGTAATGGCACGGTCAGTACGCTGACCCTGGCCGGCGCCGATAACCAGGCCGGCTGGACTTCCGCGCTGTACTACGATGCCAACGCCAACGGCGTACTCGACGCGACCGACCCTCAGATCAGCAGCACCCTGCATGCCGCGGGCGTCCTTCCTGCGGGTCTGGCTCCCGGCGCATCGATCACGGTGTTCAACAAGGTGATCGCTCCTAGCGGCGCAACCCCCGGTGCAGTGGACGCCACGACCATCACGGTCACCACCACCAATGGCAGCTACGCGACGACAGTTCCTGCCGTGGCTACCGCGGTTGATAGTACGACCGTGATCGCCGGCAACCTGACGCTGACCAAGGCGCAATCCCTGGACACGGCTTGCGCTGGCGCCAACGGCGGCACGGTTTACGCGGCGGCTACCCTGAGCGCCCGTCCCAACCAGTGCGTGCTGTACCAGATCACCGTAACCAACGTCGGATCCGCGAATGCGACCTCCGTTGTGGTGTCCGACGCGACGCCTAGTTACACCACCCTGAGCAGCGCTGCGGCAAGCACGGTAGGTACCGTGACCGGCCCCTCCGCAGGCGCAGCGGGCACCGTCACCGCGACGATCGGCACCCTGACCCCTGGTCAGTCGGCTGTCGTGACTTTCGGTGTACGCATCAACCCTTAACCCGGGACTGACCCCAAGCGCGGGAAGCGAAAGCTTCCCCGCTTTTCAAAGGGCACGGCTGCGTGCCCTTTGGAAAGCGACGCCCTGTCGAAAACCGAACAACAAGCCCATCAACCATGCTTCCTCGCCCGCTGCGCAAGCTGCTGATATCCTGCATGTTGCTGCTCTTCTGGGCAGCAGCACAGGCAGCGCCGACCCCGGCGGGGACGGTGATCAGCAACACGGCGACGGCGACTTTTGTGGACGCTGCGACCGGTCTGACGGTTCACCTCAACTCCAACACCGTGAACACCACGGTGGCGACGCTTGAAGCGCTCACGCTGGCATCCAGCCAGAACCTGTTGATCGGCGTAGGTTCGTCATTCACGATCAGCCATAACCTTGCCAACACCGGCAACAGCACGACGAACTACCTGATCACGGCCAGTGTGGCCGGCGGTAGCGCCTTCACACCGCTCAATCTCCAGGTGGTGCTGGACGTCAATGGCAACGGTCTGGTAGATGCGGGTGAACCCGTGGTTCCTGCCGGAAGTCCCGTGATGGTTGCCGTTGGCGCCAATGCCGGATTGTTGATCACGGGCCAGATCCCACCGGGCGCGACGCCTGGCCAGACGGCCCAGATTACCCTGAGGGCGTTGAGCCAGATCCAGGGGGCCAGCGCGACCAACACCGATACGATCAATCTCACCAATGGTGCGGCAATCCAGGTCAGCTATTCAGCCTCGTCGGCCACCGCCACTCAGGGTGGTGCTCTCAGCTTTACGGCAAGGGCCATCAACAACGGAAACATGGCGGCCAGCCCGGCGAATGTGCTTGTCAATGGCGCACCGGTGGCGCTTTTTATCCTGCGCGCCCCGGTGCCGGTCAACACGGCCTTTGTCTCGGCCCTGCCGTCTACCAGTCCCGGTGCCCAGACGCTGTATCACCTGCTGGGCGGCGCGACCAACAGCTATGTCACGGCAATACCCGGTGGTGCCACGGTGGATGCCGTTGCCTGGGGCATTGCCGCGTTGCCCCAGGGCGGATTGTTCCAGGGAACATTTAATGTCAGCGTGAATGCCAACGCGTCTGGCAATGTGTCGGGCACGGCCTATGCGGACTGGACTGACGCCGCTGCACCGTTGACGACCACCAGCAATATGGTGGTGCTGCCGTTGCCGGCATACGCGGCGGACATCCTTTTCTACAGCAACGCCTCTTATGCCAACCGGACCGCCCTCGGTACGCCGGGCCATCCACTGTTTGTGCAGGCCAATGCTGCTGTGTGCAACGCTGACTCCACGACAGTAGGTACGGTGCCCATCACGCTGGTGAGCCGGCTTACGGGAGATTCGGAAACCTTTACGGCTGTGGAAACCGGCCCCAACACCGGCATCTTCCGCATCATGCCGAATGTTCCCACAGCCAATGCGGCGACGCACATCGTGGCTTCCGGCGACGGCATACTGGAAGTGCTGCGAAACGACACGGTGACGGCCACGATTTCCTCCTGCGGCGGCATCACCGTCTCGGCGACGACCACGCTGCTGGTGGATCCTTCCGGCATCGTGTTCAATTCATCCACCAACCAACCTGTTGCCGGCGCCACGGTAGCGCTGATCGACGTCACCGGTGCCGGCAATGGCGGGGTTCCCGGTGGGCCAGCCGTCGTGTTCCAGGTGGATGGCGTAACGCCGGCTCCCAGCGTTGTGGTGACAGCTACCGACGGGTTTTATGAATTTCCGCTGGTGGCCAACAGCACATACCGGCTGGTAATCACCCAACCGGCGGGCTTCACCTTTCCATCGCTGCTTCCTGCCGGGGTACAGCCTGCGGGTCGGCTGATCGATACACCGGGCTCTTACGGAGGCAATTTCCTCGTGGCGGGTGCGCCTGTGCATTTCGACGTACCCCTGGATCCTGGTGCGAATGCGGGTGGCCTGTTTATCCAGAAAACAGCCAACAAGAAGACGGCAGAAATCGGGGACTTTGTCGACTACTCGATCAAGTTCAACAACGTCGGCGCAGGGGCGCTCCCCGGTGTTGTGGTCAGCGACAGCCTGCCTGCCGGCTTTGCCTATGTGCGCGGCACGGCACGGCTCAACGGCGCGCCCCTTGGGGACCCTTCAGGCGGTGCGGGTCCCAGCCTTCAGTTTGCGGTGGGTGCCATCGCCTCCGGCTCACAGCCGACGCTGACCTACCGCGTGCGCGTCGGCGTGGGCAGCCAGGGCGGCGACGGCATCAATACCGCACAGGCCGCCAGCGGAGTGGTGCGGTCCAACCGGTCCAGCGTTCGCGTCCAGGTTGTCGGTGGTGTGTTTTCCAACAAGGCCTATGTGATCGGCAAGGTGTTTGCCGATTGCAGCCGTAATGGTGTGCAGGACGCTGGCGAACCGGGTATTCCGGGCGTTCGGATTTATCTGGAAGACGGCACCTATGCCGTGACGGACGAGGAAGGCAAATACAGTTTCTACGGCCTCGAGCCACGCACCCATGTCGCCAAGATCGACAGCATCACATTGCCTGCAGGTGCTTCGCTCCAGGTGCTCAACAACCGGAATGCCCTGGATGCGGCCAGCCGTTTTGTGGACCTGACTAATGGCGAACTCCACAAGGCCGACTTTGCCATCGCCGAGTGCACGGCCGCAATTCAGGAGCAGATCGCTCTGCGCCGCAAAGCGTTAGGCAATTCTTCGGAGATCACTCAGGCCGCCGGCCAGTTGTTGCAGTCCAGCCGTGCAGCCTCGGTGGACAGCCGGACGCTTCCCTCCAGCGGCGCGCTCGGTCTGCCCGGGGCACAGAAAAACAATACCCCCGCAGGTTCAGCGGCACCGCTGCCGGGCACCCTGGGCGCCGTGGGCGATCCGGGCGGACCATACGCGCCCAACGCCCAGGGGTTGGCCAAACCTATTTACACGCCTTTGGAGGTCGCGTCGGAGTCTGTGCCACCTTCCGCGGTTCCCGCGGCCGAATCGCTACAGGCAATCGTTCCACTGGAAGATCTCCTGCCGGAGCTCAATGGTGAAACTGGTTTTGTCGGGCTGGTCAACGAGCAGGTGTTGCCTTCAGCCCAGACCCGCGTCCGGGTGAAAGGCCCGCTAGGCGCCACGTTTGAGGTCACCCTCAATGGGCAACTGGTACCCGCCACGCAGGTAGGCAAGAAGAGCAGCCTTGAGAAGAACCGCGTCGTCGCGTGGGAATACATCGGTGTTGACCTCCGGCCCGGCCGCAACACGCTGGGCGTGCGCGCTGTTGACGGTTTTGGGAACGCGCGTGGAACCGCACAAGTCACGGTTTTGGCTCCGGGAACTTTGGCAAGAATCGAAATCGATGCGCCGAAACAGCTGATTGCTGACGGCGTGACTGCCGTTCCCGTCACCATCTCCCTGCGCGATGCGCAAGGGCTGCCGGTGGCTGCGCGTACCCAGGTGACGCTGCAGGCAAGCCTTGGCCAGTGGCAGACTCCCGACCTGGATGCACGCCAGCCCGGCACGCAGGTCTTTGTCGAAGGTGGTGAGGGCCGCTTTTTGTTGTTGCCACCCGCCCAGCCCGGAAAGGCGGAGCTTGGTATTGCCAGTGGCACCGTCAAGTCTGTGGCGGCCATCGAGTTCATGCCCAACCTGCGGCCCATGATTGCGGCCGGTATCGTGGAGGGCACCCTCAACCTGCGCAGCCTCAATCCTTCCGCATTGCAACCCACGCAAAGCGGCGATGTTTTTGAACGGCAGATCCGGAGCACGTCGCGCAGCTTTGCGGCTGGCAAGGGCGAAGCGGCTGCGCGGACTGCGCTGTTCCTCAAAGGCAAGGTGCTCGGTTCTTCACTGCTGACGCTGGCCTACGATTCCGACAAGCCTTCCGATACGGCGCTGTTCCGCGACATCCAGCCCAATCAGTTTTACCCGGTGTATGGCGATTCGTCGGCGCGTGGCTTTGACGCCCAGTCCACCGGCAAGCTCTACGTGATGCTGCAAAACGGCACCAACTACGCACTGCTGGGCGACTATTCAACCCAGAGCGACAACGCCGCACGTCAGCTCACGCAATACGCGCGCGCGCTGAACGGTGTCAAGGGCCGTTACCAGGAAGGCGCAGTGACCGTGGAAGGCTTTGCAAGCCGCACGGCGACGACACAGCTGGTGCAGGAATTCCGCGCCAATGGCACTTCCGGGCCGTTCCGGCTCAACATCAACGGCGTGGTCAATAGCCAGCAGGTCGACATCCTCACGCGCAGCCGCAGCCAGGCATCGGTCGTCATCAATGACACGCCGTTGGCGCAGTTCACCGACTACGAAATCGAACCCTTCAGCGGCCAGCTCCTGCTCAAGACTCCGGTTCCGAGCGTGGACGCCGACCTGAACCCGATCTTCGTGCGGGTCAGCTATTCGGTGGACTCGGGCGGCCCCAAACATACGGTCGCCGGCGCCGATGCGCGCCTGGAAGTCGTTCCGGGTATAGCGCTCGGCGCGACGGCGGTGCAGGACACCGACCCCGCCAATCGCCAGAACCTCAGCGGATTGAACGTGACGGCGAAGCTGGGCGAAAAGACTGTGGCCACCGGTGAAATCGCTCGCAGCAGTACAGATCTGCAGGGCAACGGCTCAGGCCAGCGCGTGGAAGTCCGCCATGACGACCAGGCGCTGCAGGCGCGTGTCTGGGGTGCGCGCACCAGTGCGGGTTTTTACAACCCCAACAGCGTGCAGTCGGCCGGGCAGTCTGAATACGGCGCAAAAATCGGTTACGCGGTGGATGACAAGAACAGGCTTGTCGCTGAAGCGCTGCGCACTGCAAACAGCGTGACAGGCGCGGCACAAACCGGCGCGGACCTGAAGCTCGAACACAGCCTGCCCGGAAATGTGAAGGTGGAGGTTGGCGTGCGCTACAGCAGCGCCAACACCGCCGCTGCGCTTTCCGGTCCGGCCTTGCCTGGCAGTACCGTTCCGGTGACGCCTTCCGCGACGGCGCTGGCTTCAGGCTCTTCCGAAGAGGTGGGCTACACCACAGCGCGGGTCAAAGTGACGGTGCCGGTGCCGAACGTACCCCAGGCCGACGTTTATGGCCTGGCCGAATACGCCATCGACGGCAGCGGCGGACGGGAGGTCGGCATCGGCGGCAACTATGCCATCAATTCAACAACCCGCCTGTATGCGCGCCATGACTTCATCAACAGCCTCAAGAGCATTTACACGCTCAATGCGTCGACTTCGCAATACACCACCGTTGCCGGTCTCAATACGGAACTGTCGGACAGCACACAGCTGTTCAACGAATACCGCATGGGCGATAGCATCAACGGCCGCAGCAGCGAGGCCGCGGTCGGGCTGCGCAGGCTCTGGCGCCTGGACAACGGCGTCGGCCTGACCGCCAGCTTGCAGCGCATCAAACCGTTGTCGGGCGTGACCATCGACGACTCCAGCGCCGTCACCATCGGAGCCGACTACACGGCCGCGGCCACCTGGAAAGCGTCCGGCCAGGTGCAGTGGCAGACATCGACCACTTCGAGCAGCTGGCTGCTGACCGGCGCGCTGGCCAACAAGCTGGACGACAGCTGGACCCTGCTCAATCGTGGCCTTTACAGCGAGCAGACCAACCTCGGCGCCACGGGCGGCAAGCGTGAATTGATTACAGCCCAGTCCGGCGTGGCCTATCGCCCGGTGAGCACTGACGTGTGGAATGCGCTGGGCCGTGTCGAATACAAAAAGGATTCGGACAGCACCCTGGGCCCGGGCGTCAGCCGCGATGAATCCGGGCTGATTCTTTCCACCCACCTCAATATCCAGCCCAGCCGCAGCTGGGTGACGAGCGCACGCTATGCCGCCAAATGGGGCCGCGACAAGTCCAACGGCATCAGCAGCCGCTCCTTTACCCAGTTGATTGGCGGCCGCTCCACCTGGGAGCTTACCGAGCGCTGGGACGTCAGCCTGCAGGCCTACCGCATGTGGGGTAACGGCGCTGCGGAGACCGCGGTGGGCGTGGAAGTCGGCTACCTGGCCTGGAAAAACATGTGGGTGTCACTGGGCTACAACATCAAGGGCTTCCGGGCCGCTGACCTGGCAGGCGAGGCCTACACCCAGCGTGGTGTCTACCTGCGTGTACGCTTCAAGTTTGACGAGAATGTGTTTGAACCGGCTGGCGCGGCCACCGCCTCACCTTCCAACACGGCGGGCCCCAAATCATGATGTTTTTTCAACGTCCAGGCGTTTCCTCTTTTGCCAATGGCTTGCGTCCGCAGTCGTGCACGGCGGGCCGCATGGCATGGGCCGCCGTCATCATGCTGGTGGCTGCGCCGTGGGCAATGGCGCAGACGACCTTTAACTACACAGGCGCGTTGCAAACCTATACCGTGCCGGCGGGTGCTGGCGGCGTGATAATCCAGGCCAACGGCGCGGGGGGCGGCAGCGGCGGCAATGACCTGAACGGGGACGGCGGCGCTGGCGCCGCGGGTGCACGGGCCACCGGCACTTACTACATCGCCCCCGGCACCGTGCTCAATGTGGCCGTCGGGCAAGGTGGCCGGCCCGGCAACACATCGCAAGGTGCTTTTACCTGCGCCAACGCGGCGGGCGCGGGCGGCCTTGCGGGCGGTGCTCCGGGCTGGGCCGGCGGCTCCGGTGGCCAGGCCGGCTGCAGCGGCTGGTCCGGCGGCGGTGCCGGTGGCGGTGCCGCCAGCGTGGTGGCCACGGCCGCCAATGCCAGGCTGATCATCGCCGGCGGCGGTGGCGGCGGGCAGGGCGGCGCACTGGATGTGCCGGGCCGGGCCGGCCTGCCGGCAGCGATAACGATCGGCACCTTGCAAGGCGGGGCCGGCACCGCCGGCACGACGCGTGTCGGCGACGGTTCCGGCGGCGGCGGCGGTGGCGGCGGTTGTGCGGCCGGTGTGGGTGGCGCGGAACTGGTGGACAGCAGCGGTGCCAACGCCACCCGCCAGGCCACGGGAGGCGGCTCCTGCCGCGACACGGTGCTGATTTCAGCCTTCACCGCGAGCGCCTCGGCGGGCGGCGCGGGCGGCGCGACCGTCCCCGGCAACACGTCGCCGGGCACCGGCAATCCCGGAGGCGACGGCTCCGTGACCATCACGCCCATCTACCCCACGCTGACCGTCACCAAGTCGCAGCCCAGCCCTGCGTTGCAGGTGGGCATCAACAGTGTCTACACCCTTACCGTGGCAACCACCACCACCACGCCGGCCTTTGTGGCGCGGGTGGTGGATCAGCTTCCCGTCAACATGGCGTATGTCAGCAGCAGCGGCACCGGCTGGACCTGCTCGAGCGCGGCCAACGGCAGCGGCACGCTGGTGACCTGTAATTTTGTCGGCACCATCGCCGCCAGCGGCGGCACCTCGACCCTGCAGATCACGGCAAGACCCACCAGCAACATCACGGTCACCAATTACACCGCCGTGGATCCGGCCGGCGGCACCACTCCGCCGACACCCACCACCGGCGCCTACGGCTTCACCAACATACAGCAGGGTAACTATTGCCTGATCGTGGACGGCAACAACACGCTGAGCGACATCGCGGCTGCGTATCCCGCCGGCTTCATCGGTACGCAGAACCCCACCGGTGTGATCCAGTTCAGCATCGTGGGCGCACCACCTGCGCCGCAGAACTTCGGCCTGTACAGCGGCAGCACGCTGAGCGGCAATGTGTTTGCCGACAACGGCGCGGGCGGCGGCACCGCCAACAACGGTGTGAAGGCCGGGACGGAGCCCGGCCTGGCCGGTATCACCGTCAATGCCATGCAGGGCGCGACGACGGTGGACACCGAACCCACAGCCAGTGACGGCAGCTTCATGTTGTGGATACCGGCGACCACCAGCGGCACCGTGGTCCTCACGCCGGTGCTGCCGTCCGGCTATACCGCCACCGGCGGCTCGGCCGGCACCACGGGCGGCAGCTACACCCGGCCCAGCGTCAGCTACACCGCCGGCTCCGGCGTGGCCCGCACCGGCATCAGCTTCGGCATGGTGGCGCCTAACGCGCTGAGTCCCAATGGCGCGCAGACCGCCCAGCCCGGCACGGTCGTGTTCTACGCCCACACTTACACCGCCGGCACCAGCGGGTCAGTCACCTTCTCGATGGCCAACACCGCCACGCCGGCCAGCCCGGCCTGGAACCAGGTGCTGTACCAGGACAGCAACTGCAACGCGGCGCTCGAAGCCAGCGAGACGCAGGTCACCACGGCCCTCACCGTCACCGCAGGGCAGACCATCTGCCTGGTCATCAAGCAGTTTGTGCCGGCCGGCGCCGGCCAGGGCGCACAGAACACCGTTACGCTGAGCGCCGCTTTCACTTACACCAACTCGGCTCCGGCATTGGTCGTCAGCACCCTACTTGCCACCGACATCACCACCGTCGGCCAGGCAGGCGACCTCCTGCTGGCCAAGCTGGTGAGCAACGTCACCCAGGCCATCGCCTCTGCCACCAGCGTGAACGCCAACCCTGGCGACACGCTGCAGTACACCTTGACGGCCACCAACAACGGCACGCAGGCGCTGTCCACGCTGTTTGTGAGCGACGCGACCCCGGCGTTCACCGGCTTCGTCTCCACCGCCTGCCCGGGCGTGCTGCCGACGGGTATCACGGGCTGTGTCGTGACGACGCAGCCGGCCGTGAACGCGCAAGGGGCGCTGAAGTGGACCTTCACCGGCTCGCTGGCTTCCGGGGCCCAGATCGTCGTCACCTACCGGGTCAAGGTCGACCAGTAGGCCTCCCGATGACGGGAGCTTGTATGTGCAATTCCCTGGTGATTTTGGCCTTCTGGGCAATAGGGACAGGCGCAAGCAGCTATCAAATCAATAGCGTGGCGTTGAGCCGGCATTGAGTTCAGCAGACGATAACAGCGCGGGGTCGCTTCGGTCCCACTCGGGAGGATGAGAAAAAGAGTGCTCATTTGCTATCAAATCGATAGCTGTTTGCGCTCGTCCCTATTGGCTAAAAGCTCAAAAGCTTGCCATCCGGCTAGGCACCCTTGCCGCGCATGATGGCTGCGGCCACGTCGGCCGGCGCCTCGGCATATCGCTTGAATTCCATCGTGTAGGTCGCGCGGCCCTGCGTGAGTGAGCGCAAGGTGGTCGAGTAGCCGAACATCTCCGACAGCGGAACCTCGGCGCGCACCAGCTTGCCGCCGCCGCCCGCAATGTCTTCCATGCCCTGCACCATGCCGCGCCGCGACGAGAGGTCGCCCATGACATTGCCCATGAAATCTTCGGGCATTTCAACCTCGACCGCCATCACGGGCTCCAGCAGCACCGGCTTGGCGCGACGCATGGCTTCCTTGAAGGCGAGCGAGCCGGCCATGCGAAAGGCGTTCTCGTTGGAATCGACGTCGTGGTAAGAGCCGAACACCAGCGTGGCCTTGACGTCGACCACCGGGTAGCCCGCCAGCACGCCGGCCTTGAGCGTTTCCACAATGCCTTTGTTGACGGCCGGAATGTATTCGCGCGGAATCACGCCGCCCTTGATGGCGTCGACGAACTCATAGCCTTTGCCTGAAGGCTGCGGCTCCAGGTTGAGCACGGCGTGCCCGTACTGCCCGCGCCCGCCCGACTGCTTGATGAACTTGCCTTCAACATCGTTCACCGCCTGCCGGATCGTCTCCCGGTAGGCCACCTGTGGCTTGCCCACATTGGCTTCCACGCTGAACTCGCGCTTCATGCGGTCAACCAGGATCTCCAGGTGCAGCTCGCCCATGCCCGAGATGATGGTCTGGCCAGACTCTTCGTCGGTGTGCACGCGAAATGATGGGTCCTCCTGCGCGAGGCGGTTCAGCGCAATGCCCATCTTTTCCTGGTCGGCCTGGGTCTTGGGTTCTACGGCTTGTGAAATAACAGGTTCAGGGAACACCATCTTCTCCAGGATGATGACGTGGGCCGGGTCGCATAGCGTGTCGCCGGTGGTCGCCTCTTTCAGGCCCACGGCGGCGGCGATGTCGCCGGCATACACCTCCTTGACTTCGTTGCGTTCATTGGCATGCATCTGCAAAATGCGGCCCAGGCGCTCGCGCTTGCCCTTGACGGGGTTGTAGACCGTGTCGCCGGCCTTGACCACGCCCGAGTAAACGCGAAAGAAAATCAGTTGACCGACATAGGGGTCGGTCATGATCTTGAAGGCCAGCGCGGAGAAGGGTTCGTCGTCTTTCGGATGACGCTCGGCCTCGCCGTCGTCTTCGGTGTGGCCCAGGATGGCGGGAACGTCCACCGGCGAAGGCATGTAGTCGATCACCGCGTCCAGCATGGCCTGCACGCCCTTGTTCTTGAAGGCGCTGCCGCAGAGCATGGGCACGATCTCGTTGGCGATGGTTCGCTGGCGCAGGCCCTGCTTGATCTCGTCCTCGCTCAGGGGTTCGCCCGCCAGGTATTTGTTGAGCAATTCGTCGTTGGCTTCGGCGGCCGCCTCGATCATCTTGGTGCGCCACTCGTTGGCGGTGTCCACCAGATCCGCAGGGATATCACCGTATTCAAAATGCAAGCCCTGGCTGGTGTCGTCCCAGATGATGGCCTTCATCTTGACGAGGTCGACCACCCCCTGGAAGTGGTCCTCGGCGCCCACCGGGATTTGCACCGGCACGGCTACACCCTTGAGGCGCTCGCTGATCTGGCGTTGCACGCGGAAAAAGTCCGCGCCCACGCGGTCCATCTTGTTGACGAATGCCAGGCGCGGCACCTTGTATTTGTTGGCCTGGCGCCAGACGGTTTCTGACTGCGGCTGCACGCCGCCCACGGCGTCATACACCATCACGGCGCCGTCGAGCACGCGCATGGAGCGCTCCACCTCGATGGTGAAGTCGACGTGGCCGGGAGTGTCGATGATGTTGATGCGGTGCTCGGGGTAGTTGCCGGCCATGCCTTTCCAGAAGGCGGTGGTCGCTGCCGAGGTGATGGTGATGCCGCGCTCTTGCTCCTGCTCCATCCAGTCCATGGTGGCCGTACCTTCATGGACTTCGCCGATCTTGTAGTTCACACCTGTATAGAACAGGATGCGTTCGGTCGTGGTGGTTTTGCCGGCATCAATGTGCGCGCTGATGCCGATGTTGCGATAACGCTCGATGGGGGTGTGGCGGGGCATGACGGACTCCTTTTTTGCCGGTCCGCGCTTGTTGGATTTGTTTGCACGGCCAGCTCGCCAGTTTGCGCCAAAGCGCCGGTTTTTGCTCGGTTTTCCCCGAGCACCCACGTCGGGTGTGGGCCCTGGTGTCAGGCCACTTGCAGCATTTCGGCCATGAAGGCAGGCAAAGGCCTGCCGTCCGACAACAGGTATTTCGCCATGGGAATCACCGCGCTCTGCACCGAAGGCCGCGCACTCATCCTGTCGCGCCATGCCAGCAGCAACGGTGTGGCCGGTGTAAGGGGCGCGCCCAGGCGTTCGCCAAACAGTATTGCCATGTACAGGGCGATATCGGCAAACGAGAAGCTCTCCATCACGAACTCCCGCCCTTGCAGGAGATTTTCAAGCCGCGTGTAGAAGGCCCGCGCACCATCAATCGCGGCGACCGCTTGCGGATCGTCAAGGCTGTGCTGCAGCCCCATGAGCCGGATGATGTGAGGAAAGTAAACCTCGTCCGACATGTGCTCCATCTGGCGGGCGCGGGCGCGGGCGGCGATCCCGGCCGGCCACAGCGCAGGCTGCGGTTTCAGGTCTTCCAGGTACTCCAGGATCTGCGTCGAGTCGAACAGCTCCAGGTCGCCGTTGATCAGTACGGGCACCTGCTTTTTTGGGTTGATTCGCACGACCTCCGGGTGCTTGGGCGAATAGCCCTCGGTCTGCGTGAAGGGCACCATGACGATATCGAGCGGTATGCCTTTTTCAAACGCGGCGATCTGCACCTTGGCGCCGAACATGCTGAGGCGGGCTGAATAGAGACGAATCGCGGGCGTTTTTTCTGTAGAGGTGTGCGGCATGGGTGGGTGAGTTTCGTGGTGATGGGCGTTTGTTCAATGACTATGAGGTGGAGGGCGGCGGCTCACGGTCAAACAGGCCGGGTGCGCCGCCGATCTCGGCGCCTTCAATCAGTAGCATGCGCAGCTTGGTCGAGACGCCGCCAGGCGCGGAAAAACCACCCGACTGCGCGCCAGCCGCCAGAACGCGGTGACAAGGCACGATGATGGGAAACGGATTGTGCCCCAACGCCTGACCCACGGCACGCGCCGAACCGGGTTCGCCAAGCTCGGTGGCGATATCACCGTACGTTCGGGTCTTGCCTGGAAGAATCTCCTGCGCAATCGCGTACACCCGGCGGTTGAAAGAGGGGACGTGACGCAGGTCCAGTGTGCAAAAGCGCAAGTCACGGGCCTCACCTGCCAGCAGGGCTGTCATGGCGTCTATGGCCAGTTGCATGCCGTGCGGCGGCGCGGCAGGGGCCAGCTGCGCAAACTTCCCGTGCAAACGGGACAGCATGCGGCTCTCCGATGTTTCGGGCAGCCGTACGGCCGCAATCCCGTGTGCGTTCCACACCAGCGCGCACTGCCCAACGGCAGTGCCGAAAAGTGCGAAGGCGTGAAGTTCACTGTCAGTGGCCATGGTGTCCGACATGCTACACGCGACCCCGGTATCTGAGGTTTGAGGCATTTCAATAGGGGAGGTCGGTGCTGCGAACTGCGGCCAACGCCACGTCAAAAAAATCGTCGTACCGATACGAAACGGGCAGGTCTCGGGTGTCAATTGGACGGAGTTTTCCTCATGCATTGCCAGCCGCACATAGGCGCGCATAGAGCCTGTTGTTATTGCCGCAGGGTGAATGTAAACAAGGGAATGTAAGAATTAATTTCGTTACCTATCTTGCATACCACTGAAGCTTTTAATTTTCTGCAGACGTACCATGCGTTCTTTTTGAAGGAACTCACAATGGCAACACCGTTCTTTGGCAAGCGAGAAAACGAGACACCAACGGGCTTGCGTCATGGCCCGGGAAATGGCTATGGGACCACGGGCACGTCCAGTGCTTCCGGCGCGCTGCAGTCGGGAGCGTCGTCCACAAATGTGAACCAGCAAAACACCGCCAAGGCGGTCAATGAAGCGCCTGCGAGCACGGTAAAAGAAGGCGGCAGCAAATTGACGGTCGGCCCGAACATCAAACTCAAGGGCGTGGAGATTACGGACTGCGATACGCTGGTGGTCGAAGGCCTGGTGGAGGCCACCATGGATTCGCGTGTGATCCAGATTGCCGAGCAGGGTGCATTCAAGGGCTCCGCAGAAATAGATGTGGCGGAAATCCGCGGCGAATTCAACGGCAACCTTACAGTGCGGCAGAAACTGGTGATTTACTCGACCGGGAAAGTCACGGGCATCATCCGCTACGGCAAGCTGGTGATTGAAGAAGGCGGACAGCTCTCGGGCGAGATCCTGTTCGGTGCACTGGCTTCGGCCAAGCCGGCGAGCGTGGTCAAACCAGGTTTGCAGGCGGTGTAGGAGACTTAAAGCAACAACAGGGCGCGTTTCAAACGCGCCAGTGAACCCTCCACATCACTTCCCTGTTGCTCGCGGCAGGAAGGTGATGCGGAGTTTTCGTGTTTGCCGTTCGGGCTGTAGCCACCGGAATACCAACGGTATCAGCGCGGACGCCAGAACCACCTGCAGGCCCAACGCCAACCCGGCGTAGGCGCCTGCATCGGCATTAACCTGCAATGCCCGCGCGGCGCCCAGCCCATGAGATGCCGTGCCCAGTGCAAAACCACGTGCGGCCCATCCCGCAGCGTCAACGGGAATTCGCAAGGCGTCAAAAAGATATTTGCCGCTGAGCGCACCCACGAGGCCAGTGACCACGGCAAACACAGCCGCCAGCGCAGGGATTCCGCCGATCTTCTCCGCAATACCCATGGCGACCGGTGCGGTGACAGATTTGGGCGCAAGCGACAGGGTAACTTCGACGGGCAAACCTACGGCCCATCCCAGCAGCAACGCCGATCCGCTGGCCGCAGCACCACCGGCCAGAGCCGCAAGCAGCAGGCGGCCCCAGCGCCTGCGCAGTTCTTCGCGCCGCAACCACAGTGGCCACGCCAGTGCCACCACCGCAGGGCCGAGCAGGAAATGTATGAACTGGGCGCCCGCAAAATAGGTGGGGTAAGGCACACCGGTGGCCAGCAGGGTGCCGGCCAGGCAGACGACCGTCCACAACACGGGATTGGCCCAGGGCGCTTGTCCGAGACGAGCATAAACAGCTTGCGCGAGCACATACACCACCAGCGTCGCGGTCAAGCCAAACAGGGGTGTGGCCGACAGGTAGACCCATAACTCCACAAATTTAGGCATGTGGAGGATCCTGGGGAGGGGTGTCGCTATGGTCCCGCAGCAGGTGCAGCACCAGCACGGTCACGAGCAAACCCGCCAAAGTGGACACCACCACGACCAGCAGCATGCGTGCGCCGTACTGGCTGACCAGTGAAAGATGGGTCATGACCCCGACGCCGACAGGCACAAAGAGTAACGAAAGGTGCGAGAGCAGGAAGTCTGCGCACACTGCCACAGGGGTGCGCACCGTGTATGACTGGAGGCCCAGCAGGAGCAAAACCATGCCGATCACGGGACCCGGAAACGGCAGGGAAAAACCGCGAGAAAGAAGTTCCCCTGTGGACTGAAAAACGAGTAACCAGGCCAAACCCCGCAATGCTGTCATGCCGTGATTTCCACGGCGGGCGAATGCACTCTCGATGCGAGGGCATCGCCCGGAATTGCTCGAATGGTCATGGCAATACCCACACTGGAAAGTTTAAGGATTGGCAAAAAGATCCCCTTGCGGCCACTCCCGTACCGCATTCGCCGCGTCCCACAGCGCCTGGTCGATGTCGTTGAAGAAGGCGCGGCGCCCGGATGGGTCCGGCCTGGAATTGAAGGCCACCACCCATGCATAGCCTTGCCGGGTCCGAAGCGCCAGGGTCTGCAGGCCCGGCTGGCTGCCCGTGTGCCACCAGTTATCGCCCTTGTCACTCCTGACGACGTGAATGCCTGCCGCATAAAAGCTGCGCGGATTGCCATCTTTTTCCAGCGTCGGCTCGCTGCGCATGGTCCGCAACGAGTCCTCATTCAGGAGGCGTTTTCCCCGTGCACCGTCGATCGCCAGGAAAAACTTCAGCACATCTGTTGGCGTCGCGATCCAGGCGCCCAGCGCGTCCATGTTTTCGACGGAGTAGGAGCCGTAAGGGCTGGGCACATTCGCGTTCGTAACACCCGGTGCGCCGCGCTGCAGCGGCTCTCCGGGATACGCGTAGTACTTCGTCTCGCCCTGCCGGCTCTCGGTGCTGCTTGCGGCCTGAAAGCCTTTGCCGGTGGACGGCATCAGAAACTCCCGGCTGCTGAAGGCTCGGTAGGATTCGCCGGTGACGATTTCCACAACCCTTCCGAGCATGCAGTAGCCGGTGTTGGAATAGGCGAAGCGCTCGCCGGGCGTGAAGTCCAGCTTGTCCTGCAGGGAGTCCCGGATGATCGCATCGCAGGTAACGGGCGCGACGCCTTGCCGGCGGGCAACGTCCCTGAGCCGGGGCTGAAAAAAAGGATCGCCAGAGCGCTCCCGATCGAACCCGCCTGAATGCTGAAGCAGGTGCCGGATGCGGATGTCCCTGGCGCGCGGGTCAGCGGGGGAGCCGGGCGCTATCCCGGCTTTCTCGAAGAAGGGCAGCACCGGGTCGTCCAGCTTCAGCTTTCCATCCTCTGCCAGCTTGAGCACCATGACCGCTGTCAATGTCTTGTTGATGCTTCCCATGCGGAACAGGGTTTGCGGTGTCATGGCGTCCTGCTTGTCCCTGTCGGCATAACCGTAGCCTTTGGCAAGGAGCAGCTTGCCGTCCTTGGCCACGGCCAGGCTGGCGCCCGGGACATCGTGCTTTTTCATGATCTCCAGCATGGCCCTGTCGAAGGGCTCGAGGTGGGGCAATGACTGCCCTGCCTCGACACACCAGCCCCACTGCGGGACGAACGCCAGCAACGCGACTGACAAGCCGCGACAGAGCTGGCGGCGCATGGTGGGAAAACCGCTGAACGGTATTGCATGCATTTTTTTGCCGTGGGTTGTCCGCGCAGTCTACGAGGTTCTTATGCGGCTGCGTCTTTCGCCTAAAAGCGCGGTAAATCGGGGTGCTTGATCTGCCCGCCCCGTACCAGCATTTTTCCGTATTCGGCGCAGCGGTTCAGCGTCGGGATCACCTTGCCCGGGTTGAGCAGGCTTTTGCTGTCGAACGCGCGTTTGACACCGAACATCTGCTCGTTTTCCTCGGTGGAGAACTGCACGCACATGGAGTTGAGTTTTTCCACGCCCACGCCGTGCTCGCCCGTCACGGTGCCGCCCATCGCGACACTGGTTTCCAGAATGTCTGCGCCGAAGAGTTCGCAGCGGTGCAACTGGTCGGGGTCGTTGGCATCAAACAGGATCAAGGGGTGCAGGTTTCCGTCGCCCGCGTGGAACACATTGGCGCATCGCAGCTGGTACTTCTTCTCCATCCCGGCAATCGCCAGCAGGATGTCGGCCAGGCGCTTGCGCGGAATGGTGGAGTCCATGCACATGTAGTCGGGGCTGATGCGTCCCGATGCCGGGAAGGCGTTTTTGCGGCCGCTCCAGAAGCGCAGGCGTTCAGCTTCGTTCTGGCTCACGGCAATGGCCGTGGCGCCACAGCGGCGCAGCACGTCGGTCATGCGGCCGATTTCTTCTTCAACTTCCTCCGGCGTGCCGTCGCTTTCGCACAGCAGAATGGCTTCGGCGCTGAGGTCGTAGCCGGCGTGCACAAAGTCTTCCACGGCGGCCGTCATCGGCTTGTCCATCATCTCAAGGCCGGCGGGAATGATGCCCGCCGCAATGACGGCGGCTACGGCATCGCCGGCTTTGCGCAGGTCGGCAAAGCTGGCCATGATGC
Organism: Polaromonas sp. P1_F9; assembly: GCF_056405615.1. Taxonomy (NCBI): domain Bacteria; kingdom Pseudomonadati; phylum Pseudomonadota; class Betaproteobacteria; order Burkholderiales; family Comamonadaceae; genus Polaromonas; species Polaromonas sp. P1_F9. The sequence goes on along the minus strand of NZ_JBFUBT010000004.1, from coordinate 616,442 downwards.
AACGCGCCAGCTGCGGCCTGGGTATCAGTTTCACCGTCACCTCAGTGGTCACGGCCAGCATGCCTTCGCTTCCGATGATGACGCTCAGCAGGTCATAGCCTGCTCCATCGAGTGCATCACTGCCGAATTCAACTTCCTCGCCTTCAATGGTGAGGCCTTTGACCTTGAGCACGTTGTGCACCGTCAGCCCGTACTTGAGGCAGTGCACGCCGCCGGAGTTCTCGGCCACGTTACCGCCTATGGTGCAGGCGATCTGGCTGGAAGGGTCGGGCGCGTAATAAAGGCCCAGCGGCGCGGCCGCCTCGGAGATCGCGAGGTTGCGCACGCCGCCTTGCACCACGGCCGTACGGCTGATGGCGTCGAGCTTGAGAATCTTGTTGAACTTGGCCAGCGACAGCGTGACACCCAGCGCGTGCGGCATGGCGCCGCCCGAAAGTCCGGTGCCTGCGCCCCGCGCGACCACCGGCACCTCCAGCGCGTGGCAGGTCTTGAGTACGGCTTGTACCTGCGCGTAGGTTTCGGGCAGCGCCACCACCAGCGGCCGCTGGCGATAGGCGGTCAGCCCGTCGCATTCGTAAGGGGTGGTGTCTTCGGTATTCCAGAGCAGCGCGTGTGCCGGCAGCACCGCCTGTAGCGCGCCGACCACCTGGACCTGGCGTTCACGGCGTTCAAGCAGGTGCTGTTGCCTGGATTCAGCGGATGCGTTCATGGGTGGCCTTCGGGGATGAAACCGGCTCTCGCCGGTCATGAAGGCACTTTAATGCAAAGCTGGGGCTGGTGGCGTGAAGAAAATGAGGGTGTTTTGTGAAAACGAATTTGCTATTCATTTGATAGCTGTTCGCGCACGAAAACAAAGGGCTAGCGGCATAAAAGACTGGATGCCCAGGGCGAAAATACTGGCCGTGCAACGTTTTCAGCCACTTGGCTAAAGTTTCCCTTGATTCTGCGGCCTGCCATGCCAGTGCGCCGTACTTCGCCCTCGGGTCACTCTTTGCGGATGTCAAATAGTTCCAGAGCCTCGTCGACAAGAAAGAAAGTGGTGCCGCTTGCGCCGCGCGCTTTTGCATCAAATCGCACAACGCGGCCAAGTTCGGGGGCGTACCACGCGTTGGCGGTGTATACGGCGCTGGTCCTGGTGTAAATCCCCCGTGTTGTAAACCCGGTGAATTCGACCCGCATGATGCCAAACTCGCGGTCGCCAATGCGCATTGTCGATTCATCGGTTGCGCGGGCCGTGAGGTCCATTTCGATTTGCTGGTTTTGCATCCGGGTTTCATACCGAAGCTGCCATGTCTGTCCGCGCTCCGGTGTCTTGGTGATCCAGCCGCGCGGCGGCGTGGCCAACTCATATTCTCCGGCAATGGCGCTGACGAGTGTGACAACCTCGCCACCGGCCCGCTCCACACGGCTTCCCTGGTTGAAGATCAGTTGGTCTCCGTCCATGCGGTCCAGACGGTACCTGATGTTCTGCGTCAACCCGGTGGTTCGATCGCGCAGCCGGTACTCGAAGACTTGCGCGCCTCCTGCCTGGGTCGCCGTGGCGGGTTTGTTGCGTTCACTGCGCGCGGCCAGCGCTGCCGCTGCGCGCGCAGGGACTTCGGCAATCCAGGTAGCCGGGAAGGCGAAATTCAGGTTTTGGGCATCGCGGCGGATAAGGGTGGTGATGCCAATCAGGCGGCCTTGCGCGTCGAAAAGGCCGCCGCCGCTGGAACCAGGCGAAATGGGTACGGAGATTTGCAGCGCGACGAGCTCATCATTGTCTGCACGGCGAATGCCGGACAGAAGACCATCGCTGATCGTCATTTCCCACCCGCGCGGATTCCCGATGGCATAGACCCTGGAGCCGACCTTCGGTATTTCCGTCGCGATGGTGACCGCCGGTGCATTGAAATTGGCCACCTTGAGCTGGCACAGGTCGCGCGCGGGGTCTGCGTGCTCAAGGGTGGCGCCGTAAGCGATGTTCTCGCGTGTCACCGCAACCTTGCGTGCCTTGACCAGCACATGGCAATTGGTGATGAGCGTGCCGGCTCCGATGACCACCGCGCTGCCCGTGGCGATTAGCTTTCCCGCGTCATCAAAGGTCTTGACAACCCAGATGCTGGGTGACAAACGCTCGAAAAGCTGTTCCGGGCTTGGTGTCGCATTTTGCGCAAGGACATTGCAGCCAACAAGAAGCAGGCCTATGCCGTGAAGCATGAATTGACGTCTCACAGTGCACCTTTTGGAGCGTTCGATTTACCGTACGGGAGGCAGCAGGCCACTCAGGTCGTCGAGTGTCACGGGGCCGGATGCGCGGGTTCGTACATCGGTGCTGCGCCCCGCGATGCCGTTCGCCGAACCGGCACGCGGTGTGCCCGGCACGAGTGGAATAGGGCCGGTATAAGCCAGGCCAGGCAGGTGTTGCAAGGCCGTACTTTCGTTTTGAAGGCCGAAGGTGGGGTGGCCCACAAAGAGGCCCATCGTGACGCCGGTTTGCAGATAGGTCGTGCGACCGTCCTCCAGTTCGACGTCCGCGGTCGCCTCGATTTCAGTGCGGGCACTGACTGTGTACTTGCCTGCCGTGCGATCGACAAAGAAAAAACCTTTGGGTTGAGACTTGCCGATCACTTCACCATTGAGTTTGATCTCCGGCTGGACTGCCATCCCGAGCCCGCCCGAGCGATAGACCACAAGACGCGCATAACCCGAGAGCAAGGTAGGGAAGTTGGCCTCGACTTCGTCATATCGGGGGCCAGTGGCCGCACACCCGGTAAGAAAAATGGCGGCAACAATGGCAAGCAATCGAAAAATCCGCATCAATCCTCCCCCCGACGTTGTTCTTGAAATCGCGCGAGTCTAACATTCAGTCGGCTTGACGAATGGCCTCCCGGGAAGCAGGCCTGGCCGATGAACCGGCACATGACCTGGAGCCGGTCAAAGCCTCAAAAAGGTGCTCAGGATTTGGTGCCAGGAGCGACCTTGCCGGCGCCGGGCGCGTCATAAAACTTGACCTTGCCGGTTTTCACGTCGTACATGGCGCCCACGATCAGAATTTCACCCTTTTGCTCCATCTCGCGCAGGATGGGGCTTTTCTCGCGGATCGTCTCCACCGTGAGGCGTACATTGCTCTCGGCCACCATCTCGACAAAAGCGTAGTTCTTCGAGGTGCGATCCTTGATGTCGGCGGAAACGAGACTCACGGCCGGCTTGATCTTGCCGATGAGACCCGTCAGGTTGCCCAATTGGGCGTCGTCGCAAGCACCCTTGATGGCGCCGCAGCTGGTGTGACCCATCACCACCAGCAGTTTGGCGCCCATGACTTTGTGCGCGAATTCCAGACTGCCCAGGATGTCTTCATTGACGATGTTGCCGGCCACGCGCGCGTTGAAAAGGTCGCCTATGCCCTGGTCAAACACAATCTCGGCCGGGGCACGCGAATCAATGCACGACACCACACTGGCCAGCGGGAACTGGCCGTCCGCGGTGGCCTTCATTTCCTTGAGGTAGTTCTGGTGGCGCGGCTTGCCGGAAACAAAACGCGAATTACCGGCCTTGAAGCGCGACAGGATTTGCGTGGGCGTCACGGCTTCCTGGCATGCCTTGGCGTCCTGGATGGTACAGAAGGTGCCGGGTTTGACAGCCTTGGCTGCGGCGGCCTTGCCTTCGGCGTGAACCGCAGGCGAAAGTGCGAGCATGGAGAACAGGATGCCGGCCACGCCGGCGGCCAATTGATTTTTCCGCATGAGAATCTCCCTCATTAAACAAGTTGGTTTTTGACTATGTGCCGCTGGCCGGACCCTCAACCGGTGTCACGGCCAGCTCATGATAGGTATGCGCCGGCATGGGCGCAAAACCACTTGTCGGACGCCTGGGGCTTGCTAATGCTATTGGCGTACGCAAAATGCGCTACAAATCAAAAGGCCTTGAGCAAGGTGAAAAACCTAGGCAGGGTGGACCCACGTTAAGGCTTTGCAACGCCGGGTAGCCGGGTAGGGGAGCTCTCATTCAAACGCCCTTGGGGCCCTAGCCCAAGCTTTTTCGCAGCCAGTCGGCAAAAGCCGCGCATTCCCAGCGGTCCATGGTGCCGGTGCGCCAGCACAAGTAGTGCGCATGCGGGCTGGGAATATTTCCTGAAAATACCGCGTTGTTCCCCAAGCGCACCAGCGAGCCATTTTCCAGCCAGGGCGCGCCCAGCTTGAGACGTATCAACGCGATACCCATACCGGCCGCGGCGGCATCACACATCAGGCCGATGTCGTTGAACTGGGAGCCGTCGGCGGGTTCGGGCCAATCAAGTTTTTGGGCCGAAAACCAGGTGCGCCAGGGTTCCAGCGGCGAGCGCAACAGGCTTTCGCCTTCGAGATCTTCAGCCGCCTCAAAGGGGCCGTGTTCGCGCACAAAAGCCGGTGAGGCGAGTGGCGCGACCTCGTCCTTGCTGAGGCAGACGTGCTCCAGGTCCGCATAGCGGCCGGTGCCGAAGCGCACGATGAGGTCGGCATCCTCGGCCACCACGTCCAGTAGCGGGATGGACACCTGCAGCGTCAGGTCGATTTCAGGGTAGGCATCGGTAAACTGGCGCAGGCGCGGAATCAGGATGGAGCGTGCGAACGTGGGCGTGACCGCCAGCCGTAACTTGCGCTTGCCGGGGGCGGCGCTTTGCCCGGCCGCACCGGGAAATTTCTGCAGCGTGGCCAGGCCCTCGCGCACATGCGCCAGGTATTCACTGCCTTCTGTGGTCAAGGAGAAATCGGCACGGCCAAACAGCTTGGTGCCGATGATCTGCTCCAGCTGCTTGACGCGGTGGCTGACCGCGCTGGGCGTGACGCAGAGTTCTTCGGCCGCCTGCGTCACGCTGCGCAGCCGCGCCAGCGCCTCGAAGGTCAGCAGGCATTGAATGGGTGGGATTCGGGCAGGAGTAGCCATGTCTGCTAGTGAACGCTACGTATCGTTTGCGACGCTTCTTTGCAAGCAGGGACCGCGGAACCGGCTTTGCCGGGCCGCAGGCGAAGCGTCTCGCGAGCCGCGGCCTGCAAGGCCTCGGGAGCTACACGCAGTGAGCGACCGTGGGGGCTCATTTAAAGATGACAGTCTTGTGGCCGTTCAAAAGCACACGGTGCTCGCTGTGCCACTTGACGGCGCGTGCAAGCACCCGACTTTCGGTGTCCTTGCCGCGGGCGGTCAGGTGCTCGACGGTGTCTTTATGGTCGACCCGGGTGACATCCTGTTCGATGATCGGGCCTTCATCAAGATCGGCTGTGACATAGTGCGCAGTCGCACCGATCACTTTCACGCCGCGTTCGTGCGCCTGGTAATACGGCCTCGCGCCCTTGAAGCTCGGCAGCATGCTGTGGTGGATATTGATGGCACGCCCCGAGAGTGATCCGCACATCTCGTTGCTGAGTACCTGCATGTAGCGCGCCAGCACGACCAGCTCGGCACCTTCTGCCTCGATGATCTCAAGCTGCTTCGCTTCGGCCTGCGCCTTGGTGGCCGCCGTCACCGGGATGTGGTGGAAAGGAACGTTGTAGCTCGCAGCCAGCTGGTAAAAATCGCGGTGGTTGCTGATGATGGCGCGCACATCCAGCGGCACCATGCCGGACTTCCAGCGAAACAGCAGGTCGTTGAGGCAATGGCCGTCGCGGCTGACCATGATCACGGTACGCATGGCTGCTTCTGTCGAGTGAAGCTTCCACTTCATGCTGAACGGTGAGGCGAATGCTTCGAGTTGCGTCTTCAGTTCTTCCTGGGTCAGCTGGTCGCAGGCAAACTGAACCCGCATGAAGAAGAGTCCGGTGTCATGGTCGTTGTATTGCGCGGCTTCTTCAATATTGCCGCCGTTCTGCAACAGGAAACCAGAGACGGCGTGAACAATGCCCATACGGTCCGGGCAGGACAGGGTAAGGATATAAGCGTGATTCATAGGGGGTGAATTGTCGCAGGTGAAGGCTGTGTCTGCCCGGCCTGCAGGCAATTGCAGGTGCAGGGCGGCGGCAAGAGTGCCAGAATGCGAGATCAAGCGCTGCTATCCCAGCTTCAAACCTTTCGACGCAGGAAACCACCATGGCCTACCAGAATTTCAACATGGAGCACCAATGGCTCCCGTTCACGCCCAACCGCAGCTTCAAAAAAGACCCGCGCGTGTTTGTGGCCGCGGACGGCATGCATTTCACGACGCACGACGGGCGCCAGGTGATCGACGGTATTTCCAGCCTGTGGTGTGTGGGCGCCGGCCACAACCGCAAGCCCATCAACGAAGCCATCAAGAAGCAGCTCGACACACTGGACTACGCGACCGCTTTCCAGGCCAGCAACGACCAGGCCTTCAAGGCTGCCGAGATCATCGCAGGCATGGCGCCCGGCGACCTCAACAAAGTGCTGTTTTGCAATTCGGGCTCGGAGGCCGCGGACACGTCGTTGAAGGTCGCGCTGGCTTACCACCGTGCGCGGGGCGAAGGCCACCGTAATGTATTCATCGGCCGCGAAAAGGGCTACCACGGCGTTGGTTTCGGCGGCATGAGTGTGGGCGGAATTCCGGCCAACCGCAAGGTGTATGGCGCCGCGTTGCTGCCTCGCGTGGACCACATGCGCTTCATCCATGACCCGGTCAACCACGCCTATATCAATGGTGTTGAGCCCGTGTGGCAGGAAGACCTGCTGCTGGAGCTGGAAAATCGCATCCTTCCGCTGCACGATCCGAGTAACGTGGCCGCCGTCATTGTCGAGCCGGTGTCGGGCAGTGCGGGCTGGTACCTGCCGCCCAAGGGCTACCTGAAACGCCTGCGCGAAATTTGCGACAAGCACGGCATCCTGCTGATTTTTGATGAGGTCATCACGGGCTTCGGCCGTTTGGGCACCGGTTTCGGGGCGGACTATTACGGTGTTGTGCCCGACATGCTCAACTTCGCCAAATGCGTGACCAACGGCGTCATCCCTCTGGGCGGCGTGATCTGCTCCGACCGCATCTATGACGGCATGATGAATGCCAATGCCGGTGCACCCGAGCACGCCGTGGAGTTCTTTCATGGCTACACCTACTCCGGCCATCCGGTGGCTTGCGCGGCCGCTATTGCAACGCTGGAGCTGTTCAAGGAAGAAAAGCTGTATGACCGTGCCGGCCAGATGGGCAAGGTATTGGGCGACGCGATGCACAGCGGCCTGAAGGGCCTGCCCAATGTGATCGGTATTCGCAGCCTGGGGCTGGCCGGTGCGGTTGAGCTGGCGTCGGTGGCGGGTGTGCCGGGCAAGCGCGCCTATGACATCTTTATGGACTGCTTCCACAACGGTGTGCTGGTGAGGCCAGCGGCTGACAACGTCGTGGTCTGCCCGCCCTACATCGTCGAAAAAGAACATATCGACCGCATCGTCAACGTGGTCGCCGACGCCATCCGCAAAAACGCCTGATTCCCCCGCTGCCAGAGCCCCAAAAGGCCCTTCAGGGTTTGGGGGCCAGCTGCTTCTGCAGCCCTGCGCAATAGTCGGTCTCCGGGAGCGGGGCCGTTGCCCACACCGCATCGAAAGCGTCTGCCCTCTCGGCATTCGCGGGGTTCCCGGCAAGCAGGCGCACTGCCTTGGCCTTTATGTCCGTCGGCAGGTGTTGCGGCACGCCCAGTTGCCGGTTCGCATGGCCGCTTCCGGCCAGCAGCAGCACTGTCTTGCCGGGCAGTACGGCCTGCCCCAGGGTGTTGGCCATGGTGATGTCCTTGGCAATCTGGATGCGTGTCATGGGCGTGATCTGGCTCTCGGGCAACAGGTTGCAGTGGCCGAGACGGATCAACTGCTGCTGCGCCTTGATGGCGGGGCCTGGCAAGCGCGCGTCAAGCCGGCTGTCAGCCATGCTTTCCGGCATCTGCGCCCGGGGCAGATTGGCGCCCATCACGGGGACACCGGCGCGCACCGCGGTCATCACGGCAGGGCCGTAGGCCGTCCAGGGCCAGCCCTTGTCGTTCCAGTTGAGCGCATTGCGGACCTGTTGCTCGGTGGCACTGGGCCTGAGCGCGGAAGTGCTTGCACCCGTGTCGGCCATCTCAAGGGCTACGGCAGCCAGCACCCCTTTGGCCGCCAGGGCGGCGACCACCTGTTGTTCGATTGTCTGGTGCTCAGCGGCATCGTGCTGCTCCCCGAGGATCAGGACGTCAGCAGGGAGCAGCGCCTCCAGCCGGGTGGATGTCTGTGCGGCTTCGCTGCCCTGCGCCTGCAGGATGGGCGCTTCGGGCCGTCCCGCGCAGCCTGCCGCCAAAGCCGTCGTGGCGGCGCAGACAAGGCATGCCAAGGCACGAGGGGTGAGGAGGTGGTGCATCGGTGGATACTACCGCTTCCAGGGGCTTCTGTTCCGCGCCGCCCAGTCCCCACCCTTGCGCCTTTGCTCTGGATGATCGGCCCCTTGCTGGCGACGGCGGTGGTTTCAATGCTGGGCGGACCCGCGGCCAACTGGACGCCGCTACGCACTGGGGCTGTACCCACGCCGCAGATGGTGGTGCAGGCTAAAAGCCACCAGCGGGTTGATCGGCGATGGGGCAGAAAGACACACGCCGCCGATGGGAGCAGTGAGCTACATAAAATGAGCGCCCGAGGGCGCCATCAGTGCAGCGATATTGGCGTATTGGCCAGCCCGCTGTAGCCTTCCAGCGTGTCTTCGATTTCTTCCTGTGTGGGAGTGTTTTGCGCCCAGGCGCTCAGGCGCTGCTGGAACATTTCAGCCCAGGAGCCGTCCAGATAGACCTCTTTGCCCGAACGTTTGTCGACGATTTCGAAGCCATGCCGGGCCAGTTGCGGAACGGCCGGGACGGGCGCTGATTCTTCCGGCGCATTGGCGTGGATCTGCATGACAACAAAAGATTCCGAGTCGTAAAGCATTTGCATGGTGTAGGTCCTTTAGCTTCAGATAGCAACGATGAGGCCAAGTTCAAGGGCCCGGGGGGTTAAGTGCGAAAGCATGCGGTAAAGGCGCGTAGTGCGTGTAAAACCACACATAAAAAGGGCGCCTCCGTGCGGTATAACAACGCCGGTTTGTTGAACTCAGCTCTTGGTGATTGCGCTGAGCTGCTGGTCAATGAAATCCCCGTTGTGCTGGGTGATCCTGCTGCGAACGGGAAGATAACCCAATGAGGGGGCGTACCAGAGTTCCACTTTCTGATCGAACTCACGCCGGGGCTGACGGGTGAGTTTGAGCGTATTCAGCTCGCCATAGGGAAGTGCCATTTTCTCTTCGGCTTCCACCCGGAAGGTCCAGGTGTCTGCATCCCGCGGCCCCACGGTGTAAATCGAAATGGTGGATCCCGCCGGAAAGCCGGTCGGGTTGCCCGCCAGCATGGCAGCCAGCTGGATGAAGACGCTGACCCGGTCCTGCGCACCCTTGATCCAGGGGACCGCAGGCGTATTGGCGCTGAAGGTGATTTGTCCCTTGTCCGGTTCAAAATGCGCGGCCACTTCGCTTCTTGATTTGTCGGAAAAGCGGGTCGGCGCCAGGCCTTCCGGGCCCACCTGTCCGGTGCTTGCCATGCTGCGTGAACCCAGAAACAGTGCGCTGACGCGCATGGAGGCGCTGTAGTTGTCGCCGGAATAGCGCCATCCAAGTTCGGCGTCTGCGTGGTAGTTGAGGCCTTTTGCGCTGCCTGTCATTTTGTATTCCAGTCGCGCGCTATCCGGCAAAACCACCGCCGTCACTGTCGACTGGCTTGGTTCGGCTATCGCGGGGGCGCTGGCAGCCGCGATTGTGGGCGTCGCCTGCGCGGGCAGGCTTTCCGGATTTTTTGCCTCTGGCACGCTGGATGTCATCGCCTCGGAAGATGGAGTTGCTATCAAATCAGTAGCTGGCTGCACAGGACTTTCCTGAGCTTCAACGGGCTTCTTCTTGAAAATCCTGGGTTTTGGAGGCGGCGTGGAGGGCGCGGGTGCAAGCGCTGTCAATGCGGGAGGCGGTGCGATGCTGCGCGTTGCGAAGATCTGGCTGCGCGGGGAGGTGGCAGTTTGCTCGGGGCCGAATCGTAACGGCGATGACTTCAGCATCAGCGTGTGGACAGCCAGCACCCCTGCAGCCAGCGCTGCAAGCACACGCCAGCGAGGCGCCGAAGGATAGCGGTCGGTGGACGTGGTCACGCCTGTGTGAATCCAAGATCACCGGAAAGCTGCCGGGCGGCGGCGGCCAGCGGCCGTGCCACCGCGCCGTCCCAGTCCGGATCAAACGTTGCAAGCGAACCCAGCGCCACAATGCCGAGCGCGAGGTGGCCGTCGGCATCGAACACCGGCGCACAGAAGCCGGCTACGCCGGGCAGCAGGGTATTGACTGCGCGCGCCATGCCGCGGCGGCGGATTTCTTCCAGCAAGGCATTCAGCTCGGCCATGGTGGCGGGAACATCTTTTCGCGCCAGCTTCTGGTTGCGTGCCAGTTCAGCCCTGGCCAGCAGTGCCAGCCGCCCCTGTGGTTTGGCTTTGGCCGTGGGCAGGCTGGAAGACAAAAATGCGGCGAAACACAAGCCCGTGGCGGATGACAGCAGCGGCATGACATCGCCCAGCCGCAGCTTGACCGTCGCAGACTGCGGCGATTCTTCCCAGTGGACGAGGGTCGGGCCCTGGTTGCCCCAGACTGCCAGTGCCAGGGTCTGGCCGGTTTGTACCATCAGGCGTGGCATGAGCTGGCGGGCCAGCTTCACGCTGTCCAGTCTCGAAAGGGAAGCGAGTCCTAACTTGAGCGCAGCCGGGCCGAGGTCATATCGGGCGGTTGCCTCGTCCTGGACCACCAGTGCCAGCCGCTGAAAACTGACGAGATAACGGTGCGCCTTGGCCGCGCTCATGCCCGCTGCGGCTGCCAGGTCGCGAAGCATCAGCGGGCCGGGTGAGGTAGAGAGCGACTCCAGCAAGCTGAAGCCAACCTCGACCGACTGAATGCCCGCGCGTTGCGGCGGCAGGCTGCTGCGTGCTGTGGCGGGGGCGCCTGGGCTGACTTTCATGGGCTTGACTAGAATTTCAGGTTCGCCGTGAGACTGTGGATGCATGGATCGTAACGCGGGGCCTGATGCCACCGCCGGCCACGGCACAATCAGGCCTTCTGCGAAAGCCGACAGCCACCAATCAGGATATTGATGAAACTTGCCACTTACAAAGATTCTTCACGCGACGGCCAGCTGGTCGTGGTGTCGCGCGATCTTTCAACAGCCCATTATGCGACGGGCATCGCGGGCAAATTGCAGCAGGTGCTGGACGACTGGAACTTCATGTCGCCGCAGTTGCAGGATTTGTACGAGACATTGAATCAAGGCAAGGCACGGCACGCTTTCCCGTTTGAGCCGTCGCGCTGCATGGCGCCATTACCGCGCGCCTACCAGTGGGCAGACGGCTCGGCCTACATCAACCATGTGGAACTGGTGCGCAAGGCACGCAATGCCGAAGTGCCGGAAAGTTTTTACACCAACCCGCTGATGTACCAGGGCGGTAGCGACGATTTCATTGGGCCCTGCGACGATGTGGTGGTGGCGAGCGAGGAGTTCGGCATTGACTTTGAGGCCGAGATCGCCGTGATCACCGGCGATGTGCCCATGCGCGCCACCCCCGAGCAGGCGCTGGAAGGCGTGCGCCTGCTGATGCTGGCCAACGACGTGTCCTTGCGCAACCTGATCCCCGATGAACTGGCCAAGGGCTTCGGTTTCTTCCAGAGCAAACCGGCAACCGCTTTCAGCCCGGTGGCAGTGACGCTGGACGAAGTCGGCGACGCCTGGGACAAGGGCCGCCTGCACATGACCCTGCAAAGCACCTGGAACGGCCGCAAGGTCGGCATGTGCGAAGCCGGCCCCGAGATGACATTCAGTTTCGGCCAGCTGATCGCCCACATTTGCAAAACCCGCAATGTGCGCGCCGGCAGCATCGTCGGCTCGGGCACCGTCAGCAACAAGGACTGGAGCCACGGCTACAGCTGCATCGCCGAAAAGCGCGCGATCGAAACCATCGAGGATGGCAAGCCCAAAACCGAGTTCATGAAGTTCGGCGACACCATCCGCATCGAGGCCAAGGGCAAGGATGGGTTGTCGGTATTCGGCGCGATTGACCAAAAAATAACCCCCACGGTCGCTCACTGCGTGTAGCTCCCTGCCCCCCGAGGGGGCCGCTGCGCCTGCGGTCTGGCAAAGCCAGTCCCGCGGCCCCGGCTGGGCTGGAGATCCCTCGCGGTCTGCTGGCTACCTTGAGTAAGTTTTTCTTGAGCCGTCTTCAAAGACGGCATCGTCACGTAACGGCTTGCCTTCGTCATCCCAGGTCTTCTCGCGCGTGATGCGGCCGCGTTCGTCGTAGCTCGATTCGGTCACCAGCCTGCCGGCTTCGTTAAAGCGCTGATGCGTACCCTGGGGCAGTTGCCGGTAGCGGTTGGAGGCTGTGTAGCGGCCGGTGGCGGCGATTTTTCCGCTGTCGAAGAAGTCGGTGGTTTGCACCCAGGCGGTGTCGCCGTCGCCGCCGTACTCGGTTTTGCTGCGCGGCTGGCCGTTCAGGTAGTAAGTCTGGTCGCTGACCGGCTTGCCCGCCGACCAGCGCCTGTCGCGCGTCAGGGTGCCGCTGTCGGCGAACTCCTGCTCGCGCTCCTTGAACGAGGTTTTTGACGGGTTGGTCTCCAGCAGCCACTGGACTTCGCGCCGCTTGACGCCGGCGTCGTTGAAATAGCGTTCAGTGCGAATGTTGCCCGACACTTCATCCTGGTAATCTGGTTTTCCGCCGTCACCCAGCGTTTCATGGCGAATGCGTTTGCCGGCCAGGTAACTGCTGCTGCCGTTCAATACCCCCTTGCCGCTGAACAGTTCGACCTTCGAGGCACCCCCCGAAAAACCGCACCAGCGGGCGTCCTCGGCCGGCGCTGCCAGCAAGGGCTTGTCGCCGCAGCGCAAGGCCTGGAGCTGGCCGCGGTCATTGAATTCGGCATAGGCCTGCTCGATGCTGCCGCCTGCGCGCGGCCCATAAAACACGATGCGCCGCAACTGCCCGTTGGGGTGAAAGTTGCGCGAAAGGCCACTCTCGCTGCCGTTGTTGTAGACGGTGTCGCGCAGCACCTGGCCGCCGGGCGCAAATTCGCGTGCGCGGCCGTGCCGGTTGCCGCGTTCGTTCTCGCTGTATTCACGCTGCAGCTTGCCATCCTGGTAATAGCGCATCAAGCCCATGAACTTGCCGCCTTGCAGCTCCTGCTCGCGCACCAGCTGTCCGGAGTCGCGCTCCTTGCAGCGCATGATGCCGGTCTTGCCGGCCGTGGTGTTGCCATTGTTGGGGTTGACGCTTTCGCCGTTGACTTCGCAGTCCTGCACGGCATGCACCAAGGGCCAGGCCAGTGCACAGGCACAAAAAAGGGCCAGCCATTGCACGGTTTTTTTCATGATGCGGCTCCGGTTTGGGTGATGAACAGCCGTATACCGCGCAGGAACATTTCAACCGAAATGGCCACGAGGATCAGGCCCATCAGGCGCTCGAAAGCCATCATGACGCGGTCACCCGCCACCCGCTGGATACGCTCGGACAGCACCAGCACCACAGCGCATACGGCCATGGTCACGCACAGCGCCGCGATCCATTCGAGCCGCCGCGCCGGCGCCTGGGACACCAGCAGCATGACCGTGGCCAGCGCCGAAGGGCCGGCCAGCGCGGGAATCGCCAACGGCACAATCAGCGGCTCGCCCTGTAGCGGCGCAGCCTCGGGCTGGTCCGACGGGAAAATCATGCGCAGCGCGATCAGGAACATGACAACGGCGCCGGCGATCTGCAGCGACAAATCGCTGAGGTTCATCAGGCGCAGGAAACCGTCGCCGACAAACATGAAGGCCAGCAGCAGCAAAAACGCGATCAGCACCTCACGCAGGATGACGCGCATGCGCCGCTCCGGCGCCACACCCTTCAGGGCGTTGACAAAAATCGGAATATTGCCGAACGGATCGGTGATCAGCAGCAGCAACACCGTGGCGGAAGCAAAGGTATAGGCCATATGTATGTCAGATATGTCAGGCCGTGTTAGCCGAGTAAAGGGCCTCAAGTGATTTGAAACCCTTGATCTCGATGGGGTTGCCGAAGGGGTCGCAGAAAAACATGGTCCATTGCTCGCCAGCTTCGCCGGCAAAGCGCACCTGCGGCTCCAGCACAAACTCCATGCCGCCGGCCTGCAGGCGCTCGGCCAGCGCCTGCCAGTCGGCCAGGGCAAGCACCAGGCCGAAATGCGGCATGGGAACAAGCTTGTCGCCGACATGGCCGGTGCGCGCTGTCTTGAACGGTTCGCCCAGGTGGAGCGACAACTGGTGTCCGAAAAAGTCGTAGTCGACCCAGGTAGGGGCCGAGCGGCCTTCCGCGCATCCCAGGACCCCGCCATAAAACTGGCGAGCCACGTTGAGGTCTCTGACATTGAAGGCAAAGTGAAAGAGGCTTTTCATGGTGCAAGCTTATCAGGGCATTTGCCCGAAAGAGACGCTTTTGCGGCCCGGCCGGCAACAGGCAGGCGGCAGACCTGCCGATGATTGCTATGAAATAGATAGCTGCTTGCGCAAGTCAGTAAGGGGTTGCGGGCGTTTTTTCCTTGAATCCGAATCGAGGCCGGTTCGGCCCTTGTGTTTGCCTGCTGAAAACACAAAAAGCGGTTGACGCGCTGCTGCGGCGTTGCACAATGAAGGCGTGCGCTGGATCGCCCAGCCGCCCGATGCAAATCGTGCACAACCTGCCAGGAGACATTCATGAGTGACGCGGACAACCCTTCTTTCCCCGGTTTCGGCAAGCTGGTGCCCGGCTTTGACTTTTTGCAGAACCTGGCCAAACAAGCGGCAGGCAGCGCCACACAAAGCATTCCGCAGCTGCCCAACCTCGGTAACTGGGTAGCGCCCACGCTGAATGTCGAAGAGCTCGACAAGCGCATCGATGAACTCAAGGCCGTCCAGTTCTGGCTCGACCAGAACGCCACAGCGCTCAAGGCGACCATCCAGGCGCTGGAGGTGCAGAAGATGACGCTGGCTACCCTTAAAGGCATGAACTTCAACATGGGCGACGTGGCCAATGCCTTCAAGCTCAAGGTGGCCGACAGCGTGGCCGGTGGTGTGCAGCGTGTGGCCGACAAGGCCCGCACGTTTTCGGGACTGGAGGTCCCGCCGACGAGCTTTGGCGCGGGCAAGCCGGCCGCCACATCCAAGGCCAAGGCACCCGCCGCGGCCAAGGCCGGCACGCCGCCGGCCGGCGTGGTGGACCCGATGCAGTGGTGGGGCGCGCTGACCCAGCAGTTCCAGACGATTGCGGCAGATGCCATGAAGGATGCCGCCAAAAAAACGGCCATGGACACCACCAAAAGCCTGGCGACCGGCCTTGCCAAGGACGCGATGAAGACCGCCACCGGCATGGCAACGGGCATGGCCCGCAACATGGCGGAGTCCGCCGGTAAAACTGTGGCGGGCGGCGCACGCGCGGCCATGAACACGGCCCTGCGCAGCAGCCAGGCCTGGCCCACACCGGCCGCCGGTAAAACTGCCGCCAAAACGAAACCCAAGGCCAAGGCGCCGGCGCGCAAGGCTGCAACCAAAACCGCACGCAAAACCACGCGTTGATACAGGCTGACTTTTCGCTGAATTTCACCAGGACGCCATGAAGCTTTTTCCCTACGGCCACGCCACCCATCCGCAATGGCAGATGGCAGCAGGCCTTGTGCTGGCGCAACTGCGCGCCTACCTCGCATTGCCCGGCTACGCCAAATCACCCACGCTGGCGCTGCTCTACATCACCGATCACTATGCGGCACATGCGCAGGACATTCTTGACCACCTGAGCGCCGAATTGCCCGACATCACCGACTGGAGCGGCACGGTGGGTGTGGGTATCGCCTCCAACAACGTCGAGTACTTTGACGAGCCGGCGCTCACGGTCATGTTGTGCGAGCTTCCGCACGACCAGTACCGTGTGTTCTCTGGAGTCTCACCCTTGCCCCCGGCCAGCCAGGGAAGGTTCAAGGCGCATACGGCACTGGTGCATGCGGACGCCGGAACGCCCGACGTTGCCGAACTGATCGACGAAATGGCGCAGCGCACCGGCAGCGGCTATGTGTTTGGCGGCCTGGCCTCCAGCCGTTCCAGTACGGTGCAGTTTGCCCTCAGCGGGCACGGCAATGTCAAGGGGCAGGGCGCGGCCGGCGGTGTCTTCACGGGCGGCCTCAGCGGTGTGGCTTTTGGCCAGGGCGCGGCGCTGATGTCACGCATCACCCAGGGGTGCAGGCCCGTGTCTGCGCATCATGAGATCACGGCCTGCGAGTCCAATGTGGTGACGGAGCTCGATGGACAGCCGGCACTGGAAGTAATGCTGGCAGACCTGGACGTGTCGCTTGATGAGCCGCGGGAGGCTCTGGCCAAAGTGCGGACCACGCTGGTCGGCCTGAGCCGCCCGGCGGACATTCCCCATGACGGCGCCGGCCGGCACGGCCAGTTTGGCGCCGAGGTGCTGGTGCGCCACCTGATCGGGCTGGATCCGGCGCGCAAGGGGATTGCCATTGCGGAGGTGCCCGTCGTGGGCATGAAGCTGGCTTTCTGCGAACGCAACATGGAAGCCGCGCGCGCCGACCTGGTGCGTGTGTGCGCCGAGATTCGGGAAGAGCTGGAACCGGAAGAAGTCACGCTGGAAGTTGCCAGCGCCTTGAGCGCGTCAGAGGCCGAGTCCGCGCCGCACGCAGCCCGGCGCATAGCCGGCGCGGTGTACGTCAGTTGCTCCGGCCGCGGCGGCCCGCACTTCGGCGCGCCCAGTGCCGAACTGCAGATCGTGCGGCGGGCCCTGGGCGATGTGCCGCTGGTTGGTTTTTTCGCCGGCGGTGAGATCGCCCGGCACCACCTTTACGGCTACACCGGTGTGCTGACCGTGTTTACTTCGATTACCTAGGTACCCCTATCGGACGCTCACTTCGTGTAGCGCCTTTTCCCCTTCCAGGGGACGGGCGCCTGCAGCCGGCGAAGCCGGACCGCGGCCCCCGCTTGAAGAAACCGTGAGGCCTTACAGAACCTGGGCTTCGAGTAACTCCACCGGATCGCCGTAACGCGCGGCCATTGCCACCACTGACGGGTCGCGCAGCGCGCACAAAAAACCGTCCTTGATCAGGGTCTGATTACCTGCAGTCACGGTGCCGTCCAGCGTGATGAGGTCCATGTGCACCGGCGGTTCTTCCCAGTCAGGCATGACGCGGCGTATGTAGTCGCTGGGTTGTGCCAGGTCGATGCCGAAGTGCAGCGCGCCCGGCGCGTTCGAGCCGGCTGGGTACACCGTGTGGCGCGGCGCCTTGGGGTTGAAGCCGCAGCCGCCACCTTCGATCATGCGGCCGCCGACCAGCATCTCGCGCAGGATCACCGCTTCTTCTGAAATTCCGTCGACCGAAGAAATCGTGTCGCCTTCAAAATGCACGGCGATTTTTTCCTCGAACGGTTTGGCAAAACCAACCGCCCATTGCGGGTATAGCACGCCGGCCATGGGCACTACCGCCTTGAAGTCGTTCTTGACCGAGTTGTGGTCCCACAGGTTGGGGCCGTGTGTCGGCAGGTAGTGCACATAACAGCCGTCTTCCTCAGCCGTCATCTGTCCGCGCCAGCGGTTGGTGGCGAGCTGGTTGGCGCGCATCGCCTGCGTGAAGCTGATGCGGAAGTCGCTGCCGCGCGGATCGGTGAAGCGCAAGTCAAAATCGCCTTCGGTCGGGTAACGGCTGGCCGTGCCGCGAATGATCTCGCCGATGACATCGACCGGAAAGCGCGCCTGCGGTGTATGCAGCAGATCCAGGTTGCGAAAGTAGGTGATCTTGACCCAGCGTTGGCCGGCGCGGCGCAGGTTGATGCAGAAAGGGTCGAGGATGGAGCAGAACCAGGTTGAGACCACAAAGGTGGCCTTCTTCAGCATGGCATGCACTTCTTCAGGTACGGCGGTCACTTGCGTGCTCGGCTCCATATAAACGCGCACCTCGGCGCCGCGCGATTTGGCAATGCCGATCACGGCGTCGATCACACGCGGGTCCAGCAGAGGGTCGGCCAGCATCAGGACCCGGTCCCCGGGGCGTATCGCCATCACCCGCGAGAAGTTGTCCAGCGCCTGGAAAAAGTATTTGGTGTCGGTCAGATTGGCCGCAACCGGGATGGGAAGGCCAGCATAGGTGGAGGTGTTGTTCATCGTGATCCCGCCAAAATTGCATGCATGAAATAGCCTCGCAGGCCGTAATCAGCTGAATATTATCAGTAAGTGCTGAATTTACTTAGCTTGCTAATATAATTGCATGCAATAGGCTCGGGCGGCGACCTGAACTGAATACCAGCAGGCCCCGCGGAACCGGCTTTGCCGGGCCGCAGGGGGCCGCCCCCTTGAGGGGGGAGCAGGCTACACGAAGTGAGCCTGAACGGGGGTGCTACCGTCGAAGCGCAGCGAAAGCCTCGAATTCCCAGCCCCGCATGGCCAGCAGCAAGGTGAACCCTTCGCGGTCCTTGTCGCCCAGCTTCTGGTCGGTCTGGTGTTGTTGGGCAAAGTCCTGCGCCACCCGCTGCATGCGCTCCAGGAACGAAGGCGCCAGGCCGCGGCTGATGGAGCCGTGCACCAGCAGCAGGCCTTCGCCGTTGCCGTCAAATCCACCGGAAAAATAGTCAAGCAGGGCATTTTCGCGGAAGTAGTCCATGACCGGCCCGTGCGGTCGCCAGCGGAAGGTCTTGGCGAGCTTGAGCCGGTAGCGGTTCAACGGCTTGAGCTCGATGATGCCGATGCGATCGAGTTGCGCAAGGTATTTGATGCACTCGGCTTCGGTCAGCCGGTAACTCGTGGTGATTTGCTCCAGCGTCCATTGCGACAGCACGCAGATGGCGGCCAGCAACAGCTTCTTGTCGGCCACCACGGCTTTTTCCTGTGCTTCGGTCAGCTCCGCCAGCAGGGGCTGGGTGTCGGCGATGCGCCTGGCCAGGTCGGCAAAGTCCAGCTTAAGCGCACGGCAGATCGCGTCGATACGCGAGAGAGGCATATCGCCCCTGGCCAGCATGCGCTTGACGCTTGATTCGGCCATGCCGAGTTTGACGGCCAGGTCGGCGTACGTCATGCGCGCCGCCTTGAGTTCTTTTTTGAGGACGGTGACAAGATCCGCGGTAGTGCTCATGAGTATCGATTATCAGTACTTTAAGGCTGAACGGCGGGAACTGGTTCTAATTTCGGTGCTTTTTAGGCACTTGGCCTGCACAGTGCGGCTTCATTCACACAGGAGTCTGTCCATGCCAATCAGCCTGAAAACCGCCCACCGCCGTGTTGTGCCACCGCCTTCCTGGTTCGCGCCGATGAAGGTGTCGGGCTGGAAAGCACCGCCCTGCCGCCGCGAATGCGCGCTCGCCGGCGTGTTGCTTGCGATGCTGGCGGCGGCATTGCTGGGGCCGTCGGTGGCGCAGCCTTTGCACTATCACGACTTCGCCGACCAACGAGCCTGGGGATGGTTGCCCCATGCGATGGACGTCCTCAGCAACCTGCCGTTCGCGCTGTGGGGCGTGGTGGGTGCCTGGGCCCTTGTGCGTGCGGTGAAGGCGCGGGCTGTCAGCGCCGCGGCCGCAGGTTTCGCAGGGCTGTTCTTTGCCGGCTTGGCCCTCACCTCCGTGGTTTCTGCGGCCTACCATCTGCAGCCGGGAGATGCCGGGCTGGTCTGGGATCGCGGCGGCATGGTGTTTGCCTTCGCCGGCTTGCTCGGGCTTGGCACCATGCAGGCCGTCAGCACCCGTGCCGGTTTGGCGGTGGCTGCAACAGTCCTCGTTCTCGGACCGTTGTCCGTGCATCTGTGGTCGCAGACGGGCAATGTGCTGCCCTGGGCCGTTTTGCAACTCGGTGGCATGTTGCTGATTGTCGGCGTCGCCTGTTTGCGGCCCACGCTGGCAGGGCGGGTGTTGCCCATCCGCTGGCTGCTGGTGGTGGCCATTTATGCGCTGGCCAAGCTGCTCGAGCTGGGTGACCACGCGGTGTTCGAATGGACGGGTCAGCTGCTTTCGGGCCACACCCTGAAGCACGTGTTGGCCAGTTGTGCCGCCTGGCCCGTCGTTGCGGCGCTTATGGATGCCCGAAAATTCAAGGCAGAATCCACAGCAGCATTCAAAAACAGAGCAGGCAGGCCATCTCGCCACAGCTTGCCGCACAACAACTGAAAAGAGGAGTCAAGCATGCCTGTTGATATGGCCGCCGCGGTGTCGCCACCCCCCGTTCACGCGCATCCGAACCAGTTCGCGCTCCTCAAGCAGCGCCGCTTCGCGCCATTCTTCTGGACGCAGTTTTCAGGCGCGGCCAACGACAACCTTTTCAAGTTTGCCTTCACCGTGATGGTGACCTACCAGCTCAGCGTGAGCTGGCTGCCTCCCGCGTTGGCGGGGCTGGCTATTGGCGCTTTGTTCATCCTGCCGTTTCTGCTGTTCTCGGCCACCAGCGGGCAGCTCACCGACAAGTTCGAGAAGACGCGCGTGATCCGCTTTGTCAAAAACCTGGAAGTGGTGATCATGCTGATCGCTGCCGTCGGCTTCATGAGCCGCAATGCCAACGTCCAGGTGCCCGTGCTTTTGGGGTGCACGTTTTTGATGGGGCTGCATTCCACGATATTCGGTCCGGTCAAATTTGCCTACCTGCCGCAGGCGCTCAACGAGCGCGAGCTGACCGGCGGCAACGGCATGGTTGAGATGGGCACCTTTGTGGCCATTTTGCTGGGCCAGGTGGTGGGCGGGCTGATGGTGGCCGTACCCCAGGTCGGCCCCGACTATGTGGCTATTGCATGCATCGGCCTCGCGCTGGTTGGCCGGCTTGTCTCGCAGTTCATTCCGCTGACGCCTGCGACTGACCCGGGCCTGAAAATCAACTGGAACCCGGTGACAGAAACATGGCACAACCTCAAGCTTGCCAACGGCAACCTGGTGGTGTTCCGCTCCATGCTGGGTATCAGCTGGATGTGGTTTTTTGGTGCGGTATTCCTGAGCCAGTTTCCGAGTTTTGCCAAAGAGGTGCTGCACGGCAATGAGCAGGTGGCGTCTTTACTGTTGGTCGTTTTCTCCATCGGCATCGCAACCGGGTCGCTGCTCTGCGAAGTGCTCAGCAAACGCCACGTGGAGATCGGCCTGGTGCCGGTGGGCGCCATCGGCATGAGCGTGTTCGCGATCGACCTTTACTTCGCTAGCGGTGGCCTACCCCAGTTTTTTGTCCCAACCACGTTGAACGCGATGGAGTTCCTTGCCATTTCCGCGCACTGGCGCGTGATGATTGATCTCGCGCTGCTCAGCCTCTTTGCCGGCCTTTACAGCGTGCCGATGTACGCGCTGATCCAGCTGCGCAGCCAGTCCACGCATCGGGCGCGCATCATCGCCGCAAACAACATTCTCAATGCGCTGTTCATGATCGTCAGCGCCATCCTGGCCGGCGCCCTGCTCAAGGCCGGGTTCAGCATTCCGCAAATCTTCCTGTTCGTTGGATTGGCCAATGCGGTGGTGGCGTTCTATATCTTCATGCTGGTGCCCGAGTACCTGCTGCGTTTCATCGCGCTGATTGCTTCGCGCCTGGTCTACCGCTTCAAGATCACCGGCGACGACAACATCCCTGCCGCCGGCGCCGCCGTGCTGACCTGCAACCACGTCAGCTTTGTCGACCCGGTGCTGCTGATGGCCGCCAGCCCGCGCCCCATCTACTTTGTGATGGACCACCGCATCTTCAAAATGCCGGTTCTGGGCTGGCTGTTCCGGCTGGCTAAGGCGATCCCGATTGCACCGCGCACGGAAGACCCGGCGCTGTACGAGGCGGCTTTCGAAGCCGCGGCCAAGGTGCTGCGTGACGGCGACCTGCTCGCAATATTTCCCGAAGGCGGGATAACCAAAAACGGCGAACTGCAGGCCTTCAAGGGCGGCATCATGAAGATTCTCGAGAACGCCGAGCGCGACGGCCTGCAGGTGCCGGTGGTTCCCATGGCGCTGACGAACCTGTGGGGGTCGTTTTTCAGCCGTGCGGAAAAAGGCAGTGCCATGGTGCGCCCGTTCCGGCGCGGCATGTTCAGCCGTGTCGGGCTCAATGCGGGCCCAGCCCTGGCACCGGCAGACGTGCAACCCGAAGTCCTGCACTCCCGCGTTGCCGCACTTCTGGCGAAGTAAGGTATCAAATATTGATACCGCACGGTGATTGAAAGAAAACTGTATCGCTTTATGCATGACTTTTGAGGCAGGAGGCGCACATTACGTGCACCTCCACAACCTCAAAGGTTTTTATGCAGACGCTGATACACCGTGATTCCAAACCCTGGCAACTCCAGGTCTGGGTTTCTTTCCTGATCGCCGTTTTCCTGTGCGCCGTAGGCTTGTCCTGGTTGCCCGGCAAGGACTTGGACCGCGCCTTCATGGTCATGGGTTATTTCTTCTGCCTGTCGGCGGCTTTCGTGCTGGCCAAGTATGTGCGTGACCAGGAGCAAAGCAAGGCCGAAGGCAAGCTGGCGGACACCCCGATGTTCAAGCTGGTGGTGTGGGGCGGCTTCTTCCTGGCCATGTCGCTGACCGGCTGGGGCCTGTGGCGCATGGAGATCAACGAGACCTACAAGGCCTTCCTCGGCGTGAGCTGGCTCTACCTGATCACCTGCAGCTTCACCCTGGCCAAGACCCTGCGTGACCGGCACGAAGCCGACCTGAGCGAAGCCCGCTTGGGCCGCGCATCCCGCGGTCACACGGCCAGCGAATAGTAGCGACGTCATTCTTCAGGATCATCATGAAAAAATCATTTGCTACATATTTGATAGCTACTTGCGCAGGCTTGGCATGCGCCATGGCTCCTTTTTATGCTCAAGCTCAGTCCGAGGCTTCCGCGCTGAGTGCTGTGTCGACGCTGCCGGTGGCTTCCGTTGTCGTGACGGCCAGCGCCGCAGCGGGTGCGGTGGTCGCCGTCCCTTTGGTTCTGTCCACGGCCGGTACGGTGCTGGTGGTCAAGACGGTTGAGAGCACGGCACGAGGAACGGTGTACGTGCTGGAGCGAGCCTCCGACGGCGCCCGCGCCAGCATCGAGGTGGCCGGCCAGGGTGTTGCCGCTGGCTCCATGGTGGCCGGTACCGCCGTGATGGTCAGTGTGGTGGGCGCGGGGGTGGTGTTGTCCGCTGCCGGTGAGGCGATCGCCTTTATCCCCAATGCCCTGGGCCGTGCCCTGTTGCATAACGAACGGCTGACTTACTGAATGGCCGTATCCATTGCCGACGAAATCCGGAAACGGAAAACCCTCCCCATGAAAATCCTGAAATCCCTCTGGCCGCTGCTGCTGGCGGCCGTCTGCCTGGGTTTGGCGCCTGCCGCCCATGCCGGGCGCCCTTGCGAAGCCCGCAAGACAACGACGCAGACCGTCGAGCGCGGCATGATGCTGGCCGAAAAGACTCTGGCCTCACTCAACGCCAGTGGCGAGAAAGTCGTGCTGCTGGCGCGTGCCGGCCAGGACCTGGGCAAATACGGTGTGCGCTATTCGCACCTGGGCCTGGCCTACCGGGTGCCTGAAGGCCAGGGGGGAACCACCTGGCACGTGCTGCACAAGCTCAACAGCTGCGGCACCAGCGACTCGGCCATTTACCGCCAGGGGCTGGGCGAGTTTTTCCTGGACGACCTGTGGCGTTTTGAGGCTGCCTGGGTGGCGCCGACACCGGAAATCCAGACCCGGCTGCTGGCCTTGCTGCAGGACCCGGGCCGGACTGTCAGCATGCACCACAAGCCCTACAGCATCGTGAGCTACGCCTGGGGCCGCAAGTACCAGCAATCCAATCAGTGGGCCATCGAAACACTGGCCGCGGCCATGGAGCCGGGCATCACCACACGCGAGAGAGCTCAGGCCTGGCTGCAGTTCAAGGCCTACGAGCCAGCGGTGCTGACTCTCGGCCCGCTTACGCGTCTCGGTGCGCGTGTGAGCGCCGCCAATGTGGCGTTTGACGACCACCCCAATGAGAAGCGGTTTTCTGATCGCATTGAAACCGTCACGGTGGACTCGGTATTCAACTGGCTACCGCGCGCTCAGATGTCGGCCCCCGGTAAGCCACTGACGGTAGTGCGGTTGTAGCCCCTTCCTGATTTTTTATTCCCTTCACGAAACGGAGACTGCCATGGCCAATGCCTTGCGATTGACAGAAAAGTGGATGCACCGAGGCCTGTGGCTGGTGGCTCTGGTGTTTGCCGGCTTTCTTATCGGGCTGGGCGGCACGGTCGTCAGCGACCTGCCCAAAGTTGAAAAGCGGCTTTCGCTCGACGACTTCATGGACGCCGCCGCCAGCACTGCCCTGCGCAATGCCATCAAGGCGGCCGAGCGTGCTGAGCGGGACGCTGAAACGGCGCTGGAGCAAGCCCAGCTCAAACGCCGGGCAAGCCAGGCCGACTCCATGGCCGCCCGGGAAACTTTCAACAACTGGCTGTCAACCCGCCGCGCCACGCAGCTCGCAGACCAGGATCCCGAGCTGGTGTCGCGCACCCATGCGCTCGATGCGTTGAAAGACCGGGAGCGCGCAGCGGGCGTGGCTGTCGAGGCTCAGCAGCAGGCGGCGCTTGATGCGCGGCAAGGGGCTGCGCGTGAGCGGCTCAAGCTCGCAGAGATGGAAGAAGCCGCGCAACTGCAGCTCAACGCCGAATACCGCCGCGTCGAGCTGCGTGTCTTCTTGTACCGGCTGGTTCTGACGCTGCCGCTGCTCGTGGCAGCCGGGTGGCTGTTTGCCAAAAAACGCAAGAGCACCTACTGGCCTTTTGTGTGGGGCTTCATCTTTTTTGCCGTGTTCGCCTTTTTTGTCGAACTGGTGCCCTACCTGCCCAGCTACGGTGGTTACGTGCGCTACATCGTGGGCATTGTCGCCACGGCGCTGGTCGGCCGGCAGGCCATCATTTCGCTGAACCGCTACCTGGAAAAGCAGAAGCTGGCCGAGCAACTGCCGGACATGCAACGCCGCGAGGAGCTGAGTTACGACACCGCGCTGAGAAGACTGTCCAAGGGCGTGTGCCCGGGCTGTGAGCGGGCGGTGGACCTGAAGAACACGGAAATCGACTTCTGCCCGCACTGCGGCATTGGCCTGTTTGACCACTGCACCCAGTGCACCACTCGCAAGAGCGCATTCGCGAAGTTTTGCCATGCATGCGGCGCCGATGGCCGACGGCCTGCGGCTTTGCCTGACCCAGCTGCCGCTGCCTGATAGTGGCGGGTTGGCATGCAAAAAAAACAGCGAAAATGGCTGCGGCCGTTTACCAATAAGCGCAAGCAGCTATTGTTTTAATAGCAAATTCAGATCGGGCGACCGAAAAACGGGTAGCCTGGATCGTTGTAGCCATGGCTGGACGCATGGCCGGGCACCACCAGGTCATTGATAAAGGCCTCGTCCTCCGTGTCCAGCACAAGTTCCACCGCACCATACACATCCTCCAGATGCGGCAGGGTGCGCGGGCCGACGATGACCGAACTGATCAGTGGATTGGTCAGCACCCAGGCTGCGGCGAACTGGCCGGGGACCTGGCCCCGGGCTTCGCAGCGCGCCTTGATCTTCTGCGCGATAACGAGTGACTCTTCGCGGAACTCGGTCTCCAGGATGCGCTTGTCGCCGCTGCCTGCGCGCGTGCCTTCGGCAGGCGGCTGGCCGGGCGGGTACTTGCCGGTCAGCACGCCGCGCGCCAGCGGGCTATAAGGCACCACTCCAATGCCGTAGTGGCCGCAGGCCGGCAGGATTTCAACCTCCGGGCCGCGGTTGAGCAGGTTGTAGTACGGCTGGCACACCACAGGCTGCGGCACACCCAGCGCTTTGCACAGGTGCACCACCTCGGCGATGCGCCAACCCCTGAAGTTGGACAGACCAAAACTGCGAATCTTGCCCGCATGGATCAGGTCGCCCAGCGCGCGCGCGGCTTCCTCCAGGTTGGCGTCGTGGTAATCGCGGTGCAGGTAAAGAATGTCCAGGTAGTCGGTTTGCAGCCTGGACAGAATGGCCTCGGTTTCCTGCACCAGCCAGCGGCGGGAGTAGTGGCCTTCATTGATGGCCTCGCTGACAGGGTTGCCCAGCTTGCTGGCCAACACCCAGTGGTTCCGCTGGCCTGCGAGCAGCTTGCCCAGGTCTTTTTCGGACTGCCCCTGGTTGTAGACATCGGCCGTATCGATGAAGTTGAGCCCGTGCTCGCGCGCCGACGCCACGATGCGGCCCGCTTCTTCAAACGGCGTCTGCTTGCCGAACATCATGGTGCCCAGGCACAGGACGGAGACTTTGAGGTTGCTGTTTCCAAGGCGGCGGTATTGCATGGTCATCTTTGCAAAAAAAGTGGGCAGGATCGTCGATGGTGCCTGAGCCTGAATCTTTGCGCTGCACGTCGGCTATTTGGCGACTGCAGCCCCCGCCGTGAAGATTTACTGTCTACATGCCGGTTTTCGATAAAGTATCTTTATTTGATCCTAATCGTACTAATTTAATGATCTTGTATCTTTCAGCGAAACTTTTAAGGCATTCCGCTCCACACTGCCTCTACAAGCATGTGCTTGGGCCTTCGGGTTATTTATGAAGATCGATTCCTCCCTGTTCTCCCTGTCACGCCTGACGCGTCGCACGGCTTTGGCCGCTGCGGTGTTGGGTGCCACTGCCCTGACGGGCTGCTACGTCGTGCCGGTCCAACCCGGCCATCCGCCGGTGTCCTCCACGGTGTATGTCACACCGGCCATGCCGATAAGCACGACCTTTGCGGCGCGGCTGTACCCGGCGAACGACGCTGCCCGGGCCTACGGCATGGTGGGCGCGGTGGTGACCAATGACATGAACGGGCGCGGCACCTTCACCACCAATATCAACGGTGAAAGCTTTAACGGGGAAGCTACGCGCATCGCGGGCTCTTCAACGCGTGAAGGAGTGGCCAACGGCTCCGGCAGCCGGGGCAGCTATATCAGCTGCCGTTACCAGATGAACTCATCGACGATGGGGACGGGGCAGTGCAAGCTCTCCAACGGCGCGCAGTTCACCATGCACATCGGCGGTTGAACCAGCTGAAGTGGCCGTCGCCATAACGACCGCAACAGCGGCGCCGGCTACTGCTGCATCTGCTCGACGGCGACGATCTGGGGCGCCGCCTTGAGGTGCCCCACATACCGCAGCGGCTTGTGAATCATGATGGAGGGCACATCGCCCTCCCGCATGTGCAGCAGGTCGCCGGGGTTGATCAGCCGGGGGTCGGCGTCGGTCAGCGGCAGGCCGGCGCTACGGTAGGCCTCCAGGATGAATTGCGAACAGAAGAACTGGTCATTGCGTCCCAGCCCCAGCTGCACGGCTGCGATGCCGCGAATACAGAAGTCGCGCACCATGGAAGGCACCAGCGGCAGCTCGCACATGCGGCGCTCCAGCGCGAAAGGCGCCTGCAGCATCACGCCGACATAGTTGTATTTCTTGCCTTCATGGCTGGCCGCGAAGGTGTTGATCTTGATGGCCTGTTCGGCGGTAAGGTCGGGATGGCGAAACGCCACCACCGTCGCCTCATCATTGAGCAGCGCGTCCATGCTGCGCACGCGGATACCCGAGCCCACGGCTTCGGCGATCTGCCGGTTGCCCATATATATCGCAGCATGGCTGACCGGCGATAGCGTGATCAGGCGAATACCCACCGAGTTGATGCCGTTTTCGGCGGTAAGGATGATGTCGCCCGGCAGCAGGACATCGGGCCTGATCAGCTCTCCACCATTGCCGGGGTTCAGGGCCATGTTCTGAAAACCCAGCATAGGCGCACCCGTCTCCGCATGCGGCTTGATGGCCGTGGCGCAGCCGCCAAGCGCAAGGAGCAGGCTGCCCAGGACAGTCACCAGGGACAGCAGACGGGCCATCGTGACCTGCGGTGAGGTTTTCGGCATGCGCAGGGCTCCAGTCAAATACGGGGTTGGAATGAACAAAACAAACAGCGGACGCTCAGGGCGCGACGCGCTCGACCAGGTATTCTTGGGCGTACCAGAAGGTTTCGGGCGACTTGAACGCGCCCAGCGTGCCTTCTTTTTCGTCCTGCCGTGAGCGCAGGTCCCAGCGCTGGTCGATGATGCGGCAGCCGTCGCAGGGCTTTTGCCCGGCACGCCGCTGCACCAGGGCGTAGCGCGTGTTCTTGAACAGCGCATTCACGTCTTCGTAGTCCACCGGCTGCGCGGCAAAGTAAGGAACGATTTTGGCACCCGGGATGATGAACTCATAGCGCTCAAAGTGCCCATTGAAATTGCTTGGCACCGACACGGACTGGCCTCTGAGCAATGCATCGGTATCGGCGCGAAAATGGCCCATGTCGCCGTTGAAGGGCAAGGTCACCCATGCGAGCGCAAAGAGTACGGCGAAGCTGCTCAGCGCCGCAATCGGACGCGTGAAGGCGGGCTTGAACATGCCTGCTACGCAAGCAAGCGTCAGTGCTCCCAGGAAGAGCCAGTAGAGCGGTGAGTACAGCCATGGATCCTGTGTAGCCCGCACCCCGCCAAAGCCGATCAGCCCCATGGCCAGCGCGCCGCCCAGGCAGATCAGCAGGGTCAGGCTGAACCAGATGCGCGAGATACGCTCCCAGTACAACGCGATCAGTACCGCCAGCGCGGGCATGGCGGGGATCAGGTAACGGGTGGAACGCTGGGTGGGAACCATGAACACCAGCGCAAAGGCCAGCATCCAGAGCCACATGGCTTTTTCTGCATCACTGACGGTCTTGCCAGTGCCCTTGCGCTGCCGCCAGGCGCGCCACGCCGCCACAAAACAGCCCACGGCAACGGGTAGCAGGAAAAGGGCGTTGGAGAAGTAACCCGTCAATATCGTCAACACGCCGCTGCTGCCGCTGAACGCAATGGCAAAGTAGCCCTTGGACGAATTCATCTTGCCGGCGTTTTCGCCGACAACGAACTCGCGCCAGACTTCTCCCGGTTGCGGGTCGATGGCAAACCACAATCCGAAGATTGCAAGTGCCAGCACGCAGATGGCTGTGACCTTGATGCCGTCGGTGATGATCCCGGGCCGGGAAATTGCCCAAGGGGCTTTTTGCGCACCCAGCATCTGGTAACACAAGGCCAGGCCGAACCCGACCGGCACCACCATGACAAATGATTTGTAGAGGCAGCCTATGCCGATGGCCAGGCCGGCGAGCAATGGAAACTTCCAGCGAGAGGCCAGCAACTTTGCCGGCGCCCAGGCAACGGCAAACAACACGCCAAACAGCCAGAAAGTTTCGGGCGCGCTGGTGAGGTAAGGCCTGCCATAGCGGTAGGTGCTGAAGAAAGACAGGTACACGATGGCCGCGATGGCGCCCATGGCCAGGGCATGGCGGCCGGTGATTGAAGCGGCCTGGCTGACCGGCTCTTCAGAGACAGTGCCGTTGGCGGTGGCTGTGTTGCGAACGATCTTCCAGGTCAGCAGCCCGACCATGAGCGAAATTGCCCACGTATAGACCACGCTCGGCAGGCGCAGGTTGAGCAGCGTCCAGTGCCCGCCCCATCCGCCGGCGACCATCGCCTGCCAGAACAGCACGGGTGGCTTGGTGTTGCGCATGAAATCGTAGGAGCTGACCAGGGGCAGCCACTTGCCGGTCTCCGCCGTTAGCCGCGCGATATGGGCATAGACCAGCTCGTCGCCGTTGCGCGGAATGTGGTCACCGGCAAGGCCAAACAGGTAAGCCAGTGCGACCAGCAGCGCCAGCGTTATCCAGATGCGGTGGGCCGGGATACGATTTTTCAGGGGCTCAAGGCTTGTCATGGATATCGGTGGAAGGCGGCGCAACGCCATCGGCATCAGGGGTGACGATTTTCGCGCGGCGCC
Organism: Polaromonas sp. P1_F9; assembly: GCF_056405615.1. Classification (NCBI taxonomy): domain Bacteria; kingdom Pseudomonadati; phylum Pseudomonadota; class Betaproteobacteria; order Burkholderiales; family Comamonadaceae; genus Polaromonas; species Polaromonas sp. P1_F9. Next base: position 586,738 of record NZ_JBFUBT010000004.1, on the reverse strand, counting down.
GGCGAAATGTCATGCGGTCATTGGCCACAAAGTTACACACGCTGGACAAGGCAATCGCCAGCACGTTGGCCAGGATGTAGTGCACGTACAGCGCCAGCCATTTGGTCAGCAGTGACTGCAGCACGATGGCCAGGCCGGCCGCCATCACGTACTTCGAAAACAGGAAAAGTGCCGAGTGGTGCACCTCATGCTTGCGGTCGCGCCAGGTCAGCCGCCGGTTCCAGTAGAAATTGCTGATGGTGGCGATGGTTATCGCCAGCGCAATGGAGTAGTTCAGCCGGGAATGGAAGTCGGCAATGTGGCTGAACAGGAATTCCTGGGCAACGTACAGCACGGCGACATTCACCACCGTGCCGCTGGCGCCCACCACACCGAACTTGATGAAGCGCCAGCGCGCCATGGGCTGCAGGCGCTCTGGCAGGTGGCTGACAAGAGCCTCTGCTATGGATCGGAGTGTTGTCATCGGAATGGGGTCAGGGGGTTGCCAGGCATTCGCGCGCCTTGGCCAATACGGCTTCGGGCGCAATGACTTTCAGGCACTGGTTGTCGCCGTCGCAATAGGACGAGCGGTGGTTATAGGCAGTGAGGCAAGGCGAGCATGGCCACTGGCTGTAAAAGGAATGGCACTGCGGTGTAAGCGGCGCATACAGGCCCGGGGTCTCGGGGCCAAACAGCATCAGTGTCCAGATGGGTGTGAGCGCCGCGAACTGGCCAGGCCCACCGTCGTTGGTGACCAGCAGGCGTGCCACATGAAAGAGCGCCAGCAGTTCGGAAATGGATCGCGTATAGCCGGTCAGGTCAATCACGGGGCTGCCCGGGAAGGCAGCCTGCACATTGGCTACCAGCTGCTGCGCCAGTGCCTGGTCGTCTTTCAGGCCGATCACGGCCACGGCACAGCCGTCGGCCACCAGGCCTTCACACAAGGCGGTGTAGGAGGCCAATGGCCAGGCGCGTATCGGCAAGATGCCGCCGCCCGGATAGACCAGCACGAGAGGCTTGCCGGCAATCGCGGGAAAGTCCTGAGCCAATCGCGTCCGGATGCCTGGCACCAGCGCGGCATCCAGCTGTACGTGCGGCGGTGGTTTTCCGGTGCCTGCAGCGGCCAGATTCGCGGGCAGTTTGGACTTGGGAACGGCCGTGGAATCAATCGCGCGCGCCAGCGTCAGAAACTGCGCGCTGATGTGCTGGTAAGGGTTGTAGGGAACGGGCCGGTTGATGTGCGAGCCGCGGTACAGGCCTTCTTGCGTGTGGCGGTGAAAGCCCACGCGGATGCGCGCGCCGCTGGCATACGACAGCAGGCTGCTGATCCGCGAGAACAGCTCGCAGTCAATCGCCACGTCAACATTCGCGCGGCGCAGCTCGCCAATCGCCTTCCACAGGCTGGACAGCAGGCCGCCCAGCGACTTGTCGTCCACCGTGTGCACGTTGGCCGGGTCAAGCACCTGCATGAGGTCGAGGATTTCGCGGTTCTTGCCGAAGAGCAGGGCATGCAGCGGCGCGTCGGGATACCGCTGCTTCAGGCGCGCGAACATGTCATGGGCCAGCACCAGGCTGCCCATCTCCGACAGCAAAATGACCACGATGGCACGCGGCGCGGGATCGGCGCCGGAGCGGAATTGCCGCAGCACGGCATCGACGCCCGATACCGCAGCACACAGCGGAATGCCGACCCAGCGGTCAATCCAGCGTTGCAGGTTGATGTTCATTACACGCCTCGCTGCCGGTCGGCCCGGAACTGCGCGGTGAACTCGCCAAAGCGCCTCGCATCGAGCGCATCGCGGACTTCCTGCATCAGGTTGAGGTAGTAATGCAGGTTATGGATGCTCGACAGCATGGGGCCCAGCATCTCACCGCAGCGATCCAGGTGGTGCATGTAGGCGCGCGAGAAATTCTTGCAGGTGTAGCAGCTGCAGGTGGCATCAACGGGTTGGTCTTCCGTCTTGTAGCGCGCATTGCGGATCTTCAGGTCGCCAAAACGCGTGAACATGTGGCCGTTGCGCGCATTGCGCGTCGGCATCACGCAGTCAAACATATCAACACCGGCTGCCACGCCTTCGACCAGGTCTTCGGGTGTGCCCACACCCATCAGGTAGCGCGGCTTGCCTGCCGGCAGGCGATGCGGCGTGTGCGCCATGATGCGCTGCATTTCTTCCTTGGGCTCGCCTACGCTCACGCCGCCTATGGCGTAACCGGGCAGGTCCAGTTCAACCAGCGCGTCGAGTGATTCCTGGCGCAGGTTCTCAAACATGCCGCCTTGCACGATGCCGAAGAGCGCGTTGGGATTTTCAAGCTTCTTGAACTCCGCAATGCAGCGGCTTGCCCATCGCAGGCTCAGCTCCATCGAGCTGCGCGCTTCGCCTTCAGTGGTGATGTGGCCCTTGGTGTCGTAAGGCGTGCATTCGTCGAACTGCATCACGATGTCGCTGTTGAGCACGGTCTGGATCTGCATCGAGATCTCGGGCGTCAAAAAGAGCTTGTCGCCGTTCACGGGCGACGCGAACTTCACACCCTCCTCGGAAATCTTGCGCATCTCGCCCAGCGACCAGACCTGGAAGCCACCGCTGTCGGTCAGGATGGGCTTGTTCCAGCTTTCAAACTTGTGCAGGCCGCCGAACTGCTGCATCACGTCCAGGCCGGGCCGCATCCAGAGGTGGAAGGTGTTGCCCAGGATGATTTGCGCGCCCATGTCGTGCAGTGACTGCGGCATCACGCCCTTGACCGTGCCATAGGTACCGACCGGCATGAAGATGGGGGTTTGCACCACACCGTGGTTGAGCGTCAGCTTGCCGCGCCGGGCGTAGGAGCCGAGGTAGGCGCCAGCCCCATCGCCGGCCGGGGCATCGGTCTTCAGAACTTCAAATTCGAGCATCTTGGGATTGTCGCAGGTGTACGCGGGGAGATTCAGGCACCCTCAGGTGTTCCCCAGAGGGGTTTTACGGGCCAGCAACATGGCATCGCCATAGCTGAAAAAGCGGTATCGCCCGGCTATCGCATGCCGGTACAGCGCCATGATGTGTTCGTAGCCCGAAAACGCGCTGACCAGCATCATCAGCGTGCTTTTGGGCAGGTGAAAGTTGGTCAGCAGCAGGTCAACCACGGCAAATTCAAAGCCCGGGGTGATGAAGATGTTGGTGTCGTTGCAGTCGGGGCCGAATTTGGCGTGCGACTCCAGCGCCCGCACGGTGGTGGTGCCCACGGCCATCACGCGGCCACCACGCGCCTTGCACGCGGCAATGGCTTGCTGCGTGGCCAAAGGGACCTCAAAACGTTCGAAATGCATGGTGTGGTCGGCAATGTTTTCAGCCTTGACGGGCTGGAAGGTGCCGGCACCCACATGCAGCGTCACGCTCGCGCGCTGGATGCCGCGCGCTTCGAGTTGCGCCAATATGGCTTCATCGAAGTGCAGTGCCGCGGTGGGCGCGGCGACGGCGCCCGGGTTTTTGGCAAACACCGTCTGGTAGCGTTGCTCGTCGTCCGCGGAGTCGGTATGGGTGATGTACGGCGGCAGCGGCACGTGGCCGTGCTGCGCCATCAGTGCATACGGGTCGCTGCTCAGGCGGAAACGGTACAGAGGTCCGCTTTCCTCGGGCCAGCGGCCCAGCAGCGTGGCGGTGAAGCCGCCGTCCATTTGCAGCACCGCGCCCGGCAGGGGCTTTTTGCTGACCTTCATGTGGGCGGCGACTTCATGGCCGGCATCCGCATGGGGCGACAGCACGCGTTCGATCAGCAGTTCCAGTTTGCCGCCGCTGGCTTTCTGGCCGAAGAGCCGGGCTTTGACGACTTTGGTGTCGTTGAAGACCAGCAAGTCGCCCGGCAGCAGCAGGCCGGGGAGTTCGGTGAACCGTCGGTCCACCGGCAGGTCTTCACGCCCGTCAAGCAGGCGCGAGCCGCTGCGCTGGGCGGCAGGGTGTTGGGCAATGAGTTCTTCGGGCAGCGTGAAATCAAAATCGCTGAGGGTGAAATGGGTGCTCATGAAGGCACAATTGTCCCATGTCGCCACCTGGTGCCTCCGCCCGAAAAACTGTCCCGCCTGAGGCCGCGGCCGGGAACACGGCCGCGTCTCAGGCCAAGGCCGAAAAAGCTCCGCCCAAATCCCCTGCGCAAAAAGCCCTGGAGAAGCTGGGCCTGCGCCGTGACATCGATCTGGCCTTGCACCTGCCGCTGCGCTACGAGGATGAAACCCGCATCGTGCGGCTGGCGGACGCGCGGGACGGCGAGCTGGTGCAAATCGAAGGCCAGGTGACGCACAGCGAGATCGCCTTTCGCCCGCGTCGACAGCTGCGGGTGACGGTAGACGACGGCAGCGACACCTGCGTGCTGCGCTTCATCAATTTCTACCCGGCTCACCAGAAAACGCTGAGCACAGGCGCCCATGTTCGGGTGCGGGGTGAAATCCGCGGCGGCTTTCTCAGCCGTGAAATGATCCACCCCAGCTTCAGGCTGGCCGGCGGCGAGCTGCCGGGTGCGCTGACGCCGGTATATCCCACCGTGGCCGGACTGCCGCAAACCTACCTGCGTAAAGCCGTGCTTAGCGGCCTGGCGCGGGCCGACCTGTACGAGACCTTTCCGCCTGAAGTTTTAAGTGAAAACAGGCTGCAGCCCTTATGGAGCCTGCGCGAGGCGCTACAGTTTTTGCATCACCCCGCGCCAGATGTCTCGCTGGCCACGCTGGAAGACCGCAGCCATCCGGCCTGGCAGCGGCTTAAAGCCGAAGAGCTGCTGGCCCAGCAGCTGTCGCAGCTGCAGGCCCGGCGCATACGTGCGGCCATGCGCGCGCCGGCGTTGGCGGGCCCCGCCATGCGCGGCACGCAGTGCACGCTGCATGACCAATTGCTGGAGCGCCTGCCTTTCCGGCTGACTGCCGCCCAGCAGCGCGTGTGCAACGAGATTGAAGCGGACCTAAAAAAAAATATTCCCATGCACCGCCTGCTGCAGGGCGATGTCGGTGCCGGCAAAACCGTGGTGGCGGCGTTGGCCGCGGCACGCTGCATGGACGCGGGCTGGCAGTGCGCGCTGATGGCGCCTACGGAAATCCTGGCCGAGCAGCATTTCAGCAAATTGATCGGCTGGCTGGAGCCGCTGGGCATCAAGACCGCCTGGCTGACCGGCAGCCAGAAAACAAAAGAACGGCGCGAGATGCTGGCGTTGATCGAGAGCGGGGAGGCCGGCCTGGTCATAGGCACCCACGCCGTGATCCAGGAGAAAGTCCGGTTTAAAAACCTGGCGCTTGCCATCATCGATGAGCAGCACCGCTTTGGCGTGGCGCAGCGGCTGGCCCTGCGCAGCAAAATGACTGAAGGCGGGCAGGAGCCCCACCTTTTGATGATGACCGCCACGCCGATTCCGCGCACGCTGGCTATGAGTTATTACGCCGACCTCGATGTGTCCACCATCGACGAGCTGCCGCCCGGCCGCACGCCCATCGTGACCAAGGTGGTGAGCGACGCGCGGCGCGACGAAGTGATCACGCGCATACGCGGTCAGCTGGCGGAAGGGCGGCAGATTTACTGGGTTTGCCCGCTGATTGAGGAAAGCGAGTCCATCGACCTGGTCAATGCCACGCAAACGCATGAAGCGTTGAGCACGGCCTTGCCCGGCATTACTGTGGGGCTGCTTCACTCTCGCATGCCTGTCGCGGAAAAGAAGGCTGTAATGGGCCAGTTCACCGCCGGGAAAATGGGCGTGCTGGTCAGCACCACGGTTATTGAGGTGGGGGTCGACGTGCCCAATGCCTCCCTGATGGTGATCGAGCATGCCGAGCGCTTCGGCCTGAGCCAGTTGCACCAGTTACGCGGCCGGGTCGGGCGCGGCGCGGCGGCATCGGCCTGCGTGCTGCTGTTTTCGACCGGCGATGCGTCCCGGCTCGGCGAGATGGCGCGCGAACGCCTCAAAGCGATGGCGCAAACCAATGACGGCTTCGAAATCGCCCGGCGCGACCTGGAAATCCGCGGGCCCGGCGAGTTCCTGGGGGCGCGGCAGTCGGGGGCGCCGCTGTTGCGGTTTGCGGATCTGGAAACCGATGCCGCGCTGCTGGCCTGGGCGCGCGAGCGGGCTCCGCTCGTGCTGGACCGGCATGCGGAGCTGGCCCACCGGCACATCCTGCGCTGGCTGGGGGGCAAAGCCGATTACCTGAAGGCCTAAGCAACATCCGGCGATGCAGCGATTGAGAAAAGCAGCACAATAAGCCCATGACGCTGACCGAACTCAAATACATCGTCGCTGTGGCCCGCGAAAAGCATTTTGGCAAGGGCGCCGACGCCTGTCACGTCTCGCAGCCCACCCTCAGCGTGGCCATCAAGAAGCTGGAGGAAGAGCTGCAGGTCAAGCTTTTTGAGCGCAACGCCAACGAAATCACCGTGACGCCGCTGGGCGAAGAAATCGTGCGCCAGGCCCAGAGCGTGCTCGAACAGGCCGACAACATCCGTGAAATTGCCAAGCGCGGCAAAGACCCGCTGGCCGGCGCGCTGCGGCTGGGCGTGATCTATACGATTGGCCCCTATCTATTGCCCGACCTGGTGCGCCAGGCGATAGCGCATACGCCGCAGATGCCGCTGATGCTGCAGGAAAACTTCACCGTCAAGCTGCTGGAGGAGCTGCGGACCGGTGAAATTGACTGCGCCATCCTGGCCGAGCCCTTTCCCGACACCAACCTGGCCATTGCGCCGCTGTATGACGAGCCTTTCATGGCGGCTGTGCCCAGCGCCCATGCGCTGGCGTCACGCAAGAGCGTGACGGCCGAGGAGCTCAAGAAGGAAACCATGCTGCTGCTGGGGACCGGCCATTGCTTTCGCGACCACGTGCTCGAGGTTTGCCCCGAATTTGCACGCTTTTCCAGCAGCGCCGAAGGCATCAGCAAAAGCTTTGAAGGTTCGTCGCTGGAAACCATCAAGCACATGGTGGCGGCGGGCATGGGCATCACGCTGGTGCCCCGACTGGGCGTGCCCAAGGAGGCTCTGGCCGAGCAGGCCGCAGCCAAAAAGACCGCGAAGGGCAAACCCACCGCAAGCCGCAGCAAAGTGGCGGCAGAGCAACCTTCGTTCATCAAATACCTGCCGTTTGACGGCGATGTGCCGAGTCGGCGCGTGGTGCTGGCCTGGCGTCGCAGTTTTACGCGCTATGAGGCCATTGCCGCGCTGCGCAATGCCATCTACGCCTGCGAGCTGCCCGGCGTCATCCGCCTGTCTTGAATCCAGTCTATGACGGGCATTGACGGCGGCTGTTGCGGCCGTCGTCCTGATTTCGTTAAAGTTATCCCTGAATTTTAAAAAAGGAAACACCATGGCCAAGTCTTCCGCCAAACCTGCCAGCAAAGCCGCACCGTCCATCAACATCGGCATCAATGAAAAAGACCGCGCGGCGATCGCCAAGGGCCTGAGCCGCCTGCTGGCCGACACCTACACGTTGTACTTGACCACCCATAACTTTCACTGGAACGTGACGGGGCCGATGTTCAACACGCTGCACCTGATGTTCATGACGCAGTACACCGAACTCTGGGCTGCGGTCGACCCGGTGGCCGAGCGTATCCGCTCCCTGGGCCATCCTGCACCGGGCTCTTACGCCCAGTTCAGCAAGCTGGCTTCCATCCCCGATGTACCTGTGGTGCCGCCCAAGGCGCTGGAGATGGTGCGCATCCTGGTGCAGGGCCATGAAGCCGTCGCTCGCACGGCGCGCGAATTGTTTCCTCTGGCCGACAAGGCCAGCGACGAGCCGACTGCGGACTTGCTGACGCAGCGCCTGACGGTGCACGAGCAGACGGCCTGGATGCTGCGCTCTTTGCTCGAAGAGTAAGGTGCATCCTGGCTTGTTGAAACAAAAGCTCGACCTCTACCTTCAACTGATCCGCTGGAATCGCCCGGCGGGTTGGTTGCTGCTGCTGTGGCCGACCTTGTCGGCGCTGTGGGTGGCTTCACATGGGTTTCCGGGCTGGCACCTGGTGGTCGTGTTCACCTTGGGCACTTTCCTCATGCGCAGTGCCGGCTGCTGTGTCAACGATGTGGCCGACCGCGATTTTGACCGCCACGTCAAGCGCACGGCCGAGCGCCCCGTGACCAGCGGAGCCCTTTCTGTCAGAGAGGCCCTGGTTCTCGGCGCCGTGTTGGCTTTGCTGGCTTTCGGCCTGGTACTCACCACCAATGCCGCCACCATCGCCTGGTCATTTGCCGCGCTGGGGATCGCGCTGGCCTATCCGTATGCCAAGCGTTTTGTCTCCATGCCGCAGGCGGTGCTGGGGGTGGCTTTCAGTTTTGGCGTTCCGATGGCCTTTGCCGCCGTGCAGTCGCGCGTGCCGCTGCTGGCCTGGGTGCTGTTGCTGGGCAACCTGTTCTGGGTGATTGCCTACGACACGGAATACGCCATGGTCGACCGTGACGACGACCTGAGGATCGGCATGAAAACGTCGGCCATCACACTGGGGCGGTTCGATGTGGCGGGTGTCATGCTCAGCTATCTGATTTTTCTATCGATTTGGGCTGTAGCCCTTATGGATCGTGCGCAACCAGCTATTTATTTGATAGCAATTGGGGTGGCGTTCGGGCAGGCGCTGTGGCACGGCTGGCTGATCCGCAAGCGCGAGCGCGATGACTGTTTCAAGGCATTTCGCCTCAACCATTGGCTGGGCTTTACGGTATTTGCGGGAATTGCGCTGTCGTACCTGGGCCTTTGAGCCTGCGCCGAAACAGGCGGCCATAAAAAAAGCCCGCAGATGCGGGCTTTTTCAATTCCTGCGTCGCCGGATCGAGGGCTCAGCAGAACTCCATCCGGCGAATTACACCGATTTTTTGGCTTTTGCCTTGGCCTTGTGCTTGACCTTGTGTTTGGCTTTTGCCTTGGCTTTTGTGGGTGCGGCGGCTTTTTCAGCAGGTGCGGCGGCAGGGGCTGCTGCGGGGGCGGCGGCCTGGGCCGCTGCTGGCGTGGAGATCACGGCCAGGGGCATGGCAAGGACGGCTGCGCTGATGAGGGTGGACAGTAATTTGTTCATGGTGAAGCTCCGGATGTTGGAAAAGTTATGGTGCGGGTGTTGCCGGGTGAACCGTCCACAAAGGACCAGGATAGCCGTGACAGACGCTCCTCTTCAACGTCTTCCCTCCCGGGGCGGTTGACTTGCCGGCAAATTCCCTGGCCCTGTGCGGTCGCGGCACAAGCATCATGTTGCTATTAATTGGATAGCCGCTTGCGCACGTCTATATTGGGCTTCGGGCGATTTTTGTTTAATTCCCTTCAACCCGCACCAAACTCGTCACCCAATTCACCGGCACGCTGCCTTGCCGTGTGGATGGCGCGCATGAACTGCATCTTGACGCGGTCCTGCTCCATCGAGGTCAGCGCGGCGTAGGTGGTTCCCCCTTTGGACGTGACCTGGGCGCGCAGGGCCTGCGGCGTTTCGTCGGACGCCTGCAGCAGCGCCGAAGCGCCGACAAAGGTGCCGACGGCGAGCTTGCGCGCCTGTTCCGGCGCAAGGCCCATGTCGGTGCCGGCCTCGATCATGGCTTCCACAAAATAAAAGACGTAGGCCGGGCCGGAGCCCGAAATGGCGGTGACCGCGTCCAGATGAGCTTCTTCGGTGAGCCACAGGAAAGCCCCTGTGGGCTTGACCACCTGCTCGACGGCCAGTTTGTCGTCGTCTGTCACGGCATCCCGCGCAAACAGCGCCGTCATGCCTTTGCCGACCAGCGCCGGCGTGTTGGGCATGGCGCGCACCACACGTTCGGTGCCCAGCCAGCGCGCGATGCTGCTGGACCGCACGCCGGCTGCCACGCTCAGGTGCAGGGCGGTTTTGGTGTGAAAGCGTGTTTGCAGGGCTGCATCCTTGAAAGTCTGCGGCTTGACGGCCCAGACGACCAGGCCAGCGCTGGTCAGTGGAGCGCCGGGTTTTTCATGCACCTGCACACCGAATTGCCGGGTGAGCTTGTTGCGCTGTTCTTCAAAAGGCTCGACCACCTGGATCTGGCTGGCAGGCATGCCCTGTTTAAGCAGGCCGCCAATGATGGCGCTGGCCATGTTGCCGCCACCTATGAAGGCGATGTGTTCGTTGCTTGTGCGGGAAGTGGGGGTCATGCGTTGTCAATCCAAAAATTCAAAGGCCAGCCACTGGCTGACTTGCCGGGAGCTGAAATTGTCGTCGCTAATGAAGACCAGGCTGCGATTTCCGTTGGGCAGTACCGGACCCCAGGCCATGCCTTCCGTATTGTCCAGACGCTCCAGCCGGAGGCCGGGTCCCGAGCCGGTGAAGGTGGAAAAGTCGGCGATCAGTGTTTTGTCGGCCGCGCGGTAGGTGCCAGTCTGCAGGACAGGCGTTGCGAGCGTGTCGGACCCCTGCCGCGTATCGATGAGGTACAGGCGCAGCGAGTTACCTGCCTGCGGGCCCCATCCAGCCATATAGGCCCGCTCCAGCACGAGCATGCGGTCAGCATCGAGCATCAGGATTTCCACCACGCCGTTGTCAGCATGGGTGGCCGGCGCGACAGGTGCGCGCGGAATGGCGTCGGGCACATAGGCAATTTGCCGCAGGGCTTTCCCATTGGTCAGGTCCAGCTGGGTGAACCGGCACGGCCCGCCGGCTGCCCGTACGGTCGGCGGCGGGCCGTCCTGGCGCATGGCGTTTTCCATGGCGATCCAGGCCCGGTTGCCGTCCGGGCTCAAGGCCAGGCCTTCCAGCGCCAGATTGATGCGCGGCCCCCGGGTGAGATGAAAATCAAACATGGCCGGCAACGTAAATTCGCGAACCAGTGTCCCGTCAGCCCGGCTTTCGCGCAGCTCCGGCGCCACGCCCGTCAGGGAATGCCCCTCGGTGACCCACAGCAGCGTCTGGTTGTCGGGGCGCCAGCGAATCGACTCCGGGTCGGGGGCCTGCACGCTCCGCAATACGGCCTCATACGTGCTGCTGTTGCCCTGGCGCAGGGGGGTGACGCCCAACAATTCCGGCTGGCCCAGGCTGTTCATGTCCAGCGCGATGCGTGCGGTGTAAAACCGCACGGGGTTGATGCTGGAGGCGTCGTCGCTGATCAGGTAATACAGGTTGTTGGCGGCGTCGTAGTCAATGCCTGAGAGACCGCCCACCGTGGTGCCCTGAAATTGCAACCGGTGTGGAATGCGGGACTCACCAATCAGGCGCAGACGTGTGCGGACCGGCTGGGTGGCCGCTGCTGCCGGCTGCGGTGCCTTGCCGCCGGCCAGGCCCAGCACTGCGGCTGCGCCGGCTCCGAGGACCAGCCGGCGCCTGGAGGGTGCTGTGACATAGGGGTTCATGCCGCCAAGTCTAGCGGCCGCGCTTGTGGGAAATGTGACAAGGGCAGGGCGCGCAGACCGTGCCGTGCCGCGCTTACTGCAGCACGGTCTGCCGCACTGCGTGTTCCCAGCGCGCCATCAGCTCAGCGGCCCGGTCCGCGCCCAGCGTAGGCAAAAACTTGCGCTCGGCGCGCCACATGCCCGACAGCTCGTCGATGCTGCTGTAGACGCCGCTGGAGAGCCCCGCCAGGTAGGCGGCGCCCAGTGCTGTGGTTTCAATCACGGCCGGGCGGATCACCGGTATGCCCAGCAGGTCGGCCTGGAACTGCATCAGCAGGTCGTTGACGCAGGCCCCGCCGTCTACGCGCAGCTCGGCCACGGGCGCCGCACCGGCGCTCACCGCGTCGCGGCTCATGGCCTGCAACAGGGCGGCGCTTTGGTAGGCGATGCTTTCGAGTGCGGCGCGCGCGATATGGGCGACGGTGGTGCCGCGCGTGAGGCCGGTGATGGTGCCCCGCGCATCCGGTTTCCAGTAGGGCGCACCCAGGCCGGTGAAGGCCGGCACCATCATCACGCCGCCTGAATCTGGCACGCTTTCGGCCAGCGCCTGCACTTCGGCGCTGCCCTTGATGGCGTGCAGGCCGTCGCGCAGCCACTGAACCACGGCGCCGCCGACGAACACGCTGCCTTCAATGGCGAACTGGGTTTGCGCCGTGGCCTGGGCCGCGCTGGTGGTCAGCAAGCCGTTGTGGGAGGTCTGGAATTGCCCACCGGTGTGCATCAGCATGAAGCAGCCGGTGCCATAGGTGTTCTTGGCCATGCCGGCCTTGAAGCAGGCCTGGCCGAAGAGGGCGCTTTGCTGGTCGCCGGCGACGCCGCCTATCGCAACGGCATGACCCAGCAGGTCGGGCCGCACCTCGCCGTAATGCGCGCTCGAAGGCAGTACCTTGGGCATCAGCGAGGCCGGGATGCCCAGCAGCTCAAGCAGCTCGTCGTCCCACTGGTTGGTATGCACGTTGAACAGCATGGTGCGCGAGGCGTTGCTGACGTCGGTGGCATGCAGTGCACCGCCCGTGAGTTGCCACATCAGCCAGCTGTCGATGGTGCCGAAGGCCAGTTCGCCGCGCTCGGCCTGCGCGCGGGCGCCGGGCACGTTGTCGAGCAGCCATTTGAGCTTGGTGCCGGAAAAATAGGCATCGATCAGCAGCCCGGTTTTGGACTGGATCAGCTTTTCCTTGCCGCGCTCACGCAACTCGGCGCAGGTGACTTCCGCGCGCCTGTCCTGCCAGACGATGGCGTGATGAACCGGCATGCCGGTCTTGCGGTTCCAGAGGGCGGTGGTCTCGCGCTGGTTGGTGATGCCCAGGGCGCGGATATCGCTGGCCTTGATATGGGCCTTGGCCAGCACTTCGCGCGCCGTCGCCAGCTGGGTGCGCCAGATTTCATTCAGGTCGTGCTCGACCCAGCCGGGTTTGGGGTAGATCTGCGGCAGCTCTTGCTGCGCGAGGGCCACGATGTGGCCATGTTCGTCAAACACGATGCTGCGGGAACTGGAGGTTCCCTGGTCGAGTGCGAGAAGGTATGTCATGCGCTGGAGTGTATGAAAGGGCGCTGGCGGCGCACAAGTGCGGCGGGCTTAAGAATGGGCAACTTCACAGTTGACGTCCGCCTCTTCCAGCAAGGTTGGAAACGGCTCGGGCGGGGGCATGTCGGTGAACAGCCGGTCAATTTGGGAGAGCGTAGCGAGCTCCACCATGGCAGGCCGGTTGAACTTGCTGCTGTCGGCTGCCAGCCAGACTTCGCGGGCATGCTCGATGATGGTCTGGGCAACTTTGACTTCGCGGTAGTCGAAGTCGCGCAGGGAGCCGTCAGGCTCGATCCCAGAGATACCGATGACGGCGATGTCGACCCGGAACTGGCGTATGAAGTCGACCGCCGCCTCGCCCACGATGCCCCGGTCGCGCGAGCGCACCACGCCGCCCGCCACGATGACCTCGCAGTCGGTATTACCGCAAAGGATGCCCGCCACATTCAGGTTGTTGGTAATGACCCGCAGCCCCTTGTGGTGCAGCAGGGCCTTGGCGATGGCTTCGGTGGTGGTGCCGATATTGAGGATCAGCGAGCAGTCGTTCGGAACACGCCTGGCCACTGCGCGCGCGATGCGCGCCTTGCCTTCGGCATGAAGGCTTTCACGCTGGCGGTGCGCAATGTTTTCGATGGTGGAGCTGGGCACTCGCACGCCGCCGTGAAAGCGCGTCAGCAGGCCGGCCTCCGCCAGTCGCTGCACGTCCCGCCGGACGGTCTGCAGGGTCACGTCCAATTTTTCTGCAAGCTGCTCGACCGAGGCCGAGCCGTGGGTTCGCACGACGTCGAGGAGCTTGATTTGCCTGGGATTGGAGTTCACGCGGATTCAAGTTTGAAGGGAGTCGGGGAGGTCTGGAAACTTTATATCGAAACAAAAGGAAACAGATAAGGGAAAACAATTAGACAAAGCAATCAAAAAAGAAGAAAAATAGAAAAAAACCGAACTTCTTCAAAGTTTCGCCGGGAGCCTTCCTCTTGTCTACTGTTTCCTTTTGTTTGCCTGCCACTGCCCTGGCACAGGAGCTCTGCCGCCGTTTGGGGTTGCTGCAACGCATCTGCAATGGCCGGTTGCACGGAAGGCGCGCGTGATGCAGCTGACCCTGGACCACATCAGCAAAAAAGTTGGCGCCGAACAATGGCTTTATGAAATGAACCTGGCGCCGCGCAGTGGCGAAGTCACTGTGCTGTTGGGTGCGACGCAGGCCGGAAAAACCAGCCTGATGCGCATCATGGCGGGCCTGGACGTCCCCACGCAGGGAAAAGTCCTGGTGAACGAAATCGACGTGACCGGCATGCCGGTTCGTGAGCGGAATGTCGCCATGGTCTACCAGCAGTTCATCAACTACCCCTCGCTGCGGGTGACGGACAACATCGCCTCGCCCCTCAAGTTGCGCGGGGAAAAGAACATTGACCAGACAGTGCGAAAACTGGCCGAGCGCCTGCATATCGAGATGTTCCTGGACCGCTACCCTGCGGAGTTGTCGGGCGGGCAGCAGCAGCGGGTGGCCCTGGCCCGCGCACTGGCCAAGGGGGCTCCCCTGATGCTGCTGGACGAACCGCTGGTCAACCTGGACTACAAGCTGCGCGAGGAACTGCGTGAAGAACTGACGCAGCTTTTTGCGGCCGGCGATTCCACCGTGATCTATGCCACCACCGAGCCTGGCGAGGCTCTGCTGTTGGGAGGGTATACCGCCGTGATGGACGGTGGCGAGCTGCTGCAGTACGGCCCGACCGCCGAGGTATTTCACTCGCCGCGGTCCTTGCGCGTTGCGCGTGCCTTCAGCGACCCGCCCATGAACCTGATGGCAGCACTGCCCGCGCCGCAAGGCCTGCAACTGGCGGCGGGGCCGACCTTGGTGCTGGCTTTGCCCGATGCGCCGGCGCAAAACCTGGTCACCCTCACGGCCGGTGTTCGCGGCAGCGCCCTGCGCATCCAGGCGCGCGAAGGCGATGTGGCGTTGCCGGGAAAGGTCGAGTTGGCCGAAATTTCGGGTTCCGACACTTTTGTTCACGTCGCCACGGCGGTGGGTGAACTGGTGGCCCAGCTGACCGGTGTGCATTACTTTGAGCTGGGCGCGCCCATCACCTTGTTTCTCAGTCCAGCCCAGGTATATGTCTTTGATGCAACCGGCGCCTTGTTGCTGGCGCCTGAGCGCAGGGGAGGACTTGCATGAAGCACCTTTTTGCATCGGCTGCGGTGTTGTGGAGGCCTTATGGCGCGTATTGATCTCGATCTGGCCCATGCCTATCGGCCGAATCCGCGCGAAGACAGCGACTACGCGTTGCTCCCGCTCACCATGAGTTTTCGCGATGGCGGCGCCTATGCGCTGTTGGGCCCCTCAGGCTGCGGCAAGACGACCATGCTTAACATCATGTCGGGCTTGCTGGTGCCGTCGCAGGGCACGGTCAAATTCGACGGCGTGGACGTGACACATGCGACGCCGCAGCAGCGCAATATCGCGCAGGTGTTCCAGTTCCCGGTGATCTACGACACCATGACGGTGGCTGAAAACCTGGCGTTTCCACTGCGCAACCGCAAGGTGCCGGAAGACCAGATCAAAAAACGCGTCGGTGAAATTGCCGAGATGCTGGACATGAGCGGCCAGCTCAACCACCGCGCGGCCGGGCTGGCAGCAGACGCCAAGCAGAAAATCTCGCTGGGACGCGGCCTTGTGCGCCCTGATGTATCGGCCGTGCTGTTTGACGAGCCCCTGACGGTGATTGACCCGCACCTCAAATGGCAATTGCGGCGCAAGCTCAAGCAGATTCACCATGAATTGAGGCTCACCCTGATTTATGTGACGCACGACCAGGTGGAGGCGTTGACCTTTGCCGAAGAGGTAGTGGTAATGACGCGCGGCCGTGCTGTGCAGACGGGTTCGGCCGATGCGCTGTTTGAGCGCCCCCGCCATACGTTTGTAGGCCACTTCATCGGATCACCCGGCATGAACTTTTTGCCGGCCACCGTCGTCGGTGGCGCGCTGCGCGTCGCGGACCGGCCGCTGGCGCTGCCGCCTGAACGCGCCATGCCCGACAGCGAACTCAAGCTGGGTGTGCGTCCTGAATACGTGGTGAAGACGGCACCCGGTGATCCGGCGGCGCTGCCGTTCACTGTCACGCTGGTGCAGGACATTGGCACCCACTGGATGCTGACGGCCCGGATCGGCGAACACACCCTGAAAGCCCGGTTGAACCCGGCCTCACGCGCGCCGCAGGCAGGCGAGGAGGTCTGGCTGCAGGTCATGGGGCCGCACACCTGCCTCTATATCAACGACGAACTGGTGACAGCATGAGCGCAGCGCAGAACCGCTTCGAGCAAGCTCCGGCCCCCTCGGGGGGCAGCGCAGTACACGCAGTGACAAGCGTGGGGGTAAATCCATACGCAGCGCAGAACCGCTTCAAGCAAGCTCCGGCCCCCTCGGGGGGCAGCGCAGTACACGCAGTGACAAGCGTGGGGGTAAATCCATGAGCACAACGACTAAACCGGTGAACCAGAAGGCTTGGCTGCTGGTGCTGCCGGTCATCATTTGCGTGGCGTTCTCCGCCATTTTGCCGCTGATGACGGTCGTCAACTATTCTGTGCAGGACATCATTTCGCCGGAGCGGCGCGTATTCGTCGGTACGGAATGGTTTGCATCGGTGATGCGCGACGAAGAGCTGCATGCGGCGCTATGGCGGCAGCTCACGTTTTCGCTGGCGGTACTGGCAGTCGAAATTCCCTTGGGCATCGCGCTGGCGCTGTCCATGCCCGCTCAGGGCTGGAAGGCCTCGCTGGTGCTGGTGCTTGTGGCGTTGTCCCTGCTGATCCCCTGGAATGTGGTGGGCACCATTTGGCAGATTTATGGGCGGGCCGACATCGGCCTGCTGGGGGCCATGCTGCAGAAAATGGGGTTTGACTACAGCTACACCGGCAACGCCGTGCATGCCTGGGTGACGGTGCTGCTGATGGACGTGTGGCATTGGACGCCCTTGGTGGCGCTGCTGGGCTACGCCGGCTTGCGCTCCATTCCCGACGCCTACTACCAGGCCGCGCGCATCGACGGCGCCAGCAAGTTCGCGGTGTTCCGCTACATCCAGCTGCCCAAGATGCGCGGCGTGCTGATGATCGCCGTGCTGCTGCGCTTCATGGACAGCTTCATGATTTACACCGAGCCTTTTGTGCTGACCGGTGGCGGGCCGGGCAACGCCACGACATTCCTTTCGCAATACCTCACGCAAAAAGCCGTCGGCCAGTTCGACCTGGGCCCGGCGGCGGCTTTCTCGCTGATTTACTTTTTGATCATCCTGCTGCTGTGCTTCATCCTCTATAACTGGATGCAGCGTGTCGGTACGCAAGAGAAGGAGGGCGTGGAATGAATTCACTCAACGCACCCAGGTTCCAGGCGCGCACGCTGTTCCTGATTGCCTACATTTTGTTCGCGCTGTTGCCCATCTACTGGATGGTCAACATGAGTTTCAAGACAAATGCCGAAATTTTGTCGAGCTTCTCGTTCTTTCCCCAGGAGTTCACCTGGAACAACTACAAGACCATCTTCACCGACCCGTCCTGGTATTCGGGCTACATCAACAGCCTGATTTATGTCGCCATCAACACGGTGATTTCGGTGACTGTGGCTTTGCCGGCCGCCTACGCATTCTCGCGTTACAGCTTTCTGGGCGACAAGCACGTGTTCTTCTGGCTGCTGACCAATCGCATGACGCCGCCTGCGGTGTTCTTGCTGCCGTTCTTTCAGCTCTACACCACGGTAGGGCTGATGGACACCCACATCGCTGTGGCCTTGGCTCATTTGCTGTTCAACGTACCGCTGGCGGTGTGGATCCTGGAAGGTTTCATGAGCGGGATTCCGCGCGAGATTGACGAGACCGCGTACATCGACGGCTATTCATTTCCCCGCTTCTTTGTACGCATTTTCCTGCCGCTCATCAAGGCCGGTGTCGGCGTGGCGGCGTTCTTCTGCTTCATGTTCAGCTGGGTCGAATTGCTGCTGGCGCGCACGCTGACCAGCGTCAACGCCAAGCCCATCGTCGCGACCATGACGCGCACTGTGTCGGCTTCGGGCATGGACTGGGCCACACTGGCGGCGGCCGGTGTGTTGACCATCGTGCCGGGCGCCATCGTGATCTGGTTTGTGCGCAACTACATCGCAAAAGGCTTCGCGATGGGCAGAGTTTGATGCACCCCCGAAGCGCCTTCGGCGCCTCCCCCTCAAGGAACGCCACCTGCGGCCCGGCAAAGCCGGTTCCGCGATGGCACTTGAATGGGGTCAGATTGGTGGCTAGGGCCATTGCGTTTAAGGAGATGAAAGATGTTTGAGTGGATGGCCTGGACGACGCCTGTGGCAATTTTCTTTACCTGCATCGTGCTGATGCTGGTGGGCATGACGGTATGGGAGTTGAAATCCCCGACAACGATGCGGCGCGGATTTTTGCCGCTGGAAACCACCCGCGGCGACCGGCTTTTCATCGGCCTGCTCAGCGCGGCCTACGTCAACCTGATTTTTGTGGGCATCAGCGGCAAGCTGGCGGGGTGGCTGGGTCTGGAGGGCGATCCGTCGATCTGGATCAGCTTCGTGTTGTCAATGGCCTTGCTCGCATTCGTCATGCGCAAGGGATAGAAGTCAGAAAAGGAACCCGGCTCATATTCCCCGGAGCCGAACAAGCCTTCAACCACGGGGAGTGAACCAATGAGGAGACAAATCATGAAGATGCGTTATACGGCTCTGGCCCTGGCTGCGGCATGTGCCATGGCCAGCCCTGGCTGGGCAGGCGAAGCTGAGGCGAAAAAATGGATTGACAGCGAATTCCAGCCCTCTACGTTGTCCAAGGACAAGCAGCAGGCTGAGATGAAGTGGTTTATCGATGCGGCCAAGAAGCTGCAGGCCAAGGGCGTGAAGGAAATCTCGGTCGTGTCCGAGACCATCACGACCCACGAATACGAATCGAAGACGCTGGCAAAAGCCTTTGAGGAAATCACCGGCATCAAGGTCAAGCACGACATCATTCAGGAAGGCGACGTGGTTGAAAAGCTGCAGACGTCCATGCAGTCGGGCAAATCGATTTACGACGGCTGGATTTCCGACTCCGACCTGATCGGCACCCACTACCGCTACGGCAAGATTCTGGCGTTGTCCGACTACATGGCCGGTGCGGGCAAGGAATACACCAACCCGGGCCTGGACCTCAAGGACTTCATTGGCACCAGCTTCACCACGGCGCCTGACGGCAAGCTCTACCAGTTGCCCGACCAGCAGTTCGCCAACCTGTACTGGTTCCGCGCCGACCTGTTCGCGCGCAAGGACCTGCAGGACAAGTTCAAGGCCAAATACGGCTACGACCTCGGGGTGCCGCTGAACTGGAGCGCCTATGAGGACATCGCCGAGTTCTTCACCAACGACGTGAAGACCATAGACGGCAAGCCGATTTACGGCCACATGGACTACGGCAAGAAGGACCCCTCGCTGGGCTGGCGCTTTACCGACGCATGGCTGTCCATGGCCGGCACCGCCGACAAGGGCATCCCCAACGGCATGCCGGTGGACGAGTGGGGCATTCGCGTGGCGGCCGACAAGTGCACGCCTGTGGGCGCCTCTGTTGCGCGTGGCGGGGCCACCAATTCACCTGCTGCGGTCTACGCGCTGACCAAGTACGTGGACTGGATGAAGAAGTACGCGCCCAAGGAGGCCAGCGGCATGACCTTTGGTGAAGCCGGCCCGGTGCCGGCCCAAGGGCAGATCGCCCAGCAGATCTTCTGGTACACGGCCTTTACCGCCGACATGACCAAGAAGGGCCTACCTGTGGTGAACGCCGACGGTACGCCGAAGTGGCGTATGGCGCCCGGCCCCAACGGCCCGTATTGGAAGCAGGGCATGCAAAACGGCTACCAGGACGTGGGCTCCTGGACCTTCTTCAAGGACCATGACCCCAACAAGGTGGCCGCGGCCTGGCTGTACGCGCAGTTCATCACCTCCAAGACCGTTTCGGCCAAGAAATCGGTGGTGGGCCTGACCTTCATCCGCGACAGCGACATCCATCATGAGTACTTCACCAAGAATGCCGCCAATTACGGTGGCCTGATTGAGTTCTACCGCAGCCCGGCCCGCGTGGCCTGGACGCCGACGGGCAACAACGTACCCGACTACCCCAAGCTGGCGCAGCTGTGGTGGAAGAACGTGGCCCAGGCCGTAACGGGTGAAAAGACCCCGCAGGGTGCGATGGATACGCTGGCCGATGAGATGGATCAGGTG
This sequence comes from Polaromonas sp. P1_F9, assembly GCF_056405615.1. Classification (NCBI taxonomy): domain Bacteria; kingdom Pseudomonadati; phylum Pseudomonadota; class Betaproteobacteria; order Burkholderiales; family Comamonadaceae; genus Polaromonas; species Polaromonas sp. P1_F9. Next base: position 566,684 of record NZ_JBFUBT010000004.1, on the reverse strand, counting down.
ATGGGTCGTCTGGAGCGTGCCGGTATGGCCCACTGCGCGCCCAAGCTCAACCCCAAGGGTGACCCCGCCAAATGGCTGAGCGACAAGGGTGCGCCATGGGCCAAGCTGGCCAATGAAAAACCCAAGGGCGAAACCATCAACTACGACAAGTTGCTGCAGGCCTGGAAAGACGGAAAAGTACGCTGATCGCGTGGCCGTGCAGTGCGCAAGTGCTGCACGGCCGTTTTTTTTCAGGATTCAGGTTATTGCAACAAGCGCCGGGTAAGCTCGGCGCTCTTTTACCGATGGGTTTGTATGGAAACGGGAAGCAAGGCCCATGACGACTGATTTAGCGCCTGCGCAGACGCGGCGCCAGGATTTAATGGCCCGGCTTGCCGAGCCGCACCACTACGACATCGCGATCATTGGCGGCGGCGCTACCGGCCTGGGAGTCGCGCTGGATGCGGCCGCCCGCGGGTTTTCCGTCGTGCTGGTCGAATCGCACGACTTTGCCAAGGGCACATCGTCCCGCGCCACCAAACTGGTGCATGGCGGCGTGCGCTATCTGGCGCAGGGCAATATCTCGCTGGTGCGTGAGGCCTTGCACGAACGCACCACGCTGCTGGCCAATGCGCCGCACCTGGCACAGCCTTTGCCCTTTGTCATGCCTTCCTACAAGTTCTGGGAGGCACCTTTTTATGGCGTGGGGCTCAAGATGTATGACGCCTTGGCCGGTAAGGCCGGCTTGGGTGCCACGGAGTTTTTAAGCAGGCAGGAAACCCTGGCTTGCCTTCCCACGGTACAGCCACAGCACCTCAAGGGCGGCGTCAAATATTGGGATGGCCAGTTTGACGATGCGCGCCTCGCGCTGGCGCTGGCCCGCACGGCGGCCCGCCAGGGCGCGCTGCTGGTCAATTACTGCGAAGCATCGGGCCTGATCCATGAGGGCGGCAAGCTGGTCGGCCTGCATGCACGGGACCAGGAAACGGGCCGCACATTCGAAATCCGCGCCAACTGCGTGGTGAACGCGGCTGGCGTCTGGGTGGATCAGCTGCGCCTGCAAGATGGGCAGGCCACCGGGCGCGACCCCAAGCCCATGGTGGCACCCAGCCAGGGTGTTCATATTGTGGTGGACCGCTCGTTTTTGCCTGGCGACCACGCCTTGCTGGTTCCCAAGACGGCCGACGGCCGGGTGTTGTTTGCCGTGCCATGGCTGGGTAAAACCATTTTGGGAACCACCGACACGCCGCGCCACGACCTGGCGCGTGAACCGCTACCCTTCAAAGACGAGGTCGATTTCATCCTGCGGGAATCGGCGCGCTATCTCAGCCGTGCCCCGGGCCCGGCGGACATCAAGAGCATCTGGGTGGGGTTGCGGCCGCTGGTGAAACCGCCGGATGACGACGCCGGCAGTACCCAGGCCTTGTCTCGGGAGCATACGGTGCTGGTCAGCAAAAGCGGCCTTGTTACGGTGACAGGCGGCAAGTGGACGACTTACCGGGCAATGGCTGAAGATGTTTTGGCGAAATGCTTCGGCGCGGCGCTGCTGCCTTCGCGCCCGGCAGATGCCACCATAAACTTGAAGTTAGTGGGCGCTCAGGCCTCGAGCCATAAAATCAGCGAAAGTCCTGGCATTCACCTATATGGAAGTGAATCTGCGGTGGTGCAAGACCTGCCGGGCTCAGGGCGGGAACTCGGCGGCGGGCTAACGGAGGCCATGGTGCGATTCGCCGCCCGTCATGAATACGCCCGTACCGTGGAAGATGTGCTGGCCCGCCGTTCCCGTTTGCTGTTTCTTGATGCGGCGCTGGCGAGGACGCTGGCGCCCGAGGTGGCAGCCCTGCTCCGGGAGGAAAACGGGATCGACCCGCAGCTCGGGGCTTTTGTGGCGCTTTGTGCTCAATACCTTACTCCGCCAGCCTGACGTCAAGCCGGGTGTAGGGGCAAAGCTCATGGGCAAAAAGGCTACAGCCTTCCCGGCATACCCTGGCGGTTTGCGGCAATAACGACTGAGAATCGGCTTTTTGCTATTAAATTAATAGCAGCTTGCGCTTGTCCATATTGGCCTTGAGGCGTATTTTTTAGGGAATCGAATTGTGCGCACCGAACGGGTCTGTCTGTCCGATGTTTATCCGGGATAAGCAGCCACTGGGTGGTGTTGCCGGTTATTTCGCAACAGTCGGTTGACAGCCCGAAATGATTTAGTGATAATCGTGGGCTTCGCTCTAAAAGGCGAGGAATTCTGCCTAACGGAAGCACTGCAAGTGGTTTGCGGTGTGGACGACGGGCCCAAGACTGATTGGCTGGTGATCCCAAGGGGTTGCCTTCCGGTGCAAGTTGGGAACACATTTAAATGATTCAAACGCAATCCAAGCTCGATGTTGCTGACAACACGGGTGCCAAGTCCGTGATGTGCATCAAGGTTCTGGGCGGCTCCAAGCGCCGGTACGCCAGCGTTGGTGACGTCATCAAGGTGAGCATCAAAGAAGCCGCTCCGCGTGGCCGCGTCAAAAAAGGCGAGGTTTACAGCGCTGTGGTCGTTCGCACCGCCAAAGGCATCCGCCGTGGCGATGGCTCCCTCGTCAAATTCGACGGCAACGCAGCAGTGTTGCTTAACGCCAAGCTGGAGCCAATCGGCACCCGCATCTTCGGACCAGTGACGCGCGAACTGCGCACTGAAAAGTTCATGAAGATCGTGTCCCTGGCTCCTGAAGTTCTGTAAGGACTCGCCATGAACAAAATCCGTAAAGGCGACGAGATCATCGTGATCGCCGGTCGCGACAAAGGCAAGCGCGGCAAGATTTCGCTGCGTAAAGACGATAGCTATGTGCTGGTGGATGGGATCAACCTGGTGAAAAAACACACCAAGCCCAACCCGATCAAGGGTACCACTGGCGGCATCGTCGAAAAAAGCATGCCGATTCACCAGTCGAACGTGGCAATTTTCAATGCCGCTACCGGCAAGGCGGATCGCGTTGGCATCAAGCTCCTGGCAGACGGCAAGAAAGTGCGCGTCTTCAAGTCCAGTGGCGAAGAAATCAAGGTTGCATAACATGGCAAAGACCGCACCTGTACAAGCTGCTTCGCAGGCCCGCCTGCAAGCTCAGTACCGCGAAAAAATCGCCCCCGGCCTGATTGAAAAATTCGGCTATACCTCGCCCATGCAGGTTCCCCGCATCACTAAGATCACTCTCAACATGGGTGTGAGCGAGGCTGTTGCCGACAAGAAGGTCATGGACAACGCCGTTGGCGACATGACCAAGATTGCCGGTCAGAAGCCTGTTGTGACCAAGGCCAAGAAGGCTATCGCTGGTTTCAAGATCCGCGAAGATTTGCCTATCGGCTGCATGGTTACCCTGCGCGGCGTGAAGATGTATGAGTTCCTCGATCGTTTCGTCACCGTGGCCCTGCCCCGCGTGCGTGACTTCCGCGGTATTTCCGGCCGGGCCTTCGATGGCCGCGGAAACTACAACATCGGCGTGAAAGAGCAGATTATTTTCCCTGAGATCGAGTACGACAAGGTTGATGCCTTGCGTGGCCTGAATATCAGCATCACCACAACGGCAAAGACCGATGAAGAGTGCAAGGCACTCCTCACCGCCTTCCGTTTTCCGTTCAAGAACTGAGGCGGGACATGGCAAAACAAGCTTTACTGCAACGTGAACTGAAGCGCGAGAAACTCGCCGCGAAGTTCGCCAAGAAATACGCTGAACTCAAGGCGACGTCCAACGACGCCAAGCGCTCTGATGAAGAGCGTCAGCTGGCTCGCCTCGAGCTGCAAAAACTGCCCCGCAATGCGAACCCGACCCGCCAGCGTAACCGCTGCGCGATCACGGGCCGCCCGCGCGGTACTTTCCGTCAATTCGGTCTGGCTCGCGCCAAGATCCGTGAGTTGGCATTTGCTGGTGATATCCCTGGTATCACCAAGGCAAGCTGGTAAGCATAGGAGAACACAAAATGAGCATGAGTGATCCTATCGCCGACATGTTGACCCGCATCCGCAATGCGCAAATGGTTGAAAAAGCCGTTGTGCTGGTGCCTTCGTCAAAAGTCAAAGTTGCCATCGCGCAGGTTCTGAAGGATGAGGGCTACATTGATGGCTTCTCCGTCAAGACCGATGAGGGCAAGTCCCAGCTGGAAATCGCCCTGAAGTATTACGCAGGCAAGCCCGTGATTGAGCGCATCGAGCGCGTCAGCCGCCCCGGCCTTCGTGTTTACAAAGGCCATGGCGCCATCCCCCAGGTCATGAATGGCCTTGGTGTGGCAATTGTCACGACCCCGCAAGGCGTCATGACCGATCGTAAAGCCCGCGCTACCGGTATCGGTGGTGAAGTGCTTTGCTACGTGGCCTAACGGCGGCATTGAGGAGAAACTGAAATGTCTCGTGTAGGAAAAATGCCAGTGACCGTACCTCAGGGTGTGGACGTGGCCATGAAAGCAGACCAGATCAATGTCAAGGGCGCTCTCGGCACCCTGGCGCTGACACAGAACGCGCTTGTCACCATCAAGAACGATGCGGGCAAGCTGACTTTTGTGCCGGCCAATGATTCGCGTGAAGCCAATGCCATGAGCGGCACGATGCGCCAGCTCGTGAACAACATGGTGACGGGTGTCACCAAGGGCTTCGAGAAAAAATTGAGCCTGGTCGGCGTGGGCTACAAAGCCCAGGCCCAAGGCGCCAAGCTGAACCTGACCGTGGGGTATTCGCACCCTGTGATCATGGACATGCCTGCTGGCATCACTGTTGCAACCCCGACTCCCACGGAAGTGGTGATCAAGGGTTCCGACCGCCAGCGCGTCGGCCAGATCGCCGCTGAAGTTCGTGCTGTTCGTCCTCCCGAGCCTTACAAGGGCAAGGGCATCCGCTATGTGGATGAGAAGATCACGATCAAAGAAACCAAGAAGAAATAAGGAGCTGCATCATGTTGACCAAAAAAGAGCAGCGCCTTCGTCGTTCACGCCAGACCCGCATTCGCATTGCTACGCAAGGTGTTGCCCGTTTGACCGTGAATCGCACCAATCTGCATATCTATGCCAGCGTTATTTCTGGCGACGGCACCAAGGTCCTGGCTGCTGCTTCCACCGCGGAAGTGGAAGTCCGCAAGGAAATCGGCGCTTCGGGTAAAGGTGGAAACGTTGCTGCTGCGCAAGCCATTGGCAAACGCATTGCCGAAAAGGCAAAAGCAGCAGGTGTTGAAAAAGTGGCGTTTGATCGCGCCGGTTTTGCGTACCACGGCCGCGTCAAAGCGTTGGCTGAGGCGGCTCGCGAAGCTGGTTTGCAGTTCTAAGCAGACTGGAATTAAGTATGGCTAAGTTTCAAGCAAAACAGCAAAACGACGCTCCAGACGATGGTCTGAAGGAAAAAATGATCGCGGTTAACCGCGTGACCAAAGTCGTGAAGGGCGGTCGTATCCTCGGTTTCGCCGCGTTGACCGTCGTGGGTGACGGCGATGGCCGCGTCGGCATGGGCAAGGGCAAGTCGAAAGAAGTGCCGGCAGCCGTGCAAAAGGCGATGGAAGAAGCGCGCCGCAACATGACCAAGGTTTCGTTGAAAAACGGCACCATTCACCACAATGTTTTCGGCCACCACGGTGCAGCCAGCGTCATGATGGCGCCGGCCCCCAAGGGTACCGGCATCATTGCTGGCGGTCCAATGCGCGCCGTTTTCGAAGTCATGGGCATCACCGACATCGTGGCGAAGAGCCATGGTTCGAGCAACCCTTACAACATGGTGCGCGCCACCATGGACGCACTGAATAATTCCACGACCGCTTCTGAAATTGCGGCCAAACGTGGCAAATCGGTCGAAGAGATCTTCGGCTAAGGCGGCATTGAAAATGACCAAAGAAACCAAAGTCAAAGTCCAGCTGGTTCGCAGCCCGATTGGCACCAAGGAATCGCATCGCGCCACTGTGCGCGGTCTGGGCCTTCGTGGCGTCAACAGCGTCAGCGAATTGCAGGATACGCCCGCAGTGCGCGGCATGATCAACAAGATCAGCTATCTGGTCAAGATTGTCTGAGCGGAGACTCAAAATGGAATTGAACGGAATCAAGCCTGGCCAAGGCGCTAAACATGCCAAGCGACGCGTCGGTCGTGGCATTGGCTCCGGTCTGGGTAAAACATCTGGACGCGGCCATAAAGGTCAGAAATCACGTGCTGGTGGCTACCACAAGGTGGGCTTCGAAGGCGGTCAAATGCCTATGCAGCGCCGTTTGCCAAAGCGTGGCTTCAAGTCGCATCTGCTCAAGTTCAACGCCGAGGTTACCCTGAGTGCGCTGGAGCAGCTGGGTCTGGCTGAAGTTGATTTGCTGGCACTGAAGACTGCCGGCCTGGTGGGCCAGCTTGCCAAGAACGTCAAGGTCATCAAGTCGGGGGAGCTGTCCAAGGCTGTCAAGCTGAACGGCATTTCCGCCACGGCAGGGGCCAAGGCCATTATTGAAGCCGCCGGCGGCTCTGTCGCTTAAATACCTGACTGGAAACTCAGTGGCAACCAACTCAGCTCAAATTGCGAAGACCGGCAAGTACGGTGATTTGCGCAACCGGCTTGTGTTTTTGCTGCTGGCTCTCGTGGTGTACCGCATTGGCGCGCACATCCCGGTGCCAGGGATTGATCCTGGCCAGCTCAAAGAGCTGTTCAAGGGCCAACAAGGCGGCATATTGAACCTGTTCAATATGTTTTCTGGTGGGGCCCTGTCGCGCTTTACGGTTTTTGCCCTGGGCATCATGCCGTACATCTCGGCATCGATCATCATGCAGTTGCTGACGTACGTCGTTCCGACGTTCGAGCAGATGAAAAAAGAAGGCGAAAGCGGCCGACGCAAGATTACGCAGTACACACGTTACGGCACGCTGGCTTTGGCACTGTTCCAGTCTATGGGCATTGCCGTGGCGCTGGAAAGCTCGCCAGGCCTGGTGCTGGCACCCGGTTTTGGTTTCCGCATGACTGCAGTGTTCAGCCTGACGGCCGGCACGATGTTCCTGATGTGGCTGGGTGAGCAGATTACAGAGCGCGGTTTGGGTAACGGTATTTCGATCCTGATTTTCGCGGGTATCGCGGCCGGGTTGCCGAATGCGATGGGCGGTTTGCTGGAACTGGTGCGTACTGGCGCGATGAGTATTCTGGTGGCCATTGTGATCGTCGCGGTGGTCGTGCTGGTGACCTATTTCGTGGTGTTCGTAGAGCGTGGGCAGCGCAAGATTCTTGTGAACTATGCGCGGCGCCAGGTGGGTAACAAGGTTTACGGTGGGCAGTCATCGCACTTGCCGCTGAAGTTGAACATGGCGGGCGTGATCCCACCGATTTTCGCTTCATCGATCATTTTGCTGCCTGCCACGGTTGTGGGCTGGTTTAGCACCGGTGAAAGCATGCGCTGGCTCAAAGACATCGCCAGCACGCTGACGCCGGGCCAGCCCATCTATGTGATGCTGTACGCCAGCGCGATTGTGTTCTTCTGCTTCTTCTATACGGCGCTGGTGTTCAACAGCCGTGAAACGGCAGACAACCTGAAAAAGAGCGGTGCGTTCATTCCGGGTATTCGGCCGGGTGATCAGACAGCCCGCTACATTGACAAAATCCTGGTGCGTTTGACGCTGGCGGGTGCGGTTTACATCACATTCGTGTGTCTGCTGCCGGAATTCTTGATTTTGAAATACAACGTGCCGTTCTATTTTGGCGGTACGTCGTTGATGATTATTGTCGTGGTGACCATGGATTTCATGGCCCAGGTACAGAACTACATGATGTCGCAACAGTATGAGTCGTTGCTTAAAAAGGCGAACTTCAAGACGTCACTGGGCGGTTAACTGGGTATTTGATGGGATATGTCTAAAGACGATGTGATCCAGATGCAAGGCGAGGTTGTAGAAAACCTCCCCAATGCGACTTTCAGGGTGAAGCTGGAAAATGGACATGTTGTACTGGGGCACATCTCGGGAAAAATGCGTATGCACTACATCCGCATTCTTCCCGGTGACAAGGTAACGGTTGAGTTAACGCCTTACGATTTATCGCGCGCACGAATTGTTTTCCGTGCCAAGTAAGCACAGAGTGAAAGTTTAGGAGTAATAGAAATGAGAGTTTCAGCTTCGGTCAAGAAAATTTGCCGTAACTGCAAAGTTATCCGTCGCAAGGGCGTTGTCCGTGTGATTTGCACGGATCCACGTCACAAACAGCGTCAAGGCTGATTTCAAGAGTTTTAGAGGACGAACATGGCTCGTATCGCTGGTATCAATATTCCGCCGCAGCAACACGCCGAAATCGGCTTGACTGCTATCTTTGGCATCGGTCGCACACGTGCTCGCAAAATTTGCGAAGCATGTGATATCGCTTACGCCAAAAAGGTCAAAGACCTGACCGATGGCGACCTGGAAAAAATCCGTGAGCAGATCGCCCTGTTCACCATCGAAGGTGACTTGCGTCGTGAAACCACGATGAACATCAAGCGCCTGATGGACATCGGCTGCTACCGCGGCTTCCGCCACCGTCGTGGCCTGCCCATGCGCGGTCAGCGCACCCGGACCAATGCCCGTACCCGCAAGGGCCCGCGCAAGGCCGCTGCAGCTTTGAAGAAATAATTGAGAGGTCGTCATGGCAAAATCACCAAGCAATAACGCCGCACAGCGCGTTCGCAAGAAAGTTCGCAAGAACGTGGCCGATGGTATCGCCCACGTCCACGCTTCTTTCAACAACACGATCATCACCATAACGGATCGTCAGGGCAATGCTTTGTCCTGGGCATCTTCCGGTGGTCAGGGTTTCAAGGGCTCGCGCAAATCCACCCCATTCGCAGCGCAGGTCGCTTCCGAAGTGGCTGGTCGCGCCGCCATTGAGCAAGGCATCAAGAATCTTGACGTTGAAATCAAGGGTCCTGGTCCAGGCCGTGAATCATCTGTTCGCGCTTTGGGCGCACTCGGCATCCGGATCAATTCGATTGCCGACGTGACCCCGGTTCCGCACAACGGCTGCCGCCCGCAAAAGCGCCGCCGCATTTAATTCCCCGTGCCCAGGTACCCGACGGGTTGTTTTAGTCCGTCAAATACCAGGCATTTTTACCAAGCCCACCGCCGCAGGTTACGACCTCCGGCTCCTGCAATTCATTGCAGCAGATGACAAAAGGACACTCAAGTGGCACGTTACCTAGGCCCCAAGGCCAAACTATCCCGCCGTGAAGGCACCGACCTGTTCCTGAAGAGCGCACGCCGCGCTATCAGCGACAAGGCCAAATTCGACTCCAAGCCAGGTCAGCACGGCCGTACCTCCGGTACCCGCACCTCCGACTTCGGCCTGCAACTGCGCGAAAAGCAAAAAGTCAAGCGCATGTATGGCGTGCTCGAAAAGCAGTTCCGGCGTTATTTCGAAGAAGCGGATCGTCGCAAGGGCAATACCGGCGCCAATCTGCTGTTCATTCTTGAGTCGCGTCTGGACAACGTTGTGTATCGCATGGGCTTCGGTTCGACCCGTGCTGAAGCGCGTCAGCTGGTCTCGCACAAGGCCATCACGGTCAATGGCGGATCTGTCAATATTCCTTCGTACATGGTCAAGGCCGGTGACGTCATCGCCGTACGCGACAAGTCGAAGAAGCAGACCCGCATCACGGAAGCCCTTGAGCTTGCAAAACAGGTTGGCCTGCCCGCTTGGGTCGATGTGAACGCCGACAAGGGAGAAGGCACCTTCAAGAAGGTACCCGATCGCGACGAGTTTGCCGCCGACGTCAACGAATCGTTGATCGTCGAGTTGTACTCGCGCTAATTTTTCGTTCCTGCGATACGGGGCACCGTATCGCCAGGGTGTGCTTCGCCGGCCTTATCGGTGTAACGAACCGAGGGTATTGAGAGGAAGACTGCATGCAGACCAATTTGTTGAAACCAAAAACCATTAATGTTGAGCAGCTTGGCGCCAACCGCGCCAAGGTGACTCTGGAACCGTTTGAGCGTGGCTACGGCCATACGCTGGGCAACGCGCTGCGCCGCGTACTGTTGTCTTCCATGGTCGGCCACGCCGCCACCGAAGTCACCATCGCGGGCGTCCTGCACGAGTACTCATCTATCGACGGTGTGCAGGAAGACGTCGTCAACATCCTGTTGAACCTCAAGGGTGTGGTGTTCAAGCTCCACAACCGCGACGAAGTCACGCTGAGCCTGCGCAAAGACGGCGAAGGCCCAGTCACTGCCGCCGACATTCAGACTCCGCACGACGTGGAAATCATCAACCCTGAACACGTGATCGTGAACTTGTCGCACGGCGGCAAGATCGACATGCAGATCAAGGTTGAAAACGGCCGCGGCTACGTGCCCGGCAACCAGCGCCGCTATGGCGATGAGTCGCCAAAGTCGATTGGCCGGATTGTGCTGGACGCGTCTTTTTCGCCCGTCAAGCGCGTGAGCTACATCGTCGAAAGCGCCCGCGTTGAGCAGCGCACCGACCTCGACAAGCTCGTGCTGGAAATCGAAACCAACGGCGCCGTGACGGCTGAAGATGCTGTCCGTGCCTCGGCCAAGATCCTGGTGGAGCAGCTGGCCGTGTTCGCACAGCTCGAAGGCAATGAACTGGCCGCGTTTGACGCACCCGTTCAGCGCAGCTCGCAGCAGTTCGATCCGATCCTGCTGCGCCCTGTCGATGAGCTCGAACTTACCGTGCGTTCGGCGAACTGCCTCAAAGCGGAAAACATTTACTACATCGGCGACCTGATCCAGCGCACCGAGAACGAGTTGCTGAAGACGCCGAACCTGGGTCGTAAATCGCTCAACGAAATCAAGGAAGTGCTTGCATCGCGCGGCCTGACCCTTGGTATGCGCCTGGAAAGCTGGCCACCCGCCGGCCTCGACAAGCGTTAATTTGAACCACAAGATCCCGCCTGAAAGGGGATCTCGCACGGGCAGTACCTGATACGGCTGCCTGGATTTTAAAAAAGGAAACACCATGCGCCACGGACACGGATTACGTAAACTCAACCGCACCAGCGAGCACCGCCTCGCCATGCTGCGCAACATGATGAACTCGCTGCTGCAGCACGAAGTCATCAAGACTACTCTGCCCAAGGCCAAGGAATTGCGCCGCGTGGTCGAACCCATGATCACCCTTGGCAAGGAACCTACTCTGGCCAACAAGCGCCTGGCATTTGACCGCCTGCGCGACCGCGACATGGTTGTCAAGCTGTTCGCTGAGATCGGCCCACGCTACAAGGCACGTCCCGGCGGCTACACGCGTATCCTGAAGATGGGTTTCCGCGTTGGTGACAACGCGCCCATGGCGCTGGTCGAACTGGTGGACCGTCCTGAAGTGTCGGAAGACACTACAGCTGACACGGCCAAGGCAGAGTAAGCTACAATACTCACATACCGCGCGGTGGAGCAGCCTGGTAGCTCGTTGGGCTCATAACCCAAAGGTCGTAAGTTCAAATCTTGCCCGCGCAACCAACACGTTAGCCTCTCAAGGCCAACAGCAAAACGCCTGCATCAAGCAGGCGTTTTGCTTTCCGGCCTTCATTCGGCGTTCAGCGATTCTGCTGCCAGTAGCATCGCTGGCAGTCATTGCTTGCGGCTGGCCTGTATAGCGGTTGCTCAGTCCGGCACAACTGCTGTCACTTCAATTTCGACCTGGGCGCGGTCTTCAACCAGCGCCGCAACCTCGACACATGTCATGGCCGGAAAATTCTTTCCCATGACTTCGCGGTAAACGCCACCCAGTTCCTTGAGTCTGGCCACGTACTCAACGCGGTCCACTACATACCAGGTCATGCGGACCATATGTTCGGGCCCGGCGCCGCCGGCCTTCAGCACGGCCGCAATGTTCAGCAGCGCCTGGCGCGTCTGCGCGATGAAATCGTCGCTCTCGAACTGTTGCTGCGCATTCCAGCCAATCTGGCCGCCCACAAAAAGCAGGGCGCCGCGTGCAAGGATGCCGTTGGCATAACCTTTGGGCTCGGCCCATCCGGGTGGTTGTAGTTTCTTGATCATGAGCTTCCTGAGGGTGTTTTTAAATAAGGTAACAGGGCGCTGCGCATTCGTTCGGGAAGCGGCAGGGGCTTGCCATTGGGGAGCTCTGAATAGACCACCACGCCATGCGCTTTCAGCTTGATGGTCACCCCGGCGCTGCCAACTGGGCTGCCATGGATTTCGTACTGCATACCCATGCTCGCGTTGCCAAGACGGGTCAGTTCCAGCGTGATTGTCAGTGGGTCGCCATGGCGGCACATGCCCAGAAACTCGACCTTCAAATCCACAATCGGCACACCCGTGCCTCCGGTAATCAGGACATGCTCGGGAAAGCCGATGTGGGCCAGGAAGTCTTCCTGCACCTCATGCAATAGATAGAGAAACTGCGGGTAAAAAACGATGCCGGCCGGATCACAATGGTGAAACCTGACGAGCTTTTGCGCGGTGAACTTCATGATTCGCGCAGCTTGAAGCGTTGCAGCTTGCCGGTTTCGGTGCGCGGGAGCTTGGTCACGAATTCGATCTGCCGGGGATATTTGAAAGGCGCAAGCGCCGCCTTGACATGGTCTTGCAGGGCTTTTGTCATGGCGTCATCTGCTGCCTGATCAGGCTTGAGCACCACAAAGGCTTTGACGACCATCCCCCGATCGTCGTCGGGCAAGCCCACCACGCCGCATTCAGCCACGGCAGGGTGCTTGAGCAGGGCATCTTCCACCTCTGGGCCCGCCACGTTGTAGCCGGCAGTGATGATCATGTCGTCTGCGCGCGCCTGATAGAAGAAATAACCGTCGGCGTCCTGCATGAAGGCGTCGCCCGGGTAGTTCCAGCCGTCCTTCACATAGTTGCCCTGGCGCGCATCATCGAGGTAGCGGCAGCCGGTCGGGCCCACCACGGCCAGTTTGCCTATGGTGCCGCGCGGCACTTCCGTGCCGGTGTCGTCCACCACCCTGGCGGTGTAGCCTGGCACTACCTTGCCGATGGCACCGCGGCGCACGTCGGCGCCGGCTGCGGAGATAAAGATGTGGAACATCTCGGTCGCGCCTATGCCGTCGATCATTTCAATACCGGTGGCGTCCTTCCATAGCTGCCGCGTAGCATCCGGCAGGCTCTCGCCGGCGCTCACGCACATCCGCAAGCCGGGCACGCCGTGCTGTTTGGCGAACGCAGCCATCTGCCGGTAAAACGTCGGTGCCGTATAGCAAATCGTCGCGCCGACCTGGTTGATCAGCTTGACCATGGCCTCCGGCGTATAGGCAATGGAGGGGTAGTAAACCGAGGCGCCGGCCCACATCGGGAAAATCAGCATGCCGCCCAGGCCGAAGGTGAAGGCCAACGGCGGCGAGCCGATGACGATGTCGTCCGGCCTTGCCTTGAGCACGTGGCGCGGCCAGGCCTCGCAGGCGGCCAGCACGTCGCGGTGTGTGTGCACCGCGGCTTTGGGTTTTCCCGTGGTGCCCGAGGTGAAGGCCATCAAGGCGATGTCGTCGGCGGCTACCGGGCAGGGCGTGAATTTGCCGTCCTTCTGCGCCGACAGAACCGCGAGCGAGCCCGGTGCATCCATCAGGTTGAAGGGCACGATGAGGGGCAGCGTATCGCTCTGCACCTGCGCCGCCTGCAATTCCTCCAGCAGGCCGGCATCACACAAAGCCAGCGCGGGCCTGGCTTTGTCAATGATCTCGCCCAGCTCCTTGGCGCGCAGCAGTGGCATGGTTGCCACCGCCACCAGCCCGGCCTGCACCACGCCCAGCCAGGCCAGTGCCATGCCGATCGAGTTGCCGCCGCGCAGCAACACCCGGTTGCCGGGCTTGAGGCCGAAGTCTTCCGTCAGTACCTGCGCGATGCGGTTCACGCGATCCAGCGCATCGGCGTATGTCAAAGTGATCTTGTCCGAACGCAGCAGCGGCTTGCCTGCGTGTCCTTCCCGAAAGGCCTTGTCGAACAAGGCCTGCACCAGATTGGCCTGCGCCGGGATGCACAGCTCGGGCAGTGCGTACACCATGCGGGGAAGCTGCTCATACAGCGGCAAACGGTCGTGTACAAAGCGGTCCGTCTGTGCGGACGGTACTGCGGCAATGCTTTCGATGGAGTCGGAGACGGAGACGGAGTTGCTCATGATTGCAATACGGCCTTTCCAATGATGAGTTGCTGTACTTCGGTCGCGCCTTCGTAAATGCGCAACGAGCGTATGTCGCGGTACAGGCTTTCCACCTTGGTGCCAACCTTCACGCCCAGGCCACCATGCATCTGCAGCGCCATATCGATGACTTTCTGGGCGTTTTCGGTGGCCGTCATTTTGGCCATGGCCGCCTCGGCAGTGATGCGCGCACCGCTGCCCAGGCGTTCGCTTTCGTCGCGCATCCAGGCGGCGCGATAGGTCAACAGCGCGGCCGCATCGATCAGCGCGGCCATCTCGCCGAGCTTGGCCTGTGTGAGCTGGAAGTCAGCCAGGGTCTGGCCGAACATCTTGCGTTCCTTCGAGAAATGCACTGCCTCGGCCAGGGCACGGCGCGCCATGCCCAGCGCTGCAGCGGCCACGGAAGCGCGGAAGATGTCCAGCGTCTGCATTGCCAGCTTGAACCCGCCGTGCAGCGCGCCCAACTGCGCGTCCCGCGGCAGCTTGCAATGCGCAAACTTCAGCGTGGCTAGCGGGTGTGGCGCCATGACGGCGATGTGCTCGCTGCTGTCCATGCCCTTGTTTTCCGCATCGACGATGAAGGCCGTAATGCCGCGCGTGCCGGCCTGCGGATCCGTCTTGGCGAAGGTCACGTAAAAATCCGCGATGCCGCCGTTGCTGATCCAGGTCTTGCTGCCGTTCAAAGCCCAGCCGCTACCCGTGTCTGTGGCGGAGGTCACCATGGCACCGGCGTCCGAACCAGCTTCGGGCTCGCTCAAAGCAAAGGCCGCGATTTTTTTTCCACTGGCCACCAGCGGCAGGTACGCTGCCTGCTGCGCTGGCGTGCCCGCCAGCGTGATGGCTCCGCTGCCCAGCCCCTGCATCGCAAACGCGAAATCGGCCAGCGGGGAATAAAAGGCCAGCGTTTCGCGCAGGATGACGAGCGCGCGGGAATCCAATTTTTCAAGCGCGCCGCCCAGGGCGCCATCCTTGCCTGCCGGCACGCAGTAGCGCAGCCAGCCGTTGGCGCCCAGCAGGCTCACCCACTCCCTGCAAGCCTTGCGGTCGTCGCTCTCGTCGATATGCTGTTGCGGCGCCCAGTCAGCCAGGCGCAGGCCCAATTCGCGGTGACCTTCGTCAAAGAAAGGCAGTGCCAGATGGGCGGTGGTCGATCTCATGCGTGATCCTTGTCGTCCTGCCGCGCTCAATCGCCGCGGAACACTGGTTTTTGTTTGGCCGAAAAAGCCGCATAAGCGCGTGTGAAGTCCTGCGTCTGCATACAGATGGCCTGGGCCTGTGCTTCGGCTTCTATGGCCTGGTCCAGCGTCATCGCCCATTCCTGGTGCAGCATGGTTTTGGTCATGCCGTGTGCAAAGGTTGGGCCGTCGGCCAGCTCTTGTGCCAGCTTTTGTGCCTGCGCCAGCACATCTTGCGACTCGTGCAGCGCGTTGAAGAAGCCCCACTGCAGGCCTTCCTGCGCGCTCATGGATCTGCCGGTAAACAGCAGTTCCGAGGCGCGTCCCTGTCCGATCAGGCGCGGCAGCAACGCGCAGGCGCCCATGTCGGCACCGGCCAGGCCCACGCGCGTGAAGAGGAACGCCGTCTTCGCCTGGGCCGTGCCCAGCCGCATGTCGGCGGCCAGCGCCATCATGGCACCGGCGCCGGCGCAAATGCCGTCAATCGCCGCGATGATGGGCTGCGGGCACAGGCGCATGGCCTTGATGAGATCGCCCGTCATGCGCGTGAACTCCAGCAACTCGGGCATGGTCATCTTGGTCAGCGGCCCGATGATCTCGTGCACATCGCCGCCCGAGCAGAAATTGCCGCCCGCACCGGTGATTACCACCGTTTTAACGTCGGTGGCGGTATTCAGCGTGCGGAACAGATCGCGCAGCTCGGCGTAGGAGTCGAAGGTCAGCGGGTTCTTGCGCTCGGGCCGGTTCAGCGTCAGCGTCGCGACGCCGGCGTCGAAGGCGTAAGCGAAATGTTCCGCCTGGTGATGGGCCAGCGCATCAAACTGCGCATGCATGGGGTTGGCCAGGCCGATGTAGTGTTTCATGTCGTTTCCAGTTTGCTGTCGGTCAGCAGGGCGTTGTGGTGTTGCTTGACCTTGCCCAGCAGTTTGTGCAGGGACTCCACCTCGCGTGGTGACAAAGCCTCAAAGGCCGCGACGATCCAGGCTTCATGCTCGTTTGCCATTTCGTCGAACAGTTTTCGCCCCCGCGGGGTCAGGCGAACGCGATAGGCCCGGCGGTCACCCTCCACATCCACGCGCTCCACCAGCCCTTCGTTCACCAGCTGGTCGGTAATGCCCGTCACGTTGCCGCCGGTCACCATCATGCGGCGCGACAGCTCGTTCATCTTCAGCCCTTCCGGGCTGCGCTCAAGTTGCGCCATCAGGTCAAAGCGCGGCAAGGTGGTGTCGAACTGCTCGCGCAATTGGGTACGCACCTGCTTCTCGACCAGCTGCGTGCAGGTCAGCATGCGCAGCCAGAGCCGCAAGGCCTCGGGGTGTTCGCTGTGCCCTCTTGCTTCCATGTCCATGGCTTGTCTCCTTGGTGATTCTGCTTTTTAATGCTATCTATTTGATAGCAGCTTGTGCTTGCTCTGTCTGCGCCGCAAGCTCTTTTTGCTTTGATATTTCACGGTAGAGCTGGTCGCGGCCACTCAGGTAGGGTTGTGGCCAGTCCACATGGCGGCTTTGTAGTTTGGCCGCCTCATGCAGCGTCCAGGCGGGGTCGGCCAGGTGCGGGCGGGCAATGGCGCACAGGTCGGCGCGGCCGGCAGCAATGATGCTGTTGACATGGTCGACTTCCGAGATCGCGCCCACGGCGATGGTCTGTATGCCCACCTCGTTGCGAATACGGTCGGCAAACGGCGTCTGGTACATGCGGCCGTAAACCGGCCTGGCCGCGCGTGTGGTCTGGCCCGACGACACGTCGATGAAGTCACAGCCCACGGCCTTGAACATCCGGGCGACGGCAACGGCATCGTCGGCGGTGTTGCCGCCCGGTGCCCAGTCGTGCGCAGAGATCCGCACGCTCATCGGCAGATGCACCGGCCACACTTCACGCATGGCGGCAAACACCTCCAGCGGAAAGCGGCAGCGGTTTTCCAGGCTGCCTCCGTAGTCGTCGGTGCGCTGGTTGGTCAGCGGCGTGATAAAGCTCGACAGCAGGTAGCCGTGCGCGCAGTGCAGTTCCAGCCAGTCAAAGCCCGCTTCGGCTGCGTAATGCGTGGACTGCACGAACTCCGCCTTGACGCGGTCCATGTCGGCGCGCGTCATGGCTTTCGGCGCCTGGTTGGTGGGGCCGTAAGCCACGGCGCTGGCCGCCAGAAGCGGCCAGTTGCCGGCGACGAGCGGTTCATCGGGGTGCTCCCAGCCGACTTGTGTCGAGCCTTTAGGGCCGCTGTGTCCCAGTTGCATGCCGATCCTGGCGCCGGCACCTGAGGCATGCACAAAATCCACGATGCGTTTGAAGGCCTTGGCCTGCGTCTCGTTCCACAGGCCCGGGCAACTCGGTGTGATGCGGCCCTCTGCGCACGGTGCGGTCATCTCGACAAACACCAGCGCAGCGCCACCCAATGCGCGCGCGCCAAGGTGAACCAGATGGAAGTCCTGCGGCACGCCGTCTACCGCGCTGTAGGTAGCCATGGGCGAGACGACGATACGATTTTTCAATGAAAGCTCGCGTACCTTCAGCGGCAACAGCATGGGCGGGGGCGCCGGCTTGTTATCGGCTTGGCGTGCCAACCACTGCTCATAACCCTGCAGCCAGGCGGCATCGCGCACTCGCAGGTTCTCGTGGCTGATGCGCTGCGAGCGTGTGAGCAGCGAATAAAAGAACTGCTCGGCCTCCATGCCACTGTAGCGGTCCACGTTCTCAAACCACTCGGTGGAGTTGCGCGCCGCGTTCTGGATCTTCAGAACTTCGACTGAACGCAGCGCTTCATAGGTTTTTAGCGCCCCAGCAGCGTCGCCGTGCTGTGCGAAGCAGTTGGCCAGCTCAATCGCATCTTCGAGCGCCAGCTTGGTACCACTGCCGATGGAAAAATGCGCCGTATGCGCAGCATCGCCCATGAGCACGATGGGAACCTGTTTGCCGTTGATGGAAGCCTCATGCACCCAGCGCTCGCACACCACACGAGGAAAGCGTATCCAGATCGCCGAACCGCGCACATGCGTGGCGTTGTTCATCAGCGCGTTGCCGTCCAGGTATTTGGCAAACAGGCGCTCGCAAAATGCAATGCCTTCTTCCTGGCTCATCTGGTCCAGGCCGTGCGCCTTCCACACGGCCTCGGGTGTCTCGACGATGAACGTCGAGGTGTTCTCGTCAAACTTGTAGGCGTGCGCGGCAAACCAGCCGTGCTCGGTCTGCTCGAAGGCGAAGGTGAAAGCGTCGAACGTCTTGTGCGTGCCCAGCCAGACAAAGCGGCAGGCGCGAAGCTCCACGTCGGGCTTGAAGGTCTCCGCATACCGGTTGCGGATGCGGCTGTTCAGACCGTCGCTGGCGATCACCACGTCGGCGTTGTATTGCGCCGCAATCGCCTGGTCGTCCTGCACATCGGTTTCGAACACCAGGTCCACGCCCAGCGCTATGCAGCGCTCCTGCAGGATGTTGAGCAGACGCTTGCGGCCGATGCCACAAAAACCGTGGCCGCCGGAGCGCACCGAGCGCCCCTTGAAAAACACCTCCACGTCATCCCAGTGGTTGAAGGCATCGCCGATCAGTTGCGCGCTGACAGGGTCGGCCACGCGCAGGTTGCCCAGCGTCTGGTCCGACAGCACCACGCCCCAGCCGAAGGTGTCAAAAGGCCGGTTGCGCTCGACCACCGTCACCTGATGCGCCGGGTTTTGCAGCTTCATCAGCAGGGCGAAATACAAGCCTGCGGGACCACCGCCCAGGCAAAGAATGTGCATGAATGCGTACTCTCTGGATTAATTTAACCTTAATTGTTTAGGTTTAAACTAAATCCGTCAAGCGGGTTTTCCGATGTTTTTCGCAACACCGGAAAACGGGTGTTACCGCAGCGGGTAGAGGCCGCGGGGGTATTTACGGGTGTTGCGCGAACTGCGTTTCAGGGTGCCTGAAAGCCTGCTGCCCGGTAAGTGAGCACCAGCGTATCCCGAAAACCACCGCCGGCCCGATCGTCTGCCGGCAGTATGGGCGTGGTCTCGTGAATGACCCGGGCATCGTCCAGCAGAAGCGCCGTCAGGGGCTCCTGCATCACAAAGCGCACACCGTGCGGGCCGTTTGCATCGAACACCCGGGTTTCGCCGCCTTTGACGCCGTGCCGCGCCACCATCATCACCACCACGAAGTCCACGCCGTCGCGATGTGCGCCTTCAGGCGTAGGCCGGCCTACCCCGCCCGCGGTATCGATGCGGAACTGGTGCGCTTCAATATGCCAGCGCCCGGCGGGTTGCACTTGCGCAAACAGCTTGCCCAGATTAGCCAGCAGGTCCGTCCATGCCGGGGCCGTAGCTACCGCTGGCTCGACCGGGTCGAACCAGCGCTCGAAGCCGCCGTGCAGGGCGTTGTAGTCGGTCGGTTGCCAGTGGGCGCGGTGCGGGGTTTGCGTGAGCGTGCCTTCGGCCAGCTCCTGGACGAAGCAGGAATGACGGCGTTTGCGGTAGTGGCCGCCGTCCCTCAGATGGGCGTCAGGCGGCAAGCGGTTCCAGGAGTCTGTCAGCGCCTGCCAGCCTGATGTCCATGCCGGCGTCGGCAGTTCCAGTGTGGCCGTCAGCTCGGCGGGGTTGAGCAGGCTCAGCCCATCCTGGCTGAGCGCCTGGCGAGCCGACTTGGGGACAGTGGCGATATTGAACATGGGCCCTATTTTGCTTGAGCCGCGCGGCCGGCCCGGCAGCCGTAGCCGGAACCCCGAGGCCGCAACAGGTGAAACCTGCCTACATACACGGGTCCGAAAACTTTCCATAATGGCTCATCTGTCCAACTTGAGGAGCTATCCATGCTTTACAAATTCAAATCCAAAGATGCCGGCGATGTGATCATGCTCGAAGCCAACGGCCGCAAGGTCCTCGAAATCATCGGCAAAGACCCCGCCCCCAAAGGCATCATCCTGCCCGAGCAAATGCCCGCCGCGATAGCCGCCCTGCAGGCAGCGATCGCGCATGAAGAAGCCCACGACGCCAATGCCGAAGACGGCGTCGTCCCCGGCGACGGCCTGGGCCTGCGCCAGCGCGCCGTGCCTTTTATCGACATGCTGCAGCGCAACCTGAAGTCGGGGCATGAGGTGGTTTGGGGCGTTTAGGCTCAGCAGGGCCAGCGGTCGCGCCGACCCATATTAAAAAAGCCCTGGTGACAGGGCTTTTTGCGTGGTGAGTTGATATGCGTTCAGTCCACCTTCGCCCCCGAAGCCTTCACCACCTGCGCCCACTTCTTGTGTTCGGCGTTAATAAAAGCCGTGAACTGTGCCGGCGTATTGCCGCTCGGAATCGCACCCTGGGCCAGCAGTTTCTCTTTCATCGCAGGCGTGCCCAGCGCCTTGGCGGCTTCCTGCTGGATGCGGTTCACGATGTCGGGCGGCGTGCCGGCGGGGGCAAGCAGGCCGAACCAGGAGCTCGCGTCGAAACCTTTCATGGCCGGGCCGCCGGCCTGTTCTATGGTGGGGACGTCAGGCAGGGCGGCTGAGCGTTCTGAGCTCGTCACGGCCAGCGCCTTGAGCTTGCCGGACTTGATGAGCTGCATGGAAGACGGCAGGTTGTCGAACATCACATCCATGTCGCCACCCACAAGCGCCAGCAGTGCCGGGCCGGAGCCGCTATAGGGGAAATGGGTCATGTAAGTGCCGCTCATGGTCTTAAACAGTTCACCCGCCAGGTGGATGGACGTGCCGTTGCCGCTGGAGGCCATGTTGAAAGTGCCGGGCCTGGCTTTGGCCGCGCGTATGAAGTCCGTGACATTGTTGATGCCGGCGGCTTTCGCCTTTTCGGTATTCACCACCATCACGTTGGGTACGCCCGCGACCAGCGTGATGGGCGCGAAGTCCTTTTGCGGGTCGTAGGCCATCTTGCTGTACAGCGACTTGTTGATGCCATGCGTGCCCACGGTGCCCATCAGCAGGGTGTAGCCGTCAGGCGCGGATTTGGCGACCACGTCTGCGCCAATGTTGCCGCCGGCACCGGCACGGTTCTCAACCACAAAGGGCTGGCCGAATGCCTTGGAGAGTTCCGGCGCCATGGCGCGGGCCAGGATGTCGGTGGTGCCGCCTGGCGCGAAGGGCACGACGATTTTGACGGGCCTGGTGGGCCAGCTGGCGCTTTGCGCCCAGGCGGAAGGCGTGGCCATAAAGGTGGCGACGGCGGTCAGCGCGGTGGCCAGGAAAGCGCCGTAGCGACGGGAAAGAAAGGGCTTGCTGTTGTTGTTCAAGAGGGGCTCCAGGGATGGCCGGCGCGGCCGGGGGTCACATGAAGATAGCGTGCGTGGGTCCATGCTTCAAGAGGGTTTCAACCCAGCCACCCAAAAAAAGAAAAGCCGCCCGGCGTGAACCGGGCGGCTGGCAATCCAACAGTCAACAGATCAGTCGGCGAACTTGCCGGCGGCGTCGATCACGGGCTTGAGCTTGTTGATCTCGGCGGATACAAAAGCCTTGTGGGCGGCGGGCTCGACGCGCTTGTCGGTCACCACCACGGCGCCAAGGCCTTCCTGCTTCTTGATGAAGTCGGGGTCTTTGAGCGCCACTTTCAGGGCGTTGTTGAGCTGGGTCATCACGGCCGGCGGCGTTCCCTTGGGGGCGTACATGCCATGCCAGATCGTCAGGTCAAAGCCCTTGAGGCCCATCTCCTGCAGCGTCGGGTAGTCCTTGAGCAGCTTGTTGTTCTTCAGTGGTTTGGCGGTCGTGACCGCAAACGCCTTGACGCGGCCGGCTTCAATCTGGCCGGTGGTGTTGGTGGTCTGGTCACACATCATGTCGACCTGTCCGCCCACCAGTGCATTCATGGCCGGCGCCGTCCCGCCGAAGGGAATGGTGGTCATCGCGTCCTTGGCGTTGATGGCTGCCTGCCACATCAGGCCGCACAGGTGCGATGCGGAACCCAGGCCGGCATGGGCGATGTTGAGTTTGCCGGCATTGGCGCGAATGTAGTTCTCGAAATCGCGGTAGTTGTTGGCCGGCAGCTGCGGTTTGCCGATGATGGTCATCGGTACTTCATTGATCATGCCCAGGAACTCGAAGTCGTCCAGCACCTTGTAGGGCAGCTTGCGGTACAGGGCCGGCGCAGCCGCCATGCCGATGTGGTGCACCAGCAAGGTGTGGCCATCGGGTGTTGCGCGGGCTACCTTGGCCGCGCCGATGGTGCCGCCGGCGCCGTTGACGTTTTCCACCACGAAATTGGCGCTCCCGCCCATGGCTTTGCGCATGGCTTCGGCCAGGTCGCGTGCCACACGGTCGGTCGGGCCGCCGGCCGCGAATGGGACCACAAAAGTGACTGGCTTGGAGCCGGGGAAGGCTGGGGCTTGCGCGTGTGCAGCAAACATGGCCGTTGCAGCAGCGGCGAGGACTAACAGGCGTTTCATGGGCGTCTCCTTTAATGAACGCGCCAAGTTTACGGTCCCCTTACTGCGCAAACATCGCGGGAACTACGTAAGGGCAAGCCCCCGGTCCCTTTGCAGAGTGGCTTAGGCGTTCAAGCCAGCAGGGGCCGCGGAACCAGCTTTGCCGGGCCGCAGGCGCAGCTACAAGCGTGGGGGCTCTATTTGTAACTCCGTGCGTCCTCAATAACCTTTCCGTCGTTGGGGAGACTGCCGGGCGCCATCAGTTGCACTGTGCCGCGCAGTTTGGTGACGTCACGGATGGCGTCGCCGATACGCTGGTCCAGGCCATCCGGGGCGCAAGCGGTTTCAACCTGGAAGTGCATGTTGTCGCTCGCCATCTCTCCGCTGACCACCAGCCTGGCCTTGATCACTTCCGGAAAGCGCCGGGCAATGTCTGCGACCTGTCCGGGGTGTACAAACATCCCTCGGACCTTGACGGTCTGGTCGGCCCTTCCCATCCATCCCTTGATGCGCGCATTGGTGCGTCCCGTGGGGCAGGTGCCTGGAAGGATGGCGGAAAGGTCGCCCGTGCCGAAGCGAATCAGCGGGTAGCCGGGATTCAGGGTGGTCACCACCAACTCTCCCACTTCGCCTTCGGCCACCGGGTCACCTGTTCCAGGGCGCACGATTTCCACGATCACGCCTTCATCCAGCACCAGCCCTTCACGCGCTTCGGTTTCGTAGGCAATCAGGCCCAGGTCGGCCGAGGCATAACACTGGTAGCCCGCAATGCCGCGTTCACCCAGCCAGTCGCGCAGGCTGGGGGGAAAAGCCTCGCCTGAAACCAGGGCACGCGTCACGGTCGGCAGTTCCACCTTCATTTCGGCGGCCTTCTCCATGATGATTTTCAGGAAGCTTGGTGTGCCGATGTAGCCGGCCGGCCTGAGTTCCGCCATGGCGTGCACCTGCTGCTCCGTCTGGCCGGTGCCGCCCGGGAACACGGTGCAACCGAGGGCGTGTGCGCCGGTTTCCATCATGGAGCCTGCCGGCACAAAGTGGTAGCTGAAACTGTTGTGGATCAGTTGGCCGGTGCGAAAGCCCGCGGCATACAGGGCCCTGGCCATGCGCCAGTAGTCCTTGCGCTTGCCGCCGGGCTCGTAAATGGTGCCCGGGCTGGCAAAAACATGGGGCATGTGCGCGCCGTAGCGCAAGGCGCTGAAACCACCAAATGCGTTGCCACTGCCACCGGGTGAGCGCTCGGCCTGCTGGCGCTCAAGGAGCTCATGCTTGCGCGTGACGGGCAATCGCGCCAGCTCTGCACGTGATGTGATGGCTTGAGCGTCAACGTCCTTGAGAATGGCGGTGAAGGCAGGCGCCCGCGTCTTGGCATGCGCGATCTGCTGCGGCAAGGCCGTCAGCAGGGCCGCTTCGCGTTCCGCAGGGCTTCGCACTTCCAGTGCGTCGTAATGTGTTGTCATTTGAGATCTTCCAAACCTTGTCAATACCCTCGGTGCAATGCGGAGATTTCAAGCCAGCAGGGGCCGCGGAACCGGCTTCGCCGGGCCGCAGGCGCAGCGCCCCCTCGGGGGGCAGCGACCCGCGCAGCGGCGGAGCGTGGGGGCCTTATGCCAGCCACCGTTTGCGGCGCTTGTAGCTTTTAACGTCCTTGAAGCTCTTGCGCTCGCCGCCGCCCACGCCGAGGTAAAACTCCTTGACGTCTTCGTTGTTGGCCAGGTCGGCGGCCGCGCCGTCCATCACCACGCGGCCGCTTTCCATGATGTAGCCATAGTCGGCATATTTGAGGGCCATGTTGGTGTTCTGCTCGGCCAGCAGGAAGGTGACCTGCTCCTTCTGGTTCAGGTCCTTCACGATGTTGAAGACTTCTTCGACGATCTGCGGCGCCAGGCCCATGGAGGGCTCGTCCAGCAGCACCATGGAAGGACTGGCCATGAGCGCACGGCCGATGGCGCACATCTGCTGCTCCCCACCCGAGGTGTAGGCCGCCTGCGAGGTGCGCCGGGTTTTCAGGCGCGGGAAATAGTTGTAGACCTTGTCCAGGTTGGCCGCCACTTCGGCCTTGCTGCTGCGCGTGTAGGCGCCGGTCAGCAGGTTTTCCTCGATGGTCAGGTGGGCAAAGCAGTGCCGCCCTTCCATCACCTGCACCACGCCGCGCTGCACCAGGTCGGCCGGCGAGAGATTTTCAATGCGCTCGCCGCGCAGCTCGATGGAGCCTTTGGTGACTTCGCCGCGCTCACCCCTGAGCAGATTGGAAATTGCGCGCAGTGTGGTGGTCTTGCCTGCGCCGTTGCCGCCCAGGATGGCCACGATGCGGCCCTGCGGAACCTGCAGCGAGACGCCCTTGAGCACCAGGATCACATGGTTGTAGATGACCTCGATGCCGTTGACGTTGAGAACGATGTTGGGTGTGTCCATATTTTTCCTGACCAATCTTGAGGGCTGCTGGCAAGGCGATCAGCCCTCAAGGCTGGCGGCTCGCGAGAGCCGCGACCCTCCCGCCAGGCGGGAGGATTTCAAGGCAAGGGCACCGTGGATCCGGCTTTGCCGGTCCGCCAGTGCCGCCCCTTGAGGGGGAGGCGGCGCAGAGCGCCGCCACGGGGGGAGCCTAGCTTTGGCAGTCAGCGGGTGTGCGCGCCGTCAGTTTTTTCTCTGTTGCGTATTTGGCGGCGGTCGACTTGACCAGGGGTTTGATCACCTGCTCATCAGCCTGCAGCCAGTCGGAGGTGAATTTCCATTCCTTGCCGTCCCAGGTATGGATGCGCGCCCATGCCGAACCCATGTGGTCGGTGCAAGAGGTGCTGATCGGACGCATCACGCCGGCAAAGCCCAGCGCATCCAGCTTGGCCTGCGTCAGGTTCAGGTTTTCCAGGCCCCAGCGCACTTGCTCGCCTGTCATGATTTTTCCCTTGCCGAAACGGTCTTGCGCGGCGCGCAAACCCTCCACGCCCAGCATCGCGCTCATGGCGCCGCGCATGTAAAGCACCTGGCCGACTTCTTCCTTGGGGCCCGTGCCCTGGCCTTTGCCGTGCACCAGGGTCAGCATGTCTTTGGCCAGCTTGGAGTTCGGCTCGGCGCCGTGCTGCATCGTCACGGCGTTGTAGCCCTTGGCGCCTTCAGCCACGTCTTTCACGTCAGGCTCTGCGCCGGCCCACCACACGCCGTACATCTTCTCGCGTGGGTAGCCGGTGGCTTGCGCTTCCTTGATGGCGGTGGTGTTCATGATGCCCCAGCCCCACAGTGCAACGTAGTCTGGGCGCGACTGGCGAACCTGCAGCCAGGTGGCTTTTTGCTCGACGCCGGGCGCGGTAACAGGCAGCAGTTGCAAGGTAAAGCCGTGCATGGCGGCGCGTTCCTGCATCAGCGGGATCGGTTCCTTGCCAAACGGAGAGTCGTGATAGACCAGCGCGATCCGTTTGCCTTTGAGTTTGTCGAAGCCGCCTTCCTTCTTGGCGATGGCCTGGAGGATGGCGTCGGCGGCAACCCAGTAGGTGCCTGCGATTGGGAAGTTCCACTTGAAGATGGAGCCGTCCGCGCTCTCGCTGCGGCCATAGCCCACAGTCACCACAGGAATTTTGTCGACGGGGGCTTTTTCTGTGATGGCAAACGTCGCACCGGTAGACAGCGGTTGCACCAGCGTGGCGCCGCCGTTCTTGCCTTTCAGGCGTTCGTAGCATTCCACGCTTCGGGCCGTGTCGTAGCCGGTCTCGCATTCTTCAAACGAGATCTTCACGCCGTTGATGCCGCCGCGCGCATTGACCAGCTTGAGGTAGTCGACGTAGCCGTTGGCCCAGGGCACACCGTTGGGCGCGTAAGGCCCGGTGCGGTAAGACAGCACCGGAAAGAACTGCTCTTTCGCCTGGGCATATGCGCCGGTCGCCACCAAGGACGAGGCGCCGGTGGCGAGGATTGCCACCGCCAACATCACATTACGAATCTTCATTGTTGTCTCCTGGAAAATTTATAAACACCGTGAAAAAACTGACACCTCAGTAAACGACCTAACAATCCACCGCGCATCGGTGATTTCGAGCAGAAGCCCACTACCAGCCGGGGCCGCGGAACCGGCTTTGCCGGGCCGCAGGCGCAGCGCCCCCGCGGGGGGCAGCGTATTACACGAAGTGAAAAGCGTGGGGGCCATAGTTTCAGTGGGGGAATGGCCATAGCCGTAATTTCTGCTTTCCAACTGCCCACAGCTTGGCCAACCCGTGCGGCTCGACAATCAAAAACCACACGATCAAACCGCCGAAAATCATCAGTTCGGCGTGCGAGATGCCCGCCGTGGAGATCGAGATGCCCAGCCAGCCGGCCAGCACCGGCAGCAGCTGGCTCAGCACGATCGGCAGCACCACGATGAAGGCCGCACCGAAGAAGCTGCCCATGATGGCGCCCATGCCGCCGATGATCACCATGAACAGCAGGCGGAAGGAGTAGTCCACCGAGAAGGCCGCAGGTTCCCAGGCGCCCAGGTAGATAAAAGCCCACAGGCCACCGGCGATGCCGATGATGAAAGAGCTGACCGCGAACGCGCTGAGCTTGGCGTACATGGGGCGTATGCCGATCACAGCGGCGGCGACGTCCATGTCGCGAATGGCCATCCACTCGCGGCCGATCGCGCTGCGCACCAGGTTTTTGGCCAGCAGGGTGATCACCACCACGATGGCCAGGCAAAACAGGTATTTGCTCAGCGCGCTTTCGATGGGCAGGCCGAACACCTGCAGGTTGGACACCGACACCGAACCCGAAGGCGTGTCCATCGTGAACCACTTGATGCGCAAAAACATCCAGTCGCTGAAGAACTGTGCAGCCAGCGTCGTCACCGCCAGGTAGAGGCCTTTCACGCGCAAGCTGGGCAGGCCGAACAAAATGCCGAAGAGCATGGCGCACAAACCGCCCAGGATCAGCGCCGGAATCAGCGGCATGCCGGGAATACGCACAAAGAAGTTGTAGGCGCCGTAAGCGCCGACGGCCATGAAGGCACCCGAGCCCAGCGAAATTTGTCCGCAATAGCCCACCAGGATGTTCACCCCTACCGCCGCCAGCGAGAAGATCAGGAAAGGAATCAGGATGGCGCGGAACAGGTAGTCGCTGGCCAACAATGGCACTACAACGAAGGCGAACGCCAGCAACAGCCCGATGGCGATACGGTCTTGCAGAATCGGGAAGATTTGTTGGTCCGCCCGGTAGTTGGTTTTGAACTGGCCGTTTTCTCTGTAAAACATAATTTTTCTTTAGATAGAAACGGCGTCAGACGCGGTCAATGATCTTCTCTCCGAACAGCCCTTGGGGCCGAACGAGCAGAACGCACAAAGCCAGCACATAGGCAAACCAGATCTCGATACCACCACCGACATAGGGCCCGAGAAACACCTCGGCGAGCTTTTCACCAACGCCCAGAATCAGCCCGCCCACAATCGCGCCAGGCACTGAGGTGAGGCCACCCAAAATAACAAGCGGCAGCGCCTTCAGCGCCAGCACCGAGAGCGAAAATTGCACGCCCAGCTTGCTGCCCCAGATGACGCCGGACACCAGGGCCACGAAGCCCGCCACGCTCCAGACGATGACCCAGATGCGGTTCAGCGGAATACCGATGGATTGCGCGGCCTGGTGGTCGTCCGCCACCGCGCGCAGGGCACGGCCTGTGCTGGTGTACTGGAAGAAGGCGGCCAGCGCCGCCACCAGGGCGGTGGCGATCAGCGCGGCGACCAGGTCTTCCTGGTTCACCAGCAGGCCGCCCTGGAAGACACCTTCCAGCAGGAACATGGGGTCCTTGGGCATGCCCACGTCGATCTTGTAGATGCTGGAGCCGAAAATGGTCTGGCCGAAGCCGTCCAGGAAATAGGAAATACCGAGCGTCGCCATCAGCAGCGCCACGCCTTCCTGGTTCACGAGTTTGCTGAGCACCAGTTTCTCAATCAACCAGGCCACCACCACCATGATGGCCAGCGCGACCGCGAAGGCCAGTGCGTTGTTGATGAACTTGTTGTCCAGGCCCGTCCATTGCGGTATCCACTCGGAGAACCGCGCCATGGCCAGCGCCGCGAACAGCACCATGGCGCCCTGGGCGAAATTGAAGACGCCCGACGCCTTGTAGATCAGCACAAAGCCCAGCGCGACCAGCGAATACAGCATGCCCGACATGAGGCCGCCAATAATGGTTTCAAGAAATGAACCCATGTTATTGGCTCCCCCCTGTTGCGGGCTCACTTCGTGTAGCCGCCTCTCCCCCTCCGGGGGACGCCGCTTGCGGCCTGGCAAAGCCAGTTCCGCGGCGGCCGCTGGCTTGGGGTGCCGTGGGTTGCGGAGTGCGCTGCGATTTCATCTTGGTGTTCTCGTCCATATCAGTGGCTCGTTCCCAGGTAAGCCCGGATCACGTCTTCGTTGTTGCGTACTTCGTCGGGGGTGCCGTCGCCGATTTTTTTGCCGTAGTCGAGCACCACTACGCGGTCGGAGATGTCCATCACCACGCCCATGTCGTGCTCGATCAGCACGACGGTGGTGCCGAACTCGTCGTTCACGTCGAGCACAAAGCGGCACATGTCCTGCTTTTCTTCCACGTTCATGCCGGCCATGGGTTCGTCGAGCAGCAGGACTTGCGGCTCCATCGCCAGCGCACGGCCCAGGTCAACGCGTTTTTGCAGGCCGTAGGGCAGTTGCCCGACGGGCGTCTTGCGATAGGCCTGGATTTCCAGGAAGTCGATGATTTTTTCCACTGCCTCGCGGTGCATGATTTCTTCTTTTTCGGCGGGGCCTATGCGCAGCGCCTGCAGCAGCAGGTTGCTTTTGATCTTGAGGTTGCGGCCCGACATGATGTTGTCGAGCACGCTCATGCCCTTGAAGAGCGCCAGATTCTGGAAAGTGCGCGCCACGCCCATGACCGCCACCTGATGGCTGTTCATGTGCTTGAAGGTCTGGCCGCGGAAAGTGATGGAGCCCTGCTGCGGCGCATAAACGCCGTTGATGCAGTTGAGCATGGAGCTCTTGCCCGCACCATTGGGGCCGATGATGGCGCGAATCTCGTGCTCTTTCACATTGAAGGAAATATCCGAGAGGGCCTTGACCCCGCCAAAACTCAGGCTGATGTTGTTGACGTCAAGGATGACGTCACCGATCTTTTTAGTCATGCTGCTGCCTTCACGGGCGCAAACTTTGCCCCCACGCTTGTCACTGCGTGTACTACGCTGCCCCCCGAGGGGGCCGCCCGCCTGCGGCCCGGCAAAGCCGGTTCCGCGGCTCGAGCTGGTATCTGGGGGACTTGCTGTTGCTTGTTGTTCATGCTGCCGCCTTTATTGGCGCAAAAGTCTGTGTGTCGCTGATCTTCAGCGTCGCACTGACGCTGCCTGATCGGCCGTCTTCAAACTTCACGACGGTTTCAATGAACTGTTCGGTCTTGCCGCCATAAAGCGCATCGATCAGCGGCTGGTACTTCTCGGCAATGAAGCCGCGCCGCACCTTGTTCGTCCGTGTGAGTTCGCCGTCGTCGGCGTCCAGCTCCTTGTGCAGCACCAGGAAACGGCTGACCTGTGAGCCGGCCAGCAGCGCATCCACGCTGAGGTCGGCGTTGACTTTTTCGACACATTCCTTGATGAGCTGGTAGACCTCGGGCTTTTGCGCCAGGTCGGTGTAGCCGGCGTAAGGCAGGTTGCGACGTTCGGCCCAGTTGCCCACGGCGTCGAAGTCGATGTTGATCATCACGCAGACTTTTTCGCGGCCATCACCGTAGGCCACGACTTCCTTGATATGCGGGAAGAACTTGAGCTTGTTCTCCACATACTTGGGCGCGAACATGGCGCCGTCGTTGGCGCCACCCTTGATGCGGCCCACGTCTTTCACGCGGTCGATGATCTTGAGGTGACCGCTGGCGTCGATAAAGCCCGCGTCGCTGGTGTGATACCAGCCGTCGGCGCTCAGCACCTCGGCTGTCGCCGTGGGATTTTTGTAATATTCCTTGAGCAGACCGGCGGACTTCACCAGGATTTCCCCGTTGTCGGCCACCTTGATTTGCACGCCGCTGATCGGCACCCCTACCGTATCGGCGCGTGCTTCGTTGTCCGGCTGCAGGCAGACAAACACGGCGGTCTCGGTCGAGCCATACAGCTGTTTCAGGTTGATGCCGATGGAGCGGTAGAAGGTAAAGAGGTCCGGCCCAATCGCTTCACCCGCGGTGTAGGCCACCCGCACGCGAGAAAAACCCAGCGTGTTGCGCAGCGGGCCATAGACCATCACACTGCCCAGCGCATACAGCAGGCGGTCGAGCCCGCCCACCGGTTTCCCGTCCATCAACGAGGGGCCGGCACGTTTGGCCACGCCCATGAAATAGTTGAACATGCCGCGCTTGATGCGGCCCGCGTCTTCCATGCGAATCATCACGGTCGTCAGCAGGCTTTCGAAAATCCGCGGTGGCGCAAAGTAATAGGTCGGGCCGACTTCTTTCAGGTCGATCATCACGGTGCTCGCGCTTTCGGGGCAATTCACCACATAGCCGCAGGCCAGCCATTGCGCATAGCTGAAGATGTTCTGGCCGACCCACGCGGGTGGCAAGTAGGCCAGCACTTCCTCGCCGGAGGTGAGTTTGTCGAAGTCGGCACCGGCCCTGGCGCGGTCCAGCAGGGTGTTGTGGGTGTGGACCACGCCCTTGGGGTTGCCCGTGGTGCCCGAGGTGAAAAACATCGCGGCCACATCATCCGGCCGGGATTTTTCGACTTCGCTCTTGAAGAAGCCGGGTTGTTTCGCGGCAAAGGCTTCGCCTTTTTCCAGCAAGGCGTCCAGCGACTGCAGGCCGGCCTCGGCATAGTTGCGCAGGCCGCGCGGGTCGTCATAAATAATCTGCCCCAGCTGCGGGCACTGGCCGCGTATCTCCAGCAGCTTGTCGACCTGCTCCTGGTCTTCCACCAGCGCAAAACGTACATCGGCATTGTTGATGGGGAAGATGCATTCGGCGCCTACGGCGTCCTGGTAAAGCGGAATGGGTATGGCGCCCAGCGCCTGCGCGGCCAGCATGGTGGCGTACAGGCGCGGCCGGTTGGCGCCGATGATGACCATGTGCTCGCCACGCTGCAGCCCGGCTTCATGCAGGCCGCAGGCGATGCGCTCCACCAACTGCGCCATGCCGGCCCAGCTGTGCGCCTGCCAGATGCCGTACTCTTTTTCGCGCATGGCCGGGGCGCCGGGGCGCTCAGCCGCATGTTTGAGCAACAGTCTCGGAAAAGTGGTCTGCATGGTCCTTGTCTCGCGGTCGTTATGCCTTCGGGGAGTTGCTCGCTTGCCGGCTAGCCCGAAAGTTGTCTTGTGAATGCATGGTAGGCACGCGTTTGACGTTAGGTTGTCGTTCGGACGACAATTCAAGGGTGATTACTCCCCCGGACTTTCCCTTAGGACGGCGCGCATGGTGACGATGACAGGCCAATCGATGCAGATCCGTGCCCGCATGCCCGACGCGCAGGAGCTCGCCGGCATCCATTGGCTGAATGAGCTGTTACCGGCCGAGCGCGAGCGCGCCGTGGCCGGTGTGCGCGTCGGCGACGCCAACATCGGCGACTACGTGTGCCGTGTCGGCAAGCCGGTGACCTACTGGTTTGGCGTCGTCGAGGGCTTGCTCAAGATGAGCACGGACAGTGAGCAGGGCGCCACCATGACTTTCACCGGCCTGCCGCCGGGCGCCTGGTTCGGCGAGGGCACAGTGCTCAAACGCGAGCCCTACCGCTACAACATCCAGGCTTTGCGCAAGACCGTGGTCGCGGGGCTGCCTGTTGAGGACTTCCACTGGCTGCTGGACCATTCCATCAGCTTTAACCGCTTTGTGATGAACCAGCTCAACGAGCGCCTGGGCCAGTTCATCGTCGCGCGCGAAATCGACCGCATGAACAACCCCGACATCCGTGTGGCACGCAGCCTGGCCGCACTCTTCAATCCGGTGCTCTACCCCGGCGTGGGCGAAATCCTGCGCATCACGCAGCAGGAGATGGCCTACCTCGTGGGCCTGTCACGCCAACGCGTGAACGAGGCGCTGAGCACGCTGCAGGCCCAGGGCTTTATCCGTATCGAATACGGCGGCCTGCGCGTGCTCGACCTGGGCGCGCTGCGGTCCAGCGTTTTCTCAAGCAAATAAAGGTTGTAGGCCAATGGGGGTAAGCGTAAGAGGCTATTGAATTGATAGCAATCGTAGAGAGAAAACCGTCCCGGGAAGTCATTTTTAGGCACTTGGCGTGTGATTTTGGCATTTTTAGAGATCAAAAGCGCCTGCGGCCCAATCAGAACAAGCGCCGGTAGCTATGAAATCGATAGCACTCTGGTGCGAGGTCGGAGCCGCCCCTCAGGAAAGAAACGAAATAAAAACGGACACCGCGATGACCACCCAGTCGGCGCGGTTCGCGGCCTGGGCGTTCTCCTTGAGGATGGGCCAAAGCGCTTCGCGCTGCCATGCCCAGAGGTTGCAGGCTGCCGCCAGCAGGCAGCCCGACAAGCCGGCCAGCCATGAGCTGGTCAAAAAGCCGACAACGGTGGCAATCATCAACAAGATGGATGTCAGGACAAATATGCCACCGACGGCGCTGGCCAGAACATGCGAGAGCCCTCCGCACAAGGTGCAGGTGGCGGGACTGCCACGGCTGGAGAAGCGCTTTTCCCAGGTTTTGATTCCGGCCTGGCGGCAGTGGGGGCAGGTGTTCATTGTGCTGAAGAGCTGGTTGTCGAAGTCGTGCCGGCAATCGCCTTGCGCAGGTTCTCGCGCGCACGCGCTTCCAGTGTTTCGTGGAAATGCGCCGTGCTGTAGATCACAGGCCGGTCCAGAAAACCCTGCAGGATTTCGCCCCGCTTTTGCCGGAACACGGCCGCGGGCACAAAAGCGTATTCGTCCCGGATCTGCTGCTCGTATTCGGCAAACCTGGCTGGGCCGGCGCCCAGGATGGACAGATCGATATCGACCAGCAGCTGCTTGTCAGGCGAGTCCGGCAACGCCGTATGGCGGGTGGCCATGACCAGGTCATGAACGCGTTGGGCAGCGGCCGCGGCAGTGCCGTGCGCCAGCAGCACCTCGCGAGCCCAGTCGGCGCTTTTTTCTTCGTTGTCGTGGCGCTGCGTGTCATAAATCGCATCATGGAACCACAACGCCATCTCAACCTCTGCGGGCTGTTCGGCCAGGTCGCGGACGGCCTCGAAATGCGCGAGGCATTCCGTGAGGTGCTGCAGCGTGTGGTACTTGCGGTGCGGTTCCGAGTAGCGCGCCACCAGTTCATCAAACACCACAGGCCCGATCGGCCGTGCGGCAAGGGCGCCCGCGCAGCGCCGCCAGGATCTGGCCAACAGGTCTGTGGGTTCAGGGATTTGCATGGGCATGACTTTATCGTGTGGGTGCTTGGTGCGTGTGTGCGCGCTCCGGCGGCGCGGCAGGCGCGCACAGGGACTCGACCAATCTCAGCGCCGGCAGCGACAGCTGGTCAAAGCGGCGCGCGCAGATCAGCAATTGCCGGTCGGCCCATGGGTCGGTCAGCTTGAGGGTGCGCAGCTTGCCCGCACCGGCATGGCGTTCGGCCGCAACGGCCGGCACCACGGCCACGCCGACCCCGGCTTCCACCATGCGGCAGATCGCCTCAAAGCTGCGAAGCCGTATGCGGGTCCGCATGCGCAGCCCCAGGCGTTCGGCCTGCAGGTTCAGGTGCTGTTGCAGTGCGCTGTCTTCCCCCAGGCCGACGAAGTCATGGCTCAATGCTTGCCCGAACGGAACATGGCGCTGGCGGCCGAATCCGCTGCCGGCTGGAACCACCAGCACCAGCTTGTCGCGCCGGAAAGGTTTTGATTCAAGGCTGGAGATGTCGGCGGAGTCGGCCACGATGCCAATGTCGGCCACCTGGCCCAGCAACTGCGACACGATCAGGTGGCTGGGACGCTCCTCCAGGTCGACGTCGATGGCTGGATGGGTGTTAAGGAAATCCGCCAGCGCCTGCGGCAGGTAGTCGGTGATGGCGGCCGTGTTCGACAGCAAACGCACCTTGCCCGCCAGCCCGCCGGCATAGTCGCCGATCTCGCCGTGCATGCGCTCGATTTGCTGCAACACCAGCCGCGCATGGTGGGCCACGGCCAGGCCGGCCTTGGTCGGTTTGACACCGGCGCGCAGGCGCTCCAGCAACGGCACACCCAGGGCGTCTTCCATGCCGCGGATGCGTGCGCTGGCCGAGGCGAGCGCCAGGTGCGAGAGCTTGCTGCCCGCCGTGATGCTGCCGGTGTCGATGGTGTGCAGAAACAGCCGGAGGTCGACGAGGTCAAAGCGGATGGTGGCGGGCATGGGGTGCAGGCGTTTTAGCCTTCGGCAACGGCGAAGGATGTAAACGGATATTACCGCTTGAGCGCCAGCGCGCCGCTGCGCAGAATCGGCGGCATGAACTCGATGAACAACTTCGTGAGCGCAGGGAACGACACCCTCTTGATGGCCGCCGTCGCCGGCGTATTCCTGCTGGCCGGCCTGGTCAAGGGCGTGGTGGGCCTGGGGTTGCCGACGCTCTCCATGGGCTTGCTGGCCGGCGTGATGCCGCCTGCGCAGGCAGCCGTCATCCTGATCCTGCCTTCGTTGCTGACGAATGCCTGGCAGATGTGGGACGGCGCCGCGCTGGAAAGCCTGTTGCGGCGCCTGTGGCCGCTGCAGGCTGGGGTGGTCGCGGGGACGCTGTGGGCACCGGTCAGCCTGGTTACCCTTGATACGGACCTCGCGTCGGCAGGCCTGGGCGTTGCGCTGATCATTTATGCACTGCTGGGGCTGTGCGCACTGCCGCTGACGGTCCCGTCGCGCGGTGAGCGGGTTTTTTCCTTCGCTGCCGGCCTGGCGACCGGCGCCATCACCTCGGCCACCGGCGTGTTTGTCTTTCCGGCTGTGCCTTACCTGCAGGCCTTGTCGCTCAAGAAAGACGAGCTGGTGCAGGCGCTGGGCCTGTCTTTTACCGTGTCCACCGTCGCACTCTTTCTGCGCCTGGTGATGGAGGGCTCTTTTGCCATGGGCAGTATGCCGGGTGGCTGGAGTTTGCTGCTGCCATTGCCCGCTGCCTTGCTGGGCATGGCCGCCGGCCAGAAGCTGCGCGGGCGGGTGGGGGAGAAGGGTTTCAAGCGCCTGTTTTTCACCGGCCTGCTGTTGATAGGTGTCTACATGGTCGCTCGCAGCGCGATGCGGTAACCACGCCGGTGCGATGGAAAACCACGGCGAGGTTTCGCAGACTATGGAGGCGCTCCATGCCAAGGCCGCGCGTCTGGTCTTGCTGTTGGAGGAAGCGGGCGATCAGGGTGATCCCTTGCTGCCTTTGGCCTCGTCCCTGCTGGACGACATTGACGCCCTGCGCGCGCTGCACCTGCGCGTGGTGATGCGGTCTCACGCATCGGTTTGAACAGGGTTTGAACCCCTGATTTTTACGCTTTCTTTATACCGGCTACCGGTCTTTCATCCCCGTTTTTACACGCCGGATCCGAAACTTCTTCCATCGTTTGTTTGTTGGAGAAAGATCATGGATCTCGCGTTTATTCTTGGCGCCGCCGCCCTCTGGGGTGTGATGGTCTTGCTGGTCTGGGGCTTCCAGAAGCTCGAAAAGTCCGAAGGAGGCCGCTCATGATCAGCCTCGACGTTTTGTACGGCTTTGGCGGTGTCTGCGCTGTTCTGCTGCTCACTTACCTCGTCTATGCGCTGATCTGCGCCGAGGAATTCTGATGAGCAATTCGTCTTGGGGTCTGCTGGCCCTTTTTCTGGGTGTATTGCTGGCCACTGCGTGGCCGCTGGGCATCTGGCTGGCCCGCCTGTATTCCGGTAGCCTCCCCAACTGGATGCGTAAGGCAGAAGCGCCGCTGTATCGCCTGGCCGGTACCTCGGCCGATACCAACATGAAATGGTCGCAGTACGCGTTGGCCTTGCTGGCCTTCAATGCGCTCGGCGTGCTGGCCGTTTATGCACTGCAGCGCTTGCAGGTCTGGCTGCCGCTTAACCCGGCCGGCATGGCCGCGGTAACGCCCGACTCGGCCTTCAATACCGCCGTCAGCTTTGTCTCCAACACCAACTGGCAGGGCTATGGCGGCGAATCCACCATGAGCTACCTCACGCAGATGCTGGCGCTGGCGGTGCAGAACTTTTTCTCTGCTGCCACCGGCATCGCCGTGGTGTTTGCGTTGTTCCGCGGCTTTGCCGCGCGGGCGACCGGCGCGATCGGCAACTTCTGGGTCGATGTGACGCGCATCACGGCCTGGTTGCTGCTGCCGCTGTCGCTGGTGTTTGCCGTCTTTCTTGTGGGGCAGGGCGTCATCCAGAACTTTGATGCCTACAAAGACGTGAGCACGCTGGAGGTCACCGGCTACCAGCAACCCAAAAACGGCCCTGATGGCCAGGCGCTGAAAGACGACAAGGGCAATCCCGTGATGGAAGACGCCAAAACCGACAGGCAGACCCTGGCCATGGGCCCGGTCGCTTCGCAGGAAGCCATCAAGATGCTGGGCACCAACGGCGGCGGCTTCTTCAACGCCAACTCGGCCCACCCGTATGAGAACCCGACGGCGCTGAGCAATTTCTTTCAGATGCTGTCCATCTTCCTGATTCCGGCGGCGTTGTGCTTCGCCTTCGGCCGCGCGGTGGGCGACCAGCGCCAGGGCTGGGCCGTGCTGGCCGCGATGACGGTGATGTTTGTGATCGCGGTCGTGGCCATCACGCCCGCCGAGCAGGCCGGCAACCCCTTGCTGCCGCCTCTGGGTGTGGACCAGACGGCCAGCGCGCTGCAGGCCGGCGGGAATATGGAAGGCAAGGAAACCCGCTTCGGCATCAATGCCTCCAGCCTGTTCGCGGTCATCAC
Source organism: Polaromonas sp. P1_F9 (assembly GCF_056405615.1). Taxonomy (NCBI): domain Bacteria; kingdom Pseudomonadati; phylum Pseudomonadota; class Betaproteobacteria; order Burkholderiales; family Comamonadaceae; genus Polaromonas; species Polaromonas sp. P1_F9. The sequence goes on along the minus strand of NZ_JBFUBT010000004.1, from coordinate 529,337 downwards.
GACGGCGGCCTCCTGCGGCGCGGTCATTGCCATGCACGACTCCTTCACGCCGCTGGGCGGCATGGTGCCCATGGTGATGATGCAGCTGGGCGAGGTGGTGTTCGGCGGCGTTGGCACGGGCCTCTACGGCATGCTGATCTTCGCCATCCTGGCGGTGTTCATCGCCGGCCTCATGATCGGCCGTACGCCGGAATACCTGGGCAAGAAGATCGAGGCGCATGAGATGAAGCTGACTTCGATCGCCATTCTGGTTACGCCTGTCCTGGTGCTGGCCGGCACGGCCATCGCTGTATTGGCCGGCGCCGGCAAGGCTGGCATTGCCAACCCCGGTGCGCACGGTTTTTCTGAAATCCTTTACGCGCTGAGCTCGGCCGGCAACAACAACGGCAGCGCCTTCGCGGGCCTGTCGGCCAACACGCCGTTCTACAACACGCTGCTGGGCATGGTCATGTGGCTGGGCCGTTTCGGCTTCATTGTTCCGGTGCTGGCCATTGCCGGTGCGCTGGCCGCCAAGAAACGCCTGCCGGTCACGGCCGGCACCATGCCCACGCACGGCCCGCTGTTCGTGGCGCTGCTGATAGGCACCGTGCTGCTGGTGGGCCTGCTCAATTACGTTCCCGCCCTGGCACTGGGCCCGGTGGTCGAGCACCTGATGCTGTGGCCCGGCAAATAACCGCAAGGCTCAAAGAGAAACCCATATGAGTACCCAAAAAACTTTAATGCTGCTGGACCCCGCGCTGCTCAAGCCGGCCATCATGGCTTCGTTTACCAAGCTGAGCCCGCGTGTGCAGTGGCGCAACCCGGTCATGTTTGTCGTCTACATCGGCAGCATTCTCACGACCTTGCTGGGCCTGCAAGCCCTGCAGGGCCAGGGTGAAGCATCAGCCGGATTCATCTTTGCCGTGGCCGTCTGGCTGTGGTTCACCGTGCTGTTCGCCAACTTTGCCGAAGCGCTGGCCGAGGGCCGTAGCAAGGCACAAGCGGCGTCGCTGCGAAGCCTTAAAAAAAGCACCTGGGCCAAGAAGCTCAAGGAGCCCCGGCATGGCTCAACCTTTCTGCCGCAAGAAGCTGAAAATCTCCGGAAAGGGGACGTGGTGCTGGTCGATGCCGGTGACATGGTTCCGCTGGACGGTGAGGTGATTGAAGGCGTGGCCTCGGTCGACGAAAGCGCCATCACCGGAGAATCGGCCCCGGTGGTGCGCGAGTCGGGGGGCGACTTCTCGGCCGTGACCGGTGGCACGCGCGTGCTGTCCGACTGGCTGGTGGTGCGCATCACCGTCAACCCCGGCGAGTCCTTCCTGGACCGCATGATCAGCATGGTCGAAGGCGCCAAACGGCAGAAGACGCCCAATGAAATCGCGCTGACCATCCTGTTGGTGGCGCTGACCATCGTCTTCCTGGTGGTCACGGTCACCTTGCTGCCGTTCTCCGTGTTCAGCGTGGGAGCCGTGGGGGCAGGCACGGTAGTGAGCATCACCGCACTGGTGGCGCTGCTGGTCTGCCTGATCCCGACCACGATTGGCGGCCTGCTGTCGGCTGTGGGTGTGGCCGGCATGAGCCGCATGATGCAGGCCAATGTCATCGCCACGTCGGGCCGCGCGGTTGAGGCTGCCGGCGACGTGGATGTGCTGCTGCTGGACAAGACCGGCACCATCACCCACGGCAATCGCCAGGCGTCGAGTTTTTTGCCCGCGCCCGGCGTGTCTGAAAAAGCGCTCGCCACCTGCGCCATGCAGGCCTCCTATGCCGACGAAACGCCGGAGGGTCGCAGCATCGTGGCGTTGGCCCTGAAGCTGGCCGTGAGTCAGTCGCCCATGGGGGCCGTGACCGAGGTTCCCTTTACTGCGCAAACCCGCATGAGCGGAATGGACGCCTTGAACCCCGATGGAAGCAAGCGGCAATTGCGCAAGGGCGCGGTCGATGCGATTCGCAAGCATGTGGAAGCACTGGGCGGCAGCGTGCCGGCCGAGGTGCTGCGTGCCTCTGACGAAGTGTCGCGCCGCGGCAGCACGCCGCTGGCCGTGGCCGACGGCAGCACGGTGCTGGGCATCGTGGAGCTCAAAGACATTGTCAAGGCCGGCATCAAGGAACGCTTCGGCGAGCTGCGCCGCATGGGCATCAAAACAGTGATGATCACCGGCGACAACAAGCTCACGGCCGCCGCCATCGCCGCCGAGGCGGGCGTCGACGACTTCCTGGCTGAAGCCACGCCCGAAGACAAGCTCAAGCTGATACGCCAGTACCAGGCTGAAGGCCGGCTGGTGGCGATGACGGGCGACGGCACCAATGACGCGCCGGCCCTGGCCCAGGCCGACGTGGCGGTGGCCATGAACAGCGGTACCCAGGCCGCCAAGGAGGCCGGCAACATGGTGGACCTCGACTCCAACCCCACCAAGCTGCTGGAGATTGTGGAAACCGGCAAGGCCTTGCTGATGACGCGCGGCTCGCTCACCACGTTTTCAATCGCCAACGACGTGGCCAAGTACTTCGCCATCATCCCGGCGATCTTTGTGACCACCTACCCGCAACTGGCCGCGCTCAATGTGATGCGACTGGGCAGCCCGTCGTCGGCGATTTTGTCGGCGGTGATTTTCAACGCGCTGATCATCATGTTCCTGATCCCGCTCGCGCTCAAGGGTGTGAAATACCGCGCTGTGGGCGCCGCCACGCTGCTGCGCCGCAACCTGCTGATTTATGGCCTGGGCGGTCTCATCGTGCCCTTTATCGGTATCAAGGCGATTGACCTGCTGCTGGTAGCACTGAACCTCGCCTGAACACCTGCATATCAAGGAATCCTCATGACAAATATTCTTCGCCCCGCAATTGTGATGTTCACCGTGCTGACCCTGGTCACCGGCGTGGCTTATCCCCTCGTAGTGACCGGCGCCGCGCAATCGTTGTTCCCGTCGCAGGCCGGCGGCAGCCTGATCCAGCGTGATGGCAAAGCCGTCGGTTCTTCGCTGATCGGGCAGAACTTCAGCGATCCCAAACACTTCTGGGGCCGCCCATCGGCCACTGGCCCCATGCCTTACAACGCGTCAGCTTCCAGCGGCTCCAACCAGGGTTCGCTGAATCCCGCGCTGGTCGATGCCGTCAAGGGCCGTGTCGAGGCACTGAGAGCAGCCGATCCCGGTAACACGGCTCAGGTGCCGGTGGACCTGGTCACGGCTTCTGCCAGCGGGCTGGACCCGCACATCAGTCCGGCTGCGGCTCGTTACCAGGTGGCCCGTGTGGCGAAAGCACGCGGCCTGCCGCTTGAGAAGGTTCAGGCCCTGGTCGGGCAGCACACAGAGCAGCCCCTGCTGGGCTTTCTGGGCGAGGCCCAGGTGAATGTGCTGCAACTCAACCTCGCGCTGGAAGCGCTTCGTTAAGAGAAATCGCCATGGACTCTGATCTTTTGCGGGTCTTGTGTGCGTTGGCCGCCTTTGGCGTGCCGCTGGCGGTGGCATGGTGGATCGCGGGCCGCAGCGACACGCGGACATCCAGTGAGCCGACAGGGGGCGGCCCTGATGCCCAGGAAGAACCTCCCCGGTGTTACCCTTTGCGAGGCGATCTTTGAAACTTTTGAATCACCCAGGAACGGCGCAACGGCATGGCCAGTTTTCCCGACTCCCGCCCTGACCCCGACGAACTTCTCGACCGCCTGCGCGGCGAGGAGGAAAAAGCGCGCCGCGGCCGTTTGCGCATCTACTTCGGCGCCAGCGCCGGCGTGGGCAAGACCTACGCCATGCTCAGCGCCGCGCAGCGCGAGCGCAAGGCCGGGCGGGATGTGCTGGTCGGCGTGGTCGAAACGCATGGCCGCAGCGAAACCATGGAACTGCTGGTTGGGCTGGAGCAACTGCCCTTGCAGGAGGTAGCCTACCGTGGGCACAGGTTGAAAGAGTTCGACCTGGACGCGGCGCTGGCACGCAAGCCGTCGCTGCTGCTGGTCGATGAACTCGCCCACAGCAATGTAGAGGGCTCGCGCCACGCCAAACGCTGGCAGGACGTGCAGGAGCTGCTGGAGGCCGGCATCGATGTCTGGTCGGCGGTCAATGTGCAGCACCTGGAAAGCCTCAACGGCACGGTGGGCGCCATCACCGGCATACGCGTGCATGAAACAGTCCCGGATACGGTGCTGGACGGTGCCGACGAAATCATCCTGGTTGACGTTACGCCCGACGAGCTGATGGCGCGGCTGAAGGCCGGCAAGGTGTATCTGCCGCAGCAGGCTGAGCGCGCGGCGCAGAACTTTTTCCGCAAGGGCAACTTGATCGCGCTGCGCGAAATTGCGCTCAGGCGCACGGCCGAGCATGTGGAAGACGACGTGCGCAGCTACCGCGTCGAGAAATCCATCGCACCGGTCTGGAACACCGAAGGCGCCATCCTCGCCTGTATAGGCCCGCGTGAAGGGGCCGAGCAGACCGTGCGCACGGCGGCGCGCCTGGCCGGCCAGCTCAATGTGCGCTGGCATGCAGCGTATGTGGAAACGCCGCGCCTGCAGCTGTTGGAGGTTGCCAGGCGCGACCGCATCCTGGCCGTTATCCAGCTGGCCGAAGAACTGGGCGCGGCCACGGCGGTACTGACCGGCAGCGATCCCGCCGCCGAACTGGTAGCGCAGGCGCAGCAACTCAATTGCGCCACGCTGGTGGTGGGGCGCCCGCAGCTGCCGGGCTGGCGCGCGCTGTGGGCCGGCTCCACCATGACGCGCCGGCTGGCAACGCTGGCGCCCACACTGGACATCGTGGAGGTGGGCCATGCCGACAGCGCGCGGCGGCTGGCGCGCGCCGTGCAGCGGTCTGCCGACGATGATGCCGCCGCGGCCTGGCAGGAGAGCCTGCCGCGATACGCATGGGCAATGGCTGGTAGCGCCGCCGTCACCTTGCTGGCTTTGCCTTTGCTCAGATTTTTTGACCTCGCCAACATCGTGATGCTGTTTCTGCTTGGTACGGTGCTGGTGGCGCTGAAGTTCGGACGCGGGCCGGCAGCGCTGGCGGCTTTCCTCAATGTGGCGGCGTTTGACTTTTTCTTTGTGCCGCCCCGCCTGTCGTTTGCCGTCAGCGATGTGCAGTACCTGTTGACATTTTCCGTCATGCTGATGGTGGGGTTGCTAACCGGGCAACTCACGGCAGGCCTGCGTTTTCAGGCGCGCATTGCGGCCGGCCGCGAGCGCCGCGCGCAGTCGCTGTTCGAGCTCACGCGCGACCTGTCGGCGGCGCTGCTGAGTGAGCAGGTCATGGAACTCGGCGAAGCGGCCGCGCAGCGCAACTTCGGCGGGCAGGCGGTGGTGATGGTGACCGACAGTCACGACCAGTTACTGCCGCCCGCCAAACCGCCCGCGGATTTCGATGCCAGCGTGGCCGACTGGGTGTTCCGCAACGAACAGCCGGCGGGGTTGGCCACCGCCACCTTGTCGGCCCAGGCATGGCATTACATCCCGCTCAAGGCGCCGATGCGCGTGCGCGGCGTGCTGGCGCTCAAGCCTGCGCAGGCGCGCTGGCTGCTGATTCCCGAGCAGATGCAGCAGCTCGAAACCCTGGCGCGGCAGATCGCCATCGCGCAGGAGCGCGTGCACTATGTAGAGGTGGCCCAGCAGGCGGTGGTGCAGATGGAGTCCGAGAAACTGCGCAACATGCTGCTGGCGGCGATTTCGCACGACGTGCGCACGCCGTTGACCGCGCTGATCGGCCTGGCCGACTCCCTGCAGCGCACGGCGCCGCCACTGAGTAGCGAACAGTCGCAGGCGGCGCGCGCCATCGCCGGCGAAGCGCGCCACCTGAGCGCGCTGGTCAACAACCTGCTGGACATGGCGCGGCTGCAAAGCGGTGCCGTTAACCTGAGGAGCGAATGGCAGTCGGTCGAGGAAATCGTCGGTTCGGCGATCCGCCAGGCACAGCACGCGCTGGCCGGCAAGGCTGTCACTGCGGCGCTACCCGCCGATCTGCCGCTGGTCGAATTTGATGCGGTGCTGATGGAGCGCGTGTTGGTCAACCTGCTGGAAAACGCCGCCAAGTACGGGCGGGCGCCCATAGAAGTCAGCGCAGAGGCGACGGAGCAGGCGCTGACGCTGGCGGTGCGTGACCACGGGCCCGGCCTGCCCGCGGCCCTCAAGGGCCGGGAGCACGAGCTGTTCGAGAAGTTCACGCGCGGCGAGGCCGAGTCGGCCACGCCGGGCGTGGGGCTGGGCCTGGCCATCTGCCAGGCAGTGGTGCAGGCGCACCGCGGGCAGATCACGGCCGCCAATGCGCCGGGCGGTGGGGCAGAATTCACCATCACCCTGCCGCGGCGCCCGCCGCCGCAGGGCCTGCCCGAAACCGCCTGACCTTTCTTCCTCTTTGCCCATGTCCCACCCCGCACCCGTTGCCGTTGTGATTGAAGACGAGCCGCAGATACGCCGCTTTGTGCGCGCGGCGCTGGAGGCCGAAGGCTGGCAGGTGTTCGAGGCGGACACCGGCAAGCGCGGGTTGACCGAGGCCGGCACGCGCAAGCCCGACCTGCTGGTGCTGGACCTTGGCTTGCCCGACGGCGACGGGCTGGAGGTGATTCGCGACGTGCGCGGCTGGTCGGCCGTGCCGATTGTGGTGCTGTCGGCGCGCGCGGACGAGGCTGACAAAATTGCCGCGCTGGACGCCGGCGCCGACGACTACCTGACCAAGCCCTTCGGCGTGGGCGAGTTGCTGGCCCGTGTGCGCGCCAACCTGCGCCGCCCGCGCGCAGCCAGCGCTGACGGGACGCCTGACGAACCGCTTTTTACCTTTGGCGATGTGGTGGTGGACCGCCAGGCGCGGCTGGTGCGCCGCGGCGGGGTAGAGGTGCACCTCACGCCTATTGAATACCGCCTGCTCACCGTGTTGATGACCAACGCCGGGCGGGTGCTGACGCATCGCCAGCTGTTGCGCGAGGTGTGGGGCCCCGCCCATGCCGGGCAAAATCACTACCTGCGCATCTACATGGGCCACCTGCGCCAGAAGCTCGAGGCCGATCCGGCGCAGCCCAAACACCTGCTCACGGAAACGGCTGTGGGATACCGCCTTTGGGTAGCCTGAGGGCCGTACCAGGCGGCATTTAGGTGCCAAATACGCCTGTGACCCACGAATAATCTGCGCGAGCAGCTATAAAATAGATAGCAAATGACTGAACCTCTCAAACCCGGCCCGAGGCCTGTCGGCGGCGCCGTACGAATCCAGAAAGCCGCGCCAGCAGCGGCTGCACCAGGCGCACCGGCCCCCACCGTGCGGCTGAACAAGCGCATGGCCGAACTGGGCCTTTGCTCGCGCCGCGAGGCCGATGACTGGATCGCCCGTGGCTGGGTGCGCGTGAACGGTGCACCGGCCGTTATGGGGCAACCGGTGGCCGTGGACGCACGCATCGAGATTGACCGCCAGGCCGAGCAGCAGCAGCGCCAGCAAGTCACCATCCTGATCAACAAGCCGGTTGGGTATGTCAGTGGCCAGGCGGAAGACGGGCATGAACCGGCCGTGGTGCTGGTGCAGCCGCAAAACCGCTGGCGCGAATGCAACAGCCGCATGCGCTGGGGCCACGAGCAGTTGCGTGGCCTGGCGCCTGCCGGGCGGCTGGACATTGACTCCATCGGGTTGCTGGTGCTGACGCAGGACGGCCGGGTGGCGCGCCAGCTCATCGGTGAAGACTCGGAGATCGAAAAAGAGTATCTGGTGCGTGTCAGCTACAGAACCGAAAAGGGGGACGAAACTGCCAACGTGCAGGCCTTGTTCCCGCGCGAAAAGCTGGCTTTGCTGAATCATGGTCTGAGCCTGGACGGCCAGGCGCTCAAGCCCGCGCAGGTGTCATGGCAAAACCCGGAGCAACTGCGTTTTGTGCTCAAGGAAGGCAAAAAGCGCCAGATTCGCCGCATGTGCGAGCAGGTGGGCCTCTTTGTCACCGGCCTGAAGCGCGTGCGCATCGGCCATGTCAACCTGGGCCACCTGCCGGTCGGCCAATGGCGCTACCTGGCACCGCACGAGCACTTCTAGTCTGCCCTGTCAGGCTCTGCCCGTCCTGTGGGCCGTGCGTCCCTCTGTCCTACCCGGATGCGCGTCAACGGATGGCAGTTTCCCGTAGGCCAAAGCCTAAAGTGGGTTGTATGGCACTAATTACTTACCTGGTAGAAGACAACGAAATCGTTCTTGAGAACCTGATAGAGGCGCTCAAGGAGATTGCCGCTGTCCAGGTAACGGGCCACGGTGCCACCCAGACTGAGGCCACCCGCTGGCTGAAGCTGCACGACGGCGAGTGGCATCTGGCCATCGTGGACCTTTTCCTGAAAGAAGGCAGCGGGCTGGGCGTGCTCGCAGGTTGCCGCAATCGGGAGCCCTACCAGAAGGTGGTCGTCCTGAGCAACTACGCAACGGATGAAATCCGCAGGCGCGCCGCCGAACTCGGGGCCGATGCGGTCTTCGACAAATCCAGTGAGCTCGAGGGCCTGTTTGACTATTGCCAGGAACAAACGACCCTGCACTAGCGTTTGTTAACAGGCCAGGCCCCCAGGGGGATCAGGCGCGCACCTGTCACTCACCTCCTGGCACAGGGGATGGGTGTCGTCAACGATGTGCATGCTGCTGATGCGATCGCTGTCTTTGCCGAAATCTAAAGACATCGACGCAGGTCAAATTGACCAGCCCCCCATCGTTCAGCGTCCAGCTGTACCGAAAGTAGTCCTCCAACAGAAGTAAGCTAGGGCCTGTTAACGGCATAACGGGCCCAGGTCCAACCACGGAGCGGTACACAGATGCACACTTGCCATCCTTTTTCAAAGCGTCCGCTGGCCCACAGGGTGGTGGCCTGCTGTCTGGCATTGGGTACCTGCGCGTCGCAGGCCCAGGTTGAACGGCCGGCGATACCGTCCGTGGTTGCCGCGCAAATCGACGCGCTGGTCGCCGAATATGTTCCGGGTGTGTTGCCCGGCCTTCAACTGGCGGTGGGCAAGGCCGGCATGGTGCTCTATGCGCGCGGATATGGCGCTGCTGATATCCAGGCCGGCGTGCCCATGACGTCATCCACGCCGGTGAAGATCGGCTCGGTCACCAAACAGCTCACTGCAGCGGCATTGCTGAAGCTGCAGGAACAGAAAAAAATCTCGCTGGCCGACCCGCTGTCGCGCTGGATCCCCGAGCTGCGTTACCGGCCCGACCCCACCATCGCCCAGGTCATGCAGATGGTGGCGGGCATTCCTGGCGCCAGGAAGGACCCCGACGACCTGCTGGTGGGCAGCGTGCCGGCCGTGCTGCAGGAGCCGCCTATTCCCAGGGAGGCTTTTTTTGCCAACCTCAATGCGCGCGGCCTCTATGCATCGCCGGGCACGGCCTACGACTATTCGAATGCCGGCTATATCCTGCTGGGCCGCGTGATTGAGCGTGCCAGCGGGCAACCACTGGAGACGGCCTTCACGCAGCTGCTGTTCCGGCCTGCAGGCATGTCGGCTTCCTATCTGCTGGGGCCGCAGCCGCGGCCTGAGGCAGCGCGCGGCTACTACCGCGTGAAGCCGGGTGACCGATGGCTGGTGTGCCCCGACCTCAACTCGGGCTTCGACGCGACAGGCGGCGTGGTGTCCACCGCGTCCGACATGGTGCGATGGAACGGCGCACTGAGAAGCGGCGCCATCGTGTCGGCCGACAGCCTTGTGCTGATGCGCACACCGGCGCGCCTGGCCAACGGAGAATCTGCGCCCATCGGCATGGGCCTGACCGCGCTGGGCGGGCCGGGCAGTTATGGTGCCGGCGGGCAGACGGTCAGCTTTGCATCGGTCGATGCGGGCTACGGCAGCGGCTATGACGTGGTGTTGCTGGCCAATGGCAGCAATACGGTGGGCGACGCCGCGTATCCACGCTTTGCGCTGGCGGCGCGCATCCACAATGTGCTGAACCCGGGCGCCCCCGAGCCTGTGCCGGTGGTTACACCCAACCCCGTGGGAGTTGAAACGGCTGCACCGACAGAGTTGCTGCACCTTTGCAAGTAAGGCGCTGAAGGGCAGGCAGGATGTTGCCGGCGATAAGGGTGTTCACGGCGTTGCTATTAAATTGATAGCTGCTCGCGTACACCTTTCTTGGCCAAACGGCATTTTTACTTATAAAACGCCCGCCATGCGGTATCGCTGGCGCGCGCGCTCTCCTGCCCCCACAATCGTGGGATGCGCACACCAGGCCCGACAGACACCGCCGCAGGCACTTCTACTTCTTCATCGAAGCTGTTGCCCACCTGGCTGCATGTCTCCGACATCCAGGGACTGGCCCAGCTTGCCACGCAGGCCACCCTGGGCGTCACAGGCCTGGCAGAAACCGTGCAGGGCAATGTGTACAAAGCCGTTGCCGCACCGTTTGGCCTGCTGGGTTCAAGGTTTGTCGACAGTGCGCCGGGAAGCAGCGGCGTCAGGCCTTCCGGCATCACGGGCTGGGTCTACGGCAGCATCAGGGGCGTCACGCGGCTGGCAGGCGGGGCGGCCAATGTGGTGTTGTCGCGGGCGGTGCCGCTGGCAGGCGCGCAGGCTTCTTCACCGCAGCGCGAGGCCATGCTTTCGGCCCTGAACGGCGTGCTGGGTGACCTGCTGCTGGACACCGCCAACCCGTTGGCCATCCGCATGAGCTTGCGCCATGAAGGCCAGCCGCTGGTGCTGGACCCAGAGGCGCTGGCCGCGCGGCTGCCGCAAGCGACGGGAAAGATTCTGTTGATGGTTCACGGGCTGTGCATGAATGACCTGCAGTGGTGCGGCAACAGCGCGCTGCCGCAGGGCCATGGCGGTCAGCTGGCGCGCGAGCTGGGTTACACGCCGGTGTACCTGCACTACAACACGGGGCTGCATACCTCGGCCAACGGAGAGCAATTGGCCGGCTTGCTGCAGCAGCTGGTCAAGGCCTGGCCGCAGCCGGTGCAGGACGTGACGCTGCTGGTGCACAGCATGGGCGGCCTGGTTGCGCGCAGCGCCTGCCACCATGCCGCCCGGGCAGGCCACAGCTGGCTGCAGCAACTCAAAGCCATGGTGTTTTTGGGAACACCCCATCACGGCGCACCGCTGGAGCGGTTGGGCAGCTGGGTCGACGGCGTACTGGGCAGCAACCTGGTGACGCGGCCCTTTGCCCGGATCGGCCAGGTGCGCAGTGCCGGCATCACTGACTTGCGCCACGGCAACGTGCTGGAAGCCGACTGGCGGCAGGCCGGGCGTTTTGAGCGCGGCCCCGACGTGCGGGAGATCGTGCCCCTGCCCGCGGGCGTGGATTGTTATGCGGTCGCCGCGACCACGTTGTCAGCCGGGTCAACCCGGAAAGGACCGCTCGTGCCGGTCAGGGAGGCCCTGGCGCGCAAGATGGTGGGCGATGGGCTGGTGTCGCTGGAAAGCGCCCTGGGCCTGCATGAAGAGGCGGCCCGCACGCTGGCGTTTGCGCCGGAAAACCAGTGGGTGGCACAAGGCATGAATCACATGGAATTGCTGGGCCGCCCCGAGGTGACGCGCCAGCTGGTGCAATGGCTGGGCCGCTAGCCTCCCTGGCGGCCGGGAGTTTTACGCAATCTGGTCAGGGGGTGACCAGGCTCACACTGACGGGCCAGCTGAAGTTGGCGGCCGAGGCGTCTGCGCCGGGTTTGCGTTCTTTCAGGCTGAAGGCGTGTTGCAGTGCCAGTTCAAAGCGGCCGGGACGCAATGCGCAGACCCGATAGCCGCCTTCGGCAGCCTCAACGCGGGTGCCCGCGCTGCCGCTGACGTTCAGCTGCCAGCCCGCGACTTGCTGCTGGTTGAGCTGCAGGTCCATGCAGAAGCCCTTGCCCAGGGTCGATACCAGCACCATGCGCTGCGTGGCGGAAATGAGGGAGCCCGTTGTGTCGGCAGAGAACAGCGCGGCCGGGTGGCTGTTTTCCAGGATACGGAGCACAGCCGGAATGACGATGGCGAAATCCAGCTTCGTGCTGGCCTGGGGTTTGTCAACACTCAGTATCTCGCCTGCACGTGAAATCTGCGGAATGCAGAACATGGCCACCAGCAGCGCCGACAGCGCCATGAGGCGGCTGAGAGACGTTGGGTAGCTGTGGCAGGAGGACATTGGGGCTGAACCAGGAAATGATTAAGTACGCCCCATAGTAACTAAATTGATAAAAGTGATGCAAGATATTAATGACAGCAAATATGTGACTTATTTACCGGTTTATTCGGTTTTTCAGCAAATTTCGGCTTAATTTTGCTTGTTTCATCAAATTCTTGCCGAGCGAACCCATCGATTTGTCAATTTTTGAGTTTTAAGAGGGCTGCCGCAGCCCCGAGCTCAGACGTCTTACGCGGGTTCCCCGTGGAGCGGAGGCGGTTTTCAGCGTTCGCGCTGCACGGCGAAGTCGAGTGAGTTGGTTTGGCGTACCAGAATGACCGTCTTCGCAGGATCGCGAAGAACCGGGCTCCAGGGCAGCGGGACGTTGTCTGGAGAAACTTCAATCAAATGCTCTCCGGCCGCCACATAGGGAAACTCGTAGCGTCCCTGGCTGTCGGTTCGCGTCACGTAGCGCCTGTCGAGGATGACAGTGACGCCAGGCACGCCGCCTTCGGAAGCTTCCCTGCGGCCATTGCTGTCTGCATCGAAAAACACCGTGCCCGTCAACCCGCCGGAGCCGGTTCCGGGCAGGCCGCCCAGCGGCGCGGTGGAAGTGCCTGCACGGTCTTCGTAGCGCAGCAGCAGCTGGATGCTGCGGTTGGTCTGGGTGGTTGCAATGGCCTGCTGCGTGGCTGCCGTCAGGGCCGAGACCACCAGCGCCGAGAGCGGCTCCTGCCCACGTGATTCCGTATACCGGAGGGAGAGCGACCAGCCGCCGTAAGGCTGCCAGGTCACGCCGACATTGGCATTGACCGACTCGCCGCCGTCGCTGCGGCGAGCACCCCGCACCGACCCATCCAGCGACCATTGCGACCACGGCGACAGTGTGCCAAGAATGCCCCAGATCAGGCCTGTGGTGGGGCTGACATTGCCGCTCATCCGCTCCCATGCCAGCGAGGTGCCGAAAGTGGCCGGCAAGACAACCGGCCAGCTTTGGTCTACCCCGAGCCGGGTCGTCCGGACGCCGGATGCATTGGCCAGGTCGGCGCGCCATTGGGTTTGGCCCCAATCACTGGCACGGCTCCAGGACAGCTGCGCCGACTGGCCGGGGCTGGTGATGGTGCGAAAGCTCAGCGCCGCGCCCACCGAGTTGCGCGAATCGAGCAGGTAGCGGCCATTGACGTTGATGAAGGCACTGCGTCCCGACGCGCTGCTGCCTGCGCCGGTACGGCTCACGCTGTCGCTCAGCTCGACCGCATACCCGGCTTGCCACTGCCGGGTGGAGGTGTCGGCCTGCCAGTAGACGCCTTGCAGGTCGCTGGCGAGAACTGTTGTGCCCCAGCGCAAATTGGGTTCAAAGCGGAAAACACCGGCTGTGGTGCGCCAGCGCTCGGTTCGCCATGCGGCGTCCAGCCAGAGGCCGGTCGCGACGCCGCCCTGCGTGCTGTCACTGCGTACCACGTTGGCCTGCATGCGCAAGCCGCCGATGCGCTCACTGGGCGACCCATAGCCTGTAGCCAGTCCCGTACCCCACGGCGCTGCGCCTTCCCAGGACGCCGCAGCAAAATAAGCGCGGGTGTTCAATGAGTTGCCGAAGCCTCCGTTGTCCGAAATATTTTTACCGTCGATCAACTGGAATGCGGCGTCAGTGCGACTTCCTGCCCCCAATGCGTCACCGGTGGGCAGCCGAAATTGCGCACCGGCAGACCCGATGCTGCCGCCGGAGGTCTGGAACCCGGCGGCATCCAGCCCGCTAAAGAGGCCGGTACGTCCCGCGGCTGCGTTCAGGTCGACCGCGTCGTTCAGGTACCACTGCCCACCAACACCCCGGATGGGCGTGGCCGGCACCGATACCCGCCCGGTACCGCGGGCAAGCCGGGTGCTGACGGTATTGATGTCGCCCGCGTTGTGGTTGGCAAACCAGCCGCCGTCCAGCGGCAGGGCGCGCTGGTCAATGCGCCAGGTGCTGCCGCTGTTTTGGGCCTGGTTTCCCGGCGCATTCGACTGCTGCTGGACCAGGTTGGCATTGATCGACAGTGCGCCGTGGTTCGGTGTGTCCAGGAAGCCGCCTATGCCCAACGCGCGGGAGGTGCTGTCGCCACCGCCACCGTTCTGCTTGAACAGGGAATAGTCAACACGCCAGCTTCGCGGCCAGCCGGCTTCGTTGTATTCGCTGGCCTTCAGCTGAAGGCCGCCGTCAGGGTCCGGCAGGCCCTCCATGACGCGGTCCACATAAGGCTGGCCTTCTGCGGGCGGGGCTGTTGCCTGGGCCAGGGCCGCAGCCGTTGCAAAACCGGCGCCAAGCCCCGCAAGGCCGATGCGCCACCACTTGAGTGGCAAGGAAAAAGGGATGATCGGCGTGTGCGCCCGTCGCTTCATGGGGCGAAGCGCTGCTCAATAGTTTGTGTTTGGCCTTTGCCCCATTCGAGCTTGCCGCGCACCGTGACGGGATAGCGAATTTGCGCCGCAGTGTCCTGGTCCCCCGGGCGTGTGGCGCTCAGTGGAATGGTGCGCGTCTCGCCGGGCAGTATGGGGGTGTTGGCGGGTGAGAATTCCAGTGAGGTGTTGGACGCATCGGTGCCGTTCAGGAAGCCGGTGACACGGCCGTGGGCGGTGCCGCTGTTGCGGATTTGCAAGACCGGTGTGGGCTTGCCGTTCACGGTCTGCACGCCCGAGCCGGCGACGCTCAGCTCCGGTGTGGCGCCGCCGATGGTGACGTACACCACCACGCCGAGACGCGCGGAAAATGGGATGGGGGGGCCCGACTCCATGCGGGTAACCTGCTCCTGGCCTTCCAGCATGATGGCAAAGCGGCATTCACCAGGCTTTGCATCGGGCGGTACGTTGACCTCAAAGCGAAACCGGTAAGGACGCCCACCCGCAACGGTGAGTTCGCGCCGCTCGATGGCCACCCATGGTCGGCAGCTGCCGGGTCCCAGTTCATCGTTAAAAGTGACGGAGTTGTCCATGCCAAGCCGCCAGTCCGCTGTCCTGATACTGAACGTTGAGGAAGCTGACGATGCGTTGGTGATTTCCATGATCTGGCGCAGGCGCTCGCCGGGTTTGACTTCGAGTTCAAACCGGGGAGGCGACACTGCCAATGCAAATTCGCTTGCCATTGCGCCAGGCGCAATCAGGGCGAATGCCAGGCCAACAAGGCCAGCCGCATACTGCCGCAGGGCAAGTAACCGGAGACGGATCATTGCGTATCTACCTCGAAATAAAACTGCAGGGCCTGGGAAGACGTCAGCGCGCGCCCATCGGTTCTGAGAATCAGCTCAACGGTTTCTTCCAGGGAAGCTGCACTGACGACACCGTCGAAGATCAGGGTGCGGCCGCCAGATCGCAGTGAGCCTGGCAGCAAACGCCCCTGGGTTCTCCAGGTAACAAAGATAGGCTCGCCCGGAACCGGGGCGAGCCCCATGTAAAGCCTGACCGGCTGGTTCAGCCAGCGCGAGAGGTTCAGGCGAAGCGCAACCCGCAGGCTGGCTTCCACGGAGTTGTCGGCCCCGCGGCCGGGAACCAGCTGCCGCCAGCGCATGGGGACGACGCTCTGGGTCGCGACGGTGCCGGTGTCATCCACGCGGGTCGTGGTGGCGGCTGCGTGTTGTGCCGCCAGCACGTTGGCAAGCAGCAGGAGGGCGGCAAATCCGATGAGGTGTGACAGGCTGACCGGTCTTTTCATCATCATGGGGAGGTCAGGGTGTAGCTGACGCGGCCGGTAAAGGTTCCCGAACCCACCAGTTGGGTATTGGCGTAGTTGAACTGCAGACAGCTTTCAAACCAGGTGTTGCGTGTAACGCTGAGCAGCGTTTGTGATGCACCGCCTACAAACGTTCCGCTGGGGATGGTGGGAGTCGGGTCTTGTGCACCGCCGGAAACCCAGGAGATGGTATTGAACGGAATGGTGTTGCCTGTGGCGTTGACTAACGAGGCCGGTGCGGTGGCGGTGAGTGTGGCGTTGGCGCCCGTGCCCGGTGTGCGGTAAAAGCCGCCGACGTAAACCTGCGCGGGCACCGTGCAAAAGGCAAAGCTGTCATAAGGGCTGGCGGCAACGGTGCTGTCGGTTGTCATGGCACTGGTGCCGGCTCCGATGTTGGCCGCTGGAATGGTGACCGAAACACGATTGATGGTGGAATTGTTGCCGGGCGTACCCCCGGAGCTGAAATTGCCGCCGGTCATGGTTCCGGCGCCTACCTGCAAAAATAATGACTTGGTGCCTGCGGTGATGGTGACGACAAAGGCTTGGGCGCCCGTGCAGGCCAGAGCGCCGGCCCCCAATGTGGCGATGCGCAGCACTTGCAACACACTGTTGCGAGTGGGCACGAAGAACAGGGATTGGGTGCGCATAAGTACCACTTTACGCTAACTCAGAAATATCAACAAAAATAAAAATGGCCCCGACAAGCGGGGCCATTTAAGGATTTAAGTAATCAGAGTTGTGTAGCGGTGTAGGTAACGCGGCCATTTTTGGCGATGGTGCCGCCGTAGGTGCCTGCTGCTGGCAAGGTCGCGTTGAGGTAGGTATAGGTCCACTTGCCTTCGACGCGGACCAGCTTGTTGGTGGCGGTCAGCGTCGTTGCGGTACCAGCACCGCCGCCTGCGCCCAGGTTGAACGCTGGGTGGGTGATGGCGGCATTGGTAAAGCCGGCGGTGGTGGCGCCCAGTGCTGCGCCGGCCACGTTGATCTGGCTCCAGGGAATCACTTCACCGGCGGTGCCGGTCGTCAACGGGCCGGTGGTGGCGGAGTTGAGGCTGATGTTGCCGCCGTTGCCATACACGCGCACTGTCACTGCACCTGCGGTCAGGTCACCGCCCACGCCAGCAATCACGGTGCTGTCGCCGACGTTCGCGCCTGGGACCGTGAAGGTGACGCTGTCAATCGTGCCATCGGTTGCCGTATTGCCGGAGCTGGTGCCGACACGCAGGAACAGCACTTGTGGGATGACGATGGTCATGTCCACGCGCGCTGTGGCGGTCGAATTGAGAATGGCGGGGTTGGTGAATGTAGATTCAGCGTGGGCGGTAGCGCTCAGCAGGCCGGTTAAGCCCAGGGTGCTGACAAGAAGGATTTTTTTCATGATGTGTCCTAAGGGTTAATGTTGAAAGTTAGAGCTGCGTGGCGGTATAGGTGATTCGGCCGTTTTTGGCGATGGTGCCCCCGTAGGTGCCGGCTGCGGGTAGCGTTGCGTTGAGATAGGTGTAGGTCCACTTGCCTTCGACACGGACAAGGCGGTTGGTGGCCGTCAGCGTTGTTGCTGTGCCGGTTCCGCCGCCTGCCCCCAGGTTGAATGCAGGGTGCGTAATGGCCGCATTGGTGAAGCCGGCGGTGGTAGCGCCTAGCGCCGCGGCCGCCACACTGATCTGGCTCCACGGGATCACTTCGCCGGCGGTACCAGTCGTCAACGGGCCCGTGGTGGTTGAGTTGAGGCTGATGTTGCCGCCGTTGCCATAAACGCGCACCGTCACAGCACCTGCGGTGAGGTCGCCGCCTACACCGGCGATCACAGTGCTGTTACCCACACTGGCGCCTGGAACCGTGAACGTCACGCTGTCGATCGTGCCATCGGTTGCCGTATTGCCAGAGCTGGTGCCAACACGCAGGAACAGCACCTGCGGAATGACAATGGAAAAGTCCAGCCGTGCAGTCGCTGTGGAACCCGTAATTGCGGGCGTGGTAAATGTGGACTCTGCATGCGCTGGCGCTGCCGCCAAACCGGCCAGGCCCAGGGCGCTTGCTAAAACAATTTTTTTCATCAAGGTCCTTTCCGCGGTAATTGAGGTGAATCGGATTTCAGGTTTTTCTGAACGTGAGTGGACTGTAACTAGGCGTTTCGAAAAAAGGTGGCTTTACATTCGTAACACGCACCTCAAATGGTAAATCCATCACGTTTAAGTCATTGAAAACAATGGATTTATACGAAATGGCGACAAGAAAGAAGCCCGCTGAGAGAGGTGTAACGAAAGCCGATGGTCGCTAACTGTGAGATATTTCCCAAATTACTGTAACGAGTCAGAAACAAATTACCGTCACCTGCTCGGCGGATGTTTTTCTCTGCTTTTCGCGAAGCAGTACGGTTGCTTGAGCGGTGGCGGTGGTCGATGAGCCCGTAGAACGCGCTGCTTGAAGCGCCAGCTCGAAGCGGGCATTCAAACGATCACGAGAGAAAGGAGCTTGGCTTGAGCAGTTGCCTGCGCTCCTAACGAGAAGGTCTGGCGCGCGAAGCTTATGAGGGTCTTTGTCCGTGGTAGCGATGAGTGCGCCGCTGGGATGGCGTGCTGCATTCGCAGGCGCGCAGACAACACAGCGGCAGAGGCTGGATCGCTGATCTGTTGGCTGTAGCGTGCGAAGAGTTATCGGCAGAACTGCAACGCTTAGTGTCGGCGTCACGGTAAATGCTGTGGGGACGTGTATTCCAGAGGCGCCAGCAGGTCGCCGTTCCTTTTGCGGAGATGGCGCTCAGGCGGTCAAGCGCGTAGCCGCACGCATGCTGATTGCCGACAGCAGCTTGAAGGCCGGATTCGCGAGGCGCGGAGCGAAGATGGGGGCGGTGCGTCGCCTGCTGCTACCAGGAAATGGTCAATTCAACCGGGTCGCGGGAATTCATGGGTTTGCCCGCCACCACGGCCAGGCGGCTACCTGGAGCGGAATCAGACATGGTGTTCATGCGTTGCGTCTGACCGCTTCTATTGGTCGATGCGGCAGCAATGGCCTGAATATCCACGGTCGCCGGGCAACTGATGCGCAAGGTACCGGCCTGGCCGTCTGGCTGGCCGCGATGGGTGCAGCGATGATCTGCCGTGACAGCCTCACTGAAACTGCGCAACATGATGGTGACACCAAAGGAGCCGGATGTTTGCGCCTGGGCTGCACCATGAATTCCCAGCAGGGACTGCGTGGCCAGGGCGGCGACAAAAGCAAATTTGATGATCTTCATGATGCAACTCCTTAAAACTATCAGTTGTTGCAGTCATGCTATCGAATTTGATAATTTGAATCAATTGGTAAAAGTCACCTCATAACTGTTAATTAGTGACATTTCACACGAATTGAATTTTAAATTTGATTTATCAATTTAATTGATGAAATTGATGTTTTATTGGGATTTTCTTCAATATGGAAGTGCCGGCCCTAATTGGGCCGCAACAAGGCTGTGGAATGCTGCCCTTATTGGGCATAAAAACAGCAAAGCGCTCGCTGCCGGCTGGCGGCAGGAGCTTGCTGACGGGCGCGCGCCAGGGATGCGCGTTAGTAGGTGACTGTGACCGTGACCCCGGTCTGGGTGGCAGTACAGGTCGCTGTAGAGCACGTGCCCGCCTGGCCGGCTGCAATGGTGCCTGTCACCGTATAGGGCTGAGCCCGGCCATCGCCCGTTGCGCTTGCACCGCTGAGTGCCAGTGTGTAGTTGAGGCCCAGCAATGTCCCCGCTGCCGGTGATAGCGCCAGGGCATAACTGGTGCCGCGGGTGCAATCGACCGTGAAGTTCATTGTGCTGGTCTGGGGGGTGGGCGCAAAAGAGATGTAGTTCAGTGTCAGTGTGGAGGGTGCAATGGCGCCCGGGGCCGTATTGCCTGAAGCCACCTGCCCCACAAAGCATTGGGCAATGATGCTCACGGTGGGGGTGAAGGTCGTCGTGGCGACGACGGGGCCGGCAGTGGCTAGCTGAAGGGTGGTGATAAAGGTTTCGTCATAGATACCTGCCGTGTTTCCGGTTTGTCCGGCCACCACGCGGAAGTTGTAGGTCAGCGTGGTACTGGCGCTAAGCGCAGCGCCAAAATTCAACGTTCCATTCACCCGCCCGGTGCCGGTGTTGATCCAGTCGGTCGTGGTGGCATTCTTGTAGATATTGACATCGAGCCGATCGGCATTGATGGTGCCGCCGCCATGTCGGAACACCCGGCGGGTAAGACCTGTACGGCTGCCGTAATCAATGCTGACCCAGTAAGTCGTGCTGTTGGCGTCCGTCGACAGCCGGGTGCAGTTCACGGTGATGGTGCCGCTGGCATTGGCAGCGGCTGCCCCGTTGGTGTAGTTGAGGTCTACAGACGTGGCTGCGAGTGTGCAGGTAATGGCTGCTTTGGCTTGCAGCGCGCAGGTGCACAGCAGGGCTGCCAGGGCAATGCGCAATGCGTAAGAGACACTCATCGATGGACTCCGTTAGCCGCCCGGGGCTTTGCTGTGGGGGCAACTCTTGACTGCTGATGGTAACGTTTTGTAGCAGTAGTGTGCATGGTGCCGTATTGCGCCGTTTCCCGTAGGGACAGGTGCCGTAAATTCGTGACAAAAATCACGCTGACGAAAAACAAAAAGAGTGGGCGTCAGTAGGTGATGGTCAGGGTCCGCGTCTGCGTACTGGTGCACGTGCCTGTTGCGCAGGTGCCGGATTGGCCGCCCGGGATGGTGCCGTTGATCGTGAAATTCTGCGGGAAGCCGGTACCGGTCTGACCTGCGGGATTGCTCAAGGCCAGGCTGTAATTGAGGGTGAGCAGGTTTCCTGCCGTCGCGTCCAGCGCCATGGTGTAGGTTTCGCCGATGGTGCAGCGCACGGCATACGCGGTGCTGGCCGTGGCCGGGGCCAGCTGGAATGAGGTGTAGTTGAACTGGATGTTGCCCGGGGGCGTGCTGAGCAGGCAGACAGACTGGTTATTGATGCTCACGGGGAAGGTGGGAAAGACGTCCGTATTGCCCGGGCCATTGTCGTAACGAAGGCGCATGGTCACGGTGTCGGTGAATATCCTGGCACTCTTATTGAGCCCGGCTGTGATGCGGCTGTAGAAGACGTGGGTGGCGCTAGCCGTCAGGGCGCCGCCGAAGTTGATCGTTCCTGCGAAATCACTGGCATTGGTATAGCCCCATGCTCCATTGCCTGGCGCCGTCCTGAAGAGGTCGTAGGCTATCTGGTTGGCCGTGCCGGTGCCGTTTACCGCCTGGTTGGTGCTACCGGCGCCGGGGTTGAAGCCATCGTCCGCCCGCAGGGTATAGGCCGAAGTGGCCGGGTCTGCCGGGCCACGCGTGCAGTTGATCGTTACGGTCCATGCGCCATCGGTCGGGTTCGGGTCATTTTCAAAGTACACCATCTGGACGGGCGTCGCCGTGGCGTTGCAGATCAGCGCGGCCCAGGTTGGCGCCGAGCCCAGAAGGGGCAGGCAGGCCGCAGCGGCGAGGCGCCAGGGTTTGGTGTAAATCATCATCGTTTGACCCCACTGCAGCGTACCGGGCCTACCCGGGCGATATCCTCAAGGTTGCCGGGCGGCAACTCCACAGCAAATGTGCAGGCAGCCCCGTTCCATTTCAGGCGCAGGCGATTTTGCGGCTGCAGGCCGGTGACAAAAGCCTCACCGCGGCGAGCGGTAAAAAACTCTTTCTTGTCGCCGATCAGCTCAACCTCTGCACCCGAGGGCGCCGGCTCGCCATCGTCCAGCTCAATACGAATCAAGGCGCCCCTTCCTGAGCGGACGGGAAACGCGATCTTGACCGCCCCCCGAAGCGCCGGCACGGCTTCGAGTTCGATGGAGTCGAGTTCGGCGCTGATCGGCAGCTCGCTCGGGTCCAGGCGTACGCTGTTGCGCTGGAACGGCAGCAGGCGCGGCAGCAGCGCGACGCCGTCTGAATTGGTTCGGGTCAGGGTACTGCCCTGGAAGCCCACGCCCACGTTGGCATAACCTGGCACCTCGACAATGGCAAAGCTTTCCTGTACGCGGCGCGTGGCAAAGACTTGGCCTTCGGCCGCCACCATCCCCCCGATCAGGCCCAGGCGCAGGTTTTGCTGGCTCTCCCCATTGCTGACGTCAGCCGAAAACAGGCCTTTGGTGCCCTGGTAATAAGCGCCGCCTTCCGCATAGCGGCCGTCCGCGCGGGAGCCCAGCGCCGTTCGCCAGCCCCAGCCGGTTTCGGCACTCACTGCTCGGCTGGCGTTTACATATCCTTCGGTGCTTCCACTGCGGGTAGTGACACCTGCGGCGATGGTGACCCGATTTTCAAGCGGCACGATCAGGGTGGCGCCCACTGAAGTCCCCGAGCTGATGCCGCTGAGGCGGGTGGCGCTCAGGGTCAGGGCTGCGCGTTGACCGAGGCGCAGGGTGTAATTCACGCTGAGGGTGTTGAGCTTTCCGAGGTCGTAGTTGTCAAAGCCGGCATAACTCACGTTGAAGGCACCGAAGTTGTCGCTGCTGTAGCTGTAACTGGCGGTGGTTTGCAGGCGGGGCGATGGCGTATCGATACCGATTTGCCGGTAACCGCGCGATGCGCCTTCCGCGCTGAGCGACACGCCGTGCCGCAGGCCGCTGCGCTCCACCCCGACCATCCAGTTGGTGCCCTGACCCGCAGCGTCGCTGCGGCTGGCCGAAAACGCCGTCTGCCCCAGCATCTGAAAGGGCAGTTCATAGCTGGCGCCGGCGCCGGCACGCATCAGGGACTTCGACCATTCGCCGTTTGCCTCGACTGTAAGGCTCTTGCTCAGGCCCTGGCGCCATAGGCCGGAAACGAAGCGATCGCCATAGTCGGCGTTCTCGAGCCCGAGGTCGCGGCGTACGGCCCCCAGCTCAAAGCTCCAGTCGCTGAGGTTTTCTTCCAGCAGGTTGGCATTGCTGAAAAAGGATTGGGTGATGACGGTCTCCCGGCCCAGGATGTCGCGCACCACCACACGGGCTTCCCCGGCGCCGGTCAGCGCGGGAAAGTTGTCGATGCTGAAGGGGCCGGATGGGACCTTGGAGGTTTGCCGCAGTGCGTCATTGACATAGAGCTCAACGGTGCTGGGCGCCGCCGACAGGCCGGTCACGGTGGGGATAGGCTGGGTGACAAAGCCCGGCTGCAGCGAGAAGTTCTTGCTGAACTGTATGCCGCCGAAATACACCTGGCGTCCCGAAATGCCGGTGCGCGTGCTGCTGTCACCGAGCCGCAGAGAGGTGTTGCTGTCCAGGAAGTTGCGGGTGTAGGTGGTTTCCAGCCGGCGCCATGAAGCCTTGAGTGTCGGATCCTGGCTGATGAGGTTGCGGCCCACATAACTGCTGGTCAACAGCCCCATCTCGCCCGACATGCCGAATTCGGTCAGGGCGCCCAGGTCCTTCGCGTCCGTGGTGCTGCCGGCGAAGCGGTTGCGGGTGGTGATGTAGTTCAGGTCGTAATTCGCAAATGCAGCGGGGATCGACGGCGACAGCGGGGGGCGCATGGCGGATTCCTGCGTCAGGCGCACGGCGTTGAAGGCTGCCGGCGAAAACACCAGATCCACTGACTGGTCGGCGAAATTCAGCCGCGCTTCGAATCCCGGAATGGCCGAGAGAGGAAACCACTTTTGGCCCTGAAAATCAACGTCCTGCGCGCTGGGTCGATGGTTCAGCCGCCACTCTTCAAAGGCATCTTCCGGCGCATACAGGATGCCGTTGCGCTCAAGCAGGGTCCAGACGCCGCCCTTGGTGCTGTTGATGAAGACCTCCAGCGGAAGGAGCCGGTCGTTGGCAGACCGGGCCGCTGGCGGTGCATTAGAGGAGGCGGGTGTCTGGGCGTGTGCCAGCATGCCGTAACAAAGGGCTGCAATGCCAATCGCTACAGGGTGTTTTCGTAAAGTCCACCAGCGCCTCATTGAAATCGGGTGCCAAATCAAGGCAGCGTGATGCTGGTCGTCAGGCTTTGTCCGTCGTCAAAGGTCACCACCAGTTGGGCGTCCCCTTTTGTAAGAGCCTGCTCTGCCTTAAGCCCGACCGTTTTACGGGCGCCGGGCAGTATGTAGCTGCCGCCTTCAAACCTGGCCAGGGCTTGCGTGCCCCGCGTGACGGTCGCTTCCCGTATCTGCGCATAGGCCGTACCGGTATTGCTGCACTGCAGGTTGAGGGTTTTGGTATCAGCCACCTGATGGGTGCAACTGACCTGGCGTTTGGCCACAGGGGGTGTGATGAACACCGGCATGCTCAAGGCCAGCGCGATGGGAACCTGAATGCCAGTTGCGGGTACAGCTTCAGGAACTTCGCGAATGATCATGCGATAGGTCAGCTGCCGGCTTGCATCTGCGGGCTTCAGCAGGGCAAGGCGTACCACTTGCCGGGCCTTGGGTGCCAGCTTGATGATGGGAGGGGCCAGGATCAGGTCTTCGGTCAGGACGAGCTCGTCGGTGCCGTCCGGCTTCTGGGTCCAGGTGTTGATGTCAGCCTGCAGCACGACTTCGGTATCGGCTTCGTTAGACAGTGTGACGGCGATGGCGCGATCGCGTGGTGTCATGTAAAGACGCACCGGTGTCACGGAAAAAACGCCTGCCGTGGCAGCCGCCCAAGGTCCCAGCAGGCTTATCAGGAAGGCGTAGGTAACAAGCTTGCTTCGGCGCTGTAGGACGTTCATCCTCAGAAGGATACCAGCATCTCTACCGATTTAGAGAGGTTGCC
The DNA here is from genome assembly GCF_056405615.1 of Polaromonas sp. P1_F9. NCBI lineage: Bacteria > Pseudomonadati > Pseudomonadota > Betaproteobacteria > Burkholderiales > Comamonadaceae > Polaromonas > Polaromonas sp. P1_F9. The sequence continues at coordinate 504,963 of NZ_JBFUBT010000004.1, read as the reverse complement.
GGCATGGGCAACGTGCAATGCCGTCACGGTACCGCGGTCATCCTGAAGCCGCAAACGGGCCTGTTTTTCAATCGCCGCGGCATCTGTGTCAAGCGCGTAGCGCCGGCTTTCGATCTCCCAGCCGTCATCCGACTCTTCATCGGCCGTGGCCACCTGGCGCTGGTCCTGGATCCGGCAGGTATAGCGGGCGCCCGGGTCGTTGCGGGACAACTCATTGCGGCAGTAGTCGGGCAGCAGGGAGTCCCGCGTGGGCCGGTAACCAGGCATGAAGCGGGCATCCCCAAGGTTGCGCACTTGCGAGATATTGACAAAGACGTTCGAATTGCAGGTCACCTGTACCGAGGCGCCACTGCCACCGGAGCCGGTGGCGCTGGTGCATGCGTTGCCGTTGCCGGTGGTGTTTCCGGGGACGTTCAGCGTGATCTGGACCGACAACTGCCCCGCCGCCGCCGCCGCGAAGCAGGCAGCAGCGGCCAGCATCAGGAGAACACCAAGGGCGGCCTTGCGGATCATGGTTGTCGACGTGGCGAAGAACAAGCCCGGGAGGGCGATCAGTAGGTGATCGTCAGGGTCTTGACTTTGTTGGTCGCGGCGGTATTGGTGCAAGTCGCCGTGGCGCAGGTACCGGCCTGGCCAGCGGCCATGGTGCCGTTGACCGTGAAGGCCTGGTCGGTCCCGTTGCCGGTGCCAGCTGCGGCGCTCAATGCCAGGGTATAAGCCAGGTTGACGGCATCATCGGTCACGCCGGAGTTGCTCAGTGCCAGGGTGTAAGGCAGGGAGTTGGTGCAACGAACGTTGAAACCGCCGCCGGTAGAGGTGGCGGCCGTGGTCTGGAACGAGGTGTAGTTGAACACCACATTGTTGATGACAGCGCCGGTGGCGGCGTTGGTGGAGTTGATCTCGCACTTCGAGGTCAGGTTGATTACCACGTTGAAGGTGCCGGCTGCGGTGGCAGCATAGGCGGGCAGGGTGGCGATAGCGGCAAGGCCGAGGGCGATTACTAAAATGAGCTTTTTCATGACTGTTCTCCAGTTAAAAAAACGAATAACAAACAAGGGAAATGTGAAGGTGAATGGACTGTAACCAGATATTTCTGAAATCGGTTGATTTGTATCTGTAACAGCGCACTCTAGTGGGGAATTTGTCACGCCAAACCGTTGAAATTATTGGATTTATTCATAAATAGAGCCAAAAGACTTACAAGTAACAAGCGTAAATACTGCCGTTCAAAACGGCTTTTTCTTCTCAATTCAGTGAATCAGTAACAAACTTGAAACAACCATGCCCCTAACCATGCAGAAACAAACACTGTCTTTCCAGGCCGAAGTAGCGCAACTGCTCAAGCTGGTCACGCACTCCCTGTACTCGAACCCGGACATCTTTTTGCGCGAGCTGGTTTCCAACGCATCGGACGCCTGCGACAAGCTGCGCTTCGAAGCGTTGAACGATGCATCCCTGTATGAAAGCGATCCCGAGCTCAAGGTGAAAGTGAGCTTTGACAAGGCCGCCGGGACGCTGACCATCACCGACAACGGCATCGGCCTGTCGCAGCAGGAGGCCATCGACAACCTGGGCACGATTGCCAAAAGCGGCACGCGCGACTTCATGGCCAAGCTCTCGGGCGACCAGAAGAATGACGCGCAGCTGATCGGCCAGTTCGGCGTGGGTTTTTATTCAGGCTTTATCGTCGCGGACAAGATCACGGTGGAAAGCCGCCGTGCCGGCCTTCCGGCGAACCAGGCTGTTCGCTGGAGCAGCGACGGCACCGGCGAGTTTGAAGTCAGCGAGATCGAACGCACACAACGCGGCAGCAGCATCATCCTGCACCTGAAAGAAGAGTCGCTCGACTACCTGAACGCCTGGAAGCTCAAGGGCATCATCAACAAGTACTCCGACCACATCTCGCTGCCCATCCTGATGCAGAAAGAAGCGTGGAAAGAAGGCGAAAACGACCAGCCCGGCGAGATGGTGGTCACTGGCGAATGGGAAACCGTCAACCAGGCCGCCGCCCTTTGGACACGCGCCAAGAAGGACATCACGCAAGACCAGTACGACGAGTTCTACAAGCAGATCAGTTACGACAGCGAAGCGCCGCTGGCCACCACGCACAACCGCGTGGAAGGCGCCACCGAATACACGCAGCTGCTGTTTATCCCGGCCAAGGCGCCGATGGACATGTTCAACCGCGACAAGGCCGCGGGCGTCAAGCTCTACGTCAAGCGCGTCTTCATCATGGACGACGCCCAGGCGCTGATGCCGACCTATTTGCGCTTCGTCAAGGGCGTGGTGGACTCGTCGGACCTGCCGCTCAATGTCTCCCGCGAATTGCTGCAGGAAAGCCGCGCCGTCAAGGCGATCCGCGAAGGCTGCACCAAGCGCGTGCTGTCGATGATTGAAGACCTGGCCGCCAATGACGCCGACAAGTTCAAGGCCTTTTATGGCGAGTTCGGCGCCGTGCTCAAGGAAGGCCTGGGCGAAGACTTTGCCAACCGCGAGCGCCTGGCCAAGTTGCTGCGCTTTGCCAGCTCAACAACAGACACCGTCAGCGTGGGCTTTGCCGACTACAAGGCCCGCATGAAGGAAGGCCAGGACGCGATTTACTACATCACTGCCGACACACTGGCCGCCGCAAAGAACAGCCCCCAGCTCGAAATCTTCCGCAAGAAAGGCATCGAAGTGCTGCTGATGGCCGACCGCGTGGACGAGTGGGCGCTCAATTACCTGCACGACTTCGACGGCACGCCGCTGCAGTCGGTGGCCAAGGGGGCGGTAGACCTGGGCAAGCTGCAGGACGAGGACGAGAAAAAAGCCGCCGAAGAGGCGCAGACCCAGTTCAAGCCCATCCTCGACAAGCTGAAAGAGGCGCTGAAAGACAAGGCCAAGGACGTGCGCGCCACATCGCGTCTTGTCGACTCACCCGCCTGCCTGGTGGTGCAGGACGGCGACATGTCGACCCAGCTGGCCCGCATGCTCAAGCAGGCTGGCCAGGCTGTGCCCGAGTCCAAGCCCATCCTGGAAGTCAACGCCCAGCACCCGCTGGTCAAAAAGCTCGAGGCCGGTGTGGAAGGCGCGCATTTTGACGACCTGGCCCACATCCTGTTTGACCAGGCCTTGCTGGCCGAGGGCGGCATGCCTGAAGACCCGGCGGCGTACGTGCGGCGCGTCAACGCGTTGCTGGTGTAGGCGCCGCACGCCGATTTGGTAATTTAGGGCTCAGAAAGGCGGGGAGCGGCTTTTTCTCGAGCCAATTCGGCCTCTGGCCCTTTAGGAATGTGCGCGACCAGCTATTAAATTCATAGCGCCAGCATGGCCGTGGCCGACTGTCTGGCACGGGCTAGCAGCCGCTCAGCACACCAGCGGCGGGTCCTGCATGGCCTCGGTCTGCTCTTCCAGCATGTCGACCTGGCTTTTCCAGTAGTCGCTGGAGCCGAACCACGGGAAGTTGATCGGGAAGATCGGGTCATGCCAGCGCTGCGCCAGCCAGGCGCTGTAGTGCACCAGGCGCAGCGTGCGCAGCGGCTCGATCAGCGCAAGCTCGCGCCGGTCGAACTCGCGGAACTCTTCGTAGCCGTCTACGAGCGCACCCAGTTGCCGGGTGCACTGCGCGCGGTCGCCCGACACCAGCATCCACAAATCCTGCACCGCCGGACCGGTGCGCGCATCGTCCAGGTCGACAAAATGCGGGCCGGCCAGCGGCAGGCCTTCGGGCGTCCACAAGATGTTGCCGGGGTGGCAGTCACCGTGCAGGCGCAGGTTTTTCACGTCGCTCACGCTTTCAAACACGGTTTGCGCCACCAGCATGGCTTCATCAAAGGCCTTGCGCCAGCGCGACTCCATGTCCAGCGGGATGTAGCCGTGAGAACCTTTGGCGCCATGGTCGCCGCCCGCCAGCAGGATGTCGCGCGAGGCATAACCAAAGGTCTGCAGGTTCAGGGCCGGCCGGTGTGCAAAAGGCTTGGCGCTGCCGACGGTGTGGATGCGCGCCAGGAAACGGCCTATCCATTCCAGCACTTCCAGGTTGTCCAGCTCGGGCCGCCGCCCGCCGCGGCTGGGCGACACGCTGAAGCTGAAACCCTTGAAGTGGTGCACCGTGCGGCCTTCCAGTACCAGCGCGCCCACCACCGGTATCTCGGCGGCCATCAGCTCGGCGGCAAACGCGTGCTCCTCGGCAATCTGTTCATCGGTCCAGCGGTCCGGCCGGTAAAACTTGGCTACCACGACATCGCCTGCGAGGTCGGCGTCCCCCACCGGGCTCTCCAGGTGAATCTGGTAGACCCGGTTCTCATAGCTCGAAAGTGCCATCAGGCGGCCGTCGCCCAGTAAACCGACGCTGGCCAGCGCATCGAGCACCACGTCGGGTGTCAATGTCTCGTACGCGTGCAGCGTTGCGTGCGCCTCAGCCTTGTGTTTTTCTGTCATGCCTGATTGTCGGCGCAGATGACGGTGCGCTGCCAGCAGGGGCTTGTAAACGCCTGTTTCCCCGGATGAAAAGAGCCCGTAGCCCAATAAGAATTTGCGCGAACAGCTATAAAAATCATAGCAATCGCCAGTGAGGCAGGAGGATTCAGGGCTGCAGGATATGGCCGGTGCGCGGGTCTCCCTTGCCGGCCAGCACTTCCTGGTAGGCCGCTTGCACCGCAACCTGCCCGGCGTGCCGCTGGGCGATGAGCCAGGGCGTTTTGGCGCCCGTTACCTGCTGCGTGAAATCCCGCCAGGCGTGCACCAGCTGCTTTCCAAAGCCTTCTTCACCCCAGTCGGTGATGCGCTTTTTGATCTGCGAGGGTGCAAAGAACAGCGTGGGCCTGGGGCCGGGCAAGTCTTTTGCGCTGCCTTTGGCGGCCAGGTCGTCCACGTGCGTGCCGCCTATCGAGCAGTTGTAGCGAAGCTGGCCAAAGCGCGTATGAATACGCTGGCGCAGGCCGGCGCTGCCCGCGAAGTCGACGTACACGCAAGCCGTGTCGGCGGCCATCGCATCGAGCTGGTCATAGGTCACCACGCGGCTGTAGCACCCCAGGCTTTCACAAAAAGCGACGTTGCCCGGCGACGTGAGGGCGATCACCTCAATACCCGGCCGCTTTGCCAGCTGAAAGGCTGTGCCATACGCCGTTTTGCTGGAGGCGCTGGACAGCAGCATGGCATTGGCGCCGAAGAAGTCGTTGTCCGCCAGAAAGTCGTCAATCAGGAAAGAGGTGATGAACAGCGGGCGCAGCAGCGACTGCACATCTTCGGTGGCCGCGTCGTAAAACGGGTCCGCGCTGCAGCGCATGTACTGGTTGTAGGCCACCGGCAGGGCCCGCCGGTGTGCGGCGCCGTCGAAAAAACCAGCGGGCGTCACACGCGCCGGCTGCAGCACCAGTTCGCTGGCCATGGGGTAGTAGCCGTAAAACTTCTCCCCCTCAGCCACGCCCTCGCATTGCGACTCCGCCACCTTGGCAAAACCCCAGACCGGAATGCTGCCCCAGCCGTCCTCCCCGGTCGGGAAAAACTGCCAGTAGCTCATCGCCTCGCCAAAGGCCGCGTAGGTGATGTTGTTGGACGTCAGCGCAAATGATTCGATGCGCAGCCGCACCTGGCCGGGCGTGAGCGGCAAATGCGCGTCGGTATGCCAGCGGGTTTCGGAAAGGGCGTCTTTACGGACCTGGAAGGTAGCGGTGGAGGCTGCAGAGTTCATGCACAACACCGTAAATGAAACAGCCCGCCGGTTCAACACCGGCGGGCCGCCTGCGCGACACACTCCCCCGTCCAAGCTCACTGCGTGTAGCTTGTTCCCCCCTCGAGGGGGCGGCGCCTGCGGCCCGGCGAAGCCGGTTCCGCGGCCCCTGCTGGTGAAATACCCCGCGCTGTTTATGCGCTGAACTCTTCATGCCAGCACGAGCCGCGGGACTGGCTTTGCCAGACCGCAGGCGGGCGGCCCCCTCGGGGGGCAGGGAGCTACACGCAGTGAGCGACCGTGGGGGCTCTATTACTTCAGGGTAATGGTCACATCAATGTTGCCGCGGGTCGCGTTCGAGTAAGGGCAGACCTGGTGCGCTGCATCTACCAGCGCTTGTGCTGCGGCGCGGTCCATGCCGGGCAGGGTGATGTCCAGGCGCACGGCGATGCCGTAGCCGTTCGGAATCTTGCCCAGGTCAACACTGGAGTCGATGGAAACATCCGCAGGCACGTCGATCTTCTTCATGCCACCGACAGCCTTCATCGCGCCGATGAAGCAGGCTGCGTAGCCGGCAGCAAACAGCTGCTCGGGGTTGGTGCCGGTGCCGGCGGTGCCGGGCGAGCTCAGCGTGACGTCCAGACGGCCGTCGTCGGTCTTGGACTTGCCGTCACGGCCGCCGGTGGTGTGGGCGTGGGCGGTGTAGAGAACTTTTTCGAGTGTGGTCATGGTGGCTTCCTTTGGAAAATACCCCGGATCGGGGCGGGTTAAAAATTCAGTGAAATGGTGAAAGAAATCAGGCCGTGAGGCGGTTGCGGAAAGACTGCACCTGCTGCGTCAGTGACACCAGCTCGGGAATCGAGCACTGGGTGGCGCTCAAGATGCAGCCCGGAATCTTTGCGGCCTTGGCCTTGAGCTTGCGGCCGGCTGCCGTCAGCGTGATGTGAACGCGGCGCTCGTCTTCCACCGCGCGGATGCGTGAAACCAGGCCGGCGGATTCCATGCGCTTGAGCAACGGGGTCAATGTGCCCGAGTCCAGGTACAGCCGTTCACCAAGTTCGGAAACCGTCAGGCCGTCTTGTTCCCACAGCACCAGCATCGCGAGGTATTGCGGGTAGGTGAGGCCCATCTCTTCGAGCAGGGGCTTGTACAGCTTGGTCATGGCCAAAGAGGTGGAATACAGCGCAAAACACAGCTGGTTGTCCAGCTGCAGCATGGCGTCAGTGGCATTGGCGGTATCGGTTTTGTTGGGCATGGCACGAATTATAGCGAACAATTGAATTGCGTACAAGTTAATTGTTTCCGGATGTTCTGGGCCGCTTTCCAGGGGCTTTGAAACGGCGCAACCTTTAGCCAGAGCGCGCCACTAAACTTGAGGCCATGCAAACACCCAGCACCGCGCGCGCGGCAAAGCCTTCGAAGGGCTCAGGAAAGCCCGCATCCGCAGCACAAATCATCGAAGAACTTCGCCCCGGCCAGTCGATCGAGCTGCTCAAGGAACTGCACATCCTCACGCGCGAAGGCAAGCTCAACCAGGACACGCGGCGCAAGCTCAAGCAGGTTTACCACCTGTACCAGTTCATTGAGCCCCTGCTTAATGAGGTGGCCGCAGAAAAGGCGGACTTCACCCTGGCCGACCACGGCGCCGGCAAGTCGTATCTCGGCTTCATCCTGTATGACCTGTTTTTTAATGTGGCGCACCGCGGTGAAAAAGCCGCAGGCCATGTGTACGGTATCGAAACACGCGCCGAGCTTGTCGACAAGTCACGTGTGCTGGGCCAGCGGCTGGGTTTTGCGCGCATGTCGTTCCTGAATTTATCGGTGCAGGAAGCCACCACCTCGGCTGAACTTCCGCCCACCGTGGACATCGTCACCGCGCTGCATGCCTGCGACACCGCCACCGATGACGCCATTGCGTTCGGTCTGGCAAAAAATGCCCGCCACATGGTGCTGGTGCCGTGCTGCCAGGCCGAGGTGGCTGGCGTGCTGAGGAAAAGCCGTGCCCTGTCACTGTCACGCACGCCGCTGGCCGAACTCTGGCGGCACCCGCTGCACACACGTGAATTCGGCAGCCAGATCACCAATGTGTTGCGCTGCCTGCAGCTCGAAGCCAACGGCTACCAGGTCACCGTGACCGAGCTCGTGGGCTGGGAGCATTCGATGAAGAACGAGCTCATTCTTGCCAGCCGGCCTGCGCAGCCGCAGGCCGGTAAAACCCGTGCCGCCCAAGCGCGTTTGCGCGAGGTGCTTGAAGAGCTAGGTCTGGGTGAACTGACGGCCCGCTTTGCGGTGCAGGCCGAGCCGGCCTAGAAGCCTAGGGCAGGGCCGGGGCTTCGCTGCGGCGTTCTGACGCCAGCACCCGAATGGTGGCGATCAGCTGGTGCTGTGCCTCGGTGGGCGCCATGTCGGCGCGCAGCGTCAGCCCCACCAGCTCTTCGGTGCCGGCCATGCTGACGGGCAGGCGCACCAGCGTTCCTTTGTCCAGGTCCGGCCGCACAGCCCCCAGCGGCGCAAGCCAGACCGCATCGCTTTGCAGCGCATAGCCGCGTGCGATGGACACCGACAGCGTTTCGACCAGGCGCACGGGGGGCGGCAGGCCCCGTGTGAGGAAAAATCCGTCGGCGGTATGGCGTATGGCCGTGCCTTGGGTAGGCAGGATCGTGGGGAAGGCCTGCAAGCCGGTCAGCGCATCCCCCTTGTGTTCTGCCTTGCGCCCGGCCTGCGCCAGCAGGGGGTGGCCGGGGCGCACTGCCAGTACCAGCGGGTCGGCGTACAGGTGTTCAAACGTCAGGCCCAGCATATGGGCCGGCTCGGCAAAACGTCCAATCACCAGGTCCAGTTCGCGCTGGCGCAGGCTGGTCAGCAGTTCGGGGTTGGCGCCGGTCTGGATGCGCAGGCTGGTGTGCGCGTCCGGCCCGGCCTGGGCCTCCTGCCGCTGCAGCAGCAAGGGCATCAGCCACGGCGCCACTGTCGGCAGCACACCTATGGCAATCACTGCGCTGCCCTGTCGCCGCGTCTGTGCGACGCTGGCGACCGCTTCGCGCAGCGCACTCACGCTGGCGCCGGCATGCCGCATAAAAGCCTCGCCCTCGCGTGTGGGCACGGCGCCCTTGCGCCCGCGCTCAAACAGCCGCACCGCCAGCAGGCCCTCGAGCTCTTTCAGGGTTTTGGATACGGCCGGCTGCGTGATGGCGAGCACGTCGGCCGCCTTTTGCAGGCTGCCATGCTGCGCCACCGCCAGAAAGCACTGCAGGTGCCGGTATTTGATGCGTTCATCGACCATGCAGTAATTTGACCATTTGGTTATGGATAAGTCGAGAAAATGTCAATATACATAACTGTTTAGGCCGATTAAAGTCGGCTCAGCACGAAAAACCCGAAAAGCGCCTGCTAAAAAGCGCCAACCTCTTTCGACCTCTGGAGACATCGATGAAACCCGACCTGAACAACAGCTTTCTGGCCCCGCGCGACTGGACCAGCCATTCGCCCCATATCTATCCCGGCTACAAGTCCACCTTGCTGCGCGGCCCCAAGCAGCCGTTGGTGCCCATCAAGCAGGCCCTCGCGCAGCTCAATGCGCCCGTCTATGGCGCCGCGCAATTCGGCCCGCTGGACAGCGACCTGACCAAAAACGCCGTGATGAATGGCGACCCGCTGGGTGAACGCATCATCGTCACCGGCCGTGTGCTCGACGAAGACGGCCGCCCCGTGCGCAACACGCTGGTGGAAGTCTGGCAGGCCAATGCCGCCGGCCGCTACGTGCACAAGGTCGACCAGCACGACGCGCCGCTGGACCCGAACTTCCTGGGTGCGGGCCGCTGCATGACCGACAACGAAGGCCGCTACAGCTTCAAGACCATCAAGCCCGGTGCCTACCCCTGGGGCAACCACCCCAACGCCTGGCGTCCGCAGCATATTCATTTCTCGCTGTTTGGCGACTACTTCGCCAGCCGGCTGGTCACGCAGATGTATTTCCCCGGCGACCCGCTGCTGGGCTACGACCCCATGTACATGGGCGCGCCCGAAAGCGTGCGCGAGCTGATGGTCTCGAAATTCAGTCTCGACGTCACCCAGCCCGACTACGCGCTGGGCTATGTGTTCGACATCGTGCTGCGCGGCCCCAAAGCCACGCGTTTTGAATAAGCGGCAGGAAGACAACACCATGACGACTACAAGCCAATTCAAACAAACCCCTTCGCAAACTGTCGGCCCCTTCTTTGCCTACGGCCTCACGCCCACGCAATACGGCTACGACCTCAAAAGCCTGTTCACACCCGTGCTGGCCCAGCCGAACGCCAAGGGCGAGCACATCCGTATCACCGGCCAGGTGTTTGACGGCGCCGGCAATGCCGTGATGGACGCGATGGTCGAGATCGCCCAGCCTGACGGCAACGGCCAGCCCATCACCTCGGTGGCCGACGCTGAAGCGCGTGGCTTCACTGGCTTTGGCCGCTGCGGCACCGGCACCCTGCCGCAAAGCCATTACGAATTCATCACCGTCAAGCCCGGTGCTGTGGCGGGGCAGGCACCGTTCATCAACGTCTGCGTCACCATGCGCGGCCTGCTGGTGCATACCTTCACGCGCATTTACTTTGATGATGAAGCGGAGGCGAACGGCAAAGACGCGGTGCTGGCCAGCGTGCCGGCCGAACGGCGCAGCACGCTGGTTGCCCAGCGCAGCATGACGGGCGCCGGAGCGGTCTACCGATTCGACATCCACATGCAGGACAGCGCGGCCGGCAAGGAGACGGTGTTCTTCGACCTGTGAACGTGGATTGCGGTTGCGCGGGCAGCCTTGGTTGCTATTAATTAGATAGCTGGTTGCGCCCGTCTCTATTGGTCTGTAGCCTCTTCTTATGCAAAAACGCCAGGAAGACTTCAGCCATGCCGCAATGCAGGTTGTTACGCAGGCCGGTGTACAGGCGCGGCCCGCCCGCGCTATAAAACAGGCCATCACCTTCAAGAGGCCTGCCATGACCATTCATCTGGACCACTTCATCGTATCGGCGCGAGACAAGGTGGCTTCGGCCAGGTTTCTGGCAGAGCTGCTCGGTGTGCCGTGGGCTGAAACCACGATAGGGCCCTTTTCAGCCGTCTACATCAACGACGGCCTGACGCTGGACTTCATCGACACCGACGAAGACTTTCCCGTCGAGCATTTCTGCTTTCGCGTGAGCGAGCAGGAGTTCGATGCGATCCTGGGGCGCATCCAGGCCGCCGGCATCAAATACCGCAGCTTGGTGCGCGGCCCCATGGATATGCAGGTCAGCACGTATCTTGGCGGAAAAGGCATTTACTGGAACGAGCCCGAAGGGCACCAGTGGGAAATGTTGACGGTGAGCTATGCGAGAAGATGAATCCACCCCCGTCCAGGCTCACTGCGTGTAGCCTGTTCCCCCCTCGAGGGGGCGGCGCCTGGGGCCGGCGAAGCCGAAAGATTTGCACACCCCTATCGGGCTCACTTCGTGTAGCCCTTTTCCCCTTGCAGGGGACGGTGCCTGCGGCCCGGCAAAGCCGGTTCCGCGGCGCCCACTGGCGAGATACCCCCCACTGGTTGTGCCCAAAGAACTCTTCATGCCAGCATGAGCCGCGGGACTGGCTTTGCCAGACTGCAGGCGGGCGGCCCCCTCGGGGGGCAGCGACCCACACGCAGTGGGGGAGCGTGGGGGCTCAATCCTCGCCGTAATCATGGTCCGGGTGGTTGATGGTCCCCAACTTCCAGTAGCCACGGCCCACAATGCTGCTGCGCTCCATACCCAGCTCTTCAATCAGCAACTGGCGTAGTCGGCGCATGGCGGCGGCTTCACAGGCGAGGTAGATGCGGGTGCCCGCGGCGGGCGCGCCGGCTTGCCGCAATGCCGCTTCCAGTGCCTGGCCGGCCCTGTTGTTGTCGGTGCCGCGTACGACCCATTGGGCGTCTACTTTGGCGGGGCTTTGAAGCGCGCGCTTTTCAGTCGAATCCACCACCTCGACCAACGCTTTTACCTGTGCATTCGCGGGCAAGCTGGCCAGAATGGTTTCAAACGCGGGCAGAGCACTGTCGTCCCCGATTAAAAAATGCGAGGGCGCATCCAGCGGGACTTTGTAGCCTGGCCCGGGGCCCATCAAATACAGCACCTGGCCTGGCTGCGCCTGCGCAGCCCAGGTGGAGGCAGGGCCGTCGCCGTGCAGCACAAAGTCGACATCGACTTCCAGCGCATCGGCGCGTACCGCCAGCGGTGTGTAAGTACGCATGGACTTCGGCCGTGGCCCATCGGGCAGTGGGCGCTCGGGCCCGGTCTGCCCCGGTTCGGGAAAGATCAGCTTCATGTAGCAGGCTGGGTCGTTGACCTCGAAGCCTTCAAGCTCCGCCCCCTGCAAAGTGATGCGGCGCATCAGCGGGCTCAAGGTCTGTACGCTGGTGACCTGCACGCGGCGCGGCGGACGGCGTTTGCGCGGTGCGGCCTCAGGAGTTGGCGTGGCAGCCGGCGTAGAAGATGTGGTGGACATGGTGTCTTTCAGGGCGGCGCATGGTGCGGCCCATAGGTTAAAACTCTAATTGAGAATAATTATCATCTGATTGCAATGGGCTGGTGGTTTGCAGGGGCAAGGGGCGCAACGCCGGCATGAGGGGCGATGTCCTACCCGTCAGCGCCGACCCTCTGCAGTAAAGTAAGTCCCAGCGGTGCCTGTTCTACGGCCTTCACTCTCCCGTTCTCACTCTCCCATCCTTTATCTTCAGCGCTTATGACCACTTTCGGAACCCCTCTGTCCCCCCACGCCACCAAAGTCATGCTGCTCGGCTCCGGCGAGCTGGGCAAGGAAGTGCTGATCGCCCTGCAGCGCCTGGGCGTTGAAACCATCGCCACCGACCGGTATGACAACGCACCGGGCCAGCAGGTGGCCCACCATGCGCGCACCATCACCATGAGCGACCCGGCGCAACTCAAGGCGCTGATTGAAAAAGAACAGCCCGATCTGGTGGTGCCAGAGATCGAAGCGATTGCCACACCCATGCTCGAAGAGCTTGAGGCCGCCGGTGTGGTGCGCGTGATCCCGACGGCGCGTGCCGCGCGCCTGACCATGGACCGCGAAGGCATACGCCGCCTGGCCGCCGAAACCCTGGGCCTGCCGACCAGCCCCTACAAGTTTTGTGATTCGCTGGAAGAACTGCAGGCCGCCATCGACGGCACCACGGGCTACCCCTGCGTCGTCAAGCCGGTGATGAGCTCGTCGGGCAAGGGCCAAAGCAAAATCTCCGGCCCCGAAGACGTCAAGAAAGCCTGGGACTACGCGATGGCCGGCGGCCGTGTCAGCCACGGCCGGGTGATCGTCGAAGGGTTTATTGATTTTGATTACGAGATCACGCAGCTCACCGTGCGTGCCATGGGCGCCGACGGAACCATTGAAACGCATTTCTGCGAGCCCATCGGCCACATCCAGGTCAGCGGCGACTACGTGGAAAGCTGGCAGCCGCATCCCATGCGCCCCAACGCGCTGAAAAAATGCCGCGACATCTGCAAGGCCGTGACGGACAACCTGGGGCTGGGCTTTGACGGCAAACCTTCGGGGCTGGGCCTTTTTGGGGTTGAACTGTTTGTGAAGGGCGAAGACGTCTGGTTCAGCGAAGTCAGCCCGCGCCCGCACGACACCGGCATGGTGACGATGTGCACCCAGTGGCAAAACGAATTTGAGCTGCATGCACGCGCCATCCTGGGCCTGCCCGTCAACACCGCGCTCAAGAGCCCGGGCGCGAGTGCCGTGATTTACGGCGGTGTCGATGCGAAGGGCATCGTGTTCGACGGCGTGGCCGACGCATTGCGCGTGCCCAACAGTGACATCCGGCTGTTCGGCAAACCCGAGAGTTTTGTCAAACGCCGCATGGGTGTGGCGCTGGCGTTTGATGCCGACGTGGAGGTGGCGCGCCGCAACGCCAAGCTGGCCGCGTCCCGGGTGAAACCCCGCGTACCGAAAGCTTGATGCATGTTGAAAGCAAAGGGGCGGCTGCATGAACTTCGCTGAACTCATCTCCTGGGCGGACGACTCTTCGCTGCACGTTTTGCTGGCGGCCGGCATCAGCATCGTTCTGGCGCTGGTGGTTCACACCATAGGTGCTGTTGTTGTCCTGCGGCTGACGCGTTCCATGCCCGTGATGGCCCGGGTTGCCGAACAATGCCGCTCTCCGGTGCAGGTGCTGTTGCCCCTGATTGCCCTGCAGGCCGTATGGCACGGCGCGCCGGACACCTTTCCACTGATCAACGGGGTGCGCCATGTCAATGGCCTGCTGCTGCTCGCTGCCCTGACGTGGGCGGGCATGCGAGCGGCGCGCGGGGCCGCGATGGGGGTGATCGGCCTGCACCCGGTCGATGTGGAGGACAACCTCAACGCCCGCCGCATCCATACGCAGACCCGCATGCTGGCGCGCACCGCCATGTTCATCGTGCTGCTGACGGGGCTGGCCCTGATGCTGATGACCTTTCCCGGCGCCCGCCAGTTCGGGGCCAGCTTGCTGGCTTCGGCGGGTGTGGCAGGGCTGGTGATCGGTATCGCGGCCCGGCCGGTGTTCAGCAACCTGATTGCCGGCCTGCAGCTGGCGCTGGCGCAGCCCATACGTCTTGACGACGTGCTGATTGTGCAGGGCGAATGGGGTCGGGTGGAGGAGATCACGGGCACCTATGTGGTGCTGAAAATCTGGGACGAGCGGCGCTTGATTGTTCCGTTGCAGTGGTTCATTGAAAACCCTTTCCAGAACTGGACGCGCACCGGCGCCCAGATCATCGGCACCGTATTTCTCTGGGTTGATTACCGCATGCCCCTGGCCCCGCTGCGCGACGCGGCGCGGCGCGCCTGCGAAGAGGCGCCCGAGTGGGACAAGCGGCTGTGCCTGCTGCAGGTGGTGGAATCAGGCGAGCGCAGCATGCAGCTGCGGGTGCTGGTGACGTCTGCCAACTCCAGCCTGAACTGGGACTTGCGCTGCAAGGTGCGCGAGGCGCTGGTGGACTTCATGCAGCGCGAATACCCGCAGCATTTGCCGCTGGTGCGCACGCAGTCAGCCGAGCCGCGGCAGCCGGCGGAGTTGCCGGCTGCCGGCCCTCCTGCCGATCAGGCCGGCGAGCTCAGGCGGCCTTGAGCCGGGTGGGCTGCTGGCCCTTGCCCACGCAGCGCATGAAAGCATGGCTGTCAATCAGCGGAAAGCTTTTGGCGTCCGGCAACTGGTAATGCCACCATTCGTTGGGGTGGTGCACAAAGCCTGCTTCCAGCATGACCGTGAGCAGCCGCATGCGGTTGACCTGGACGGCCACAGGGTGTGCCGTGTGAAAGTGATGGGACCCACGCGTCATGGTGTCGACCGGTGTGCCCATGTCCAGCTCCTGCCCGTCGGGCGCCAGTAGCGTGACATCAAGCGCTACGCCCCGCGTGTGGTTGGAGCCCTTGGCCGGATCCGCGATGTAGGCGGGGTTGGGTGCCACGGCCCAAAGTGCCTCCTGCGCTTCCTGCGGCCTGAAGGCATCGAAAATCTTGAGCTGAAAGCCCATGTCTTTTGCGGCCGTGATGGCTTTGCGCAGGCCGGCGTCTGCCTGCGGATGCAGGAAACACAGCGGGCTGTCGTAAATCACCTGACCGGTAAAGTTGTTGGTGCCTGCGTAGATCAGGTCGATCACCACACCATGGCTGGCTTCTGTGACGGGGACAAGCGGTGAAAGATTTTCCATGGGCAGGTGGTGTTTATGAAAAATAAGGCTGCAAGCCAATAAGGTCGAGCGCAAGCAGCTACCAAAAGTATAGCAACAGGCGGATCTACTGGAACGCGACTTCCGAAAAGCTGCGCAGCTTGCGGCTGTGCAGCTGGGTGATGCCTTCGGCGCGCAGCAGCTCGATGGCGCGTATGCCGATGCGCAGGTGCTGGTCGACGCGCTCGCGGTAGAAGTGGTTGGCCATGCCGGGCAACTTGATCTCGCCGTGCAGCGGCTTGTCGCTCACGCACAGCAGCGTTCCATAAGGGACCCGGAAGCGAAAGCCGTTGGCGGCAATCGTTGCGCTTTCCATGTCCAGCGCCACGGCGCGGCTCTGGCTGAAGCGGCGCTGCGGCTGGTTGCCGGGCAGCAGTTCCCAGTTGCGGTTGTCGGTGGAGGCCACGGTGCCGGTGCGCATGATGCGCTTGAGGTCGGGGCCCACGGCATGGGTGACGTCGGCCACGGCTTTTTCCAGCGCGACCTGGATTTCGGCCAGCGCCGGGATTGGCACCCACAGCGGCAGTTCTTCGTCCAGCACATGGTCTTCGCGCACATAGCCGTGGGCCAGCACGTAGTCGCCCAGCTGCTGGCTGTTGCGCAGGCCGGCGCAGTGGCCCAGCATGATCCAGGCGTGCGGGCGCAGCACGGCGATGTGGTCGGTGATGTTCTTGGCGTTCGCCGGGCCCACGCCGATGTTGACCATGGTGATGCCGGTGCGGTCGGCGCGCAGCAGGTGGTAGCCCGGCATTTGCGGCAGGCGGGGCGGCTGCACGCCAAGCTCGTCGCCGGCCTCGGCGGGCAGGCCGGTGCGGCGGGTCACCACGTTGCCGGGCTCGATGAAGGCGGTGTACTCGCTGTCCGGGTCGGCCATGGCTTCATGGCCCAGGCGCACGAACTCGTCGATGTAGAACTGGTAGTTGGTGAACAGCACGAAGTTCTGGAACCAGTGCGGCGAGGTGCCGGTGTAGTGGCGCAGGCGCTGCAGCGAATAGTCGACGCGCGCTGCGGTGAACAGCGACAGCGGCTGCGGCTCGCCGGGCAGGGGTTCGTAGGTGCCGTTGGCGATGCCGTCGTCCATGGCGGCCAGGTCGGGCAGGTCGAACACGTCGCGCATCAGCATGCGGCGGGCTGCATCCATATTGCCTTCAATATGGTCGTTTTCCGCAAACGAGAAATGGATGGGGATCGGCTGCGTGCTGGTGCCTATTTCCAGCTCCACATCGTGGTTCTGCATCAGCAGGCGGAACTGTTCGAGGTAATAGTTGCCGTAGAGGTCGGGCCGGCTCAGTGTGGTTTCAAAGCGGCCGGGACCGGCCACAAAACCAAAGCTCAGCTGCGAGATGTCGGGCGTCTCCAGGATGGCGCGTGCCACCGTGTCGGTATGGATGCGCACGAAAGGGTAGCAGGCGCGCACATGGCCGGGCAGGGTCTCGCCGGCCACGTAGCGCTGCATCGCGTCGCGCAGATGGGCAATCTGCTGGTCATAAATGGCGCGAACCTGCGCCAGTGCGGCGGCCGGGTCGCTGTAGCGGGTCGGGGCGATGAAAGGCGGCAGATAGGGCATGAAAAAAGCCTTGTTTTTATGGTGAAGGTACAGCAGGTGGTTTTCGGCAAAGCGTAGCACCGCAGGGCATGCACATCATTGTGCGGCAAGTGCCGCGGCACACCCTAGAATGCCCTGATGAAACACCACAACCTTTCGGGGCACCTGCGCACGCTGGCGGCAGTCTTGCTCGGTACCCTGTGCCTGCAGGTGACCCAGGCGCAGGCCCCGGCACCGGGCCGTGCCCCGCAGGCGCCTGCTGCCGCCGCACCGGCCCAGATCTCGCGCGACGCCCAGCGCGCCTATGAAACCACGCGCGACAAACTGGTGCAGATCCGCACCCTGCTGCGTAACTCCAACACCCAGGCCAGTGTGGGCTCGGGTTTTTTTGTCTCGGCCAACGGGCTCATCATCACCAACTTCCATGTGGCCAGCCAGCTGGCGCTGGAGCCCGAGCGCTACCGCGGCGTCTACGTGCCGGTGGACGGCAAGGAGGCCGAGGTTGAATTGCTCGCCTTTGATGTGCGCAACGACCTGGCGCTGCTGCGCGTGAAGACGCCGGCAACAGGAATGCCGCAGCTGGCTTTTCGCGGGGCGGACAGGCCCCTGGCGCGCGGCGAACGCATTTATTCACTGGGCAATCCGCTGGACATCGGGTTTGCCGTCACCGAGGGTACCTACAACGGCCTCGTGCAGCGCAGCTTTTACCCGCGCATCTTTTTCGGCGGGGCGCTCAACCCCGGCATGAGCGGCGGCCCCGCGCTGGACGATGCCGGCCAGGTGGTCGGTATCAACGTATCCAAGCGGCTGGACGGCGACCTGCTGAGTTTTCTGATCCCCGCTGAATTCGCCCAGGCATTGTTGGCAAAGGCCGCTTCGGCCAAGCCGATTACCAAACCGGCACATGCCGAAGTGGCGCGCCAGCTGGGCGAGCACCAGGCACTGCTGACGCAAAAGTTCACCGCGGTGCCGCTCACGGCGCAAAAACATGGCGGCTACAGCGTGCCCGTGCCCGAAGATTCCCTGGCTCGTTGCTGGGGCCGCGGACGCGAGCCCGACTTCAAGGCCTTTGACCTGGAGCGTACCGATTGCCAGATTGACAGCCACGTGTTTGCGGGCGATTTCAACACCGGCTACATCCGCCTGCGCTATGAAGCCTACAACGCGCCCAAGCTGGGCCCCTTGCGTTTCGCCGTCATGTACTCCCAAAGCTTCGGCAATGAGTACTTCTCTACCCGGGGTTCACGCAAGGCCACGGCGGCCGAGTGCTCCGAGCGCTTCGTCGAAACCGGCGGCATGCCCATGCGCGCCGTGGTGTGCATGAGCGCTTACCGCAAGCTGCCGGGCCTCTACGATGTGTCGGTGCTGACCATGTCCGTCAACCAGTCCACCAGTGGTGTGCAGGGGCGCATGGATGCGCAGGGCGTAAGTTTTGACAACGGCCTCAAGCTGGTGGCGCATTACCTGGGCGGTTTTAAATGGGAGGCCGCACCATGAGCGCCGGCAATCTCGCCCTGCTGCAGGCTACCGACCGCAACGGCGCACTGGTGAGCCGTCTTGATGTGCGGCACTGGCCCGTTACTGTGGGCCGCGCACTCACCGCCGACCTGGTATTGGATGACGGCCATGTGGCCGCTGAACACCTGCGCATAGACCGCACGCCGGAAGGCGAAGTGATGGTGCAGGTGCTGGACACGGTCAATGGTGTCGCGCTGAACCGGACGCTGCATGGCCAGGGCACGCAGTTCAGCTGGCCTGCCGGCGAGGCCCTGACCCTGGGCCGGCTGAAGCTGGGGCTGCGCCTGGCGGAGGCGCCGGTGGCCGCTGAAGAGCGGCTGCCGCACTTTCCGTGGCGTACGACCGGCTGGACCCTGCTGGCATTGGCCGCCATGCTGGCCCTGGTGGTGGGGCAGTCGTGGCTGACCCTGACCGAGCCATCCCAGCTGGCGCGGCAATTGCCCGGCCTGATGGCGATGGTGGCCATGGCGATCACCGTGTGGGCCGGCCTGTGGGCCCTGGCCACCAAGCTTTTTACCGGCCACCTGCAGTTCTGGCGCCATGTCCGCATTGCCTGCACCAGTTCCGTCGCGATACAGCTGGTTGCCACGCTGGCCGGCCTGCTGGCTTTCATGTTCTCGCTCGAAAGCCTTGCGCGCTTTGAAACGCCGCTGCTGCTGTTGGGTGCGGCCGCGGCCATCTATGTGCACCTGTCGGTCATCGTGCCGCAGCGCCGCCGCGGACTCGCGGGCCTGGTGGCCGGCGTGGCCGTGTTGGGCATTGTGGCCATGCTGGGCACCAACTGGCTGCAGAACAAGCGCCTGTCCAACAAGCTCTACATGTCCACCCTCTACCCGCCGTCCCTGCGCATGGCGCCGGCGGTACCCCTGGCGCAGTTTCTCGGGGAAGCCGGCACCATCCGCCAGCGCCTTGACGAACGCCTGAAAGACCGCGAGCCGGATTCAGACACGCCCGAAGACCCGGACGCGGATTGATATTTCCTGAAATCAGTCCTTGACCGGTTCGCGCATTGTCACGAATTCCTCGGCGACGGTCGGGTGGATGCCGATGGTGCTGTCAAATATTGCCTTGGTCGCACCGGCCTTCATGGCCACGGCAAAACCCTGCACGATTTCGCCGGCGTCCGGCCCCACCATGTGCAGGCCGACCACGCGGTCGGTGGCGTCTTCGACCAGCAGCTTCATGAGCGTGCGTTCGGTGCTGCCGCTCAGCGTGTGCTTGAGGGCCTTGAAGTCGGCGCGGAACACTGTGACTTTGCCGAACTTCGCGCGCGCATCGGCCTCTGAATAGCCGACCGTGCCGATGTTGGGATGGGTGAAGACGGCGGTCGGCACAAATTCATAACTCATGCTGCGCGGTTTCTTGCCGGCGGCGGGGCCGAAGAGCTGGTCCACCACCACCATGGCTTCGCCCAGCGCTACCGGTGTCAGCTGCATGCGCGCCGTCACGTCGCCCAGCGCATAGATGGACGGCACCGAGGTCTGGTAGTGCGCATTGACCTGGATCGCACCTGCAGCGTTGACGGCCACACCGGCGGCTTCAAGTCCGATGCCGTTCGCATTGGGAACCCGGCCCGTGGCGTAGAGCACGGTGTCCACTTCCAGCCCACTGCCATCCTTGAGCGTCACCTGCAGGCCCGTGGCGGTTTTGGCGATGGCCGCGATCTCTGCGCCCAGTTGCAGGGTGATGCCGGTCTTGCTCATCTCGGCGGCAATGAAGCGCCGCACGTCATCGTCAAAACCGGTCAGCAGCATGTCGCGGCGATGGACCTGGGTGACCTGTGAGCCCAGTCCGTTGAAGATCGAGGCAAATTCGCAGGCGATGTAGCCGCCGCCCACCACCAGCAGGCGTTTGGGAAACGGGTTGAGGTCAAACATGTGGTCCGAGGTCACCACATGTTCGCGTCCTGGCACGGCAGGCACTGTGGCGGTACCGCCCGTGGAGATCAGGATGTTTTTGGCCGTGAACTTTTTGTCGTCGACCTCGACGGTGTGCCCGTCAAGCAGCCGTGCCCAGCCGGTGATGATCTGCACGCCAGCGCCTTCAAGCAGCTGCACATAAATGCCGTTGAGCCGCGAAATCTCGCGGGCACGGTTGGCCTTGAGCGTGTCCCAGTCAAACACCGGCGCCTCGCCGACCCAGCCGAAGCCGCGCGACTCTTCAAAGCTGTCGCCGTAGTGGGCCGCATAGCTGTAAAGCTTTTTGGGAATGCAGCCCACATTCACGCAGGTGCCGCCCATCGCGGCGAATTCCGCCAGTCCCACACGGGCGCCGCGTTGGGCCGACATGCGCGCGGCACGCACCCCGCCGCTGCCGCCGCCGATCACAAAAAGGTCAAAATCAAAAGTCTGCATTCGCTGTCCTTGTTCTGGTGTCTGCTGACGTTGTTTTTTCGGGTGCCTGGATGCCGGCCCTCAAGACTGGAATTCCCGGAGCTCTTTTTTCATCCACTCAATGAACACCCGCGTGCGCATGGGCAGTAGCCGGGCGTGCGGGTAAACAATGTTGATGGGCCGGGGCGGCGGCTCGAAACCCTCCAGCACGGTGCGCAATTCTTTGGTCTTTAAAAACGGCGCCACCTGGTAAGACAAAAAAGAACCGAATCCTGCACCCGCCGCGCAGGCCGCCACGGCCGGTGCGATCTGGTTGAACTCCAGATTACCACTGACGGCAAGCCGAAGCGGTCGGCCCTGGTCTATGAACGGGCCCCATGTGAGGGAATGGTCCGTCAGTCGCACGCAGTTGGCCTTGAGCAGGTCCTTGGGGTGTTTTGGTACGCCGTGGCGGCGAACCCAGGCCGGGCTGGCCACCACCAGACGGCGGATGGTGCCCACCTTCTGCGCCACCAGGCTGGAGTCTTCAGGCTCGCCGATGCGAATGCCGACGTCGATGCCTTCTTCCAGCAGATTCACCACGCGGTCCAGCAGCACCATGGAGCAGCGCATCTTCTCGTGCTGCTGAACAAAGCGCGTGACGGCTGGCGCCACATGCATCTGGCCGAACAGCATGGGCGCGGTAATCGTCAGGTGGCCCGCGGGTTCGGCCGCCTCGGCGCTCAGCGCCGCCTCGGCATCGGCCAGCGCGGCCAGCAGCTGGCGGCAGCTTTCGAGGTGCCGCCGGCCTTCCTCGGTCAGCGAGATGCGGCGCGTTGTGCGGTTGAAGAGGCGCACGCCCAGCTGCGCCTCAAAGCCGGCCAGCGTGCGCACCATGGCCGGCAGCGACGACTCCATGACCTGGGCTGCGGCCGTAAGGCTGCCTTGTTCGGCAATGTGAATAAAGGCCTGCATGGCCCGGAGTTTGTCCATGGCGACATGCTACGCCTGTTGCGGGGATTCATCCACTAAGTGGATTAGTTAAATGTCTTGAGAGTCATTTATTAAAAATAACGGATCAAACAGAATCCACTCCCGAGAGCAAGATTTTTCAACCCGCCGAAAGCCCCGCCATGAGCACACCCGCCGCCAAAGCCCAGCCTGCACAACCCATACGCCTGTACCGCGTCGCCATCTCCGGCCATTCGCACCGGGTGGAACTGTTTCTCTCGATGCTGGGCCTGCCCTTCGAGCGCATCGAGATCGACCTGGCCACCAAAGGGCACAAGACGCCGGCCTTCCTGGCCATGAATGCCTTCGGCCAGGTGCCGGTGATCCAGGACGGTGAAGTCACGCTGGCCGATTCCAACGCCATCCTGGTCTACCTCAACGCACGCTACGCGCCGGATGCCGAGCAATGGCTGCCACGCGACCCGTTGGCTGCTGCGGCGGTGCAGCGCTGGTTGTCGGTCGCTGCGGGGCAGCTCGCCTCCGGCCCGGCTGCCGCGCGCGTCATCCAGCTGTTCAAGCGGCCGGAAAACCCGGAAGCCATTGAGCGCGCACATGCCCTGTTCACGGTGATGGAGCAGCAACTGGGCCAGTCGGCTTTTCTCGCGGGCAGCACCCCCACACTGGCCGACATCGCCAACTACAGTTATTCGGCCCATGCGCCCGAGGGCAAGGTCTCGCTGGAAGCCTACCCGCGCATACGCGCCTGGCTGGCCCGCATCGAGGCCTTGCCGCGCTTTGTGCCCATGGTCAGGACGCCGATAGGGCTGGCCGCATGAGCACCGCCACTTTCCACGAAGGCGAGCGCGCCGCGCAAGCGCGCGTGGGCGCAGCCGTGCGTGCGCGCATGGCGGAAATCGGCCCGCGCGTGATCCGCGACTTCATGCCCGATCAGCACCGCGAGTTTTTTGAGCAACTGCCTTTTGTGGTCGCCGGCACGGTGGACGCTGCCGGCCAGCCCTGGGCCTCGGTGCTGGCCCAGCCGCCGGGTTTTATCCACTCGCCCGATGCGCATCATCTGGTGCTTCGCGCCCGGCCGCTGGCAGGTGATCCCCTGCAAGAAACGCTGGCAGATGGCGCCGCGATAGGCCTGCTGGGCATAGAGCCGCACACGCGCAGGCGCAACCGCATGAACGGCATCGTTCGCGGCGTGAGTGTCTCGGGCTTCGCGGTGGAGCTGAGCCAGAGTTTCGGCAACTGCCCCAAATACATCCAGGCGCGCGAGCCGTTGTATGTGGCGCGCCCCGCATCTTCAGCCGGGCCGGTGGTGCACGCGTCGGTGCAGCTCAATGACGCGGCGCGCCGCATGATCGAGCAGGCCGACACCCTGTTCATCGCTACCGCCTATGCGGGCAACGGTGACGCAGCCGGCCGCGCCGGCGGTGTGGATGTGTCGCATCGCGGTGGCAAGCCCGGCTTTGTGCGCGTGCAGGCCGACGGCACCCTGACCGTGCCGGACTTCGTCGGCAACTACTTCTTCAACACCCTGGGCAATCTTGTGGTGAACCCGCGTGCCGGCCTGCTGTTCGTTGATTTCGACAACGGCGACCTGCTGTACCTGGCCGTCACGGCCGACATCGTCTGGGACGGGCCCGAGGTGCAGTCCTTCGCCGGTGCGCAGCGCCTGATGCGGTTCAAGGTGCAGTCCATGCGGCTGGTGGAGTCTTCCTTGCCGCTGCGCTGGGGCGAGGCGGAACTCTCCCCGGTGCTGGAAGCTACCGGCGCCTGGGCTTAGCCTATGGCTTCGAGCGCGAGTTCGCGCTCCAGCCAGGCGCGAAACTTCTGCACGGCGGGCTGCTCTGCACTGTGGGCTGAGATCACGATGCGGTAGCCCAAACCCGCCACCGTCTCGCCGGGCAAGACGACCGTAAGCTGGCCGCTGCGCAGCAGCGGCAGCACCAGTGGCGTGCGCCCTATCGCGACGCCGGCGCCTTGCACGGCCGCGGTCAACACATGCTCGTACTGCGAAAAATAGGGGCACGGCTGCCGCATCTTCCAGGCTTTTCACCTGCTTGCTCACGCCAGGGCGCTCGTTCAACCCTGCGCCAGCAACTCGATGAGTCGCTGCGCTGCGGCTGACAGGTAGCCCTTCTCACGGTAGGTCACCACAAACCGTCGCAGCATGGTCGTTTCCTTCAAAGGAACTTCCTTGAGACCTGAGCCCGAGCCTTTTGCACCGAGATGGCGACGGGAGAAGAAGCTCAGGAGACCGGTTTCTGCGATGAGGGTCGGAAGCATCAGGAGCGTCGTGCTTTCGACCTGCACATCAGGTCGCGGCAACCGGCGCCTGTCGAATGTGTGGTCGAGCCAATCTCGCAAAGGTGCGCCGGGAGGCTGCAGCGCCCACCGATACTTCGTCAGTTCTCTTAGAGTCGGTTTGCCTCGAAAGATCTCGTGCTTCGCGCTCGCGGCGACGACGATGGCATCCTCCGCCAGGAGCCTGGAGACCATTCCCGGTGCAGTGGGAGTCTCAGTAGCTACGACGATGTCCAGCTCTCCCTGTTCCAGCAACGGATTCAACTTGTCGACGAGCCCCACGACCGTCCGTAGCGTGATGTCAGGCCTCTCCTGCATTAGTTTCCGTGCTGCAGCAGGCAGAAGAAACTGGGCCGCTGTCGGTGCAATGCCAACACGGACATGCCCGGCAAGGCCGGTTTCGATGGCGGCAATCTCGAGCTTTGCATCCTCCATGTCAAACCGGATGCGTTGAGCCCATTTCAGAAGTATTTTTCCGGCTGCGGTCAGTCGAATTCCGCGTCCGGCGCGCTCAAACACCGGAAAACCGCAGTCCTCCTCCAGCCGACGGATGCTGCTGGTCAATGCTGGCTGTGTGCGATGCAACTTCTCCGCTGCACGTCCGACATGCTGCAGCTCGGCAATTGTTTCAAAGTAGCGCAAGTCACGGTAATCCATTGCAAAAGTCTTATTTATGAAAATGAAGAAATTATCAATTGGACTGAAGATTAACGCCTGTTGATACTGACGATACAAAAAAACTTAGGAGACAAACTCGATGAACGCTCGTCGCTTCTTGCTGGCGTTAATCGCCTGCGCTGCCTGCTCCGCCTCATTCGGCCAGGCATGGCCGTCCAAGCCCATTCGGCTCGTCGTTCCCTTTCCCCCAGGCGGGGGCACCGACATCATTGCGCGCGAGGTGACCCAGAAGATCACAGAGGCCACCAAATGGTCTTTCATCGTCGACAACAAGCCAGGCTCCGGCGGCAGCATCGGCCTCGACAACGTGGCCAAGTCACCAGCCGACGGGCACAACCTCGTTCTGGGGCAAACCAGCAACCTGGCCATCAACCCGGGTTTTTACAAAAAACTGCCCTACGACCCAATCAAGGACCTGACACCCATCTCAATGGTTGCGAGCGCCCCTATGACTCTGGTCGTGTCAGCCAATTCACCGTATAAGTCCCTCGCCGACCTGGTGTCTGCCGCCAAGGCACACCCCGGCACCATCAATTTTGCGACATCCGGAAATGGGACGGTCGGTCACCTGACGACGGAGCTGTTTCAGAAAGAAGCCGGAATCAAGCTGATGCACATCCCTTACAAGGGCGCTGCCATAGCCATCACGGACGTCATCGGCGGCCAGGTGCAAATCTACGTGGCGTCCATCCCCACCGTGATTGGGCACATCAAGAATGGAAAGATGCGGGCGCTGGCCGTGACTTCCCTCAAGCGCGTCAACGACCTGCCGCAAACGCCCACGATCGCGGAGTCGGGCTACAAAAACTTTGAAGCGGCGACGTGGTTCGGCATTCTCGGTCCCGCCAAACTCCCAAAGGACATCGTCGTCAAGTTGAATGCCGAGATCAACAAGGCGCTCCAAAACCCCGAACTACAGAGAAAGCTGAGCGAGCAAGGCGCCGACGTCGCCGGCAGCACGCCTGATCATTTCGGAAAATTGATCAGTGGCGAAATGTCCAGGTGGGGCAAGGTCGTCAAGGAATCGGGTGCCACGATCGACTAAGCCGCGAAGCAAACATCCAGGTCAACTGATCTCCGCATGTCACAACTCGCCTCTTCCGGTGCTGCACCTATGGTGACGCGCCTGTCGCCGGGAGCACGTCCCGCCGCGCCGCCGGGCTTGCGGAAATTCCTGTCGTTGCAGGATTTCGAGACAGGCGCCCGGCGCCACCTGCCGCGCCCGCTCTTTGAATACATCGCCGGCGGAGCGGAAGACTCGGCCGCGCTGCACGATAACCGCGCAGCGTTCTCGGAGTTCGGTTTCGTCACGCGAGTACTGCGCAACGTGTCCGGCCGCAGCCAGGCGGTCGACCTTCTGGGGAGGCGCTACGCATCACCGTTCGGCATCGCGCCTATGGGCATCAGTGCGCTGAGCGCGTATCGCGGTGACCTCGTGCAGGCTCGCGCAGCGGCGGCCGAGGGCGTGCCGATGATCATGAGCGGCTCCTCACTCATCCCGCTGGAAGAGGTGATGGCCGCGGCCCCGGAGACGTGGTTCCAGGCTTACCTGCCGGGCGAGACCGCCAAGATCGAGGCGTTGATCGACCGCGTCGACCGTGCGGGCGTCGAGACGCTCGTGCTGACGGTCGACACCGCCGTGCTCGCCAATCGCGAGAACAACATCCGCGCAGGTTTTTCCACGCCCCTGCGACCGGGCTTCCACCTGGCGTGGGAGGGGCTCACTCACCCGCGCTGGACGATCGGCACCTTCCTGCGGACGCTCGTTACCCACGGGATGCCGCACTTCGAGAACTCGTACGCGACCCGTGGTGCTCCGATCCTCTCGTCGCGGGTGGCACGTGACTTCGGCGCCAAGGACCACCTGGACTGGGAGCACCTGACCCTCATCCGCCGCAAGTGGAAACGCACCCTGGTGGTCAAGGGCATCATGAACCACGAGGACGCACGCAAGGTGCGGGACATGGGCGCCGACGGCCTGATCGTGTCGAACCACGGCGGCCGCCAGCTTGATGGCACGGTCTCGCCACTGCGCGTGCTGCCGGAGGTCGTCCAGGCGGTTGGTGCCGACTTCCCTGTCATGATGGACAGCGGCATACGGCGCGGGACGGACGTCCTGAAGGCGCTCGCACTGGGCGCCAGGTTCGTGTTCGTGGGCCGCCCGTTCAACTATGCGGCCGCCGTCGCCGGCGAAGAGGGTGTGCACCATGCAATCCGCATCCTGGCCGACGAAGTCCAGCGTGATCTGGGCCTGCTCGGGCTGACCTCCATTTCTGAAGTGCACGGCGTACAGTTGCGCGACCTGGCATTCGCGAGGGGGGGTGACCATGGGCTGCAAATGCAGTCTGGTTCAGGCCGCTGAAGGCCCGGCACCGATAATGGGGGATGAGCTCCTCTCCTTCCCCTTCTTTCTCTTCTTCCGCCGGCAACACCGACTTCGCCAGCCTGCCGCTAAACGCGGCCGTTTTGGCCAACCTGCAGCAGCTCGGCTACCTCAGCATGACGCCCATCCAGGCCGCCAGCCTGCCGGTGGCGCTGCTGGGCAAAGACCTGATCGCCCAGGCCAAAACCGGCAGCGGCAAGACCGCCGCCTTTGCAATACCTTTGCTGGCCAATCTCAATGCACGGCGCTTTGCCATACAGGCCATGGTGCTGTGCCCCACGCGAGAGCTGGCCGACCAGGTCGCCACGGAAATCCGCCGCCTGGCGCGGGCCGAGGAAAACACCAAGGTGGTGGTGCTGTGTGGCGGTGTGCCGCTGCGCAACCAGACCGCCAGTTTGGAAAACGGCGCACACATTGTGGTGGGCACGCCCGGCCGCATCATGGACCATCTGGCGCGCGGCAATTTGACCCTGGAAGCGCTGAACACACTCGTGCTCGATGAAGCCGACCGCATGCTGGACATGGGGTTCTTCGAAGACATCGTCACCGTCGCCAAACAATGCCCCAAAGAGCGGCAGACGCTGCTGTTCTCGGCGACCTATCCTGAAGGCATTGCCAAGCTGAGCCAGCAGTTCATGAAGACGCCGCAAACCATCACGGTGCAGGCGCAGCATGAGAAGACCAAGATCCAGCAGCGCTGGTACCAGGTGCCGGACAGCGACCATGACGAAGCCCGCCTGGGCGCTGTCGCGCAGGTGTTGCGGCACTTCCGCCCGGCCAGCACGCTGGCGTTCTGCAACACCAAGTCGCAGTGCCGCGCACTGGTGGCCTATTTGAAAGAGCAGGGTTTTAGCGCGCTGGCGCTGTTCGGCGAGCTGGAGCAGCGCGAGCGCGACCAGGTGCTGGTGCAGTTTGCCAACCGCAGTTGCTCGGTGCTGGTGGCCACCGATGTGGCCGCCCGCGGCCTGGACATCGCGCAGCTTGCGATGGTCATTAACGTCGACGTGACGCCGGATGCCGAGGTGCACATCCACCGCATCGGCCGCACCGGTCGCGCTGATGAAGAGGGCTGGGCCATCAGCCTGGCCAGCATGGACGAGATGGGCTACGTCGGGAAAATCGAGGTGCTGCAAAAGGCTGAATCCGAATGGCACAAACTGACCGAGCTGACACCCGCCAGCAATGAACCGCTACTGCCGCCCATGGTGACGCTGCAGATTGTGGGAGGCCGCAAGGAAAAAATCCGCGCCGGCGACGTGCTGGGTGCGCTGACCGGCGAGGCCGGCTTCACGCGCGAGCAGGTCGGCAAGATCAACGTGAATGAGTTCTCCACCTATGTGGCTGTAGACCGCTCGATTGCCGCCGAAGCCCTGCACAAGCTGTCCACCGGGCGGGTCAAGGGCAAAAGCGTGAAAGTGCGGCTGCTGGATGACGAGTCTGAGGGCCGCTGACCTGGATTTTTAAGCCAAATCGGCCCTCGGCCCATACCTGACTTGCGCAGGCAGCTATTAAATTTATAGCGAGGAGGGCGCTGATTCGTGCTGGCAGCCCTGACGTGTAGGCGCCCATGCCACCCGCAAGCCGGACGCCGCGTGTTCATGGCGGACGCCAAAGCCGCAAACCGCCGCAAATCGCCGGTATCCGCCTCGAGGAGGTCCACAATGACTGGTACGCCAGATCAGCGCGCTTTTGCGCAGGTGCCCGCCTATGGCGAGCGCCACGCTGAGAGGCTCCCTTCATTGATTGACGATTGCGCGGCGGCGGGCTTGCTCCAGGCCTGACCCTTGCGCAACGGCAAGGAAAGAATCCATGGTCAAGCTCCAGTTTTCCGTCGAACTCAACTACGACGTCGCGCCTCCGGGCGGCGACTTCATCTTCAACGTCCACGCGGCGCACACGCAGCAGCAGATCGTGCAGGCCGAAAACCTGCAGGTCAGCCAGCCGGTACCCTTCACCATCGACACCGACCCGGCGAGCCGCAACCGGTACCTGCGCCTGCAGGCCCAGCCCGGCCCATTGAGCGTGCGCTATGAAGCCACCGTAGATATTTACCACTACACAGCGGCTCCCGGCGAGCTGGGCGAAGTGCCGGTCTGCCAGCTTCCCGGTGCCGTGCTGCCCTACATCTACCCGAGCCGATACTGCCAGTCAGACCGGCTGCAGAAGCTGGCCTCCAACGAGTTTGGCCATTTGCAGCAAGGCTACAGCCGGGCAGAAGCCATCTGCCAGTGGGTGCAGCAGCGCGTGAGTTTCGAGTCCAACAGCTCGCATGGCAGCACTTCGGCGATCGACACGGTGGTGGAGCGCGTCGGGGTTTGCCGCGACTTCGCGCATTTGATGATCGCGCTGTGCCGCGCCCTCAACCTGCCGGCGCGCTTTGCCACCGGAATTGACTACGGCGCCGACCCCGCGCTCGGCCCCACCGACTTCCATGCCTATGTCGAGGTCTACCTGGGCCACCGCTGGTACCTGTTCGATCCGTCAGGCACCGCCATTCCCATGGGCTTTGTGCGGTTTGCCACCGGCCGTGATGCGGCCGATGCGGCTTTTGCCATGCTGTTCGGCAGCGTCACGTCCAGCGCGCCCATCATCCACATCCAGGCGGTGCCCGATGGCTATGGGCAGCTGGTCGTGCCGCAGCGCGTGAACCACGCGCTCTCGACCGACGGCCTTTGAGGGCCGACACAAAGTGGCCTGTTACCGGCCGGCAATGGCCGCGCGGTTCGACGCGAGGACGTTGTTCTTTTCCAGCCGACCGCCAGCCTGGACCGCGGCGATCCAGGCGTCGGTGGAGCCTGTGGCGGCAAAGCGCGAGTGAAACACCACGCTGAACACGCGGTGTATTTCTTCGGCGCTGGCCCGGCCGGCCTCGTTGGCATACGGCAGTGCGCCGCTGGCGTCTTGCAAAAACTCCGCATGCAGGCCGCGGTGTGTGGCCTCAAAAATCGTGGAAGCGTCGCAGTTGTGCGTCATGTAGCCGATCACCGTCAGGGTGTCGATGCGGTTTTTTTCCAGCCATGCAGCGAAGTCGGTGCCGGTGTAGACGCTGGGCCAGGATTTTTCAACGTAGTGGTCGCGCGGGCGGCTGGCCACGGTCTCATGCAGTTCCCACAGGGGTGAGCCCTTGGCGAACAGCGGCGACGCGGCCGATTCGCTGTGTTGCACCACCACCACCGGAATGCCCGCAGCGCGCGCCGCGTCCATGGCGCGGCCGATATTGGGCAGTGTTTTTTCCACCGGCGGGTATTCGATGAGCAGGCCGCCGCCGCTGAAATATTCCTTTTGCACATCGATGACGACGAGGGCGCGGCGTGGTGCTGCGGGCTTTGAGTCCTGGCTGGCCATGTGTGTACTCCTGTGGGTTGTGGCTGAATCAAGTGATCAACGAATGCTGATGGTGTGATTGTTGGGTGCGGCACGTTTTTCGGAAAGTGGCCCAATTGACAATATTCGATAGAATCGGGTCATGTCGAAATCATCCCTTTCACAGGCACCGGCCCGCGGCAAGTCGCGCACCACAAGTCAGCCCAGCACGGTCGCCGTGGTGGCGTTTGACGGCATCAGCCCGTTTCACCTCTCCGTGCCGTGCATGGTATTCGGCAATGATTTTTCAGGGCCCGACCTGCCGCGCTTCAGGCTGCTGGTGTGCGCCGAAACGCCGGGCAGCCTGCGCACGACTGCCGGTTTCACCATTGCGGTGGAGCACAGCTTGAGCGTGCTGGCCAAGGCGCAAACCGTGGTGGTGCCGTCGTGGCGGGATCCGATGGAGCGGCCGCCCGAAGCGCTGCTCAAGGCTTTGCGTGCGGCGCACAAGCGCGGCGCGCGCATCGTCGGGCTGTGCCTGGGGGCTTTTGTGCTGGCCGAGGCCGGCTTGCTGGATGGCCGGCCCGCCGCCACGCACTGGGCGCTGGCGCCGGCTTTTGCCGAGTGCTATCCCCAGGTCAGGCTGCAGCCCGACGTGCTGTATGTGGATGATGGTGACGTGCTGACCTCAGCGGGCACGGCTGCCGGCATTGACTGCTGCCTGCATCTGCTGCGCCGGGACTTCGGCGCCGAAGCTGCCAACCGGGTAGCGCGCCGCATGGTGGTGGCGCCGCAGCGGCAGGGCGGGCAAGCGCAGTATGTGGAGCAACCTTTGCCCGCCACAGGCTCCGACCACCGGCTGTCGGCCATCCTGGCGTGGGTGCAGGAAAACCTGCGCCAGCCCCACAGCCTCGACACGCTGGCGGCTCGTGCCCTGATGAGCCGGCGCACCTTCACCCGGCATTTCCGGCAGATCACCGGCACCACCGTGGGCCAGTGGCTGACCAGCCAGCGCCTGGCACTGGCGCAGCGGCAACTCGAATCAACCGCCCGTTCGATGGAGCAGATTGCCCTGGATGCAGGCTTCGGCTCGGCGGTATCCCTGCGGCAGCACTTTGCGGCGACGCTTGGAACTTCACCGTCGATGTACCGGCGCGAGTTCCGGGCCAACTGATTTTGAAGAAATGAGGCTGTTAGCCAATGGTGACGAGCGCAAGTAGCTATTAAAACAATAGCAACTGAAGGGCTTTAAACGCAGCCGGACGGGACGGCCGCCCGGCCCTGCCGGTCAGGGTTTTGCCGAGGCAGCCTTGGCCGCGGCGCGGCGGCGTTCGAGGAAGGCCTGCAACTCACCGATCACGCCCTTGCGGAAGGCGAGCACGCACAGCACAAAGATCGCGCCGATGATGACGGTGACCCAGGAGCCGACCTTGTCGGCCAGCAGGTTCTGCAGCGCGATCACGATGCCTGAACCCATGACCGGGCCGAAGAAAGTGCCGACGCCGCCCAGCAGGGTCATCAGGATGACTTCGCCCGACATGGACCAGTGCACGTCCGACAGCGTGGCAAAACCCATGACCAGGGTCTTCATCGAACCGGCCAGGCCGGCCAGCGCGGCCGATAGCACAAAGGCCAGCAGCTTGTAGCGCTCGACGTTGTAGCCCAGCGAGATGGCGCGGGGCTCGTTCTCGCGGATCATCTTGAGCACCTGGCCGAAGGGCGAGTGCACGATGCGCGAGATGAACAGGAAGCAGGCCACAAAAATCGCCACCACCACGTAATACAGCGTGACGTCGGACTCAAGCGGCAGCAGGCCGAACAGCTTGCCGCGCGGCACGCCTTGCAGGCCGTCTTCGCCGCCGGTAAAGCTCGCCTGCAGGCAGACGAAGTAGACCATCTGCGCAATCGCCAGCGTGATCATGGCGAAATAAATGCCCTGGCGGCGGATGGCCACCAGGCCGACCAGCAGGCCGATCAGCCCGGCCGCCACCGCGCCGGCCAGCAGAGCCAGTTCGGGTGTCCAGTTCTGCGACTTGATGAACCAGCCGGTGACATAAGCGGCAGAGCCGAAGAATGCGGCATGGCCGAACGAGAGCAGACCGGTAAAACCCAGCAACAGGTTGAAGGCGCAGGCGAAGAGCGCAAAGCACAGCAGCTTCATCACAAACACCGGGTAGAGCCCCAGAAAGGGTGCAGCCAATGCGAATGCCAGCAGGACGAGGTAGGTGATGCGCAGCATGTTGGCGGCTTTGGTGGAGAGGGCGCTCATGGTCAAACCTCTTTTCCGAAGAGGCCGGCAGGCCGGAACATGAGAACAATCACCATGATGACGAACACCACGATGTTGGAGGCTTCGGGGTAAAACACACGGGTCAGGCCTTCGACAATGCCCAGGCCCAGGCCGGTGATGACCGAGCCGAGGATGGAGCCCATGCCGCCGATCACGACGACGGCAAAGACCACGATGATCAGGTTGGAGCCCATCAGCGGGTTGACCTGGATGATGGGCGCGGCCAGCACGCCGGCCAGGGCTGCCAGGGCGGCGCCCGCTCCGTAGGTCAGCATCACCATCATGGGCACATTGATGCCAAAGGCCTGCACCAGCGGCGCGTTTTCGGTGCCGGCGCGCAGGTAGGCGCCCAGCCGGGTGCGTTCGATCAGGAACCAGGTGCCCAGGCAGACCACCAGCGACACCACGACTACCCAGGCGCGGTAGATGGGCAGGCGCATGAAGCCAAGGTCCATGGAGCCGGCCAGCAGGTCGGGCACGTTGTAGTTCTGGCCCGAGACACCGTAAATTTCACGGAAGACGCCTTCGAGAACCAGCGCCAGGCCGAAGGTCAGCAGCAGGCCGTAGAGCGGGTCCAGCTTGTACAGGTGTTTAAGGAAGAGCCGTTCAATGATGACGCCGAGAATGCCGACCGTGAGCGGCGCCAGCACCAGCGCGAACCAGTAGTTCATGCCGAACAGGTCCAGCATGATCCAGGCGGCAAAAGCGCCCAGCATGTAGAGCGCGCCGTGCGCAAAGTTGACGATGCCCAGCAGGCCGAAAATCACCGCGAGCCCCAGGCTCAGCATGGCGTAGAAGGCGCCATTGACCAGGCCCAGCATCAGCTGGCCCATAAACGCTTGCAGGGGAATACCGAAAATTTCCATGGGAACCTGTCAGGACACCGATACCGTTACTTGTGGCGGGAGCGCAAGGGTTTTTCAAAGAAGCAGCCGGTCATTCTGCATTTCTGCGAAATGACCGGCTGGATCGAACCCTCGTTCTACCCCGCTTTTTGTTTTTTCGTCAGTTCAACGTTTGCGCAGTTGCAGTGATGCTTTACTTCTTGAGCGCCGAGCACTTGGATTCGGCCACCGTGGTGAAAGCCTGCTCGCCCGGCACCTTGGCGATGGTCTTGTAGTAGTCCCATGGCGTGCCCGAATCCTTGGAGCTCTTGACTTCGTACAGGTACATGTCGTGGATCATGCGGCCGTCGGCGCGGATCTGGCCCTTGTTGTAGAAGTCGTCGATCTTCATGCCCTTGAGCGTGCTCATGACCTTGTCGGTGTCGGTGGTGCCGGCGGTTTGCACGGCCTTCAGGTAGCTCAGGGTGGCGGAGTAGTCGGCCGCCTGCAGGCTGGAGGGCATGCGCTTGTATTTGTCGAAGAAGCGCTTGGCGAACTTGCGCGAGGCGTCGTCCTGGTTCCAATACCAGCTGTCTGCCAGTTGCAGGCCTTCTGTGTTGGCCAGGCCCAGGGAGTGCACGTCGTTGATGAACACGAGCAGGCCGGCAACCTTCATGGTCTTGCCGATGCCGAATTCCTTGGCGGCCTTCATGGCGTTGGTGAAGTCGCCGCCGGCATTGGCCAGTGCCAGGATTTGCGCCTTGGAAGACTGCGCCTGCAGCAGGAAGGACGAGAAGTCCGAGGCGTTCAGCGGATGGCGGACGGTGCCGGCGACGGTGCCGCCGTTGGCCTTGACCACGGTGGAGGCATCCCCTTCGAGCGAGTAGCCGAAGGCGTAGTCGGCGGTCAGGAAGTACCAGCTCTTGTTGCCGGCCTTGACCAGCGCGGAACCGGCGACCTTGGCCAGCGAGACCGTGTCGTAGGCGTAGTGGACGGTGTAGGGCGAGCAGTCTTCATTGGTCAGGCGGGCCGAACCGGCGCCGATGACGAGGAAGGGTTTTTTCTTTTCGGTGGTGACCTTGGACATGGCCAATGCCGTGCCGGAGTTGGTACCGCCAATCAGCATCTGCAGGCCGTCCTTGTCGATCCACTCACGCGCCTTGGATGATGCAACGTC
This sequence comes from Polaromonas sp. P1_F9, assembly GCF_056405615.1. Classification (NCBI taxonomy): domain Bacteria; kingdom Pseudomonadati; phylum Pseudomonadota; class Betaproteobacteria; order Burkholderiales; family Comamonadaceae; genus Polaromonas; species Polaromonas sp. P1_F9. The sequence goes on along the minus strand of NZ_JBFUBT010000004.1, from coordinate 470,308 downwards.
GGCCTTGTTCTGGTGGTCGGCGCTCAGCACTTCGATGGGGCGGTTCAGGACCTTGCCGCCGAAATCCTGCACGGCCCACCTCAGCATTTCAGCGCCGGCGGGGCCGTCGATGTCGGCGTAAAGGCTGGACATGTCGGTGATGATGCCGATCTTGATCGGGCCGGTGTTCTGCGCGAAGGCTGCGCCTGTGAGGCCAAGGGCGAGTGCGGCAACAAGTGCTTTGAGTTTCATGATGTCTCCTGTTATGGAAGGGGGGAACTTGGGGGGAATCGAGGGGACTAAAAAAGGGTTCGGCATGCCCGGCGTCAGACGCCCAGGTATTCCTGCAGCATGCCCATGTTGCCGGCCAGCTCGTTTTGCGCAAACTGCTTGACGATGCGGCCGTGTTCCATGACGTAAAAGCGATCAGCCAGCGGCGCGGCGAAGCGGAAGTTCTGTTCTACCAGCACGATGGTGTAACCCTTGGCCTTGAGCGTGAGGATCATCTCGGCGAGCTTCTGCACGATGACCGGCGCCAGGCCTTCGGAAATTTCATCGAGCAGCAAGAGGCGCGCGCCGGTACGCAAAATGCGCGCCACGGCCAGCATCTGCTGCTCGCCGCCGGACAGCCGGGTGCCGGGGCTGCCGGCGCGTTCCTTGAGGTTGGGAAACATTGCGTAGATCTCGTCCAGGCTCATGCCGCCGGGCGCTATGGTGGGCGGCAGCATCAGGTTTTCTTCGGCTGTCAGGCTGGCGAAAATGCCGCGCTCTTCAGGGCAGTAGCCCACACCCAGCCGGGCCACCTTGTGCGGCGCCAGCTTGATGGCTTCTTCGCCGTTGATGCGGATGGAGCCTTTGCGTGCACCCGTCATGCCGACGATGGCGCGCATGGTGGTGGTGCGCCCCGCGCCGTTGCGGCCCAGCAGTGTTACCACTTCGCCTTCGTTGACGGTGAGGTTCACGCCATGCAGGATGTGCGACTCGCCGTACCAGGCGTGCAGGTCTTCTATCTTGAGGAGCTCTTTGGTCATCTAGTGCGCCCCTTGAAGCTCGGTGTTCGCTGTGCCCATATAAGCTTCGATCACCAACGGATTCGCTGACACTTCGGCATACGGTCCATCGGCAATGATGGCGCCGCGCTGGAGCACCGTGATGCGGTCGGCGATCGACGACACCACATTCATGTTGTGCTCGACCATCAGGATGGTGCGGCCGGCCGAGACTTTCTTGATCAGCTGCGTCACGCGGTCCACGTCTTCGTGGCCCATGCCCTGCGTGGGCTCGTCGAGCAGCATCAGTTCGGGTTCCAGCGCCAGCGTGGTGGCGAGTTCGAGCGCGCGCTTGCGGCCATAAGGCAGGTTCACGGTGAGTTCGTCGGCGAAGTCGCTGAGGTCGACTTCGGCCAGCAGTTCGCGGGCGCGGTCGTGGAGATGAAACAGCGTGTCTTCGGCCTTCCAGAAGTGAAACGAGGTGCCGAGGTTGCGCTGCAAGGCGGCGCGCACGTTCTCCAGGACGGTCATGTGCGGGAAGACCGCCGAGATCTGGAATGACCGCACGATGCCGCGCCGCGCGGTCTGCGCGGGCTGCTCAAACGTGATGTCGTTGCCGTTGTAGACAATGCTTCCGCGCGTGGGGATGAGGAATTTCGTCAGCAGGTTGAAGAAAGTCGTCTTGCCGGCGCCGTTGGGCCCGATCAGCGCGTGGATATGCCCGCGCTGGACTTTCAGGTCCACGTTGTTGACCGCCACGAATCCCTTGAATTCCTTGGTCAGTCCTCGTGTTTCGAGAATGAACTCCACTGACAAATTGGTTCTCCGGAAGATGGGTTGGATATCACGGGCGCAAGGTGCCGCGGTGGCTGATGCGGCAGCAGGCGCGAGCCCGTGAAACACAGGTGGTCATACTAGCCACCCACCCTCCGAGGCGGTACCGGGTCAGACCCTTAGGTAGTTTTGCGTGATCTAACGTCCCCACGCTCCCCACTTCGAGCCTACGGCGCGCTGCCCCTTTCCCTATGTATGGGGGCGCTGCGCCTGCGGCCCGGCAAAGCCGGTTCCGCAGCCCCTGCTGGATGAAGAGCGCCACATTCCCGTAAAAACCGGTACCCGTTATCGACTTTTATTGTTCGCGGTTGCTGTGGGGGCCGCCCTCGCCGCGTGGACCGCGCGGATTGGCGGCATTGGCCTGGCGGTTGGACTGCCGTTCCTGTGTGGCCTCCCTATTTTGGGCGGCTTCGCGCTGGGCCTGTTGTTGAGCCTGCTGTTGCCGCCGCTGTTGTTGCTCCTGGGCCTGGGCCTGGGCTTGGGCTTGGGCTTGGGCTTGGGCTTGGGCTTGGGCTTGGGCTTGGGCTTGGGCTTGGGCTTGGGCTTGGGCCCGGTGCTGTCGTTCTTGTTGTGCGCGTTGCTGCTGCTGTTGCTGCTGTTGCTGTTGTCTTTGCGTGGCCTGCTGCTGGCGCGCGTTTTCCTGATCGCGTTGCGCCTGCTCGCGCAGGGCTCGCTGGCCAACCGGTTCTTCGCCCAGGCGGCGTTGTTGTTCCAGTTGCGGGGCCTGCAGTTGTTCCTGCCGGGCCCGCTGCTGGCGTTGTTCCTCGCGTTGCGCCTGCTGCTGGATGCGCTGGGCCTGTTCCGCCGCATGGCGGTCGGTGGCGGCCTGTGCGCGCGCCGCGGCACGGGCCTGTTCGTCGCGCTGGGCCTGTTCGCGCAGGGCGCGCTGGCCAACCGGTTCTTCGCCCAGGCGGCGTTGTTGTTCCAGTTGCGGGGCCTGCAGTTGTTCCTGCCGGGCCCGCTGCTGGCGCTGTTCCTCGCGTTGCGCCTGCTGCTGGACGCGCTGGGCTTGTTCTGTAGCATGGCGGTCGGTGGCGGCCGGGGCGCGCGCTGCGGCCCGGGCCTGCTCGTCCCGCTGGGCCTGCTCGCGCAGGGCGCGCTGGCCGATGGACTCATCGGCTTGCGGCCCTGGCTGTTGCCGTCGCCGTGCATCGCGGTTGTCATCGCGCCTGCTGACCACAGGGCGAGCCACCACCGCCGGCGGCGGCAGCGCGGCCGCAGCAACAGGCCGTTGCCGTTCACGCAACTCTGTTGGGGTGGGGCGCTGCGGCAGCGCGCTGCGGTCCGCCACGAGTTGTGCGCGGCCCAGGTCGGCATTGCTGAGCCGCAGTTGCTGGCCATGCACCGGCCGGCCACGCATGAAGTCGTCACGGCTGACGGCCGTCACCGCTGCAGGCTGGCGCTGGTAGCGGTAAATATTGGTCACGTTGACGGTGTTGTTGACCACGATGTTGTGGTTCACCTGCGTGACATAGCGCGGGCTCACGCGGTAGGCCGGGCGAAAGGCTTCGCCGGGCGCCAGCGGGAACCAGCCCACGCCAGGCCGCGGTGCGCCGCCGACGGAAATGTTCCAGTTCACACCGCCGCTGCTGCCGCCCACAAAAGCGACGAGGGCGGGCGCATAGACAGGGCGCGGTGCCAGCCGGCCCGGCACCCAGGCCCAGCGCGGGCCGATCTGTGCCCAGCGGCCATAGTGAAACGGTGCAAACCCCCAGGGCGCGTCATCGACCCAGGTCCAGCCCCAGGGTGAAACCCAGGCCCAGTGGCCGACGCGGTAAGGTGCCCAGTTGACGGGAACGGCGCGCGGTATCCAGACGGCGCCGTAACCCGGGTCCTGGCTCCAGGTGCCGTAGTTATCGAGTTGCTGGTAGCCCACGGTTTCGCGCGGTATGTAACGCGCCGAAACCGACTGGTCTTCACGCCGGTCGCGGTTAGCGGCCCACAGGTCAAAACTGTCCTGCTGTGCGGCGCCCGGTGCGGCCGGGGTGAGCTGCGTGCCGCTGAAATTGGCCTGCTGACGGCTTTGCAGCGTGACAGGGGCCACGCCGTCGCCATAAATCACGCCGCTGCCCGATTGGGCCACCACGCGTGTCGTGTTGCCGGCGGGGTCGACGTCCAGCCGGTAGTCACCGGGCTGCGACACCACAAACGCGAGGTTGGGCGTATCCACTTCCAGGCGCTGGCCTTCATAAAGCGTTCGTATGCGCAGCTTGAGCGTGCCCTGGGCCAGGCGCAACTGGGTGGTGTTGTCGTCAAGCGCCTGGAAATCCAGGCTGGTCTGGCTGTTCATGCGCAACGCGGTAGAGCCCACGTACAGCTCCGAGCGGGCTCCGGGGCCTGTCCATAGCCTGTCGCCGGCTGTCAGCGGCCGGTTCAGCGTGGCGGGTGTCCAGGCCGGAGCCTCCGCCGCGTTGTTGCCGTCGCCCGGTGCGAAGCTCACGGCGCCTTCGGCCAGGTTAAGCCGTGCGACCCGGCCGGGCGGGTCCAGCTGAGCGCCTTGAGGCACGGACTCCTGTGCCCAGGCCACGGGCTGCAGCAGTGCCAGCAGGACCGCCAAGGCCAGCAGCATGAGGTACCCGTAAAGGTGCGAAGGCCGGAAGGCCGTGTGATCGGTATAGGACGAACTTGTGTCGCCGGTGTCGATAGCTGTCATGTTGAACACTCTCTTCCTGTCTTGCGGGACATGGATGGACTGGAAGGCGGGCTGACACTCAACCGTCGTGATCGCATCGTGATCGCCAGCCTGATGAGGAGACCTTACCCAGTACAACGTGCGTGACGATGGATGGAGTGCTAACAGGCGGTAAAGATTGCGAAACAGAAGGCAGGAATGAAACGGGATGTAATGCCCGCAGCGGCCGGTCTTTCTGTTGATGACACTTTTATTGGAGAAAAACGCCTGCAGGCCAATGAAAATATGCGCGAGCAGCTATCAAAAAAGGAGCGACCTGGTTGCCGCGAAAAAGTGGCGTGTGCAATATGAGACGATTGCGCCATGCAAGATTTCTGGCCTTCCAGCGGCTTTTCCCGGCTCCAGCGCAACGCGCGCGGCTGGCTCGCACCCTCTGACGACTATCTGCGGCTCTTCCTCGCGCGGCCCGAACTCGCGCCGGTGGAGGAGTCATGCGATGCCGAACGTGCCTTGCACGCCGCGCTGGTGGCCGCGCCGTCCCGGCCGGTTTCGCCTGCCGAATTGACGGCCCTGGACGATGCGGATGCGCGTGACAACTACAACCTGTTTTTGCGCTTTCGCGATGGCTTGCTCGCCGCCGGCACGCTGGAGGCGTATTACCTGGGGCTGTTCCCTCGGGACGGAACGGGCCGCATCGACATACCGCCGTTGTTCATCGACCTGGTTGCCCAGGCCGTTGTCCACAATGTGCTGCAGGGTTCCACCGATGCGTATGAAGTGCGCGCCGCTGAAATGCTGTTTCGCCCGCAGCGCATCAGCACACAGGACGGCCAGGTTCTCAGCGGCGACCAGGAAGTGATCGACATGTTCAATGAGACCGGCGGTGTGGGCGACTTCGGCCGCTTCCTGGCGGAGGCCAAGGCGCCGGTGCCTGTTGTGGAGCTGCAGGTTCTCAATGACGACAACGCTTTCACGTATTGGCAGCAGCCGGGCCGCCACCGTTTTTTGCTGGACCTGACGCACGAGGTCAGCAACGACCTGAGCCATGGCCTGGTTTTCACCATGGTGCGCGCCCGCTCGGGCCTCAAGGCGCTGGCCGGCGTGTTGCAGAAGTGGGTGAAGCATTTTCTCGGCGTTGAAGTCACCATCCGGCCGGTGCAGAAAGTGGACGATCAAGCCTGGCGCTGGCATGTGGGGCTGGACGTGGAGTCCACAGCCTTGCTCAATGACCTGTATGAGGGAAGGGAAGTTGCACCCGATCGCCTGCAGCGCCTGGTCAGCCTGTTCCGGCTGGAGTTTGTGGACACGCGGGAAATGCGCAGTGACGTGGCTGGCAAGCCGGTGTACCTGGGGCTGATGATGAACGCCGACGGGGTGGTGAGGCTCAAGCCGCAAAACCTGCTGGTGAACCTGCCGCTGCTGCCTGCAGCTTCCTAGGGGCGTGGGCGGATCAAGCCGGATCGTTTCAGTCGCTGCCCTCCACTTCCACCACCAGCACGCGGGCCTCGCCCACCGGCGAGGCCACATGCTCGGTGCCCACGCTCGCGAAAAAGATGTCACCGGTTTCCAGCATCACGGAGCATTGCCCGCAGTTGTCGCGGTAGCGCATTTCCACACGGCCATCGAGCACCGCAAACACTTCTTCGCCCTCGTTGATATGCCACTTGTAGGGCTTGTCGGTCCAGTGCAGCCGGGTGGTGATGCCCTGCATATTGGCTACCGTCAACGCGCCCCAGGCGCGTTCTGCGGTGAAATCCTTGCTTCGGATGATCTTCATGTCGGTCTCCATCAGGTCCAGTGAAAGCTTCGCCATGCTACGTCGCGGGGCCGGCGGAACCATGAATTGTTCGGCGCCCATTGATTCCGTATCCGCATCACTGAAATGCGCCGCTCAGAACTCCGCAGCGCTAAGATGGTTTGTATGAAAAGCGTATTGCTGCCCTGCGGCGAAGCCGTTCCCGCCCTGGGCATGGGCACCTGGAATATGGGCGATGCGCCGGCGCGGCGCGCCGACGAACTCGCGACCCTGCAGCTCGGCCTGGACCTGGGCTGTACGCTGGTTGATACCGCGGAAATGTACGGTGAGGGGCTGGCCGAAGAGCTTGTTGGCGAGGCGCTGCAGGGAAGGCGTGATGAGGCCTTTATCGTCACCAAGGTGTATCCGCACAATGCCTCGAAGGCGGGCACGGTGGCCGCCTGCGAGCGCAGCCTGCGCCGTTTGCGCACTGACCGCATCGATCTTTATCTGTTGCACTGGCGGGGTTCGGTTCCGCTGGCCGAAACCATGCAGGCTTTGATGGCGCTGCAAAAGGCCGGCAAGATCCGTCACTACGGCGTGAGCAACCTCGACCTCTCCGACATGCAGGAGCTGTGGCGAGTGCCCGGCGGTCAGGGCGTGCAAACCAACCAGTTGCTGTACAACCTCACGCGCCGCGGCATTGAGTGGGATCTGCTGCCCTGGCTACGCGAACGCAAGGTGCCTGTGATGGCCTATTCTCCGATTGAGCAGGCGCGCCTTCTGCGCCATGCAGGCCTGACCGGCTTCGCCGTGCGCCACGGCATGCAACCCGCTCAGGCGGCGCTGGCCTGGGTGCTGGCGCAGGACGGCGTCATCGCGATTCCCAAAACGGGCCATCCGGAACGGCTGCGCGAGAACGCCGCGGCGGCGCAGATCCGGCTCAGCGATGAACAACTGGCTGAACTGGATGTGTTGTTCAAGCCGCCTTCCCGCGCCACCTCGCTGGAGATGATCTAGACCTTTCCAGGGGTCAACGCGTGTCAACGCGTCAGCCACATCCCTGCTGCCAGCAAGGCCGCCTGGACGGCCATGGCGATGTAGAGCGGCTTGCGGGAAGGCGTGGCAGCATCCTGAAGCGTCTGGCCAATACGCTGCGCGAGCAGAGTACGCAACACGGAATCAGGCGCACCCGGTGCCGGTGCAGGTGCGGCCTCGGCGGCGCGGGCCTGCTGCCATTGCGTCAGTACGTCAGCCAGTGGCAGGCGGTTCACCACGAAAGTGATCATGCCGCGCACGGCGCGTCCCTGGCCCAACACCGGCGCGACCTGTTGAGCGATGGCATCGGCAGACAGCATCTCTGACACCCGTTCGAGTGCACCCTTGGTTCGCGGCATGGCCTCGATGCGTGCGGCAATCGCGTCCGTCAGGCGCTGCGACATGGCTTCTCCATGACCCGTCACGACTTGTTGTATGGCCCGGCTGCGGCCACGCGCCACGCCCAGCATCAGGTAAATCGGGACAAAGGCCAGCAGCAGCATGCTGACCAGCAAGGGCGGTGAAAACAGCAAGGCGAGGATGGCGCCAGCGCCGCCTGCGTGCGCCGCGGCAGGCATGCCAGGGCCGGACAGCCGGCTCAGGTAGAAGAAAAACACGCCACCACCCAGCAGGAAAGCCAGCAAACCACCCATGGCGACGGAACTGGCAAACGCCACACCGGCTTTGGCGCCGGTTCGCACCATGGATGGCGCGGTGGAAGAGTTTGATGACATGCAAGGCCTCCCTTATTTTTTAAAGGGCTGATCATAAGCGGCGCTTGCGGGGGCACTGGTGGTGGTGCATGGCAGACGCTGCAGCCTGTCCACGCCATCGCCGATCGAGACGCCGGACCCCGCGGATCACGGCCGGGCCGCGCGGCACCGCCATGTTGTATAGACAGGCCGCCGAATAAAATCTGAGGTCAAACCGGCTGCAAGCGGGTGCGTCCTTTCCATTCACCTTATGCTTGCCAAGCCCCATAAGGAGACCTTCCCCATGCTTCGCAAGTTTTTGTCGTTCATCGCTCTCGCGCTCGTACTCTCTGCCGCGCAGGCCCAAACCTACCCGGCCAAGCCGATACGCCTGATCGTTCCGTTCCCACCCGGCGGCGGCACCGACATCCTGTCGCGCCTGGTGGCCACCAAATTGACGGAGGCCAGCAAGTGGACCGTGGTGCCCGATAACCGCGGCGGCGCCGGCGGCACCATCGGCATTGCAGAGGCCGTACGCGCAGCGCCCACGGGCTATGACATGGTCATGGGCCAGAAGGACAACCTTGTCGTTGCACCCTGGCTGTACAAAAACCTGAGCTACGACCCGACCAAGGATTTGGTAGCCGTGGCCCACGTGGCCTATACGCCGGTGGTCATCGTCACGGGCGTGCAGTCGCGCTTCAAGACCCTGGCCGATGTGGTGGCCGCTGCCAAGGCAGTACCCGACAGTGTCACCTACGGCTCGCCCGGCAACGGCACCACCATTCACCTGGCGGGCGAGATTTTTAACGGTGCTGCCAACATCAAGCTGCGCCATGTGCCCTACAAGGGCTCCAACCCGGCCATGATGGATGTGCTGGCCGGCAACGTGGACCTGATGGTGTCTTCGCTGCCATCGGCCATCGCCCAGATCAAGTCGGGCAAGCTGCGCCCGCTGGCCGTCACCTCGGCGCGCCGCAGCACCTCGCTGCCCGAGGTGCCCACCGTGGCCGAACTGGGCTACAAGGACTTTGACGTCAGCACCTGGTACGGCCTCTTCATGCCGGCCGGCACGCCCAAAGAGATCGTGGCTACCGTCAATGCCGAGGTCAACAAGCTGCTGGCCACCGCCGACATGAAGGCCGCCATCCACGCCCAGGGCGCCGAAGTGCAGAACATGACGCCCGAGCAGTTCTCCAGCCTGCTCAAGACCGACTACGTGAAATGGAAGAGCATCGTGCAGGCTTCCGGCGCGACCATCGAATAAGCGGCTCTGCGCTCTCCCCGCATAAAGGCGGCGCCCCGACGGGCGCCGCCTTTTTTCTGGTCGGACACCGTTTTTGCGCCTTGCCGGTCGTCCTGTACGGGGCCGGAACCCCTGGGCACGGCCGCCAGGCCCGGAGTGGCTTAAAATCACAGGCTACGCCATTTTTAACCCGGAGTTTCCATGCCCAAGAAAATCAGAGTCGAAGCCGACATCTGCGCCCCCAAGCCAGTCCCTCCCAAGGGCTACACGATCACGACCGGCCGCGGCCAGAAGATCAGCCTGGAGCGCGGTTCGCACACCCGCAGCAAAAAGAACCCAGGCAAGCGCCCGCATCAGGGTTGAGCCGGTTGCTGATGCGGCCCCCTGAGGCTGCATCATTAAAAAAAGCGCCCTGGGGGCGCTTTTTTATTGCCGTTTTGGGATCACGCGCCTGTATGAATAGGGTGGACACGGCGGCTCAGGCCCGCCGGGATACGGCATTTTTCCCACGGTTTTGCCGCTTTTTGTTGCTATTAATTCGGTAGCAAGTTATGCATATATTCATTGGGCCACAGGCATTTTTGAGCACAAATTTTGACCGTTTTGGCGCCTCGCCGGTCGGTTTGAATGGGATACATAAATAAAGCAAGCTTTCCTGAAGGCGCGCAGGCCTGGCTGGTTTCAGGTATCGAGTGCAGCCGCCATGCGGTGCGGCATGAGGCGTTCGCGTGGCGCTTCGCCGCCCCACAGGCTCAGCATCAGGTCCACGATGACTGGTCCGAAGTCCTGATGCGGAATTTCGACCGAGGTGAGCCACGGGGCGAGCCAGGCATTGATCGGGTTGCCGTCGATGCCGACCAGCTCGCAGTCGAGGGGCACCCGGATCCCGCTCTCGCGGGCCACGCGGTGCAGCCCATAGGCGACCTGGTCGCTGATGCACATCGCGCCACGCGGCCAGGCACCGGGCGCCGCGAACTGGGCCCCGGCGGCGTAGCCGATTTCCAGGTGCGAGATGCCAGGGGCCTCCACCTGACGGATCCGGTCGGCTGACAAGCCTCTGGCGCCGGCCCGCTCGCAGAAGCCCTGCACGCGTTCCCTGGTCGTGGACGATCCGCGCGACGGAAATACCACGGCCGGCGCGTCGATGCCGCGGTCGAGCAGGTAGTCTGCGGCGGCGGCGCCGGCCGCCAGGTTGTCCGGCCCCACGAAGGCGCAGGTGCCGAACGGGCTGCGCCGGCTCACGAAGACCATCGGCGCACCGCGCTCCACGAAGTCGCGCAGGCCGGCACTTGGCTGAGCCGCGACCATCACGTAGCCCTGCACGACCTGCGAACGCATGGCGTTGAGATAGTCGTCCTGCAGCTCCGGCCGGTCGTGCGTGTCGCACAGGATCATCGTGTAGCCGGCCTCGCGCAGCGCGGCCTCGGTGGAGGCGGCCAGCGTGGCCATCACGGGGTTGTCGAGGTTGGCGGCCAGCATCGCGACCAGGCGGCTTTCGCGGCTGCGTAGCGCGCGCCCCAACTGGTTCGGGTGGTAGCCCACGGTCTTGATCGCCTCGCGCACGCGCGCCAGCGTTTCCGGTGAAGCCCGCCGGGTCTCGCCGTTCACGATGCGCGAGACGGTGGAGATTGAGACGCCGGCCTGCACGGCGACTTCGCTCAGCGAAACCGGGCCGACGCCCTTGCGTCTGCGCGGGGTGTCGTCGGTCATCGGTGCGGGCGGCAGGCCTGCCGGGTCTGGACGCCGCAGCGAATGTTGGGATGGCGCGAAGGCCGGTCATGCGGATGGCGAGGCGGGAGTCCGGCGAGTGGAAAGCGAAGCATCAATGGGGCGTATTTTGGGGAAACAAGGGGCGACGGCGGGTGGCCGACCGGCGGCGCGACCGGTGCGTGCCAAGACAACATATAACCGAGAAAACCACGACTGACAAGTATGGCAAACGATTGCCAAGCATTGGCAAACGTTTGCCATAATAGCCAAAACCGCCAATGATCGCAACACAACGGCACAGGACGACATGGTATTTACCTCCAGCAGCACGCACAGCGACGGCCCCTGCCGATGTCGCTCGCTCGAGTTGATCGCGGCGATCTACAGCGCCGCCGATCACCCATCCCGGCCATACGGGCTGGGCGTCCCTTGCGCCACCGCCGACGCGCATTCCTGAAGCCGACGACCGATCGGCCCCACCTCCCTTTTTTCCAGAAAGAGACAACCATGAACTTCCAGCTTCGTTCCCTCGCCAGGCACGCCACGCGCGCCGGCCTCCTGGGCGCCGCCGCCGCCACGCTGGCCACCAGCGCCTTCGCCGACATCCGCGTCATGTGCTACCAGGACGGCAATGAATGCGATGTCACGGCCGACCTCATCAAGCGTTATGAAGCCCAGAACGCCGGCGCCAAGGTGATCCTTGACGTGGTGCCCTACAAGACGGTGGTCGAGCAGCTGCCTGTACAGCTCGCGGCTGGCCAGGGGCCCGACATCGCGCGTGTCGCCGAAATCGGCGGGCTGTCGAAGAACTACATCGACATCAGCGCCTATGTGAAAGACCGCAAGTACTGGGAAGACAACTTCGGCAGCACCTTGCCCTGGATGCGCAACAAGGCGGGCGACAGGGGCATCTACGGTTTCCTGTCGCAAATGACCATGACCGGCCCCTTCGTCAACAAGACCTTGTTCGAGCAGGCCAAGGTGCCCATGCCCGGCCCCAAGGCCACCTGGGAAGAGTGGGCCGACGCTGCGCGCAAGGTGGCCAAGGCCACGCAGACCCCGGCCGCCATGGCCTGGGACCGGTCGGGTCACCGTTTCGCCGGCCCCGCCGTCAGCTATGGCGCGAAGATCTTCGACGCCAAGGGAAATCTCACGGTGGATGCGGGCTACAAGACCGCCGTGGGCAAGTTCGTCGCATGGCACAAGGACGGCACCATGCTCAAAGACGTCTGGGGCGGCTCGGGCGGCTCCAGCTATGCCGACGCGGTGGGCGAGTTCAAGAACGGCCGCGTGGTGATGATCCTGTCGGGCTCCTGGCAGATCAACCGCATGCAAAAGGAAATCGGCAACGCCTTCGACTGGGTCGCCGTGCCCAACCCCTGCGGTCCCGCCGCCTGCTCGGGCATGCCCGGCGGCGCGGCCTGGGTGGCGCTGAAAACCACCAAGTCCCCGAAGGAAGTGGGCCGCTTCCTGGACTTCATGGCGCAGGAGGCCAATGTCGCCGAATTCGCCTCACGCACCAACAACATCCCGGCCCATGCCGGCGTGGCCAAAAAAGGCGTGAGCTATCCGACTGCCGGCCCTGCGGCACAGGCCGCGCTGGGTGTGTTCAGCAGCGGCACCGCCACGATCGCGCCTCCGGCCTACGCGCTGCAAGGCTACAAGTACAACCGCGCCCTGATGCTGCCGACCGTGACCCGGGTCACCCAGGCCATCGTGGGAGAAATCAGCGTGGACGAGGCCGTGACCAAGATCGGCACCGACATGGCCGAGGCGGTAAAACAAGCCGAGAAGTAGGCACACCCCCGTGGCGCGCACTGCTTGCGCGCCTCCCCCCTTGCAGGGGGCGACACCTGCGGCCTGGCGGAGCCAGTTCCGCGTTGTCACTGGCATAAGGCAATGCGTTAGCGGCGTCATGGGTACAGATCGGAGTCGGTATGTCAGTTTTCTCGGCCTTGTTGGGCTTCTTCTTTAATCTGTTCGAGCCGGTTTTCAGGCTCGGCCAAAAATGGCTGGGCGCTTCGCGGATAAGCTGGCTGTTCGTCGGGCCCAACCTGGTGGTGATCAGCCTCTTCACCTTTTTGCCGATCGTGGTGAACCTGGTGTATGCGGTGACTGGCGGGGTGAACCTGCTGCCCACGCAACGGCCTTTCACGGGACTGGAGAATTTCGCCATCCTGCTTGAATGCCGCGACTACACCGATCTCCAGACCTGCCGCACCGACATCTTCTGGCGCTCCATTGCCAACACGGTGAAGTTCAGCCTGATCCAGGTGGCCTTGATGGTTTTCTTCTCGCTGGTGACGGCCCTGGTGCTGAACCGCAACATCATCGGCCGCGGCTTCTGGCGCGGTGTGTTCTTCTACCCGGTGCTGCTGTCGCCGGTGGTGGTGGCGCTGATCTGGAAGTGGCTGCTGCAAAGCCAGGGCGTGTTCAATGCCGGCCTGGCGGCCATGGGCGCTTCGCCGATGGACTGGTTGCTGGACCGGCACTGGGCTTTTTTCTGGGTGGTGGTGGTGTCGATCTGGGCCCATATGGGCTTTTACACACTCATCCTGCTGGCGGGCCTGCAAGCCATTCCGAAAGACGTCTACGAAGCCGCCGAGATGGACGCCGCGCCGCCGTGGCGCGTGCTCAGGCGTATCACGCTGCCGCTGCTCATGCCCAACCTGATTGTGGTGCTGGTGCTGGTGATGATCCGCGCGGTGCAGAGCTTTGACGAGGTGTTTGTGCTCACCGGCGGCGGCCCGGGCTCGGCCACTACCTTCATCGTGCAGTACATCTACCAGACCGGTTTTGCTGAACAGATCCACCTGTATGGCCTGGCTGCCGCGGCTTCGCTGATCCTGGCTGTCGGCCTGATGGCCCTGACGCTCGCGCAGCTGCGGCTGTCCAAAGCCGGCGAGGCCGGAAAAATCGAGAAGTAAGGAAAAAGCGATGGCCAATTTCCTCACCCGCACGTACGCTGACAAACAGGGCCACAAACACGGTGGCACCAGCCTGCACTGGACCGACTGGGTCTCCTACGCCTATCTGCTGGCCGGCCTCATCGTAATGTTCGGCCCGGTGCTGTGGCTCGTGATGTCGTCCTTCAAGACCGAAAGCGCGCTGAGCCAGTTTCCGCCGACCTTTCTGCCCTACAGCCAGAAGGAAGCGGTGGTGGCCGGTTACGACAAGCCCCTGCCGCTGTTCCGTGCCAAGGATGAGCAGGGCAACATTCGCGAACTGGCCCAGGTGCGCCGCATCGGCCTGATCGCCACCATGGTCGACCCCGCCGCGCCGCAGACCGAGCTGCGCGTCAACATCAACGACCGCAAACCGGTGAATGAACTCAAATTCGCCGGCGGCAACTACACCGAGCTGTTCGGCAAGTTCGCTTTCGGTACTTACCTCTGGAATAGCGTGTTCATCACCGTGGTGGCCACCATCCTCACGTTGTTGTTCAATTCGATGGCGGCCTTCGCACTGTCCAAGTACCAGTTCACCGGGCAGAAGACGGTGTTTGTATTGATCATCGCCACGCTGATGATTCCGCCCACCATCATCCTGGTGCCGGCCTTCCTGGTGATCTCGGAATTGAACCTCTTGAACAACCTCTGGGGCGTGATCCTGCCCGCGGTGGCCACACCCACCGGCGTGTTCCTGCTGCGCCAGTACATGCTGACCATTCCCGACGAACTGCTCGAGGCCGCGCGCATGGACAACGCCAGTGAATGGCGCATCTACTGGAAGATCATCCTGCCTCTTGCCGCGCCGGCCATGGCGGTGCTGGCCATCTTCTCGTTCATGTGGCGCTGGAACGACTTTCTCTGGCCGTTGATCGTGCTGTCCAAGTCGGAGCACTTCACGCTGCAACTCGCGCTGAATGCCTTCCAGGGCGAACTCAACACGCAGTGGCATTACCTGCTGGCGATGACCGTGATCACCCTGATCCCGATCACCCTGGTCTTCGCCTTCCTGCAGAAATACATCGCCACCGGCATCGCCAGCGCCGGCGTCAAATAAACCGAGGACTTTCCTGTGGCCACTCTTGAACTCGCCAGCGTCGTCAAAACCTTCGACAAAGCCACCATCATCCATGGCGTGGACCTGACCGTTTCCGACGGTGAATTCGTGGTCTTCGTCGGCCCCTCGGGCTGCGGAAAATCCACACTGCTGCGCATCATCTCGGGGCTGGAGCCCGCCAGCGCCGGCGACATTCGCATCGACGGCGAGCGCGTCAACGATGTCAGCGCTGCACACCGCGGCTGCTCCATGGTGTTCCAGTCATACGCGCTCTACCCGCACATGAGCGTCTACGACAACATGGCCTTCGGCCTGGAAAACCTGGGCGTGGCCAAGGCTGTGATCGAAAGCAAGGTCAATGCCGCAGCCGCCATGCTGCAACTGACGCCGCTGCTGCAGCGCAAGCCCACCCAGCTTTCCGGCGGCCAGCGTCAGCGCGTAGCGATAGGCCGCTCCATCGTGCGCGAACCCAGGCTCTTCCTGTTCGACGAGCCGCTGTCTAACCTCGATGCCGAGCTGCGCGTTTCGATGCGCGCCGAGATTCGCGACCTGCATGCCCGGCTTGGCGCGACCATGATTTACGTGACACACGACCAGGTCGAGGCCATGACCATGGCCGACAAGATCGTGGTGCTGCGCGCCGGCCGCATCGAGCAGGTCGGCTCGCCGCTGGAGCTGTACAACCGGCCCTGCAACCAGTTCGTGGCCGGCTTCATCGGCAGCCCACGCATGAACTTCGTGCCGGTAGCGCAGATGCCTGGCGCCAGTCCCGGAACCCACACCGTGGGCATCCGGCCCGAACATGCGCAGCTCACCAACGACGGCCCGCTGGAGATGAAGGTGTCGCAGGTCGAGCAACTCGGCAGCACCAGCATCCTGCATGGCAACGTGGTGCCCGATGCGCCTTTTGAAATCATTTTGAGCGGGCAGACCAACATCCAGCGCGGCGACACCGTCAAGGTGACCGCACCTTCGGAACACCTGCATTTCTTCGACCAGAACGGCTTGCGTCTTTGAACCTGCGCCAGACGAAACATTGACCCGCCGACCATGCGCCTTGATCAAGCTCCCTCTTTCGCCCTGCAATCGCGCAGCGGCAACCACCTCGTCCTGAACAGCACCAGTGGCGCCACGGCCCACATCTGGGTGCTCGAAGAAGACATCGTTCGTGTGCTGGTGCTGCCGCAAGGACGGCTGCAGATGCCGCGCAGCTGGACCGTGGCGCCCGGACTTGAAAACTTGCCCGTTGAAGGCCGCGACCGCTTCGACGTGAGCGGCTTTTCGCTACCCGCGTTCGAGCTCAGGGAAGAAGGCGCACAGCTGCAGATCACCACAGCGGCCGTGCGCCTGACCATTGCGCTCGAGGGCTTCTTTTGTCGCTGGGAAAGCCGGCACCACGGTGTGTGGCAGGCCACCGCCGCCGACCGAACCACACAAAGCTACAACTTCGGATGGTGGGACGAAAAGGTCTACCACTACCTGCAGCGTGATCGCGGCGAGGCCTACTTCGGCCTGGGCGAACGCGCCGGCGACGCCAACCGCGCCGGCCAGCGCTACCGCATGTGCAACCTCGACCCCATGGGCTACAGCGCGCGCAGCACCGACCCGCTGTACAAGCACATCCCGTTCTACATCACCCGAAAGGGTGGTGAAAAAGACGCCGGCCTGTGCTTCGGGTTGTTCTACGACACCTTGTCCGACTGCAGCTTCGACATGGGCCGCGAGATGGACAACTACCACGGCCACTACCGATACTTCGTGGCCGACCACGGCGACCTGGACCTGTACTACATCGCCGGCACTGATCCGGCCGCCATCACGCGACGCTACACCTGGCTCACCGGCCGGCCCATCTTCCCGCCGCGCTACGCGCTGGGCTATTCCGGTTCGACCATGAGCTACACCGACTCACCGAATGCGCAGGAGCGCATGGGTGAATTCCTTGAACGCTGTGAAGAGCACGACATTCCCTGCGACTCGTTCCACCTGTCGTCGGGCTACACCTCCATTGGCCCGGGCCGCTACGTCTTCAACTGGAACCGCGAGAAGTTTCCCGACCCTGCGGTCTTTGTGAAAAGCTACCTGGACCGCGGCGTGCACCTGGTGCCGAACATCAAGCCCGCGCTGTTGCGCGACCATCCGCGTTTCGAGGAAGTCCGCCAGGCTGGCCTTCTTGTCAACGACCCGGATGGCCAGCCCACCGCCATACAGTTCTGGGACGGCACAGGCGCCTACCTCGACTTCACCAACCCCAAGACCATCGCTTGGTGGAAGAAGCAGGTGGCTGAGCAGCTGCTCGAATACGGCATCCCCGCCACCTGGAATGACAACAACGAATACGAGATCTGGAGCGACAAGGCGCTGGCCCACGGTTTCGGGGCGCCGCGTCCCGCGCGCGAAGCGCGCCCGCTGCAGACCTTGTTGATGATGCAGGCTTCGCACGCCGCGCAGACCGAGTTCGCGCCCGCGGAGCGGCCCTACCTGGTGTCGCGCTCCGGCGCCGCCGGCATGCAACGTTATGTGCAGACCTGGTCGGGCGACAACTACACCGACTGGGAAACGCTGCGCTACAACATCCGCATGGGCCTGGGCCTGGCGATGTCGGGTGTGTCCAACACTGGGCACGACATCGGCGGTTTCTCAGGCCCCGCGCCCGGCCCCGAACTGCTGGTGCGCTGGGTGCAGCACGGCATCTTTTTGCCGCGCTTTAGCATCCATTCATGGAACGATGACCAAACCGTCAACGAGCCCTGGATGTACCCCGAAGTGACGCCCCAGGTGCGCGAGCTGATTCGCCTGCGCTACCGGCTCATGCCTTACCTGTACGACCTGGTGTGGCGTTATCACAGCGCGTTTGAGCCCATCATCCGGCCGACCTGGCACGACTTCCCGGAAGAAACGCACTGCCTGGAAGAAAACGACGACATGCTGCTGGGCGCCAACCTGCTGGTGGCCTCGGTGGTCGAGCCCGGTCAGACGCTGCGCCCCGTGTGGTTGCCTGGCACCGGGGGGTGGTACGAAGTGCACACGGCGCGACACTTCGGCGCCGGCCAATCGGTAACGCTGGAGGCGCCGATGGACGGCGCGCCTCCGTTGCTGGCGCGGGAAGGCTGCGCCATACCGTTAAATCTCGGCGAGATCCATTTCGCAAAAGTGGAAGATGTGCGCGGTTTCCAGCTGTTTCCCTTCAAGGGAGCCGGAAATTTCGAGGCGACATGTTTTGAAGACGACGGCCATACCCAGGCCTGGCGCAGCGGCACATATGGGCAATGGCGCCTGCGCGTTGAGTCCACCGTACAAGATCTGCATATCGCGGTGTTTCGTGAAGGCGCACGGCCGCCAGCGCAAGGCAGCGTGGCTTTGCTGCTGCCAGCGGCTGAGCAACGTACGCTCAGTTTTTCCGGCGCGACGCTGGATCAGGATCAGCTTGATGGCGCCTGGAGGCAGTTGACTTTGAAGCTATAGCGAGGCAAGGCCAGCAGGCCCTTGGCCCTATGGCTCTGCGCCTTGTAGCTTCAGCGCTGGCGTTCGGTTTTGGCCTTTTTGCCAATGAATTGGGTCACGCCCAGCATCAACGACGTGCAAGCCACGATAAGCGTGGAGATGGCTGCGATGGTCGGATCCACCTGGTCGCGCAGGGCATTGAACATATTGCGCGTGAGTGTGGAGTTGTCGCCGCCTGAGACGAAGAGCGAAACAATGATTTCGTCGAACGATGTGAGAAAGGCCAGTACCGCGCCGGTGAAAACGGAAAAGCGGATCTGCGGAAAAGTCACCAGCCGGAAAGCTTCCTGCCGTGAGGCGCCCAGGCTGCGGGCCACCATCTCCTGGTTCAGGTCAAAGGTCTTGAGCGCCGAGCTGACCACCATCATGACCACCGGGATCGCCAGCATGCTGTGGGCCAGCACCAACCCTGTCAGTGTGTTGACGAGCTGCAGCTTGACGTAGACGTAGAACACGCCGATGCCGATCAGGATGACGGGCACCACGATGGGCGTGAGCAGCAGCATGGTCAGCAAGCCGGCATGGCGTATGCGCGAGACCAGCAGGCCATAGGCTGCCATCGTGCCCAGCGGCGTGGCGACCAGGGCCGTCAGTATGCCGGCTTTCAGCGAGGTGGCCGTGGCCTGCATCCAGGCGGCTGAGCTGAAATAGCTTTCGTACCAGCGCAGTGACCATTGCCGGGGCGGAAACTCCAGGTATTGCGAGTTGGAAAAGCTCATGGGGATGACCAGCAGGGTGGGCGCCACCAGAAAGATCATGACCAGCGCCGCGATGACGTACAGCCACAGGCGGCTGCCGCGGCGGATCTGGGTTTCAGTGACGGGTTGCCGCAGCCAGGTCTTCATGAAGTTCCCCTGTCGCGCAAGGCATCTTCCAGCTTGACCAGGCGCGAGGCCGCGAAAATAAGCAGCAGCGTCAGCAGCAGGAGCACCACGCCCAGTGCGCTGGCGGCGCCCCAGTTGAAGAAGATCTCGATGTCGTTGGCGATGCGGCTGGACACCATGATGACCTTGCCGCCGCCCAGCACCGCCGGTGTGATGTAGAAGCCCAGGCAGAGGATGAAGACGATCAAGGAACCGGTGAGCAGCCCAGGCATGGAGAGCGGGAAGAAGACCTGCCAGAAGGTGCGTGTGGGCGACGCGCCCAGGTTGACCGCAGCTTTGAGGTAGTCGCGATTGATGCCGCGCATGGTGGCGTAAAGCGGCAGCACAATGAAAGGCAGCATCACATGCACGGTGCCTATGAGCGTGCCGGTCAGGTTGTGTACAAGCTCCAGCGGTTGATTCCACAGGCCCAGTTCCATGCCCCAGCCGTTGATGAGGCCGCGCCGCTGCAGCAGCACCAGCCAGGCATAGGTGCGCACCAGCAGTGAGGTCCACAGCGGCAACAGCACCGCGATCATGCAGAGGTTGGCGATGCGTTTGGGAAGCTCGGACAGGAAGTAGGCCAGCGGGTAGCCCAGCAGAATGCAAATTCCGGTGGTCAGGAAGCTGACCTCGAAGGTGACCCAGAAGGTGCGCGCGTACGAGGGCTGCTCCCACATGCGGCGGTAATGCTCCAGGCTGAACGTGCCCGTGTCTGACAGCACCGAGAGATAAAACAGCCAGCCGACGGGCAGCACCATGATGACGGTGACCAGCAGTACAGCCGGCGACACCAGCGACAACAGCGCCCAGCGTTCGCGGCGCGCGCTGCCTGCCAGCGCTTCGGCGTTCTGTGCGATGTCGGCCGCAGCATTCATGCGGCGGCTTCCTGTGGCAACAGTACCGTGTCGCCAACCGCCAGGCCCAGCGTGAGCATGTCGCCAGCCGAAGGACAGGAATTGCCCGCATTGCTGCCCGACGCACCACGCACGCTGACGACGCTGCCGTCGGCGAGGGCCGCCTGCACCAGCGAGCTGTCACCCCGGTAGACGGTGGCGTGCACGCGGGCGTTCAGGATGTTCATGCTCGCGCCCAGTTGCGCGGCCACACCGCTGGCCAGAATCTTCAGCCGCTCGGGCCGCAGCATCAGCAAGCGCGGCCCGTCCTTTCCGGGATGGGTGGAAGTGGTGAGCGCCGTGCCATTGAGCACCACCGCGCCGTCGCGCACAGCCACCGGCACAAAGCTCGATTCGCCGATGAACTCGGCCACAAAGCGGTTGGCCGGCCGTTCATAAAGGGTGCGCGGCGTGTCGAGCTGGACGATGCGGCCGCCGTTGATCACTGCGACGCGGTCGGACATGGTCAGCGCCTCGCGCTGGTCGTGGGTGACGTAGACGGTGGTCATGCCCAGCTTGTCGTGCAGCTGGCGCAGCTCGATCTGCATGTGTTCGCGCAGCTGTTTGTCCAGGGCGGAAAGCGGCTCGTCCATCAGCATGATGCGCGGCTCGAACACCATGGCGCGCGCCAAGGCCACCCGCTGGCATTGCCCGCCCGACAGCTGGTGCACGCCGCGTTCGCCGTAGCCGGCCAGGCGCACCATCTCCAGTGCATGCTCCACGCGGCGCGCCACCTCTTCGCGCTTGACGCCGCGCAACTTCAGCGGAAACGCCACGTTGCCAGCCACCGTCATGTGCGGGAAGAGAGCGTAGTTCTGGAACACCATGCCGACGTCGCGCTTTTGCGGCGGCGTGCAGATCACCTCGGTCTCGCCGAACTTGAGGCTGCCGCTGTCGGGCCGCGTGAAGCCGGCCAGCACCGTGAGCAGCGTGGTCTTGCCGGATCCCGAGGGACCCAGCAAGGTGAGGAATTCGCCGCTGCGGATGTCCAGGTCAACGTGGTCCAGGGCATAGGCGGAGCCATAACGCTTGGTCACTTGCCGCAGGGTGATAGGCAGCGACGACTTGTTGCTCATGGATGCGCCTTCTCTTTTATCTTTGTTTTGCTTGCTTTGTTCTGTGGTCCCATCGGTCCGCCTGCACGGGGCAGCCCGCCTTTTTACTCGGTCAGCATGTTCTGGTACAGCTCGGAAGCCTTTGCTTCGTTCCTGGTGTACCAGTTCAGGTCGATGATGACCTGTTTGGCCGCGTTGTCCGGGTACGAAGGCAGCGTTTTGGCGTAGGCGGCGGGAATCGCCGGGCCGTCATAAGCTTTTTTGTTGGTCGGCCCGTAGGTGATGTACTTGGTGAACTCGGCCTGGTACTGCGGTTTGCTGATCTCGTTGAGGAACTTTACCGCCAGGGCCTTATTGGGCGCACCCTTGGGAATGCCGAAGCAGTCGTAATCCAGCAGGGCCTGGTTGAAGGTGTAGGCGACCTTGGCGCCGTCCTTGGCGACCACGTCGAAGCGGCCGTTCCAACCGGTGACCATGTCGACCTCGCCGTCCTTCATGAGCTGGGCATGCTGCGCGCCGGACGACCACCACACGGCGATGTTGGGCTTGAGCTCCTTGATTTTCTTGATAGCACGTTCGATGCCGCCGGGCGCCGACAGCACTTCATACACCTTGTTGGGCGGCACGCCGTCGGCCATCAGTGCCGGCTCCAGTGCTCCGGCCACGCCCTTGCGGTAAGAGCGCTTGCCGGGAAATTTTTTCACGTCCCAGAAATCGGCCCAGGTCTGCGGGCCTTTGTCGCCGTAGGTCTTGGTGTTCCAGGCCATCACGGTAGAGAACACGTCGCTGCCTACGCAGAACTCCTGCGTGAGGCCGGGTGCGAAGGAAGAAACATCAATGGCCTTGTAGTCCAGCGGATCCAGCAAGCCTTCGGCGCCGGCGCGGGCCGCGCTGCCCGACCCACTGGCCACGATGTCCCAGGTCACGGCGCCAGCCTTGACCTTCAGGCGCAGGTCGGCAATGCCGGTATAGGTTTCCTCCTTGATGGTGATGCCCAGTGCCTTGGCGGCGGGCTGGAACAGCGCCTTGCTCTGGCCCTCCTGGTAGGCCCCGCCGAAAGAGACAATAGTCAGCTGCGCGGCGGCGTTGCCGGAAAACAATGCGGCCAGGCACATCAGCGTGCCCAGCATCGCGGCACGGCTGCAGGCCGGTTTGTTCATAGACTTGTTCATCATTTCATCGACTCCTGTTGAACTGACACCCCAGAACTCCCCTGAAACCTCGATCACTTCAAGTGCTTCAAATGCTGCGACCGCCTCAAATACGTGCCGCTACGCTTTTGAGCTTGCTGTAGCTGCGCAGCGCCTCCAGCCCTTTTTCGCGGCCGAAGCCGGAGCGCCTGTTGCCGCCGAAGGGCACAGACACCCCGCCGGCAAAATATTCATTGATATAGATCTGGCCCGCATCAATGCGCCTGGCAAGCTGGTGCGCTGTGGCAAAGTCGCGCGTGAAGATGCCCGCGACCAACCCGAAGTCAGTGCCGTTGGCCAGCGCCAGGGCCTCGTCGATATCGTCAAACACCTGTACGCACAATACGGGCCCGAAAATCTCTTGCTGCACCGCTTCGTCGTCCGGCGCAAACCCGTCCAGGATCGTGGGCTCGTAAAACCAGCCTTTGCCGGTCAGCGGGTCGGTGGCGCACCGGCCGCCGCAGCGTACCTTCACACCGCGCGCCCAGGCGCGGTCCACGTAGCCGGCGATTTTGTCGAGGTGGACCCGTGAGTTCACCGCGCCCATACCGGCATCGCGCAGTCCGTGGCCCAGCGTCATGGCGCGCGCGCGCGCCACCAGCCTGTCCACGAAATCATCGTGGATGCGGCGGTCTATCACCAGGCGCGAGCCGGCCGAGCAGATCTGCCCGGCGTTTTCAAAGATGCCGCCCAGCACGTTGTCCACGGCTTTGGCGATGTCGCAGTCGGCCAATACCAGCACCGGCGATTTGCCGCCCAGTTCCAGCACCAGCCGGGTGACCTGGGGTGCGGCACCCTGCATCACATCAATGCCGGTGGCCACCGAGCCGGTGAAGCTGATGTGCTGCACGCCCGGGTGCCGCACCAGCGCGGCGCCGGCCTGCGCGCCGGTGCCGGTCACCACGTTGCACACGCCGAGCGGCATGCCGGCCTCCATGCAGAGCTGGGCCAGCATCAATGCCGTCAGCGGCGTCTGCTCCGCCGGTTTGGCCACTACTGTGCAGCCGGTAGCCAGCGCCGGCGCAATGCCGCGCGCGGCCGATGACAGCGGATAGTTCCAGGGAATGATGTGGGCGGTGACGCCGATGGGTTCGTGCACGGTGTAGGCAAGATAGTCCTCGCCCAGCGGAATGCTGTCGCCTTGGTGCTTGTCGCAGGCGCCCGCGTAGTATTCAAAAGTGGCCGCCGCGCTGGCGACGTCACCGCGTGCCTCCACCAAGCGCTTGCCGCTGTCCAGGGTTTCGGTGACGGCCAGCCGGTCAGCATTGGCGCGTATCAGGCCGGCGACCCGGTGCAGCAATTGGCCGCGCTGAGCCGGGGTGATCGTGCGCCAGGGACCGGCCAGCGCCGTTTGTGCGGCAAACACGGCGGCGTCCACATCGGCCGCATCGCCGGCGGCAAAGCTCGTGAAGGCCAGGCCGGTGCCCGGGTCCAGCGTTTCCATGCGCGCGCCGTTCTGTGACGGAACGAAAACACCATTGATCAGATGGCAATCAGGCAGGCCCGCGAGCGTGCCGCTCGTCTGCGCTTCGTGCACCAGTGCGTTCAGGGAGGCGGCCATGGTCAGGGGATCTCACTCATCTGGTAACGGGACTTTGCCAGCCATTCGGGGTTGATCTCGACCCCCCAACCCGGCGCGTCAGGCAGGGTAACCCGGCCGTCCCGCACGGTGTAGGGAGAGCTCACGAACAAACCTTCTTGCCAAGGGTAGTAGTCCGGCCCCTCGATCGACAGCTCCAGGTACTTGCCGGCGTTCGGTATGGCACAGAGCAGGTGCATGGTGAACAGGGTCACCATGGAAAGGTTGGCGCTGTGCGGTGTGCAGGGCAGCTGCGCGGCCTCGGCCATGCGGGCCACCCGCAGCGTGCGGGCGAGGCCGCCCATGTAGCAGACGTCAGGCTGGACGATATCGACGGTCTTCGATTCAATGATGTGTTTCCACAGCGGCATGTAGCAGTCCTGCTCGCCGCCGGTCACGTCGATGGACAGCGCCTCGCGCACCTCGCGCGTCTGCTCAAGTTCCCAATAGGGGCAGGGCTCTTCGAAGTGGCCGATGCCATGGTCTTCCAGCATGCGCCCCACTTCGATGGCGCGCCGCGGTGAATAGCAGCTGTTGGCGTCTACCAGCAGGGCTGGGCCTGCGCCAAGCGCGCCGCGCATGGCCGCGATGATCTCCTCGGTGCGGCCCGGCCACTCGTCCTTGTCATGGCCGTACTCGGCCCCCACACGAAACTTGAAGGCATTGAAGCCGCATTGGTCGCGCAGCGCGAGCATGCGCCTGACTTCATCTTGCGGCGTGATGTCGCGCTTCATGGACGATGCGTAGGCAGTCAGCGGCCGTGCCCTGCCGCCTATGAGTTCGCAGACGCGCTTGCCCTCGGCCTTGCCGCGCAGGTCCCACAAAGCGGTGTCCAGCCCGCAAAGGGCACGGTACAGGTGCGAGCCGGGGAACTTGTGTTCATGCTCGGCGATGGCGTCAACCAGGCCGTCGATGTCCAGTGCGTTGCGGCCCAGCGACCAGGGCGCAATTTGGCGGTGAAAGACCTGCGCGGCGATGTCGGCATGGTAGGGCGAGACCTGCCCCCAGCCTTGCGCGCCGTTGTCGGCGGTGACGCGCACAAAGCCCACGAAGGGGTCGCAAAAGGTTTCGAGTTTCCGGATAAGCATGCAGTAGCCCAAGCCGACAGGAGTGTTGGATGGAACCATCATCCCGCTCAAGTGGATTGCCGAAAAGGTCCATTTTGATTAATGCGTGATACCATTTTTCCCAACATAACAAAGGCAATCCATGGTCAAGCGTGCAGGCGGTTCGCTCTTGCTGTCGATCCGGATCGATCACAGCCACCACCATCCGGTGAGCACGCAGCTGTGCATGGCCTTGCGCGAAATCATCCTCTCGGGCGGCTTTGCCCCTGGTGACCGTTTGCCGGCCAGCCGCACGCTCGCGAATGACCTGGGGGTGTCACGCACCACGGTAGTTGAAGCCTTCAGCCGCCTCACGGCCGAGGGCCTGATCGATTCGCAGACCGGCTCAGGCACCTTCGTCAGCGCGGTGCTGGGGGCCGACAGGCCGATGCCGTCAAAGGCCAAAGCGTCCTCCCCTGAGCCCGCCGCGCCCAAGCTGTCGGCCATCATGGAGGAGGCCATCAGCCGCTTTGTGGAACGGCGCCGGCTGCCGCATGCGCCGCGCGCCTTCACCACCGCCCTGCCTGCCTTTGACGTGTTTCCCATGGCGCAATGGGCCAAGCTGTCGGCGAAGTGGCTGCGCGGCGACCAGAATGAAGTTTTGGGCTACGGCGACCCCTATGGGTCGATCCAGCTGCGCCGCGCGGTCGCCTCCCACCTGCGCGCGAACCGCGGCATCACTTGTGATCCCGAGCAGGTTTTCATCCTTGGCGGCGCCCAGCAGGCCTTTCACCTGATCGGCTCCATGCTACTCAATCCGGGCGACAAGGTCTGGTTTGAGAACCCGGGCGCCATCGGCGCGCGCAACAGCCTGGTTGCTTCAGGGGCCGACCTGATTCCCGTGCCCGTCGACGGACATGGACTGCGTGTGGAAGAAGGCCTGCGCCTGGCGCCGCGCTTTCGGCTGGCTTTTGTGACGCCCTCGCATCAGCAGCCCCTGGGTTGTGTGATGAGCCTGGCGCGCCGGTTCGCTTTGCTGCAGGCGGCCGAGCAAGCCGGTGCCTGGGTGATTGAAGACGACTACGACGGTGAGTTCTTCTTCGCCGGCAGGCCGCCGCCCACACTCAAAAGTGTGGACACCACGGGGCGCGTGATTTACGTGGGCACTTTCAGCAAGTCATTGTTTCCGGCGTTGCGCCTGGGCTATGTGCTGGCGCCTCCGGCTCTCGTGGGTACGTTCCAGACTGTCATGAGTCGATTCCTGCAGGGCGTTCCCTCGCACACCCAGGGCGTTGTGGCCGAATTCATCGACGAAGGGCATTTCGCCGTGCACGTGCGCCGCATGCGGCACATCTATTCCGAGCGGCACGAGGCCCTGGCCACCTCCGCCGGCAAGCACTTGCGCGGCTTGCTGGACGTGGTGCCCGCCAGCAGCGGCCTGCACACCGTGGGCTACCTGGCATCGCGGCTGGCGGAGTCCGACGTGTCGCAGGAGGCCGACCGGCGCGGCATTACGGCGTCGCCGCTGGGCCGCTTTGCCATCACGCCGCTCAGCGTCAGCGGCCTGGTGCTGGGATTCGGCAGCAGCCCACCGCCGGTGATCGAAGCCGGCGTCAAGGTGTTGGCCGATGTGCTGGACAGGCAGTTAAAGGCCAAGCCACAGCGCGCGGGGCGCAAGGCCGCCCTGGCGGCCTGAATCCTTTGTGCGCCGGCACCCCTGAATGGTCTGGCATTTAGTCTAAAACGGACCTGTGCATCAGGCCACCTGCCGTGAGATGCTCCATCCGGTGACAGAGTTTGATTTCATCGTTGTGGGCGCCGGGTCGGCCGGTTGTGTGCTGGCTCATCGCCTCAGTGAGTCCGGCGAGCACAGCGTGCTGCTGCTGGAGGCCGGCGGAAGCGACAGGCAATTTTGGCTGCGCGTCCCCATCGGATACGGCAAGTCCTTCTATAACCCGCAAGTGAACTGGATGTACCGCACTGCGCCCGAGCCGGCCCTGGCCGGTCGTGAGGCCTACTGGCCGCGCGGCAAAGTGCTGGGCGGCTCCAGCAGCATCAATGCCATGGTGTTCGTACGCGGGCAGCCGGCCGACTTCAACCAATGGGCCGCCCTCGGAAACACCGGCTGGTCATGGGACGACGTGCTGCCCTGGTTCAAGAAGCTCGAAGACAACGAGCAGGGCGCCGATGCCTGGCGCGGCGCCGGCGGGCCGCTGCGTATCAGCGACGTGAGCGGCCAGGTTCATCCCCTGTGCAAGGTCTACCTGCAGGCGGGCAGCCAGGCCGGGCTGCCGCGCAACTCCGATTTCAACGGTGGTTCGCAAGAGGGCGTGGGCATTTACCAGATCACGACCCGGGACGGGCTGCGCGCCTCGGCCAGCAGCGCTTACCTGCGCCCCGCGATGAAGCACACCAGGCTCAGCGTGCAGACGGATGCGCTCGCCACGCGCATTGTGTTTGACGGGCTGCGCGCCAGCGGCGTGGTGTACCGGCAAGGCGGTGAATTGCGCTCGGTCCGCGCGCGGCGCGAGGTGATTGTTGCGGCCGGTGCCGTCAACTCCCCGCAACTTTTGCAGCTTTCGGGCGTCGGCCCGGCGGCGCAGCTCAAGGCTCTTGGCATCGAGGTCGTGTGCGACTCGCCGGCTGTAGGCCAGAACCTGCAAGACCATCTGTGCATCGATCATCTCTACCGCTCCAGGCTGCCCACACTCAACAATCAATTGGGCCCCTGGCACGGCAAGCTGTGGGCCGGGCTGCAATATGCCTTGATGCGGCGCGGCCCGCTGGCGCTCAGCGTCAACCAGGGCGGCGGTTTCTTCCGGTCCCGGCCGGGCCTGGCTCATCCCAATATGCAGCTGTATTTTTCACCGCTGAGCTATCTGAAGGCCACGCCCGGCAAACGCGCGTTGATGGCGCCCGATCCGTATCCGGGCTTTTTGCTGAGCGCCCAGCCCTGCAAGCCCAGCAGCCGTGGCCAGCTGCGGCTGCGCTCGAACGACCCGATGGCACCGCCGCTGATAGAGCCCAACTCGCTGGCCACAGCGCATGACGTGCAGGAGATGATGGAGGCAACGCTGTTTTTACGGCGGCTGGCGGCCACACCCGCGTTCAGCGCGATCATCGACCAGGAACTGGTGCCCGGCCCCTCCATCCAGTCGAACG
This sequence comes from Polaromonas sp. P1_F9, assembly GCF_056405615.1. Classification (NCBI taxonomy): domain Bacteria; kingdom Pseudomonadati; phylum Pseudomonadota; class Betaproteobacteria; order Burkholderiales; family Comamonadaceae; genus Polaromonas; species Polaromonas sp. P1_F9. Next base: position 442,153 of record NZ_JBFUBT010000004.1, on the reverse strand, counting down.
ATCAGCTGATGGAAGACATCCGCCAGCGTGCTTCCACCGTGTTCCATCCCGTCAGCACCTGCCGCATGGGGCCTGACCCGGCGACGGCGGTGCTCAACCACCGCCTGCAAGTGCATGGCCTGGCGGGCCTGCGTGTGATGGATGCTTCGGCCTTTCCCTCGCTGACTTCAGGCAACACGAATGCGCCCACGATGATGCTGGCCGAAAAGGGTGCGGACGAAGTTTTGCGCGACGCGCGCAGTCAAAGGCCTTGAAGGATGACCGTGGATATTCTTGAACATTGCAAGCTCGCACCCTATTGGTGGGACGAAGTGCCGCGCCCCGTGCTGGAGCCGGCGCCCCTGCCCGAGAGTGTTGATGTGGCGGTGATGGGCGCGGGCTACACCGGCCTGCACGCAGCGCTGCAGACCGCGCGTGGCGGCCGTTCCACTTTGGTGCTGGATGCCGAGGACGCCGGCTGGGGCTGCAGCACCCGCAACGGCGGCCAGGTGTCCACCAGCATCAAGCCCGGCTTCGAGCTATTGGCTGCGCGCCACGGCAGTGGCAAAGCGTTTGACATCCTGCGCGAAGGACAGCGTTCGCTTGCCTGGGTGGGCGACTTCATCCGAAGTGAAGGCATTGACTGCAGCTACGGTCAGGTAGGGCGCTTTCATGCCGCGCACAACCCGGCGCAGTACGAAGCCCTGGCGGCCCGGCTGGCGCAGCAGCCCAAAGGCCTGGAGGTAGAAGCGCACATGGTGCCGCGCGCTGAACAGCGCAGCGAACTGGGCAGTGACGCCTATTGGGGCGGTGCGGTTTATACGCACCACTGCTCGGTTCATCCCGCGCGCTATCACCAGGGGCTGCTGGAGCGTGCGCTGGCCGCCGGCGTGCAAGTCGCGCCGCGCAACCCGGTTATCGGTATTGAAAGGCAGAACGGCTATTTCCTCGTGACTACGCCCAGGGGCACAGTACACGCGCGCGACGTGGTGGTGGCCACCAACGGCTACACCGGCAAGGTGACGCCGTGGCTGCGCCGCCGGGTGATTCCCATTGGCAGCTACATGATCGCCACCGAGCCCTTGCCCGAGGGCTTGATGGACAGGTTGATGCCGCGCAACCGCATCGTCAGCGATACGCGCAAGGTGGTGTACTACTACCGCGCCTCGCCTGATCGAAAACGCATCCTGTTTGGCGGCAGGGTGTCGCACCAGGAAACAGATTCCCGTGTCAGCGGGCCGCTGCTGCATGCCGAGATGGTGAAAATATTTCCGGAACTTACCGGTGTGCGCATTAGCCATTCCTGGTCGGGATTGGTGGCTTATACCTTTGACGAGCTCATGCATGTGGGCTTGCATGAGGGCCTTCATTACGCCATGGGTTACTGCGGCGCGGGCGTGGGCACCGCGAGCTATTTCGGCATGCGTGTGGGCCAGCAGGTGCTTGGCCTGAAAGAAGGGCACACCGCGTTGGATGGGTTGGCTTTCCAGACCAAGCCGTTTTATACCGGCAACCCTTGGTTCCTGGCTGCGTCAGTGCGCTACTACCGCTGGAGAGATAGGTGATGCCATGATCCGTAAACTTGGCACACCTTCCACTGCGCTTTCAGGCGCGCTGCAGGACTGGGGTACTGTGGGCTTACCGCTCAGCGAACCGGCTTGCACATTGCGCGGCGAAAAAGCGGTGTTGCCGTTAGACGGGCAACCGGAGATGGGTATCTGGGAATGCGCACCTGGCCACTATCGCAGGCAGGTGCGTTCGGCGGAGACCATGCACATACTCAGCGGCAGCGCGGTGTTCACGCCCGACGGCGGCGCGCCGGTGGCGCTGCGGCAGGGTGACGTGTATTTCTTTCCAGCCGACACAACCGGCGTGTGGGACATCCAGTCCACCATGCGCAAGGTCTACGTGCTGTTTAACCCACACTGAATCGCTTCGGCGCCTTTCGATACCGATGCCGATGCCCAAGCTCTGATTTTTCTCAGAGAGTCCTCCAGACGATATAAGACCTGCGCGGCCGGCTTGCCAGCGCCACCTTCGAGTCGCACCTGCAACCAATCAGGTTTCGGCTTCAGCCGTGTCGGTGATTCGTGGCTTGCCGGCATCAGGTCGGCCACGCCAGGCTCTGTGCCTTCAGAAGGTTTCCCATCCCCCGGTTTTCCATACATCTCTGGCATCGGGACATTGACCCGCGTGGGCAGGGAGCCTCAGGTAATAACAGGGGAAACCACAAGAGATACAAAAAGACACAGAAAGACTCAGAAGAACCGCGGAAGCGCTATGCCGTTTTTCTCCAGAACTATGCGAGAACGACATGCCCTGAAACAGGGCGCCTGGTGACAGATACGAACACGACCGCCGGTACTTCTCCCAATGAAACGGGGCCTTCTTCTCGAGCTTTCCGTCGCTGAAAAAACTGCTCCATATGCGTGCATGCAGCCAGGAAAAAAACGTGTTTCGAAAAAGTGGACCTTAGTTGCCTCGCAAAGTGGACCTTGTTGCAGGTATGCCCGGGTCCTAGCATTTACATGTCGAAACATTTTTGGTAACTCCATGACAGGTAGCGGTCAACGTAATTTTTCACATCTTCCTGGCCGGGGGCTATGGACGCGCGTTTTCCGGGGTTCCATGCCGCTTCGGCAGTTCGCAGTCGCCGCCAGCCTGGGCGCCCTGGCGTGCAACCTGTACGCCCAAACCTCCGCCGACCGCAACGAGGCCGCGCGGCAAAGCGAGATCATCCAGCGCCAAGCCCAGGAGCAACTGCAGCGCGACCTGGACGCCGCGCGAGGCGCGGAGCGGGCGCCATCGGGCCTGGATACAAAGAACTTCCTGCCGAAGGTGGACGGATCGGTTCCCAAGGGGCCCTGCCGGAACATCCAGACCGTCTCGATCAGCGGCGCTTCCCATCTGTCTGGGGCCTCACGCGAACGTGTCGTGCGTGAGTTCTCGGGGCGCTGCATTGGGGTGACGGAGATTGAGCAGATCCTGGGGGAGATCACCAAGGACTATGTCGAACGCGGCTTCATCACCAGCCGTGCCTACCTGCCGCCGCAAGATATGAGCACGGGAACGCTGGAAATCCAGGTCGTCGAAGGCGTGATCCAGGATATACAGATCAACGACGGCGGCTTCAAAAGTATCCGGCCTTTCAATGCCTTTCCGGCGAAAACCGGCGAGCTGTTGAACCTGCGAGATCTCGAACAGGGCATCGACCAGGTCAACCGCCTGTCTTCCAACAGCGCGCAACTGGACATCAAGCCGGGGGACGAGGCAGGTGCCAGCACCGTGGTGATCAACAACCAGCCGGCCACGCCTTTCCATGCCTCGCTGAGCTTTGACAACCAGGGCTCCGAATCCACCGGCAAGGACCAGGCCGGCCTGACGCTGATCGCCGACAGGCTGCTCGGCTTCAACGAACTCATGGTGCTCACGCATCGGCAGTCGGTGCCCAACGACCTGCAGCACAAGTCCTCCGTCAGCGACAGCTTCAGCATCGTGATTCCCTTTGGTTACTCGACTTTCACCGCGTCGAAGAGCCGGTCGACCTACGTCACCACCATCAATGCGCCCAGCGGCCTGCAACTCAGGTCTGATGGCGTTAGTTCTTCCGACAGCTTGAAACTGGAGCGCGTGATGTACCGCGACCAGCGCAGCCGCGTGTCGCTGTCCGGCGCGCTCACGCAGAAGGACTCGAAGAATTACCTCGAAGGTGAATACCTCGTGGTCAGCAGCCGGCGCCTCAGTGTGCTCGACCTGGGTATCAGCGCCAGTACCAACCTGCTGGGCGGCGTGATCTCGGTAGATATGGGCCTGTCCAAAGGCCTGAAGCGCGGCGCGGCCCTGGTCGACCCGGTGGGACTGCCCGACTACGCACCACGCGCGCAATTTGAAAAGCGCACCTACGGCGGCAGCTACTTCAGGCCGGTCACGCTGTTCGACACGGCGCTGACGTTTTCCAGCCAGCTCACCGGCCAGGACTCCAGGCACACCCTGTATGGGTCAGAGCAGATCTCCATCGGCGGCATCTACAGCGTGCGTGGTTTCAGCCGCAACAGCCTCTCGGGCGACAAGGGCTATTACCTGCGCAACGAGGTCTCGGTGAGGCCGACGTTCAACCTGGGTTCGGAGGCCATCGCCCCGCGCTTGTATGTGGCGCTGGACACCGGCAAGGTCGGCGGCAAGGTGCCCGGCCCCTTTGAAGGCAGCCTGACCGGCATGGCCGTCGGCGTGTCGGTCGCCTGGAAGGCCGTCAGTGTTGACCTGTCTTATGCCCGCCCGCTGTCCTTTCCCTCTTTCTTTTCCCGTGAAGCGCCCCAGACCTGGGTACGCATGAGTTTTTCAATCTAGAACAAAACCCTCTAAAAATAAAACGGAGTACCGCCATGCACAAACATGCCACCGCCAATCGCTCATTCAGGCTTGTATGGAGCGCCGCGCGCGGCGCCTACGTCGTCGCGCCGGAGACGGCCAGCGGCCGCTCAAAGAGCAGAGTATCCAGTGGAGGGCAGACCAGCCGGCTGGCCACCGCCATGGCGTTTGCTGCAGGCATCGCCTGGTGCGGCGGCGGCTTCGACGCCGCGGCCCAGGTGCTGCCTACGCCGACCACCGTGGTACCCGTCGGTGGCAACACCAAGGCCTACACCAACCCCAACGGCGTGCCTGTGGTGAACATCGCCACAGCCAACGCAGCGGGCCTGTCGAACAACCAGTACATCCAATACAACGTCGATACCAACGGCCTGGTACTCAACAACATCGCGAATGCGTCGGGCGGGCGTTCCTACCTGGCCGGCCAGGTGCAGGGCAACCTCAACCTCAGCGCGCCGGCCCGGGTCATCTTGAACCAGGTAGTCGCGCCCAACCGCAGCATGCTGGCGGGCTTTACCGAAGTGCTGGGCAGCAAGGCCGACGTGATCGTCGCCAACCCATACGGCATCACCTGCGGCGGCTGCGGCTTTATCAACACCGACCGCGTCACCCTGACCACCGGCTTGCCGACCATCGCGGCCGACGGGAGCCTCAGCGGTTTTGCTGTAACCGGCGGCGACATCCTGGTCAACGGCACCGGGCTCAATGCCTCAGCCCAGCAGATCCTGGACCTTGTGACGCGCTCGGTCCGGCTTGATGGACAGGTCAATGCGGCCGCCACCGGCGTCATCGGCGTCACGACCGGCAACAACCAATGGAACTACGGCTCCAGGACGGTCACCGGCAGCACCGCCGGTAGCGGCGCCGCGCCTTCGTTTGCGATTGACTCCACCGCGCTGGGCGGCATGTACGCCGGGCGCATCCAGCTGATCGCGACCGAGGCCGGCGTGGGTGTGCGCACGCTGGGCGAGGTCGCGGCCAGCACCGACGACTTCACGCTCAGCAGCGCCGGCAAGATCGACCTGCGAAACAAGGTCGCCGCGCAGCGCGACGTGACTGTCACCACAACCAGCACCGGTGCGGATGCCATCAACCTGGCGAACGCCCAACTGTCCGCCACACGCAACCTGCAACTGCAGGCCGCCACCGGCGGCGCCACCTTGAGCGGCGGCGTGCTGGTGGCCGGGGGCAACCTCGGCCTGTCGCTGGCCACGCTGTCCGACATCCAGAGCGGCGCGGCGATTACCGACAACAACAAGCGCTTCGGCGACACCGTGAATATCACGACGACGGGCGCCGCCGCGCTGGATGGTGTGAGCTGGGGCGCGGCGAAAGCCTTGAACGCGAGCATGGGCAGCCTTAGCGTGGGCGCTTCCGGCGGCACGCTGTCGGGCGGCACCACCACGACCCTGGCAACAGCGGGCGACATGAACCTGGGCAAGGCCACTGTCTGGTCTTCAGGCGATATGTCGTTGACGGCGGCCACCGGTGCCATACGCACGGCAGCGGGCGGGCAGGGCGTTGAAAGCAAAACCGGCAAGCTCGATATCTCGGCCGGCAACGGCCTGGACAATGACGGTGCCATCGCCGCGAGCAACGGCGCCATGACGATCAAGGTCAACGGAACGCTGGACAATTCCGGCACCCTGTACAGCAAGTCGGCCATGGCGATTTCGGACAAGGCCGGCGCCGCGACTGAAAACATCGTCAACAGCGGCACGCTGCTGGCGGACGGCACCCTGAACGTCAAGGCGGCGCAGGTGACCAACAGCGGCGACCTGCAGGGCACAGGCGGAAGCACCCTCACCGCCACCAGCCTGAACAACTCGGGCAAGTTCATTGCATCATCGACGGCGGGAACCTCGGCCACCCTGAACCTGGCCACGCTGGGCAACACCGGTGCTGGAACGGTGCAGGCCAACCAGGACCTGGCGCTCAACGTGTCCGGCTCGCTCACCAACGCCGGCAACGTCATCGCCGGCCGCAACCTCGCCGTCACCTCCACCGGCAGCGCCCTCGCGCTGACCAACCAGTCCGGCGGCACGTTGCAGGCCGGCGCCGCTACTGGCAGCACGCTCTCGGTGACAGGCCCAGCCGTCACGCTGAACAACAACACCGGCGCCAAAATGCTGGGCGATAAATTCACCGTGGCCGCGGCTACCGTGAACAACGATGGCACCTTGCAGGGCGGCACAAGCGCCAGCACGCTGGCCGTCACCGGAACGCTGACCAACAGCGGTACCGTCACCCTGGCTACTACCAGCGCCGGCAGCGGCACCATCAGCGCCAACAGCATCGCCAACAGCGGAACCTTGCAGTCCACCGGTGCCGCCACACTGAGTGCGGTTGCCGCGCTGAACAACACCGTGACCGGCAAAATCATGGCCGATCAACTGACCGTGACCGCGGCGACCCTGGTCAACGCCGGCGTGCTCCAGGGCGGTGCCGGCGTAAGCACGATCAACGTCACCAACACGCTGACCAATGCCTCCACAGGCACCCTGAGCCTGGCCACAGGCGCGGGCGGCAGCATCACCGCCAATTCGCTGACCAATGACGGGACGCTGCAGTCCAGCGGTGCGGCCACGCTGAATGTGACGACCGCGCTCAACAACAATGCGACCGGAAAAATCATGGCCGACCACCTGACCGTGGCGGCCGCCAACCTGGACAATTCCGGCGTGCTGCAAGGCGGCAACGGCGGCAGTACGATCAACGTCATCAACACGCTGACCAACAGCGGCATCTTGACTCTGACCACTAGCGCCGGCAGCGGCACCATCACCGCCGACACGATCACCAACAGCGGGACGCTGCAGTCCCCGAGTTCGGCGGCACTGAACGTCGCGACCACATTGAATAACAATGCGGCAGGCCGGATTCTGGCGGGCCACCTGACGGTGCGCGGCACCGACGCCGCCTATGCCGTGGACAACCAGGGCCTCATGCAAGCTGACACCGGACTGGATGTGAAAGGGCGGCTTGCCGGCAACGGCGTGACCATCGGGATCGGCGGTGGCGGCATGATGCTGGGAGAAACCGTAGACCTCAAGGGCCAGCGCCTGGTGATCGCCGACGGCGGGAGCCTGCGCTCGACCGGTGATATGACGGTGGTCGCCGACGCGCTGACGCTTGGCGGAACCACTGCGAAGATTGTGGGCTCCACCGGGGGCGGCAGAACCGATATCACCACCGCGAGTGCCTTCAGCAACCCCGGAGCCATCCATTCCGGCGGGACCCTGATATTCACTGCGCTTTCTCTCGACAACACATCCACAGGCGGCATGTCGGCGCTGGGCGACCTGACGGTGAAGGCCACAGCTGGCGACATCAGCAACTCCGGCGCGTTGTATGCCGGCAGCACGCTCACAGCGACCGCCGCTGGCCGCACCATCACGAACGTTGGCACCCTGTCGGGCCAGATCGGTACCATGGATAGCGGCACCGACATGACCCTGACCGCGGGCACCTTCATCAACAACAGCACCGTACGCGCCGGTAAAGACATCACGGTGAATGCGACTACCTTCAAAAATGAAGTACAGGGCGGAGACACCCGTCGCTTCGTCGAAGTGTCGCGGACCACACCGGATGATTCGAGTTCGGCGGGCGCCTACAAAGTGGACTCCTGGTACGGATTTCCCGACAACTACACCAACGAGTACTTCAAGGAGACCTGGAAGCTGGAGCAGCAGTACGCGAACAATGTGGCGCCAACCTTCACGCCGCAGATCGTGGGCGGGACCTCCGTCACCATCAAGGGTTTTTCGGGCACTACCAACGGCAACCGGGGTGCCATGATTTCAGCGCCCACGGTGACCATCAGCGGTAGCGGAGATTTCACCAACGACAGTCTTTCCCTCAGCTTCCAGAACTGGGACAGGACATGGGAACGTTATACCCACTACATCGCCCTGGGTCCCGCGGTGTACGAATCGAGAACACTCAAAAACAATTCCGGCAACCACCTGGTCCTCCCCGGAGTGCTCAGCACGCACAGCGGTGGAATTTATGCCTCCAGCCTGAATATGGGCGGTTTTTCCCTCACGGTCGCCGGCCCGCAGTTCCGCGCCGACCCCCAGACCAAGAGCGAGACGCCGGCCAATGGAGGCACCGGGCCCGACGCTGAGAGGCCGACGGGGCCGACCTCCCCGGTGCTCAACGTTTCTCCTGTGGGCGGCTTGACGTCCATCGCCTTTGGCGGGATCGTCATCCAGTTGCCCACCAACCCGAACGCTTATTTCGTGATGAAGCCGGGCGGATCAGCGTCTTATCTGGTGGAGACCAATCCACTGTTCGCCGCCGTCACCAACCTTTACGGCTCAAGTTACCTCGCGGGCCAGTTCGGCATGGACCCGGACCATCTCGCAAAACGCCTGGGCGATGCCAATTACGAGGCCTACCTGATACGCCAGCAACTGGTCGCGCAGACTGGTAAAAACCTGCTGGCTGGCTACCAGAATGAGTCCGATCTGCTGCAGGCGATGATGACAAATGGTGCCGTTGAGGCCAAAAGCCTGGACTTCATTTGGGGTGAAACCCCCACCAACGACAAGCTGGCCAAGCTGACGCACGATGTGGTGTGGATGGTCAAAGTCAGCGTCGCCGGCCAGGATGTGCTGACGCCCGTGGTCTACCTGTCGGCGAAAACCATTGCCGGCCTGCAGGGGGGCACCATGGTCGCCGCCGACACCATCACCATGACCGACATGCAGTCCGTCTCCAACAAAGGCGGCGCCATCGTCGCCAGCGGCGAGCTGAAAATCACTTCCAAAGGCGATATCACCAACCAGAGCGGAAGCATCAAGGGCGGCTCAGTCTCGCTCAAGTCCACGGAGGGCAGCATTGTCAATGAAACCTTGACGTCAACCGGTAGCACAGTGAGTGTGGGCGGGGTTTCCCAGACCAACGCGGGCTGCAACGAAGACGCGAAGTTCTGCAACACCACCATAGGCAATACCGCCGGGATTGAGGCGACATCGGGCAAGCTGACCCTGGATGCGAAAAATGACATCCGGGTGATAGGCGCGAACGTCAAGGCTGCGAAAGATGCCGAACTGATCGCGGGTGGAGGGATTACCTTCGACACTATCAAGGAAGTCTCCCGCACGTCGGAGTTTGGCTCGGAGAGGAAAGGCCTTTCGTCGATGCACTGGGAAACAGTTACCACAGAGACCAGGAACACCGGCTCCAGCTTGATTACCGGCGGCGACCTTACGCTGAAGAGCAATGGGGGCGACACCTCGCTGTACAGCGCCAATGTCGATGTCGGCGGAAACCTGACGGCCACGAGTTCCGGGAAACTGTTTGTGGGCACGCGCGAGGACACCAAGGACACCAAAACCATCGTGACGACCTCCATCGTGGCCGGGCAGGCCCTGTCCGCCGAAGCCCAAGCCAAAGCCGACATGGTGAAAGACCCGGCGACCGAGGTGGGACCCACGACCCGCGACTACTCCAAGGAGGACTACACCAGCGCCAAGCAGGTCGGTACCCTGGGAGGCGCGACCGTCGCGTTCACCGACAACCGGGACATCAATCGCGCCGCGGGGTCTCTTTTCTCCGCGACGACAACCACGGTCGTCGACAGCGACAAGAAGAGCAAAGCCTCCATCATCAGGGTAGGCGGCAACGCCACCCTGACGGCCTCGGCCGGGACGATCACGCTCCAGGGCTCGGACCTCAAGGCCAACGGCGACGTGACCCTGACCGCCAAAAATGTTGAGGTGCTCGCGGCCAAGGACGAGCACACGACCACGACCAAGACCGACAAGACTTCCGTCGGTATTTACGCGGACGGAAAATCTGTCTCCAGCACCGAGGCCGGCGCCTCGTCGGTGAACTTCAACGAAAAGGCCGACGTTCAGTTCAGGACCGAGAACGACGGGGCCGTGACCATAGGCGGCCGTACCGAAAACAAGACCACGGTGGAAAGCACCACGAAAAACACCGGCTCCAGAATCAGCTCCGGCGGCAAGCTCACGGTGACGGCGGCCGAAACGGCCAAATTCGTGGGGTCGCAAATGGCGTCCGGCGGCGACCTGAGCATTCTCGCGAAAGACATCACCAACGAGGCGGCCGAAGACAAACATTCAAAGACCACCACTTGGTCGCAGGAGACCCAGGGGCTCAGCGTAGACGCCAAATTCGACAGCCAGGCGTATGAGCGAAACCGCGCGACGTTAATCGGAACCCCGGGCGCGGGCGCCAAGGCGCTGGCGGACGGCAAGGCCGAAATCGGCGTCGGCTACCGTGTTAACCAGCGCTCGGGCTTCGAGAACTCCGGAAGCACCAACATGGTGGGAAACCAGTTCACGGCCGGTGGCAGTGTGACGCGCAAGGCGGGAACGACGGACAGCTCGGGTACTTTTACCGCATCGGGAACGATTGTCGACCAGGGAACGCAAATCACAGCCACGAGGGGGGATATCGTCCAGAGCGCAAAGACAATAGAGGACAAGGCGGTCCAAGATACGGCATGGCAAAACAAGTCCGAAACCAACAAGGACTACCGCGCGGGCCTGTACAAGGGCACTTGGGGCGAAGCGATTGCCGGTGTCCAGGCGGGCGGGGGCGGCTATGGCATGAACCCGGGCAACGACCCGACCATGGACCAGACCAGAGGAATCCGGGTCACGACGCTGGAGTCGACCAAAACCAAGAGCGACACTCTCACGGTCGCGGTAACTTCCAGCTATACGGCCGGCGGCAAGATCGACTCCACATCGACGGGAAAAACAACGCTGGCTGGCGCCACCCTGATTGCAGGAGGCGACGTAACGATCAAGGCCGGTGAATTCGAGTTCAAAGCCGCGGAAAACACCGACACGCGGCGAAGCACCAACGTTGAAATGAAAAATGAAGTGCGGGCGGGGATTGTCGACACCTTGAGCCAGGCCGACATGTCGGTGACCTCCGGTGTTATGGCCGAAACCGTCACTGGCTACGACCAGATGGTGATCAAGCAGAAGACAACGACAGCGCGGGCAGGATCGATCGCTTCGAACGGCGGCCAGGTAAAAATCACAGCCACTGGGGCGCTCGGCCAAGGCAACAACATACGCCTTGAGGGCACGAACATCGCGGCGGCGGCGAGTGTGGACGTCACATCCACCAACGGAAACGTGGTGCTTGACGCGGCCAAAACCACCACGACCAAGGACGGGCTGGGCGGCAGCGTGACCGAGAAAAACAGGGCTAAGGTCGCTCTGGGTGTCAGCGAGGAAACCGGCGTGGCATTGGAAGGTGGTGCCGGCATGGAGGCCAATACCGGCCACAGTCAGCAGAACTATGAAAGCGTCAAGAACACCGGCGTGAACATCAAGTCGGCTTCCGGTGATGTGACCCTGTCCGCGGGTAAGAACCTGACACTCAAGGGCGCCGCGGTGGAGGCCACCGCCGGCAATGTGAATCTCGGCGCCAAGACCGGCATAGCACTGCTGGAGGCCACTGATACTACGACGACCTCCATGAAAGGAAGCTCGAGCTTCGATACGGCGGGCTTCAAGACCACGGCAACGGGTTATGGAGGCTCCCTGGCTGCGGACGGCACCGTGCTGTTTGCGACCCATACCACCCAGCAGGGCCAGGTGACGACGATCAAGTCCGGCACCGGCAAGGAAACCTCGCTGGACACCGCGGCGGGCACGATCACGTCCCAAGGCGCCCAGCTTTCAGGCGGAACAACCGACCCCAGCCGCGCCATTACCAACACCGCCAAGTCCAACAGCGATGTTCGCACTGGCGGCGACATCGATATCGATGTGGTGTTTGCCGTGGGGATAAAACCCACCCGAACGGCGGAAGCCCAGCGTGTTGTCGACCAGGACATGTATGAGGTCAAAAACCGCATGCTTTTCGGTGCCAAGGACGAAGCCAAAGTCGAGCGTGTACAGGACAGGCAGGCGCTTGTGGCGCCAAGCCCCGCCGCTGCCCGGCCCGCCGTGCCAGCGCTGACGCCGCCGGCTCCCGTCACCACCCTTCCGCCCCCGACAACCCCCACTTCAGCGGCCACCCCGGCGCCGGCCCCTGTGAATACCTCCATGCCGGTTTTCGCGCTCGTCGCGGCCCCTGTGCCAAAGACCGCGCCCGTGGCGCTCGAGACGCGGGAAGCTCCGGAAGCCAGTGTGCAGGCGCCCAAACCCGGCGTCGCGCCGCAAGTCAAGGTGGCCGTGACCAAGCCGGCTATTAAGGCTCCGCCCGCCAAGGTGCCGCCGCGCGCCCCGCGCCATCCGCGCGGCAGATTGCTGGAGGCGACCGGGGCAGGGCAGGCGACAACGACCGCGCCAACCGCACCACCCGCGCCATCGGCAATGACGCCCGTCAGCGCGAATCAGCAAGCAGTGCCGATGACGGTTTCGGCCAAATCCTTGCCTTAGTCTTTGCCATACTCACTGACCCACTGCCGGGGAAACCCAAAACCCACGGCGGTGGCTGCGATTCTGGAAGGGGCTTCGAGTTTCCCGGCACCCTCCGGCGGGTGGGGCCGGCAAACCCGCACCATTTCACCCTCCCATATCGACACTGGAGCAACCCTTGGCACTTCAATGGCTCACCATGCCCATCCTGCGGCATTTCCATAGGAACGAGGCACCGGTGACGGAGACCATGCCGCCCGACCCTGGGGATGGTCCTGAATACCGCTTGCTCAAGTGGCCCGATCTACCGGACTCGCTTCATACCGCGGATGTGATGGGCGCTTTGTCCGTCATGACACAGCGGCCCGTGACATCCTGTTGGTTCGCCCAACGCGTGAAATGGCAAACCTGGAAGGCCATCGAATTCCTCGAGAGCCTGTGCATTTCGGGCGATGCCTGCCAGGTGACGGACGCCAAGAACGGTTGATGTTGCTCTGCAAGATGCTACGGCTAGATCACGCCGTTCGCGGCAACAGGCTTTAATCAGGCGTCTGTGTCGGGCCGCCGAAGCCTCAAAGGCCAGGCGGCGACTGGCCCGTCAACCACTGGCGCAGCGATTGGATCACGGGCGCCTTGGCGCGCTCGTTCGTCGTCACCAGGAAATAGTTGCGTGGCGAAATAAATGGCTTGTCATTCAGCTTGACCAGGCGCCCGGCCTGCTGTGCCGATGCGCTCACGTAGTCTGGCGCCAACGCGACGCCCAGACCGGCCTCCGCTGCCATCAATGCAAGCGACAGCAGGCCGTAGTGGGCGCCCGGCATCGGGACTTCTACAGACGCGCCCAACTGACGCAGGTAGGCCGGCCACGAGTTGGGCGCCATGGTCTGGTGCAACAAGGGCAGCGCGGCCATTTGCGTGCCCGTCAGCGGCGCCGCCAGCCGGCTCAGCGTAGGCGCTGCAAGAGGAAAGGAGTGCAGGGGGTGTAGCAGGTCGGCCACGCAGCCGGGCTCCGGCCCTTCGCAGTGGACGATGGCCGCGTCCAGCCCCGAGTCGCGCATGCTGATGGGCCCGGTATGCGTGGCCACGTCCAGCTGGATTTGCCGGTGCGCGATGGCGAAGGCGCACAGCCGCGGCATGGCCCACAGTGTGCCAAAGGTGGTGGGCACAGACAGCCGCAGTATCTTGCCCGGCATGGATCCCATGGACGCGGCGATGGTCGCTGACTCCAGCTCGTCCAGCAGGGTTCGCACCCGTCGCAGGTAGCTGGCACCGTCAACCGTCAGCTCCATCCCGCTAGTTGTGCGCCGGCACAGCGCTACGCCGACAAAGCCCTCCAGGTCCGACAGCTGGCGGCTCACCGCGCTTTGCGCCAGACCCAGTTCATCGGCTGCGGCAGTAATGCTCAGGCGCCGTGCAATCACCTCGAAGGTGTTGAGGTTGACGATGGAAGGCAGGTGGCGCTGCGTCGGATATTTCATGGTGGGTGCGGCCATTATTGGCATGGCATCCGTTCGCCCGCAATGAAAAAGGCTATGCGGGCATGAAATAAATGCAGGGGGGTATGCGTTTATTCCGTTGGACAGGCCGGCGCGCATGTCAGATATTCAGGGCGCCCCAGTGGGCAGCCCATCAAGAACAAAACGTTGGAGTCATCGATGCTGAAATTTCAAACACGCCTTGTGCTGCTCTTGGCGGCGGCCACGCTGGCTGGCACCGCCCTGGCGGCGGATTGGCCCGCCACCCAGCCTATCAAACTGATCGTGCCCTCGGCCGCCGGCGGCACGCCCGACCAGACCAGCCGCAAGCTGGCCTACTACCTTCAGGACAAACTCAAACAAGCGGTGATCGTCGAGAACCGCCCCGGCGCGGCAGGCACCATCGCCATGCAGGCGGTGGCCACCGCCAAACCCGACGGCTATACGCTGGGCTTCGGCAATATCGTGACCATGGCCATCAACCGCAGCCTGATTTCCAAGATGCCCTACAACCCCGATAAAGATCTGGCGCCGGTGGCCGTGCTCTCGCAGGTGCCCAATGTGCTGGTGGTCCGCCATGGCCTGCCCATCGCCTCGGTGCGTGACTTGGTCGTCTATGCCAAGAGCCACCCGGGCAATCTGACCATGGGTTCCGGCGGCAACGGCACCACCAGTCACCTCAGCGGCGAAATCCTCAAGGAAAAAGCCGGCATCAGCTTCAGCCACATTCCCTACCGCGGGGCCCCGCAGGCGCAGACCGACCTGATCGGCGGGCAGATCGACTTCATGTTTGACAACCTGCCGTCCATGGTGGGCGCGATCCAGTCGGGCAAGGTGCGTCCGCTCGCGGTTACCAGTAAACGTCGCTCGGCGCTGCTGCCCGACGTGCCGACCATGGAAGAGGCGGGCATTGCAGGCTTCGAGGTGGTGGCCTGGGGCGGCATTGTGGCACCGACGGGCACGCCTCGGCCCGTGATCCTGCGCCTGAACCGTGAGATCAACAACTGGCTGCAGGCACCTGCGACCAAAGCCGAATTCGCGCAAGTGGGGCAGGTCGCGCTTGGGGGAACGCCCGAGTTTTTCAAGACGCATATTGACAGCGAGGCGGAAAAGTGGGGTGACGTGATCCGTAAGGCCGGAGTGAAGCTCGACTGAGCGTGCCTTGTCTTCTCGCATAAACCTGCTGCTGCGTGTTTGCCATTCGCCCCACACCCGGTTGCGCTGACAGGCGCAACACATACCAAAACAGACCCCAAGGACAAGCATGTTCAGTTCCCCCGTCCCCGCTACCCAGGTTCTCGCGCACTGGGCTGCCACGGTCCCCGGTCAATGGGGTGAATCAACCCTGCGCACGGCGGAGCACTCCCTGGAGGACACCATCGCCGCCATGGTGGCAGGTGCTGGGGATCCGGTTTGCGCCTCGGTACGTGCGGGATTGCGTGTCGCGGGACCGGTCCCGGTGGTGGGTAGCAACACCGGGACTTGTGCCGCCTTCAGTGCGCTGGCCAACGGCACGGCCGCCCATGCGCGGGAGCTGGATGAGATGTTTTTCGTCGCCGGTGGACATTTTGGCTGCGCCGTGATCCCGGCCATCCTGGCGCAAGCCCACGAGATGGATGCCACGCTCGATGCGGTTCTGGATGCACTGATCGTCGGAAGCGAGGTGATGGCCCGCGTCGGGATGGCGATGGACCGGTCCCATGCCGAAAAAGGCTGGCATGGCACCCAAACCATTGGTGTAATTGCTGCCGCAGCCGCTTGCGCCAGATTGCTTGGGCTGGACGCTGGCAGGATGACGCACGCTCTCAGCTTGGCTGTTTCCATGGCAGCTGGACCCAAGGTCCAGTTCGGCACCGACACGAAACCCGTGCATGCCGGATTGGCGGCCCAAGGCGGTGTGCTGGCCGCATCGCTTGCGGCCTCAGGCGTCACCGGCAGCGATAAAGCCCTGGAAGGCCCGCATGGGTTTGGCGCACTCTATGCTGGGGGCTTGGCGGCCGACTGGCGGTCCATGACTGCAGTCAACGATGGCCCGCTGGCGATCGACAGCCACGGCCTGGGATTCAAGCTGTATCCCAACTGTGCGTCCACACACCGCTGTCTGGACGCGTTGCAAGCCCTGGCCACGGAACACCGATTCGGCATGGAGGATGTGGAGCGTGTCGAAACATTGGTCGGGCGCGTCAACTTGGTGAACCTCAAATACCCGGAGCCCCGGGATCCCCGCGAGGCCATGTTCTCCATGCCCTACGCAGTGGCAACGATGCTCCGTTACGGCACGGTCACGTTGGCCGACTTCACGCCGCAAGCGGTGCATGATGATATGACCCGGCGCCTCATGCCACGCGTCGAAATGCGCCTGGATTCGACACGCGTAGAAACCGCAACGCAGCTGCTCCCCCACACCACAGTCGTAACCTTGAAGGACGGACGACGCCTGGAGCGTGTGGTTCACCACGCCAAAGGGTCATTCCTGAATCCGTTTTCGCCGTTGGAGCGGCAAATCAAATTCGAACAATGCACCACGGGCATTATTCCGGAAGAGCGGGCGGCAACGCTTCGCGACAACCTGGCTCGACCGCAAGGCGTCAAGGTTCGCCAACTGCTGGCACTGCTGCAGTTCGAAGCCCGGGTTGATGATGGCACGCGTTTCGGCCGTCTACGAGACGGGTCGGGAACCTCTCCTTGACCTGCAATTGAATTCAGCCCCTGCTCAGGCAGGCCCGAACCTGACGGTGGCCGCCGCACAAAAAGGAAAGTCTCACCATGCGCAACCGTTGCTTGTCGTCAGCTTTCGCCGAAATCCTGATGGCACTGACTGTGGTTGGTTTTGTGATGAGAGCCGGTCCGACACTCGCCGCAGAGATCGTAGTGGGCCAGGTCGGCCCCATGTCAGGGCCGGAGGCTGGCCAAGGCCGCGCTTATGCCGCCGGCATGCAATTGCATTTCAACGCCCTGAACAAGGCCGGCGGCGTCAACGGTCATAAGTTCACACTATTGCGCAAGGACGACGGAGGGGCGCCCGACGACACGGTCACTTTGACCAAGCAGATGATTGCCGGAGATAAGCCGCTGGTCCTGGCCGGCTACTTTGGCGGCAGGAATGTGACCGGTCTGGTGTCTGCAGGCATTCTGGCAAAAGAAAAGATCGCCCTGGTAGGCTACCGCACTTCGGAGATCCAGCCAGACACCCCCTATCTATATAGCGTGCGGGCAGGTCTGCGCGACGAAATTTCCAAACTCATCGAACATTTGGCCACCATTGGGATTAAGCGCCTGGGGCTTTTCCATGAGGCTGGGCCGGGCTCAACTGCGGTAATCGCCGCGGCCGAGGAGTCAGCCAGGAAAGTCAGAGCGACGATCGAAGGACGCGCCTCCTACGTCGCCAA
This sequence comes from Polaromonas sp. P1_F9, assembly GCF_056405615.1. Taxonomy (NCBI): domain Bacteria; kingdom Pseudomonadati; phylum Pseudomonadota; class Betaproteobacteria; order Burkholderiales; family Comamonadaceae; genus Polaromonas; species Polaromonas sp. P1_F9. The sequence continues at coordinate 424,585 of NZ_JBFUBT010000004.1, read as the reverse complement.
TACGGTCAACGTCACTGACGCCGTGGACACTTTCATGAACATGCAGCCGCAGGCGATCATCATGGTTTCCAGCGGGTCTGCTGCGGCTGGCTTTATTGAGAAGTACCGTATCGCTGGCGGCGCGGCTCAACTGCTTGCCCATTCGGGCGCCGACATCGAGCAGCTCTCGAAACGACTGTCTCCGGAGCAGATGCAAGGTGTGGCTATCGCCCAGGTGACGCCAAGTCCGTACAGGGTCTCCAGTCAGCTCGTCAAGGAATTTACTGAGTCCGCTGCCAAGACACCCAACCTGGAAGTGCCTGTGAGCTACGCCATGATGGAGGGCTATATCGCCGCCCGCGTCATTTCTGAGGCGATACGGCGCCAAGGCAGCAGGCTCAGCCGCGAAGGGACCGTTCTAGCATTGGACAGCATGAGTAATTTTGATCTGGGTGGTTACTTGATCAGCTTTAAACCGGGACAGCACTCTGGCTCTGGCTTCGTCGAGTTATCCATCGTCACCAGTGTTGGCAGGATTCGGCAATAGCCGAAATAACTTGCCATGCATCAGTTGGGTAATACCGCTCCCCGCCGGTTTACATATTTCGCCGGTATTGCCCACCCACCTCGAACAGCGCATTGGTGATCTGCCCCAGCGAGCAGACCCGCACCGCCTCCATCAGCACCTCGAATACGTTGAGGTTCTCAATCACGGCCTGTTGCAGGCGTTTGAGCATGGCGGGTGATTCGGCGGCGTGGCGGCGGTGGAAGTCGTCCAGGCGCTTGAGCTGGCTCTGTTTTTCCTCCTCGGTGGAGCGGGCCAGCTCGAGCTTGTCCTGCACTGCGTCGCCGTGAGGGTTGCGGAAGGTGTTGACGCCGATGATGGGCAGCTCGCCGGTGTGTTTGAGCATCTCGTAGTGCATGGACTCGTCCTGGATGCGGCCGCGCTGGTAGCCGGTTTCCATGGCGCCCAGCACGCCGCCGCGCTCGGCGATGCGCTCGAATTCCAGCAGCACGGCTTCTTCGAGCAGTTCGGTGAGTTCTTCGATGATGAAGGCGCCCTGTGAGGGGTTTTCATTCTTCGCCAAGCCCCATTCGCGGTTGATGATGAGCTGGATGGCCATGGCGCGGCGCACTGATTCTTCGGTCGGCGTGGTGATGGCTTCGTCAAATGCGTTGGTGTGCAGCGAGTTGCAGTTGTCGTAGATCGCGATCAGCGCTTGCAGCGTGGTGCGTATGTCGTTGAACTGGATTTCCTGCGCATGCAGGCTGCGGCCCGAGGTCTGGATGTGGTATTTCAGCTTCTGGCTGCGTTCGTTGGCGCCGTATTTTTCTTTCATGGCCACGGCCCAGATGCGGCGCGCGACGCGGCCCATCACGGTGTATTCCGGGTCCATGCCGTTGCTGAAGAAAAAACTCAGGTTGGGCGCGAAGTCGTCGATGTGCATGCCGCGCGCGAGATACGCTTCGACAAAGGTAAAACCGTTTGACAGCGTGAAGGCCAGCTGGCTGATCGGGTTGGCGCCGGCTTCGGCGATGTGGTAACCGCTGATGGAAACGCTGTAGAAGTTGCGCACCCGGTTGTGCACAAAGTACTGGGCGATGTCGCCCATGACTTTGAGGCTGAACTCGGTCGAGAAGATGCAGGTGTTCTGTCCCTGGTCTTCTTTCAGGATGTCGGCCTGCACGGTGCCGCGAACGTTTTCCTGCACCCATTCGCGTATCTTGGCGGCCTCGGTGGCGGTGGGGTCGCGGCCATTGTCTTTTTTGAACTTGTCGAGGTTCTGGTCGATCGCCGTGTTCATGAACATCGCGAGGATGGTCGGCGCCGGGCCGTTGATGGTCATCGAGACCGAAGTCGATGGATTGCACAGATCGAACCCGTCGTACAGCACCTTCATGTCGTCCAGCGTGGCGATGGAGACGCCCGAGTTGCCGACCTTGCCGTAGATGTCGGGGCGCAGGGCCGGGTCGTTGCCATAGAGCGTGACAGAGTCAAACGCGGTGGACAGCCGCTTGGCCGCCATGCCTTCGCTGAGCAGCTTGAAGCGGGTGTTGGTGCGGAAGGGGTCGCCTTCACCGGCGAACATGCGGGTCGGGTCTTCACCCTCGCGCTTGAAGGCAAAGGTGCCGGCGGTGTAAGGGTAGCTGCCGGGCACGTTGTCCAGCATCAGCCATTTGAGAATTTCGCCGTGGTCTTCGTACTGCGGCAGCACCACCTTGCGGATGGTGGTGCCCGAGAGCGATTTGGTGGTCAGCGCTGTGCGGATTTCCTTGTCGCGGATTTTGACCACGTATTCGTCACCGGCGTAGGCGGCCTGCATGTCGGGCCACTGGGCGAGCAGGGCGCGGGCATCGGCGTCCATGCGCGCCTTACGGTGACCGGCCAGATCCAGCGCGGCTTCGGCGGCTGGCGCGCGGTCGGGCTTGTCGATCTTGAGCATGGAGGCCGCGGCTTTGAGCTGCTGCACCTCGCGCGCCAGTTGAGCTTGCGCGCGGGCACGTTTTTTGTAGCCGCGCACCGTGTCGCTGATTTCGGCCAGGTAGCGCGTTCGCGCGGCCGGCACCACCGGCGTCTGGTTGGTACTGTGGCGCACTTCGGCCGCGGGCAGCGCACCGCCCTCAAGCGCCAGGCCCAACGCGGCCAGGCGCGGCTTGAGCGCCTGGTAGAGGGCCGTCACGCCGTCGTCGTTAAAGCGCGCAGCCATGGTGCCGAAGACCGGCATCTTGTCGGCCGGCGTGCCCCAGGCTTCCTTATTGCGCTGCACTTGCTTTGAGACATCGCGCAGGGCGTCGAGCGAACCCTTTCTGTCGAACTTGTTGATGGCGATGAACTCGGCGAAGTCCAGCATGTCGATTTTTTCAAGCTGGCTGGCCGCGCCGAATTCGGGCGTCATCACGTACATGGGCACGTCGACGTGTGGCACGATGGCGGCGTCGCCCTGGCCTATGCCGGAGGTCTCGACGACGATCAGGTCAAAGCCCGCGCATTTGCAGGCGGCGATCACGTCGGGCAGGGCCTGGCTGATTTCGGAGCCGAAGTCGCGTGTGGCCAGGCTGCGCATGAACACGCGTTGCCCGCTGTCGGAGTTCTTCTGGCCGGCGATGGGCACTGTCCATGGACTGATCGCGTTCATGCGAATACGGTCGCCGAGCAGCGCGCCGCCACTCTTGCGGCGAGACGGGTCGATACTGATGATGGCCACGCGTAGCTTGTCGTTCTGGTCCAGGCGCAGGCGGCGAATCAGCTCGTCGGTCAGCGAGGACTTGCCCGCGCCGCCAGTGCCGGTGATGCCCAGCACGGGAATCTTGCGGGTAGCGGCTTGCGTGCGAACTGCATCGACCAGCGTCGCATCGGCCTTGCCGTTCTCTAATGCGGTGATCAACTGGGCCAGGGCTCGCCAGTTCATCTCGTCGTGGCCTTCAATGGCTTTGACATTCTTGGGGGCGAAGCCGGTCAAGTCCTTGTCGCAGCGCATGACCATCTCACCGATCATGCCGGCCAGGCCCATCTTCTGGCCGTCTTCGGGACTGTAGATGCGGCTGACACCGTAGGCATGCAGCTCGCGGATTTCGGGCGGCACGATCACGCCGCCGCCGCCGCCGAACACCTGGATGTGCTCGCCGCCGCGACTCTTGAGAAGATCGACCATGTACTTGAAATACTCGACATGCCCACCCTGGTAGGAACTGATGGCAATGCCCTGCGCGTCTTCCTGCAGGGCGGCCGTTACGACCTCGTCGACGCTGCGGTTGTGGCCCAGGTGGATGACCTCGGCACCCATGCTCTGCAGGATGCGCCGCATGATGTTGATGGCCGCGTCATGGCCGTCGAACAGGCTGGCCGCCGTGATGAAGCGCACCTTGTGCGTGGGGCGGTAGCTGGCGAGCGCTTTGTATTCAGCGGACATGTCGGTCATGGTTGTCTCCGGGAGGGGCGGGTTGGCTCCCTCGCTCACTGTAATTGACGTTTACGTAAACGTCAATCTTACTCCGTAAGTGGAGGCTGTTCAAGCGCCCGCCTCGGGGCGGGGGTATTCGAGGGGAAGCGGGCCGCCTCGCTGGAGAGGACCTCCGGCCGGTCAGCCGCCGCCGTACAGGAACTTCGGCAGCCAGAGTGTCATGCCCGGCCAGACGTACATGAACACCATGCACAGGATCACGATCAGCATATAGGGCATCATGCCGGCGAAGATCTGGTTCAAGGTCACGTGGGGCGGCGACACGCCTTTGAGGTAGAAGGCGCTCATCGCGACCGGTGGCGACAGGAAGGCCGCCTGCAGGTTCACGAAGACCAGCACGCCCCAGAGGATGGGGTCGATCTGGAAGTGCTGCAGCAGCGGCAGGAAGATGGGCACAAAGATCACGATGATTTCGGTCCACTCGAGCGGCCAGCCGAGGATGAAGATGATGGCCTGCGATACCAGCAGAAACTGCAGCGGCGTCAGCTCCATTGACAGCACCCATCTTTCGATCACGGCCTGCCCGCCCAACAAGGCGAAGACGGCCGAAAACAGCGCTGAGCCGACAAACAGCCAGCACACCATGGAGGTGGTTTTGGCGGTGAGGAAGACCGCTTCCTTGATGCGCTGGAAGTTCAGGGTCTTGGCATGCCAGGCCATCAGGAAGGCGCCCGCCGCGCCGACCGCCGCGGATTCGGTGGCCGTCGTGATGCCGAACAGGATCACCGCCAGCACGACGAAGGTGAGGATGGCCAGCGGCATGACGGAGGACACCAGCATGCGCAGAATCTCGAACTGCTCCGCATCGAACTTCCAGTAGTACCAGGCCAGCAGCAGCAAGGTGATGGCGCAGGCGATCCAGAAGCCGGTGAAGAACATGTCGGGAACGGCGACGGTGTGCGGGCCTTCGGCCGCCGGGTCGCCAAACTGCTGCATGGGCTCGTCCCTGGCGGCGCCGGCGGCCGGCTCCTCGGTTGCGCCAGGTGGGGCCGACAGCTCCTGCAGGCCGCTGGTTTCTGCCGGCGGTTCCTGGACGCCGCCGGCAGCCGGCGGTGCCTGGACAGCCTCGGCGCCGGGAGCCTCCTGCAGTCCGCCGGTGGCAGTAGCGGGTGCGGGCGCCTGGGCTCGCTGGGTGACCTGCGCCGCGGCGCTCGCAACGTTGTCCTCCTGGGAGTGGATCACCACATACCACCACACGGCGCCCAGGGTGACGGCCGACAGCGCCAGCGGCACCAGCGCCAGGCCCAGGCTGCGCGCCAGCAAGCCCCGGGTGATCTTCATGCCGTCCACGCCGGCTTTGAGGGCGCGGCCGGGCGATGCGGTCGCGGCCAGCAGCGCGGGCAGCATGCGGCGCGAATAGGCGCCGCCGATGGCGTGCAGCCAGGGCGGCACCGGCACCTGCTGCTGCTCGGGCGGCAGCCTGGGCGCGATCTTCGGGTTGATCAGCACCCAGCCGATGATGTAGACGAGGTACAGCAGGGCCAGGAAAAAGCCCGGGAACATGGCGGCCGCATAGAGCTTGACGACCGACTGGCCGGCAACGGCCGCGTAGACGATGATCATCACCGAGGGCGGGATCAAGATGCCCAGCGTGCCGCCTGCGGTGATGACGCCGGCCGCCAGCCGGGTGTCGTAGCCGGCGTTGAGCATGGGCCGCATGGCGATCACGCCCATCAGCACCACGACGGCGCCCACCAGGCCGCTGGCGATGCCCCAGAAGGTGCAGATGATCAGCGTGGTGACGGCCAGCGAACCCGGCACGCTGCGAAACGCGAGCTGCACGCTGTGGAACATCTTGTCCACCAGCGCGCCGCGCTCCATCACGTAGCCCATCAGCACAAAAAGCGGGATGGACAGCAGGGTTTCATTGGTCATGGCCCCGAAGGCGCGCTGCACCATGAGGTCGAAGATCTTGTTGTCGAGCCAATGGGCCGACGGGTCGTAGAACGCGACGAAGCCGAACATGATGCCCAGCCCCATCAGGGTGAAGGCGGTGGGAAATCCCAGCATGATCACGACCACGATCAGGCAGAGCATGGTCATGCCAAGGGCTGCATTGGTCATGGAGCCCCCACGTTTGCCGCCAAGGCGGTTGCACTGCCCCCCGAGGGGGCGCGATCTTGTTTGAAGCGGTTCTGCACTGCGATCATCATCTATCCCTTCATCCCTTTGGATTTTTCGATGGCGAGCCGCTTGGCATCCTCATCGACGAATTCGCTGCCGGCCAGCTGCTGTGCTACCACGTCGGCCTCCTCTGCGTCCTTGAGGCGCGGCGTCCACACACCGGTCCTGATGCACACCACGCAGCGGATCATTTCAGCGATGCCCTGCATCAGCACGATGGCGCCGGCCAGCGGGATCACGAACTTGAAGGGGTAGAGCGGAATCGGGTCAGCGTTGAAGGTCTGCTCGTGGATGGCCCACGAGTCATTGAAGTAGGTCCAGCCGGCCCAAGTCAGCGCGGCGATGCCGGGCAGGAAGAACAGGACGTACAGCACCAGGTCCAGCCAGGCCTGCATGCGCGGCTTCATGCTGCCGTACAGAAAGTCTCCACGAACATGGCCGTCCTGGGCCAGGGTATAGGCGCCGCCCATCATGAACAGGGTGCCGTAGAGCATGTTGTTGGCGTCGAAGATCCAGGCCGTCGGCGCGTTGAGCGCGTAGCGCTTGAAGACCTCGGCGCAGACCAGCAACATCAGCGCCACGATGAGCCAGGCGAAAGCCTTGCCCACCCAGGTGCTGATGGCGTCAGCGGTGTGAAGGAGACGTTGAACGTTCATGGCGGTTCCGATGGCGGGCTGCGACAAAGAAAAGCAGCCATCCAGGCGGGACCGGATGGCTGCTGTACTCAAGGCTCAGGCTCAAGCGCCGGCTAGGCTTTCTTGCCGGAGAAATAATGGTTGTAGGCCATCTTGAAGTCGACGGAATAGTCGTTGTGCCAGGACACGGCCCGCTGGGCGAAGGCCTTTTGCGAATCCAGCACCTTCTGGAACAGCGGGTTCTCGCCGGCCTTCTTGGCAATGGTCTTGTCCCAGGCGTCCAGCTGGGCGCGCAGCACGGCATCCGAGGTCTTGTAGAACTTGATCCCCTGCTTCTTCATCTCGATGTAGTCGCTGGAGTTGCGGTCTATCATTTTCCAGCTCATGTCGGCGCTGGCGGCCTGCACCGCGTAGTCGATGATGGATTTGAGTTCGGCCGGCAGCGTGTTGTATTTGGTCTTGTTGAACAGGATTTCGAACTGCTCGCCGCTCTGGTGAAAGCTTTGCAGCATGCAGTTTTTCACCACGTCGGGAAAGCCCAGGACCCGGTCGGAGGAGGCGTTGTTGAACTCGGCCGCGTCGATCAGGCCGCGGTCCAGCGCCGGCACGATCTCGCCGCCGGGCAAGGGATTCACCGCGGCGCCCATCAGCGTGAACATGTCCACGGCCAGGCCCACCGTGCGGTACTTCAGACCCTTGAGGTCGTCGGCCTTGGCAATGGGCTTCTTGAACCAGCCCAGCGGCTGGGTGGTCATGGGGCCGTACAGGTAGGACACCACGTCCATGTTGATGGCCTTGTAGATTTCCTCGAGCAGGGCCTTGCCACCGCCGTAGTTGTGCCAGGCCAGCACCATGTTGGAGTCCATGCCGTAGCCGGGGCCGGAACCCCACAGGGCCAGCGCCGAATTCTTGCCGTAGTGGTAGGCCACCACGCCGTGGCCACCGTCCAGCGTGCCCTTGTTGACGGCTTCCAGCAGCTGGAAGGCCGGCACGACCGCGCCCGAGGGCAGCACCTCGATCTTCAGGCGGCCGCCGGCCATGTCATTGACCTTTTTCGCGAAGTCGTTGGCGAATTCGTGGAAGATGTCCTTGGCCGGCCAGGTGCTCTGGAAGCGCAAGGACGTTGTCTGCGCCATGGCGACCATGGGGGCGGACAGGGCGCCGGCGGCAATCGCGGCGCCTTTCAGCAGGCCGCGCCTGCGGGGGTTTTTGCTCTCGGTCATGACTTGTCTCCTGTTGTTTCGAAAAAGGTAAGAGGACTCATCATTCCGCCTTGCCCATTCCTTACAAAGAGGGTTTCCACCAACGCTACAGGACGGTGCCCCTTCTCAGGGTGAAACTGTTTGTGCCTGACCGACAGGAACCGCCGAGGAGCTCAGGTGATTTTCAGCCCCTTGAGAGCCGGATCGCCTGGCGGAAAACGCAGCTTCAGTTCCTGCAACCTGGCCCGGACGAGGGTAGCGATCATCAGGTTGCGATGCGTCTTGGAGTCAGCCGGCACCACGGTCCAGGGTGCCCAAGGGGTGCTGGTGGCCTGGAGCAGTGCTTCGTAAGCCTTCCGATACTGCTTCCATTGTTTGCGGACCTCCAGGTCGCCTGCGCTGAATTTCCAGTGTTTGGCGGGGTCATCCAGTCGCTCCTGCAGCCGTCGCTTTTGCTCATCGGGACTGATATGCAACATGAACTTGAGGATCACGGTACCGGTTTCCGAGAGCATGCGTTCGAAGTCGTTGATATGCCGGAAACGCTGTGCTGTTTGTGCCGATGTGATCCATCCGTTGACGGGCGGCACCAATACATCTTCGTAGTGGCTGCGGTTGAAAATCACGATCTCTCCCATGCCCGGCATCTGCTGATGGATTCGCCACAGGTAGTCATGCGCCCGCTCGTCTTCCGTCGGGGCCTTCCAGCTGACCGTCCGTACGCCCAGCGGGCTGATGCGCCCAAAGACACCGCGCAATGTCCCGTCCTTGCCTGACGTGTCCGTTCCCTGCAGGACCACAAGAAGCTTGTAGCGTTTGTCCGCGTAAAACAGGTTTTGCAATCCGTCAATCTCTGTGGCCAGTGCTTCGACGGCAGCTTTGTCGCGTAGCTTGTCGCCCGTCGAGAACGGCTTGGCTGCCGGGTCAAGGCTGGCGAGGGAAAACCCCTTGGGCTTCGACGGAGAGGGTTGCCAGGGGGCTACGGTTTTGGCCAGAGCCTTGAAGCTTGCCTTGCCAGGCTGTACCTTTTGTGGAGAAGGTGTATCGGCGTTGCGGGGCATCGGGGTCTCCTGCAGTTCATCGGTAGGGTGATTGTGCATGTCACACCTGCGCCAGGGGATGCGCGGCCTGCCTATGCCCTCACTGTCTGGCGTGTGGTTGCAGGGGGATAAACTAGATCTGCTGGTTTCGGGTCGCTGTCATGCGGTGCATGCATGCCCGATATGCCTGTTGATCAACACCCCGAACTGAGAGGCCCTGTGATGGAAAAAAAAACTTCTGCAAATGGTTCCGCGCGACCTGGTGTCCAGCCTGCTTCCGGGTATGCGGGCGATATTTCTGCACAGCTGGCTTTTGAGTGGATGCAGTCAGGCGAGGCGGTGCTGGTGGACGTCCGGACCGACGCTGAACGCGAATGGGTGGGTTACGTGCCTGGCGCAGTACCCCTGGCGTGGAAGCAATGGCCGGGCATGACGATCAATGCTGGTTTTGCCGAGGGGCTGAAGGCCGCAGTGCCTGCTGGCAAGAAGGCAGTGCTGTTGTGCCGCAGCGGTGTGCGTTCGGTCGCGGCGGCCAAACGCGCGACCGAGCTGGGCGTCGAGGCTTACAACATCCTCGAAGGTTTTGAAGGCGATGCTGAGCAGGGGCAGCGCGGCCGCAAGGGGGGCTGGCGTTTTCGGGGCTTGCCGTGGAAGCAGGGTTGAGATGACTGCCACCTTCGAGGGCCGGCATATCTACTTTTTGTAACCTGAATATGTAAGTAAATGGCGGTTGGGCTTCCTCAAAACGAGGTGAATAGTTCACACCACGATGTCGCAAATTTGGTGTATTGATGTACCCCCTGTTAATTCTGACAGGGGATAAGAAGTATCAATTTGTTTGAGCGCTTTCAATGGGGTTTCCCTTTTTAACGGAGCTCCCTCATGCAAGTACTCGAACGCAAACTTTCCCCTGACTCCGCGCATTTTTCCAACCCTGCCCTTGGGGCCCAGTTGTGCCAGCGAATATCCCGTGACTTCACGCCGCGCTGGAACCAGCAGTGGAGCGGAAAGTTCATGCTTCATGGCAAAACACCGGACTCCAATGCCATCCGGCTGGACGGCAACGACTACCTAAGCGTCACGGGTCATCCGCACATCGTCCACGCGCAGGTGGAAGCCTTGCGCAAGGAGCAGGAGTTTGTGGTGCAGTCCGGTGTCTTCCACCTGAACCAGCATCCCACACACACGCTGGAGCTGGCACTGGCATCCTGGGTCGGAAAGGACGACGGCTTCATTTGCCAATCAGGTTATGCGGCCAATGTCGGCTTGCTGCAGGCGATTGCCGATGCGCAGACCCCCGTGTACCTTGATACGCTGGCTCATGCATCGTTGTGGGAAGGCGCCCATGCGGCGCGCGCCCCGGCTTTCGCTTTTCGCCACAATGATCCGGTTCATCTCGCCCGGATGATCGCCAGGAACGGCCCGGGCATCGTGGTGGTCGATTCCGTGTACAGCACCACGGGCGCCATCTGCCCTTTGGGCGAAATTGTCGATGTGGCCGAGCAGCACGGCTGCATGATCCTGGTGGATGAATCGCACTCGCTGGGCACCCACGGCCCGGAAGGTGCGGGGCTGTGTGCCGAGTTGGGCCTCACCAGCCGCGTGCACTTCATCACCGCCAGCCTTGCCAAGGCGTTTGCGGGCCGGGCCGGCTTTTTTACTGCGCCGGCGCACATGCGCTATTACATTCTCTGTTCAAGCTTTCCCAATATCTTCAGCTCCAGCCTGCTGCCGCACGAGATTGCCGGCCTTGCAGCCACGCTGGAGGTGATCCGCAATAGCGACGATGCGCGCGCAAGGCTTCACGCCCACACGCGCAGGTTGCGGTCCGCCTTGAGCGAGCTGGGCTATCCCATCCACCAAGGCAGCCAGCAGATCATTGCGCTGGAGGTCGGGCTGGAATCCGACACCATGGTGCTGCGGGACCGGCTGGAGGAGCGCAACGTGTTTTCGTCGATGTTCTGCGCGCCGGCCACCAGCAGCAAACGCGCAATGATGAGGTTGACCCTGAATGCCGGGCTGATGGATTCCGAACTGGATCATGTGGAAGCGGTCGCACGCGAAATCGCGCCGATCGTGAAGCCATGGGATTGGCCGATTGCACGGCGCGCCCGGGCCGGCCAGGAGGCGTGATGCCGGTGTCAGTCCTGCAGGTGTCTCTCACCCGAGGTGGCAATGAATCGCTCGTGGCTGCTCATGAAGCCGGGGTTAAAAGGCTCGCCGACAGTAAAAAGCGCCGCATGGAGCGCGGCCGGACCGGAAGCGATGGCGAAGGCCTGGCGCGGCTGGGGTTTGTGGCCGGCGCCCAGCGCCAGCTGCAGTTCCAGGTCGATGAGTTTCCTGCCCGCCGCCACGTCCTTCACGGTCGCGGCATCCCAGCCTTGCGATACTGCCATTTCGGCAAGCTCTGGCAGGTTCCCGGCGGGTTCCAGCTGCAACCAGCTGACGCTGCCTTTGCGGTCAAGCGCCAGCACACCGAAAGGTGCACCGATCACCACATGCTCGATCCAGCCTTGCCGCAGTGCCAGGTTTTCCAGCTCCTGCGCGACGGATGGTTCGCACAACAGCGCATGCTGCGCGCGGGACAGCGTCGCCCGCCAGGTCTGCTGATGCCGGGGATCGGGCTGTCGCAGCAGCGCCTGCACCGCATCGGTCAGGCGCAGCCGGATCTCCGGAGATTGCTTGGGAATGAATTGTTCGATCAGCCCGCGGTTGAAGGCCGACACGGCAAGTTGCTCGTCGGCCCTGCCTGTCAGCAAAACGCGCGACCCCGACCACCCGGTCAGCTCGCTCAACACCCTCAGCCCGCTCATGGCCGGCATGGAATAGTCCACCACGCAGACCTGCGTGAGCGCAAATCGCGCCGTGCCGTCGTCCCGCCAGTACTGCAGGATTTGCGGAATCAGGGCCGTCCCCTCGCGCCATCGATTGATGATTTCCTGCTGGCGCCAGGCATCCGCTTCCCAGCGCACCGGCTCCTGGAGCAGCAGGTCTATACACGCCACGGGGCGCAGGAACAGGCGTACATGCCAGTCCAGCGGCATGACTTCCGCGAGCATTTCGAGATAATCCGGGTCGTCATCCAGGAAAACCACGCCTCCGGGACGGCGGTAAAGTGCAAAGGACATGTTGTCAGTCTAGCGCGGGTTGTCAAAAGCAAATCATGTGCAAGGTATCAGGCCGTAATCGGCAGCTCGATGGTAAAAGCAGCTCCCACGGCGAACTCTGATTTCACATGAATGGTGCCACCTGCGCTTTGTACCACTTGCTGGCAAAAGGCCAGGCCCAGGCCGTGCCCCGTGCCGCGGTTGCTCGAGAAGAACGGCTTGAAAATCTGCGGCAGCAGGGCGGCGTCGATACCCATGCCCTCATCGGCCACCATGATGCGGCCGCGTGCCTGCGTCCGGCCGACTTCAATGCGCAGGGCGCCATGCGGGTATTTCGAGTCGGCCGCCATCAGGGAATGCAGCGCGTTCTTGATGAGGTTGTCCAGCACCTGGGAAAACTGTGTGGCGGAAGAACGGAAGGTGAAGTCATCGTGAACAAGCACCCGCACGCATTCCCTCTGGCGGCTCGACTGATAGGGATACGCCGCCACGACGTCCTGGACCAATTTGCCGGCCGCGACCTGTTGGGTATGCCGTGGCAGCTGCAGCAGCTTGGCATTCGCGATCTGTGTGTCGATCTGGTGGTTCATGTTTCGAACCAGTGCGTGAAGGCGCAGCGCCAGCTTGTCCAGCTGCAGCGCGCGCGGGTTGTCGGGCTGGCGCTGCACCTCCAGATGGATCGCATCGCCCAGCAGGGCTGCCGTCGACAGCGGCGTGCGCAGCTCGTGCGCCATGATGCCGATGGTAGTGAGCGTGCTGGAAAGCTGCTCTCGCCGCAGGTTGGCCGAGGAAAGGTTCAGCACCAGCGCGATCGACCAGGCAAACGCAAATACCACGGCATGCACGGTGCGCTGGTCTTCCGGCAGGGCGGGAACCGCCGGCCCCACGTACAGGAACATGACCCAGGCCAGTCCCCCACCGGTGATGGTGCCCAGGGTCGCCAGGCGCCAGTCAGTGACATGGTAGTAGATCAACACCATGGCCGCCAGGGTGGCCAGCCACACGGTATTGCTGCCGTTACACAGGTACATCCAGCTGAACAAGACCGGCAGCTCGAGCCAGAACACCACGCCAAACACCCGTTGCGCCAGCCGGCTTCCCGGGTCATGGTTGACGCGTTTGGTCATCAGGCTGTAGCCCAGCACGCTGGCCACGACGCGCAGCGGCAGGTTTTCATAGGGCTGCGGCAACCAGACCGACCAGATCCAGGCGAACAGGGCGTTGCCCGAAAAAAAAGAAAGACCCAGCCACCACAGCCGCCGCGGGGATGGATGCAAAATGGGCTCCAGGGGCGCAAGGATCAGTTCCTCGCGCAGCCACTGAAGCAGGGGACGCCGCGCAAGCCACGCGTGAAAGCGGGCGCTCCTCACGTTAAGAACTTCTCCAGCACAACCGGGAACCTGACTGATGATGCATTTGACATTTGACTGTATTGTCCCGGTTCTCATCTCGTCAAGCTAATGCTGTTACCTGCCAACTTTGACAGCGTCAGCCTGGACGGCGTCATCAGCGACTGGCTGTGCGCTCTTCGAGAGTTCTCGGTCGAGGCGCTCATGGTGCTGGGCCCTGACCCGTTCGGGGGGCAGGAAGACCGGCTGGTGCTCGCCATTCACCCTCCGCGCCTGCTCGATGCCGCCGAGGCCTTGGCCGAGAGCCGGGACTTCGGCGCCCCATGGCGCGACTCCGATGCACCTCTTGTCGCCTGGCAGGACATCTCAAAAACCGCTTTCGAAAGCCTGAGCCGCTGGCGCCGGCTGTGGCTGGCCCACGGCTACCAGAGCGTGGTGCGCATCGCCTTCCCGTTGACGGTGGGGCGGGCCTTTGAATGCTACCTCTTCAGCCCGAGGCAGTGGCATGACCGCAGCGAGGCGGCCTTGCTGGCCTGGTCGGCCCTCAACATCTGGCCGCTGCTCAAGCGCGCGCTGGCCGAAGCGCGCAGCCCGCTGAGCCCGCGCGAACTCGAATGCCTGAGCCTGGCCTTCCAGGGAATGACGGCGCGCGAGACCGGCGAATTGCTGGCCTGCAGCGAACGCACGGTGAACTTTCACCTCTCCAATGCCATGACCAAGCTCAAGGTCGACAACAAGCTGGCCGCCATCCAGCGCGCATGCTGGTTCGGACTGATCTGAGCATTCTTTGCCGCGTGTACTGGAAAACCTTTAGGCCTGTGCCCGCAGGCGAGCTTCAAACCTGTTCATAATCCGCCAAATGACCTTTCTAGCGCTTGACGTGGGTAACACCCGCCTGAAATGGGCCCAGTACGAATCCGCTGTGCCCGGGGCCAAGCTGCAAGCGCAGGGCGCCGTGTTCCTGGAAAACATCGACAAGCTATCCGAAGAAGAGTGGGGCGGCATGCAGCCGCCTTCGCGCATCCTCGGCTGCATCGTCGCCGGCGACGCCATCAAGCGGCGCGTGGCCGAGCAAATGGAGCTCTGGGACGTGGCGCCGCACTGGGTAGTTTCCAGCCCGCACGAGGCCGGCGCCACCAACGGCTATGACCACCCGGCAAGACTCGGCGCAGACCGCTGGGTTGCCATCATCGGTGCGCGCCACCGGCTGCTGGCGCGCGGCATCAACAAGCCTTGCGTGGTCGTCATGGTGGGTACTGCCGTCACCGTCGAGGCGATTGACGCCGGCGGCAAATTCCTGGGTGGCCTCATCCTTCCGGGCCACGGCATCATGCTGCGCGCACTCGAATCCGGAACGGCCGGTCTGCACGTTCCCACCGGCGAGGTGCGCGACTTTCCCACCAATACCAGTGATGCGCTGACCAGCGGCGGCACTTTCGCCATTGCCGGTGCGATACACCGCATGGTGGAAAACGTCGCCCGCCATTGCGGCGAGGAACCTGAATGCATCATGACCGGTGGCGCCGGATGGAAGATGGCGCCCAGCATGTCGGTGAAGTTTGAGCTGGTGGACAGCCTCATCTTCGACGGACTGCTCGAAATCGCCTCGCACCGTTTTGCAGCATGAAATTGGTTCACCCCTGTTAAGGCTTACTCGGTGTAGCCTTCCCCCTCGCTGCAGGAAGCGGCGTCGGTGGCCTCAAGATTTTTAGGTATTTTAGGCCTCTAGCCAACGAAAAGTCTAGACCAATAGCTATCAATTTAATAGCAATCGGACGTGAGCGCCTTGGCCCTTCAAGCGGGGGCCGCGGTCCGGCTTCGCCGGCCGCATGGCGCCTGTCCCCTGCAAGGGGAGAGGAGGCTACACGAAGTGAGCCTCAACAGGGGTGTACCAGATCACTCTCCCCAGGGCAGCATCAGCGTCACAATGGAAAGCTTGGCGAACTCCGGCACAAACTCGTCGATGATGCGCTGCGGTTCCAGGCACAGGGCGCTGTCGGTGATCACGCCAAACTGCACACCGCCGCCGTAGCTCAGGATGGACACGCCCAGTCCCACGTCGCCCGACTGCGGTACCCAGAACATGCTTTGCTCCAGTGTCGAGCCGCAGAACTTGAGCTTTTCGCGCGGGCCGGGCACGTTGGTCATCACAGCCGTGGTTTTCTTGGCAAAGAGGTTGAGCATCACGTCCTGCGCCGGCTTGATCAAAAGCCCCGCCACCGCCAGCAGGCTAAAGGCCAGCAGTGGCTGGTAGCTGCCCTTGAGCGCGGCCATACGTCGGCGCACTTCGTAGACGCGCTCGATCGGGTTGTCCACACCGATCGGCAGCACCAGCGGCACCAGGCCGAAGCGGTTGCCCAGCTTGTGCGCCTGGTCCAGCGGCCGCAAATTCACCGGCACCATGGCGCGGATCTCCTGGCCCGCCACATCGTCACCGAAGGTTTTCAAATATTCGCCCAGGGCACCCGCCACGCAACTGAGCAGCACATCGTTGATCGAGCAGTTGAGCGCCTTGCCGACGGCCTTGACTTCATCCAGCGGGATCGGCTGGCACCAGGCCACTTTTTTCGCGCCCCCGGGCTTGCCTTTGAGCCGGGTTTTGGAGTCGTCAGGCATCAGGGCCAGCGCGGCGCCGTCCTTCAGCACTTGCATCAGCACCTTGGCCATGTCCATGGAGTTGTGCATGCCGTCCTCCATGCCCTTTTTGGGGTCGCCCAGCATGCCCAGCGAACGCGCCGCGCCTTCGCCCACGGCGCCCAGTGCCTTGACTGTGATGTCGGTGAAAGGCTTGAGCAGGGTGTCGGCAATCCAGTCTTCCGTGCCGGCGGCCGCCGCCGCCTTCTTGCGCCGCTCAGGCGGTGGCGCACCCCCGTCGACCAGCGACATGGTGACGGAGATCAGCGCAATGCCGTCGGCGATGCAGTGGTGGATGCGCACGATCATGGCGCTGCCCTTCACGCCGTCGGGCCCGGTGTAGTCCTCGATCAGGTGGATTTGCCACAGCGGGCGTTTCGGGTCCAGGGGCTGGGTGGCAAGCACGGCCACGCGGTCCTGCAGGGCCTGCTCCTGGTTGGCCGATTTGGCCAACTTCTCCTGCACGACATGGTTGACCAAGTCGAAGTTGCGGTCCATCACCCAGGTGGCGCCGGCAGCGTCCTCCATCACACGCTGCTTGAAGCGGTCGTACTTCAGCAGGCTGTTTTCGATGCGTTCGCAGACGGCGGCGTACTTGACGCCCGGCGCCAGCTGCCACACGCCCACGATCATCATGAGGTTGGCATCGTTGTCCATGCGCAGCCAGGCCGTGTCGACCTTGCTCATGCGCTCCCCCGAAATACCCAGGGTTCCCGAGACGGCCCGCTTGACGTTCTTCTGGACGTTTTTTGCCACTTTGCGGCCAGCGGCCTGGGCGGTAACGCGTGTAACCATGAGCACTCCCGATGCAAAACTGATGCGAACTTACCCCGGATGGGGTAACTTCCCTATTTTGAACGGAACGGTCTGGCTAAGATACCGGGCAGTTACCCCAAGCACCTTCATTGGTGACGCACTTCTAAAAACGGAGATTCCTCATGTCAGACCTGAAAGCCGCCTTCGACAAAGCCATGGCCGATTCGAAAAACCTCAGCGAGCGCCCTGACAACGCCACGCTGCTGAAGATTTATGCGCTCTACAAGCAGGGCAGCATCGGCGACAACGCCGAGAAAAAGCCCGGCTTCGGCGACATGGTGGCCCGCGCCAAGTGGGACGCCTGGAACAACCTCAAGGGCACCTCGCAGGACGATGCGATGCAGCAGTACATTGATTTGATTGCTGACCTTAGCTGATCTGTCTTGAGGTCGCCCGCCGGTTCATGCTCCGGCTTGAGCGCGCTATTTGCTGAGTGTTGCTGGCCCGGAGGCGCCCGGCATGCGATTCACTTTTTTTGCATCGTGTATGGACCGGACTCATGGTTCGTTGAGTACTTCGGCTTTCAGTGAGCGGTGAAACCGCTCATCCTTGCCATTGGTCTACGGGTGATGAGGCCGGCTGTGGGTCGTTGGGTATCTCAAAGCGCAGCCAGGGCGTGGCAGCCTCACTGGCCTGGGCGTGATCAGACCATGGCGATGCAGGATGGAGGTGACGGTGCTGGGGCGACTTTGGCGCTCCCCAGATCGGGCAGGCGCCTGCTGAGATCTTGCGCCTGCGGCAGGCAGGATGTTGGCCGCGCAGCGCAACCACCGCACCTTCAATATCTGCAGGACAGATACCCGGGCTGCTGGCGGGCCTGCGCGATTGCTCGACCAAGCCCGAGCGGCCCTCGTCTTCGTAGCGCCGCAGCCACTTATAGGCTGTTGGCGGGCTGATTCCAAAGCGCCGGCACAACTCCCGGCGGTTGGCTCCCCTGATGCTGGGCCAACAGCACAAACTCCTGCTTCAAACTCATGATGTCCTGGGCCTTCCACGGCATAGATACCTCCCCGCAAGTTCGCCGGAAAGTGTCAACCTTGTCCCGGCACACCTGTTAACCATGTGTCCGGTCCATACAGCGACGCAAAGAAAAGTTACTTGCCCGGTTTCAACCCTTGGGCTTGTAGGCCACAACATCAATCTCCACCCGTGCATCCACCATCAACCGAGCCTCAGTCGTCGAGCGGGCCGGTTTGCCATTCGCAAAATAGCCCATATAGACGCGGTTGAAGCTGCCGAAGTCACGCGCATCCTGCAGCCATACCGTGCTCTTGCAGACGTCGTCCAGCGTGCAACCAGCCAGGGCGAGCACCGCCTGCAGGTTCTTCATCACCTGGTGGGTCTGCACCTCGATTCCGCCGGTCACGATCTCGCCATTTTCATTCGCCGGAACCTGACCGGAGACGTAGACAAAATCCCCGGCGCGCACGGCCGGCGAGAAAGGGCGAGGCTGGCGGTCGGAGGCCAGCGGCGGATTTCCCAAATATTCCAGAGGCATGAAAAACTCCTTTTAAAGTCTCTTTTTCAGCAAATATTGAAATATATTTTCAGAATTATGCGCAAATATTCGGGTTTATCCTGAAAATTACCATTTGTAGATCAATTAATCTTCACTTTTGAAATTTAACTTCAATCAGGAGTTGTCATGATCCGTGGAATCCGCATGCATCGCCGTACCGCCTTGTCTTCCCTGCTGGCCCTGGGCGCAGCCGGCGCCGGTTTCGGTCCGGCCGCCGCGCAGACGGGCAAGTCAGCCCTGAATCTGGCCATGGTGGCTGAGCCGCCGACACTGGACATCCAGTCGACCCCGGCCGACCTGGTCTGCATCATCATGCAGCACGTCTACGAGCCGCTGTTCACCTTCGACGCCAAGGCGGCCCTGGTGCCGATGCTGGCCGAGGCGATGCCCAAGATCTCGGCGGACGGCAAGCTCTACAGCATCGCGCTGCGCAAGGGCGTGATGCTGCACAGTGGCCGCGAGCTCCATGCCGACGACGTGGTGGCCAGCCTGAAACGCTGGATGGAAGTCTCACCGCGCGGCAAGTCAGTGGCGGTTCAGGTGGCCGACCTGTCGGCCAAGGGCCCGCTCAGCTTGGAGATCAGCCTGAAGAACGCCTATGCGCCGTTGCTCTCGCAATTGGCCATGGCTTCGGGCATGGCCGCCATCATGGCCAAGGAATCGCTAGCCCAGCCCCTGCGCGAATACGTGGGCACCGGGCCCTACAAGTTCAAGGAGCGCAAGCCCGACCAATACGTGCTGCTCACCCGCTTCGACGGCTACAGCGCCCGCAGTGAAGCTGCCAGCGGCTACGGCGGCAAGCGGGTGGCCGCGGTGGAGGAACTGCGCTTCGTACCAGTGCCCAATGCCAATACGCGAGTGGAAGGCGCGCTGGCCGGCCAGTTCCACTACGCCGACCTGTTGCCGATTGAGGCGCTGCCGCGGCTGGAAAAAGCCGGCGGCAAGGTCGTGCCCATCATGACGCCCTCTTTTGGCTTTCCTTACCTGGTGTTCAATACCAAGGAAGGCTCGCTGGCACGGCAGCCTGTACGCAAGGCGGTGCAAACCGCGCTGGGCGAAGGCGAGATGCTGGCGGCGGGCTTTGGCGACACGCGCTTTTTCATCGCCGAAGGCAACCACTTCCCGAAAGGCACGCCTTTCTATTCCACAGCCGGCACCGCAGCCTAT
Organism: Polaromonas sp. P1_F9; assembly: GCF_056405615.1. Lineage (NCBI taxonomy): Bacteria > Pseudomonadati > Pseudomonadota > Betaproteobacteria > Burkholderiales > Comamonadaceae > Polaromonas > Polaromonas sp. P1_F9. The sequence continues at coordinate 405,051 of NZ_JBFUBT010000004.1, read as the reverse complement.
AACGAGCGCGATGCCAGGAAGGCCAAGAGCCAGGCCGAGCAGGCTGGCTACAAGGGTGAGCCGGTGCGCATCCTGACCAGCCGGCAGTATGACTTTCACTACAACATGGCACTGATCATGGCCGAGCAGCTCAAGCGCGCCGGCTTCAAGGCCGAGCTCAACGTGGTCGAGTGGGCAACGCTGCTGCAGCGCCGCGCCGACCCCAAGCTGTGGGACATCTACATCACCCATTCGGGCCTGTTCCCCGAGCCCATGCTTTCGCCACCGCAACTGGGCGACGGCGCGCCGGGCTGGTGGAGCTCGCCCGCCAAGGCCGAGGCGCTGGCCGCGCTGAACCAGGAGCCCAACCCTGCCAAACGCGGCGCGTTGTGGGGCAAGGTGCAACAGGTGGTGTATGACGAGGTGCCCTACATCCAGGTCGGAAAATTTGCCAGTCTGTCAGCGCGCGCACCGGCGCTGCAAGGCTATACGCCCTATACCTATCCGTTCTTCTGGAATACCAGCCTGAAGAGTTGAGCCCCCACGCTCCCCCACTGCGTGTGGGTCGCTGCCCCCCGAGGGGGCCGCCCGCCTGCGGCCCGGCAAAGCCGGTTCCGCGACTTGACTGGCTTTATTTCGCTGTCTTTTGTAGCGAGCGTGGAGATGAGGATGTGGAGTGTTTTCGAATGAGTGAAAAATTCGCATCGTTGAATAGAGCAATGTCATGACACGGTACCTTCTGTCCCGGCTGGGCGGCATGCTGGTGGTCATGGCCATCGTGGCGGTGCTGGTGTTCATTCTCACGCGTGCCGCGCCGGGCGACCCGATCGCCGTGCTGCTGGGCGACCAGGCCACGGCCGAGGACATCGCCCGCGTGCAGAAGGTCTATGGCCTGGACAAGCCGCTGCCGGTGCAGTTTGGTCTGTGGGTCCGCGAGCTGGCGCGCGGCAACCTGGGTGAATCGATCTTCCTGCAGCGGCCGGTAACCCAGGCGCTGTGGGAGCGGGCCGAGCCCACGACCCTGCTCTCGCTGATGGCGATTGCCATTGCCGCGCTGATCGGTGTGCCCTGCGGCATCGTCTCGGCCGTGTATCGCGGCAGGGCCGTCGACCAGGCCTTCACCGGTTTTGCCATGCTGGGCGCCAGCATCCCCAGCTTCTGGTTCGGCCTGGTGCTGATGCAGATCTTCGCGGTCTCGCTGGGCTGGTTCCCGGTCTCGGGCTATGGCGAGCCGGGCGCCTCGCTGGCGGCCCGCATCCACTGCCTGGTGCTGCCGGCCACGGTGCTGGGCGTGCTCAATTCGGCGCTCATCATCCGCTTCACCCGCGCCTCCATGCTGGATGTGCTGGGCGAGGACTACGTGCGCACTGCCCGGGCCAAGGGGCTTTCGGAAAACGTGGTGGTGCTCAAGCATGCGCTGCGCAATGCGTTGGTGCCCATCGTCACCGTGCTCGGCCTGACAGTAGCGCTGATGATCGGTGGCGCGGTGGTCACCGAGACGGTGTTCGGCCTGCCCGGCGTGGGCAACCTGGTGGTGAGCGCGGTGATCCGGCGCGACTACCCGGTGATCCAGGGTGCGTTGCTGGTGGTAGCCGCGATCTATGTAGTGATCAACTTCGCCATCGATCTGCTGTACACGGTCGTTGACCCCCGTGTGAAGTATTGACATGCAGATTCCTCTTATTTTGCGCAAGCTGTTTCGCCGCCGCATAGTGCTGGCCGCGGCCATCGCGCTGGTCGTGGTGATACTGGTATCACTCTTCGCCGGCCCCCTGAGCGGGCTGGACCCGAACGAGACCGCCGTGAGCCAGCGCCTCTCGCAACCGTCTTCTGCTCACCTGTTCGGCACCGACGAACTGGGCCGCGACCTGTTTGCCCGCATCGCCTTCGGCGGCCGTTATTCACTGACCATCGCCCTGCTGACGGCGCTGGGTTCGGTAGTGGCCGGCACCTTGTTTGGCCTGGTCGCGGGTTTCTTTCGCCGGCTCGACGCGCCCGTCATGCGGGTGGTGGACGCCATGATGTCCTTTCCCGACATCCTGCTGGCCATCGCCCTGGTCGGTATCCTCGGCCCCTCGATGCTGAACGTGGTGCTGGCCCTGGTGCTGGTCTACACGCCGCGCGTGGCCCGGGTGGTGCGGGCCTCGACGCTGGTGGTGCGCGAGCTGCTCTTTGTGGAAGCGGCGCGAGCTGTCGGGGTCTCTACCGTGCGCATCCTGTGGCGCCATGTGCTGCCCAACCTGATGTCGCCGATTCTCGTGCAGGCTTCCTTCATCTTTGCCTACGCCATCCTGGCGGAAGCCGCGCTGTCTTTCCTGGGCGTGGGCGTGCCGCCCGAAATCCCGACCTGGGGCACCATGGTCGCCGGCAGCCAGCAATACGCCCACCAGGCGTTGTGGATCGTGCTGTTCCCGGGCCTGGCCATCATCCTTACCGCGCTGTCGCTCCAATTGCTGGGCGACGGCATCCGCGACCTGCTGGATCCGCGCCTGCGGAAATCGATGTGAACCGTCTCGAAGTACGCCACCTTTCCACCTTCTTCGATACCGACGAAGGCCTGATCCGTTCCGTCGCCGACGTGAGCTTCAATATCCGTGCCGGCAAGACCACGGCCCTGGTCGGCGAATCGGGCTCGGGCAAATCGGTCACCAGCCTGACGCTGATGCGCCTCTTGCCGCGAACCGCTTCAACGCAGGTGAGCGGCGAGGCCCTGTTCGTCAACCGTGCCGGCGAGACGCTGGACCTGTTGACGCTGCCCGAGCCGCGCATGCGCGCAATCCGCGGCAACGAGGTGGCGATGATCTTCCAGGAGCCGATGACCAGCCTGAACCCGGTCTTCACCGTGGGCGAGCAGGTGGCCGAGACGCTCCGCCTGCACAAGGGCCTGGGCCATGCGGCCGCCCTGGCCCAGGCCCTGCGCATGCTGGAGCTCGTCGAGATCCCGGCGGCTGCACAGCGCCTGCATGAATACCCGCATCAGCTTTCCGGCGGCATGCGCCAGCGGGTGATGATCGCGTTGGCCATGGCCTGCGACCCGACGCTGTTGATCGCCGACGAACCCACCACCGCTCTGGACGTGACCATCCAGGCGCAGATCCTGGCGCTGATGCGCAGGTTGCAGGCTGAGACCGGCATGAGCATCCTGTTCATCACCCACAACCTGGGCGTGGTGGCCCACCATGCCGACGACGTGGCCGTGATGTACGCCGGCCGCATCGTGGAGGCCGCGCCCGTCAACGACCTGTTCGCACGGCCGCAGCATCCCTACACCCAGGGCCTGCTGGCTTGCCTGCCGGCGCAGCAGCGCGGGCGGGCGCCGGCGGGCGAGGGCGGGAGCGAAGGCCCGCATGCGGCGGGAGGCAAGCGCCGGCTCTACGCCATCCGCGGCCAGGTTTCCAGCCCGCTTGCGCCGCCACCGGGCTGCGCTTTCGAGCCGCGCTGTGACAAGGCCATCGCGGCCTGCCGCGACGCCATGCCGGCGTTGCGCAACGACGAAGCCGGCGGCAGCGCCCGCTGCATTCTGGTGCCGGAGGCCGCATGAGCATAGAGACGCCCGCCGCCGCACCTCTGATCGAGGTGCGCAACCTGCAGAAATTCTTCGGCTCCTCCGTGCGGCCGGTGCGCGCGGTAGACGACGTGTCCTTCGTGATCCATCCCGGCGAGACACTGGGCCTTGTGGGCGAATCGGGCTCGGGCAAGAGCACCATCGGCCGCGCCCTGCTGCGCCTGGTCGACAGCACCGGCGGCACAGTGAGCTACCGCGGCGAAGACCTCGGCGCGGCTTCAGGCAGCCGCATGCGTGCGCTGCGCAGCAAGCTGCAGATGATCTTCCAGGACCCGTACGCCAGCCTGAACCCCAAGATGCGGGTACGCGATATCCTGGGCGAGGCGTTGCAGGTGCATGGCCTGGCCAAAGGCAAGGGAGCCACCGCGCAGCGCATCGCCGAGCTGCTGCAACTGGTCGGGCTGCCGCCAGAACACGCGGCGCGTTACCCGCACGAATTTTCCGGCGGCCAGCGCCAGCGCATCGGCGTGGCGCGGGCGCTGTCGGTGCAGCCCGAATTCATCGTGGCCGATGAGCCGCTCTCGGCACTGGACGTGTCCATCCAGGCGCAGGTGGTCAACCTGCTGTGCGACCTGCGCGACAGCCTGAAGCTGACCATGCTGTTCATCTCGCATGACCTGGATGTGGTGGAATACCTGTGCGACCGGGTGGTCGTGCTGTACCTTGGCCGGGTGATGGAAGTAGCGCCGACGGCGGCGTTGTTTGCGCGGCCACTGCATCCCTATACCCAGGCCCTGCTGGCCGCTTCGCCCAAACCCGACCCGGCTTTGAAGATGGTGCATGTGCCCTTGAAAGGCGACATGCCCAGCCCGCTCAACCCGCCTTCGGGCTGCGTATTTCGCACACGCTGCCCGCATGCCATTGACGCCTGTGCCGAGACGCGGCCGGAGCCGCGCGACATGGGCGGCGGCCGCCTCAAAGCCTGCATCCGGGACGACATCGAATCATTGACGACACCATGACACTGCAAGACATTCTCGACCCCCTGCTCGACGCCTCCTGGAAGGGCTTTCCGCACCACAGCCCGCCGCTGCGCCGCTCGGCCGTCGGCACCCAGGGCTGGAACGTGCTGCGCGGCGACCTGCCGTTGCCGCTGGCCGTGATCCGTCGGGACGCCCTGGCCGGCAACCTGCAATGGATGCAGGGTTTCGCAGGCAGCCACGGCGTGGGCCTGGCTCCGCACGGCAAGACCACCATGTCGCCGCAGCTGTTCCGGCGCCAGCTCGATGCCGGCGCCTGGGGCCTGACCTTCGCCACCGTGACGCAGCTGCGCGCGGGCGTGACGGCCGGTGCGAAGCGCTGCCTGATCGCCAACCAGGTGTTCCAGTCGGTGGACCTGCAGGGCATAGCCGACCTCAAGCGTGCCAATGCCGGGCTGAGCGTGGCTTTTCTGGTGGATTCCCTGGCGCAGGCAGAACTCATTGAAGCCTGGCATGCGGTGAATGCACACGCTGAGCCTTTCGACGTGCTGCTGGAGATCGGCGTGGACGGCGGCCGCACCGGCTGCCGCAGCCACGAGCAGGCGCTCGCATTGGCCAAGCGCCTGCGCAGCGGCACGGCCACGCGGCTGGTCGGCATCGAATGCTACGAGGGTCTGGGCGCCACCGGCCAGTCGGCCGCTGACACGGCCTACGCCAATGCGCTGATGCAACGTGTGCGCGACATCGCCCAAGCCTGCGACGAGCAGCAGTTGTTCGAAACGGATGAAATCCTCCTCACGGCCGGCGGCTCCGCCATCTTCGATCTGGTAGCCGAACACCTGAAGATGAAACTCTCCCGGCCCGTGCAGGGCCTGCTGCGTTCGGGCTGCTATGTGACGCACGACCATGGGACCTACCACCGCTTCATGAATACGGTAGCCGCGCGCATGGGCTGCGGCCATGGTTTGCACGCGGCGATGCAGGTGTGGGCGGCGGTGCAATCCTGCCCCGAGCCGGGCCTGGCCATTCTGGCAGTAGGCAAGCGCGACATCTCCTACGACCTGGAGCTTCCCGTACCCCTGGGCGTGTGCAGAGCAGGCGAGGCCACCATGACACCGGCGCCGGCCGACTGGAAAATAGCCGGCCTGAACGACCAGCACGCCTACCTCCGCCACGCGACCCCGGCCGGCAGCGACCCGGAACACCAGGCCCTGCGCGTGGGTGACCTGGTCGCGCTGGGCATCTCCCACCCCTGCACCACCTTCGACAAATGGCGCTGGATGCCGGTGGTGGACGAACAAAACAACGTGTGTGACGCCATCGTCACCTGCTTTTAATGACCCCACGCGTCCTTGAAAAAATTGCCGAGATCATGGACCGCGCGCCCGCCGCGCGGCGCACCGTGCTGGCCCTGATCCTGGAAGACCCGCAGCGTGTGCTGGACGAGACCTTCGAGACCTTGGCCCAGCGCGCCAACAGCTCGGTCCCCACCATCATGCGTACCTGCCGCGACCTGGGCTACCCCGGGCTGCGCGAGTTCAAGCTGGCGCTGGCGCAGGAGCTGGCGGTGGGCGGCTCACCGCTGAACCGGCGCGTGCGCATTGACGACGACACCCGCCAGGTCATCGCGAAGGTGACGCGCGGCGCCGCCACGGTGATCAACAGCGTACAGGCCCAGCTCAATGTGGAGGCGGTGCAGGCGGCGGCCGATGCCATCGTCGATGGCGCACGGGTGGATTGCTATGGCGTCGGCGTCACCTCCAACTTCATGGCCTCGGACCTGCAAGCGCGGCTGTACCGCATGGGCGTGGCTTCCAACAGCTACCTGGACCCGCACCTGCAGCTGATCTCGGCTGCCACCATCGGCCCGCGCGGCGTGGTGATGGCCATCACCCACGTCGGCGGCATGCCTTCGCTGCTGGAGGCGGTGGACGTCGCGCGCTCGCAAGGCGCCACCATCATCGCGCTGACGCAGCCCGGCTCGCAGCTCGCGGCGCTGGCCGACATCGTGCTGGGCGTGGAAGTGGCGCCCGACCCGGTGATGCCGGTGGGGCCCGAGGCCTACCTGGCGCACCTGACGGTGATCGAGATACTGACCGTGCTGGTGGCGCAGCGCCTGGGCGACAAGGCCGTGAACCGGCTGGCCAACATCCAGCGCACGCTGGAAACCCGCGGCGTGGACATGCACCACCACCCCCGGCTGGACTGGGACGAAGGCGCCAAGCTCACCATGGGAAAAGTACGATGACGCGCGCCACCTTGCTGGAAAACGGCCTGCTGGTAGACGGTACCAGCGCGGCTGGCAGACCTGGGGACCTTCTGCTGGCGGGCGACCGGATCGTGGCCGTGGGCGCGGGCCTGCGGCACGGCCTGCCGGATGGCCTGACTTTGGCCGACGCCGATGTGTACGATTGCAGCGGCCTGGTGATCGCGCCCGGCTTCATCGACGTGCACACCCACGACGACGCCATTGTGCTGAACGCGCCAGGCATGTTTCCCAAGCTGTCGCAAGGCATCACCACGGTGGTCACCGGCAACTGCGGCCTGTCGGTTGCGCCCTTCGTGGTGAAGGAGCCGCAGGGCGCCCTCACCCTGCTGGGCAATTCATTCAAGTATCCCTCGGTGGATGCTTATGCGCAGGCGGTGGGCGAGGCGCAGCCGGCCGTCAATGTAGCGCCGCTGATCGGCCACACCACGCTGCGCTATGCCTGCGTGGACGACCTCAACCGGCCAGCCACCGCCGACGAAGTGGCCGCCATGTGCGCCCTGCTGGAGCAATGCATGGCCCAGGGCGCGATCGGCCTGTCGTCGGGCCTCTTTTATGCCGAAGCAATGCCGGCACCGGCCGCCGAGGTGACATCGCTGGCGCGCGTGGTTGCGCGACACGGCGGTATCTACGCCACCCACATGCGCTCGGAAATGGCCGACATCCTGGAGGCCATGCACGAGGCTGCCGGCTGCGCCTTCGAGGCCGGCGTGCCGCTAGTGATCTCGCATCACAAATGCGCCGGCCCGGCCAACTGGGGCCGCACGCGCGAGACGCTGCCGCTGATCGACACGCTGGCCCGGCGCCAGGACATCGCGATGGATGTCTACCCTTACGTGGCCGGCTCGACCGTGCTGCGGGAAGACCTGGTGGACGGCGTGATCGATGTCCTCTTGAGCTGGTCGACTCCCCACCCCGAAATGATGGGCCGTACGCTGGCCTCGATTGCCGAGGAGTGGAGTGTCGACCAGAAGGCCGCCTGCCGCCGCCTGCAGCCGGGCGGCGCCTGTTATTTCCAGATGCACGAGGACGACGTCAAGCGCGTCATGGCGCATCCCCTCTCCATGATCGGCTCCGACGGCCTGCCGCATGACAAGCATCCGCATCCGCGCCTCTGGGGCGCTTTTCCGCGGGTGCTTGCGCGCTACTGGCGCGAGCAGCAGCTTTTTTCGCTGGAAACTGCGATCTACAAGATGACCGGCCTGTCGGCACGCAACTTCCGCCTGCACCAGCGCGGCCAGCTGCAGCCCGGCTGGCATGCCGATGTCGTGGTGCTGGACCCGGCCCGCGTGCGCGACGTGGCAACCTACCAGGACCCGATCGCGGTGTCCGAAGGGATTGAGAAAGTGTTTGTGAACGGCGAGCTGGCCTATGTGGCCGGTGATGCCGACGCGGTGAACACCAAGGTGCAGGCGCGTGCCGGGCGTTTGCTCAAACGCGGCGCGGCCTGAGTTTCGGTCGCTCTCCTCGCATATCTACAAAATGCTCTTTGGATTTGCAGCATAGCTCACCATAAATTCCCGAAATGGGAGTGCCATTGGCTCTCCAGGCGTGGCATCCTCCGCCACTCGATATACATGTGCAGGTTGCAATGGCTCGCCAGTGAACCTGACTGCATATAGCCAGCTGTTCATCAAGTAATCAGAAAATGCGAAGCAGTCCGGATACGAAAAGCGATCTGGATAGATGACACCGGTACTGTCGTCGAGTACTTCGTGAACCGGTCGAATCTCGGATAGCGGCCAAAACCTATAACAATCCGAGTCCGTAAAATCGAAACTGCTTCCATCCACGGTTTCGAGATACTCAAGTACGTCACGTGGAATGGTTACGCCGTACTTAGACTGAAATTCGGCCACTTGCGACGGCTGCACACCCGGGCGGATAGGAATCCCGCTAAGGCGCCAGTATTCAATGATCTTGGCCCAGGGTTCGACCACCGGCATATTTGAAGGATGGGTCAGCTGTTGCAAGGCTGACGCTCCGTTCTCTGAAGTCGGGCGGCACTTCGACAGCGCCTGTCGAATAACACTCAAGCATGAGTTCGCGATTTTCGACAAAGACCAGGTAGCCAACTTCATACTCCTCAATTCGGCCGACGACTGCCGGTTCATCGAACACTGCGCGCTCCATCGGTAGCAGCGGATGTCTGACCGTAAGAAAGTAACCCACTCCAGTGCGCTCAAAAGCCACAAACCCGGAGTCTTTGAGGACTACCTCGACCAGAGCGTTGCCGAGCTCGGGCATTGCGAGCATACGAACGGCTTGCTTCTCAAAGTCGCGAAAGTGGCTCATAAGCGCCTGACGTTGAAGTTGGGCCTTGCCACCGGTACGGAACTGTTACCTGGCAGCATAGGTTACGGGAACCGATTTGTATTTGGCCAGTTCTTCGGCCGATGGGCAAGGCACTTTATCGAGGTAGAAGTGGTATCCCGTTGCGATAAGAGCAATTGGTACGGCGGCCTTGGCAAAAGTACCCGGAGAAGCACTTGTGCGAAGACAGATGCGAGATCCATGCTGCAATTTGAATTGAAGGCGGGTGGGCTCCGCTGTTCTTGCCTGCACGAAAATCTCCCGCTCGCCAGACGACAGGTTTGCAATGGCGTACTCGGAATTCGATAGCGATGCAAATGCTGCACCGTCTGTACCTACGGCGAGCGAGACGCCACCGGCAATGAACGACGACTCCCTGAAAACAAGAATCTCACCTTGCGCTGACGGCGACGGTTTGGGTATGGCAACGATGGGCTGGCTGGCGCAGGCGACCAAAGACGCCGCCACCAAGGCAATTGAAGCAAGTCGTACAAATGTCATGGGACAGGTTCTCTGGGTTAAGTGTGAAGGGCTAACGGTTAACTTGAGCGGCGTCATCAGGCGTTCGCTCGAATGATGGGTGGGGCGCTGGCATCGAAGCCGGGGCACTGTGCCAGCCCTTCGACGCCTCAGGGCGAACGGAAGCGGGGCTCAATCGAGGGAATCCACTGTATCCGGATCCGGCACATCGCCGATTGCCTCCCGCGTCAGCGCGGCCTGGCTTTTGAGCCAGTCGCAAAAGGCCATCACTTCAGGCCGGGCCACATTGCGCGGGCCGATGATCAGCCAGTAGCTCATGGGCGACTCCATGCGCATCTGCGGCAGTGGCTCCACCAAGTCGCCCGAGGCCAGACTCTCGGCAATCAGCGGCAGGCGCGCCAGCACCACGCCTTGCCCTGTCAGGGTCGCCTGCACCATCTGGTAGGCATAGTTGAAGTACAGCCAGCGCTTGGCTTCCAGCTTGGGGCTGGCATGGTCGCTCAGCCAACGGCGCCAGGTCAGCCATTCCAGGTGGGTGTGATGTGCGTCGCCTGCCTCGATCAGCGTGAACTGGGCCAGGTCGTCTGGCTTCTTCAGGCGCGGCCCGCTTTTAAGCAGCCAGGGGCTGATGACGGGCGTGATCTGCTCGCCGAAAAGGCGTATGGCGCCTGGCGGCATGTGGCTGGCCGGGGCGTAACGCAGGGCCAGGTCCAGGTCTGAAATGTCCAGGTCCACCGCCACGTCCGACGCATCAATCCGGATGTCGATGTCGGGATTGTCGCGCTGAAAACCCTCCAGCCGGGGGATTAGCCACATCGAGGCAAACGAGGCAAAGGTGGTGAGCGACACGCTCTTGCGCCCGGCGGTCTGGCGTATCTGCCGCACGGCGTTGTCAATGCGCTCCAGCGACGGCGTGACGGCCCGCAGCAGGATGCCGCCGGCGGTGGTGAGCTCCACGGCGCGGGTGTGGCGATGAAAAAGGCTCACGCCCACGTCTTCTTCCAGGCCCTGGATCTGGCGGCTCACAGCCGACTGGGTGAGGGCCAGTTCTTCCGACGCGGCGCGGAAGTTGAGGTGGCGGGCGACGGCCTCAAAAGCCCTTAACTGGCCGGCGGAAATCGGCCGGGACCGCAAGTGTGTTTGTGAATGGAGCATGACGGTGTGGGGGTGAAAAAGGCCAAATAGGGCAATTCGGGCCTAATTGATTGATGCGATTATGGAATCAATAGCTTACCGCGATTTCATTGGACTGTGCAAGCCCGTGGCGAGATGATTCAACCCTCATCACTCACTTTGTGCCTTTTTAGGAGAACACCATGGACCACGCAGCTCACCTCTCAGGAGATCGTTTCTTGCAACAGGCTTCCGATGCCACCAACGGCCATGTGGCCGGCCTGGCGGGCTTCTGGAAACTGGGCGCGGGCCGAGCGCTGACGCTGCGTGCCTCGCAGGCCGGTGTGTTGCGAATTGCGCATGGCCGGGTCTGGGCCACCTTCGACTCGGCCAGCCAGGACATCCAGGTCCGCGCCGGCGACCATTTCCTCAGCCGGGGCGAAAGCCTTTCGCTGCGGGCGGGTGAGTCGCTGGTGATGGAGTCCTTCAGCGCTGGTCACGCTGCTTCCGCTTATTTCAGCTGGGAGCCGGCAACGGCCTGCGCCGAAGTGCCCGAGATGAAAGAGACTTCCGGCTGGCGTGCCGGCGTGATGCAGCCTTTGGGTGACTTGCGTGCCGCCTTCGGCCTGGCCACCAGCGCCCTGGGCCGCCTGGTCCGCGGGCTGGCGATGGGTGCTGTCGCCGCTGTTGAAGCGGTACTGACCCCCGTTGCCCTGGTGTTCGTCACTGCCCGCGCCCGGCCACACGTCACCGGCCACGACTTTGACGCCTACAGGGACAATCAGCTCCAGCCGCGCAACTACAACGTGCTGGCCATGTCCAACCTGGTCTAAGCGCAGATAGCCAACAGTTTTACTCCGGGAAAACCGTTTAACCCGCAGTCGCAAGGCTGCGGGTTTTTTTATGGGCGCCTGGTTCGGGGCTTGGCCGTTTTGGCGGTCCTGGTTGCCGGCGCCTTTGGCGTTTTCCTCGCCTTCGCTGTCTTGGGCGCTTTGGCCGCCTTGGCCGCACGCGCCTTCAACGCACACTCCAACGCTACACGCGCCCACTCCAGCATCACGGCGGGCGACTCCATCGCCTCTTCGGGTGCCGCGTAGTAGTTGAGACTGTGCGGCGCACTGACGCCGTTGCGTGTCATTTCAAAGGTGAACCGCTCACAGCCGTGGGCTTCATACAGGCTGCGGGTCTGCGCATCCGCCTTGAGCCACAGCTTCTCGCCGCCGCCCAGGTCGGCCACCAGGGCCAGCGTCAGTCCTGAGGTGCTGATGCCAAACCCGCCAAACATGCGCCTGGCCGTGCAGGGCCCGACGCCTGACAAAAGCTCGCAGCAGTAGGTCGCAAAATCATTCGTGGAAGAGGCCATCGCGCAACCATACCAAACCCGGCGCAATTGTGTTGCGGCGGGCGCAGCGCGCCATGGCTGCCGCTTTGCTCAAAAAAACGGTGCCTGGCAGATATCGCGGGCGCGACGCGCAAAGACGCGGCGGGCCGCGATAATTTGGGCATGGCCCCAGCTTCCCAGACCCATTCCTTCCCCGCGCCCGGTGTGCGCTACGCCGCCCCGGCAGTCCATGTGGTGGTCATGGGGGTGGCCGGCTGCGGCAAGTCGGCGGTCGGGCGTTTGATGGCCGACCAGCTGGCGTTGCCGCTGATCGAAGGGGATGATTTCCATCCCTCCGGCAACATCCAGAAGATGCAGCAAGGCATTCCCCTCACGGACGAGGACCGCGCTGACTGGCTGCGCCAGCTGGGTGTGGAACTGGCGCGTCACCCAGCCGGTGTTGTGCTGACCTGCTCGGCCCTCAAGAGCGCCTACCGCGACAGCCTGCGCGGCGCCGTGCCCGGTCTGCAGTTTGTGCATCTGGCCATCAGCCAGGCCGAATCCCTGCGGCGCGTTTCCGCGCGGCCGGGCCACTTTTACCCGCCCAGCCTGGTCGCCAGCCAGTTCGAGGCGCTGCAGGACCCTTCGGCCGAGCCGGGCGTGTTGACCCTGGCCGGAAATGCTTCCCTGGAAGCCCTGGCCGACAGCGCGGTCGCCTGGCTGGCAATCCGCGGGTAGCGCCCTGCCGCCGGCCCGCCTGCAGGGCCGTTTTTTGGCATCAAATTGCCTTGCAGGCCAATCAGGACGAGCGCAAGCAGCTATCAAATCAATAGCGGCCTTGAAAATCGTTTCACTGGGCAGGTGTATTGGTTCAACTATCCGTAACGCATTACGTTTAAGTAAAATGACCCAAAACTGCCGCCGGGTTCATTGAACCGCCGGCACAGCGTCCCCAACACAGGAACCGCATGTCCAAAGCCTTCGCCTCGCAGTCCGATCTCACCGACAAGGTCATCACTTTTGAGCAGCTCAGCGCACATTGCTGGGCTTATACCGCCGAGGGCGACCCCAATTCCGGCGTGATCATTGGCGACAAATTCATCATGGTTAGCGACGCCACCGCCACCCCGGCCATGGCGCAAGACCTGATCGCCCGCATCCGCACCGTGAGCGACAAGCCCATCAAATATGTGCTGCTGACTCACTATCACGCGGTCCGGGTGCTGGGCGCCAGCGCCTACATTGCGGAAGGCGCTACGGAAGTGATCGCCAGCCAGGGCACGTACGAACTCATCGTCGAGCGCGGCGCGCAGGACATGCAAAGCGAGATGGAGCGTTTTCCGCGCCTGTTCCGCAACGCCGAAAGCGTGCCCGGCCTGACCTGGCCGACATTGGTCATCGACGGCGGCAACCCGGTGAAGGGCGAAGTGCCCGGCAAGCTGGTGCTGGACCTGGGCGGTGTCAAGGTGCAAGTCTGGCACCCGGGCCCCGGCCACACGCGCGGCGACACGATTGCATGGGTCGAAGAAGAAAAAGTGCTGTTCTCGGGCGACCTGGTCGAGTACGAGGCCGGCGTCTACACCGGCGACGCCCAGCTGGAGGAATGGCCCGCCACACTGGAAGCCCTGCGCGCGCTCAAAGCCGAAGCCATCGTGCCCGGCCGCGGCGAGGCCATGAAGGGCGCGGGCAACGTCAACAAGGCGCTGGACTATACGAAGCGCTGGGTCGAAACCCTGTACCAGGCGGGCAAGGAAGCCGCGGCCGCGGGCATGGACCTCAAAGCCGCCATGGACCACACCCGCAAAAGCATGGACCCGATCTTCGGCCATGTGTTTATTTACGAGCACTGCCTGCCGTTTGACGTGAGCCGCGCATTTGACGAAGCCAGCGGCATCAAGAACCCGCGTATCTGGACAGCCCAGCGCGACCAGGAAATGTGGCAAGCGCTGCAGGGCTGAACCTCAAGCGTCGAGATCCAGCCTGGACAGCAGCCCCACAAATGCCTCCAGCGCAACTTGCCCGTCCATCCGCTCCATGCGGTCCAGCACGTCGTCGTCTTCGACCATGCAGTAACCCAGGCTGAAGCGCCGGAATCGCCGGGCAGCCAGTTCGTCGTGGTGCAGAACCTGCATGTTGATGTGGCGGGTGTCCTGGCGGATGCGCTCCAGCAACGCCAGCACCTGCTTCTGGTCGCCCTCCAGTTGCTGGCAAAAGCGCATGCCGTCAAAAATCAGCAGCCCGGTGATGTCCCGCTCCGCGTTGACCAGGCGAGCCTTGGCCGCAATATCCCCCACTACGCTCAACGGCGCCTCCGGCGCGAGTGTGCTGACGTAAAGAATTTCATACAAAGTGGTGCTTATTTTTTTCATTGCGCCGAATGTAACGACGGACGGCACACCTCACAATGTCAAAAGACACAGGCATTTGCGCCTAAGATGTGCCTTCCATGAGCATTCCGACGCCAACATCAGCCATCTGCCCGCCTCGCTGTAATGCTTGCGGGTTACGCAGCACCGGTGCATTCATGCCCGTGAAAGCGGAAGAGCTCCAGTTCATCGAGGCCTTCCGCACCGGCATCTTGCAGGTAGCCGCCGGCACGACCATCCTGCATGAGCAAAAGCCCAACGGCAAACTCTTCACCCTCTACTCGGGCTGGGCCTTCCGCTACAAAACCCTGAGCGATGGCCGTCGCCAGATACTCAATTTTTTGCTGCCCGGAGACTTCATCGGCCTGCAGCAAAAGTTCGCGGACGGCGCCATGCACGGCATCGAGGCCGTGACGGATGTAAGCCTGTGTGTGTTCCCGCGGGACGGCCTGTGGGAACTGTTTCGCAACCACCCCAGCCTGGGCTACGACATCACGTGGATGGGCGCGCGAGAGGAAGGTATGGTCGATGACCATCTGCTGACGGCAGGCCGGCGCAACGCCACCGAACGCGTGGCGATGCTGTTGATGCACCTGTACCGCAGGCTGGAACGCGTGGGCATGGCCGAAAAAGGCTGGATAGGGTTTCCCATCAACCAGCAACATATTGCCGACGCGCTGGGACTGTCGCTGGTGCATACCAACAAGACGCTCAGGCGTTTGCGCCAGCTGGGCCTGCATGAGATTGAAAATGGGCAGCTCCGCTTGCTCAATACCCGCGCGCTGGAGCGCATTGCCGATTACTACGACACGCCGCCTGCACACATTCCTTTGCTCTGATTTCATCTGTTTCTGCTTTGGTTCAGGCGTGTAGGCGGTTGCTGACAACAAGGCCATGGGGCGGATGACAAACGCGGCGTCTATCCGGTTTTAAGGTGACTCTCTTGCCCGCGATTTGCCCCCCTCCGAAGGGAAGGCCGTGGCGGCGCGCACCGACAACCACCCAGGAGACGTTCATGAACCACGCACAAGCACCCGGCGCACGCCTGCAGCAGCAACCGCGCCGTGTTTCGGACCGCCAGCAACAGCAAAGCAGCGGATCACGCGAGTTCCAGCCGCGGCAGTCCAGGCCGGGCGATGCCCCGGCCGGTCAGATGGGCGAAGGGAGCTATGAAGCCACCCGCGACTACCAGAAGAACATCAAGTCCTATCTCAAGGATGCAGATGTCGCTGCCGATGCGAAGGCGGCGAAACCCGATTCACCCCAGCAGGCGGCAGAACTGAAGAAAGCTGAACAGGAAGGCTTGTCCCATTCCAAAGCGCCCGGCAAATAAGCCGGGTTGCGCGGGGCAGGTTCCGGTGTCAGGACTTTTGGCTGTGCAGGGCTTTGAAATCCCGCTCATAGCGGTGAAGGTTTTCCACTGCTTTTAAGCGCTGGGCGGGCGTCGTGCTGTTGTGCAGTTCTGCAAAGCCCTGGCAAATGTCCTGGGTCAGGCGTTCGAGGTAGTCCCGATAAGCGATGTCTGGTGAGTTCAGCGTGCGTTCAAACAGTCCGTTCACGGCGGCCTGCGTTTTCTCGGGTGTGCTGTGGCCGTCAGCCAGCGGGCGCAGGGTTTGCAGGGCATCCTGCTGGCGCCGCAGCCTTTCCCGGTAGGACACGGCGGCGTCAAAGTGGGACGCATCGATCCGACGGCCAATGATGTCCAGCTGTTTTTCTTCCAGCCGCCCGTAAAGCATTTCGGCCCGATTCACCGCCTCTTTGTAGCGTTTTTTGCGGCTCGTTTTGGATGACTCCAGAAAGTCCTCGCGGTAGTCGGCATTGCCTTTTTCAAAACGCTGCTGCAGCTTCTTCATCTGGCTGACGTGGAGCGTGCCCGCCAGCTTCGTCATGAGGGGTTCCGCCTCGTTCGACACCACCAGCAGCTTTCGGCGGAGGTCGGTATAGACCGCACAAGCCTTTGCCGTATCCATGTCCTGCGGCATCTGGTGCTGCAGTTTTTGCAGCGTGTCGATATAGCCCGGAAGCTGGGTTTGCCGGTGCCAGGCATGCAGCTTGTCCAGGTCAGCCCTGACCTGCACGCTTTGCGCATCGGTGAAGTCAAAATGGCTGTCCAGATGCCAATACACCAGTTCAGGTGCCTGGTTGTAAGCCAGTTTCATCATCACGTTGCAGCCGGGCAGCACGGCACCCAGCAGCACGGCGGCAAGCACACCGATAATCCGTAAGCTGCGTACCAGCCCTGCCCCGGCGGGGGTGGCACGCTTTTCAAATCCTGTCCTTCGAAAATCCAGAGGAAACTTCATGGCAACCCCAGTTGATGTCGTCATCATGGCCGCGGGCAAAGGCACGCGGATGAAAAGCAGCTTACCCAAGGTTTTGCACCGATTGGGCGGGAAGGCTTTGCTGCAGCATGTCATCGAATGCGCTGCGTCTTTGTCAGCGCGCAAGGCGGTCGTCATTACCGGCCATGGCGCTGAGGTTGTTGAGGCCGCCTGCCAGGGCTTTGCGCAGCAGGAATCAGGCGCGGATTCGAAGCTCAGCCTGCAATTTGCGCGTCAGGAGCCACAACTCGGTACGGGCCATGCGGTGCAGCAGGCAATTCCCCTGCTGGCCGACGATGGCGTCACCCTGGTGCTGTCGGGCGATGTGCCGCTGACCCAGGCCACGACCCTGCAGGCCCTGCTGGCGCAGTGCGACGGCCAGCGCCTGGCGCTGCTCACGCTCAGCATGGCCGACCCCACGGGTTATGGCCGTATCGTGCGCGTGCAAGCGCACGCCTCCGAGCCCTTGCGGGCCGGCAACGAAGCCTCGGCGCAGGTGCGCGCCATCGTTGAGCATAAAGACGCAACGCCTGCCCAGCGCGAGATCCGCGAAATTTACAGCGGCATCATGGCCGTGCCCACGCGCCTGCTGCGTGCGTGGCTCTCCCGGCTGGACAATCAAAATGCCCAAGGCGAGTATTACCTCACCGACATCGTCAAGTTTGCGGTGGCTGATGGCGTGGCCGTGGTGGCGCAGCAGATTACCGATGCAGCCCAGGTTGCCGGCGTGAACAGTCCGGTGCAACTGGCCGAACTGGAACGCGTGTACCAGAGCCGCCTGGCCACGGCGCTGATGGAGCAAGGCGTGCGGCTGGCCGATCCGGCGCGGCTCGATGTGCGCGGCACGCTGCGCTGCGGCCAGGACGTGGAGATTGACGTGAACTGCGTGTTCGAAGGCCAGGTCACGCTGGGCGACGGCGTGCGCATAGGGGCCAACTGCGTGATCGCCAACTGCACCATTGCAGCCGGGGCCATGATCCATCCCTTTACGCATATCGACGGCGAGAAGCTGGGTGTGCAGATCGGCGAGGGCGCGTTGATCGGGCCCTTTGCCCGCTTGCGGCCCGGCGCGCAGCTGGGCGCCGAGGTACACATCGGCAATTTTGTGGAAGTCAAAAATGCCACCCTGGCCAAGGGCGCCAAGGCCAACCACCTGGCTTACCTGGGCGACGCGACAGTGGGCGAACGCGTGAACTACGGCGCCGGCAGCATCACCGCCAACTACGACGGCGCCAACAAGCACCGCACGGTGATTGAAGCCGACGTGCACATCGGCAGCAACTGCGTCCTGGTGGCGCCGGTGACCATAGGCGCGGGCGGCACGGTGGGCGGAGGCTCAACCATCACCAAAAGCACGCCACCGGATTCGTTGAGTGTGGCGCGGGGCAAGCAGGTCAGTTTGCCTAACTGGAAGAGGCCGGTGAAGGCGCCCCGCCAGCCTTGAAGGCGTTTTCTTCGGGTATTCCCGGGGTGGCTTGAATGGCGGTTACGTGACGTAACATATGCCCAGCGGCACTCGCAATGAGGGCCGTTCATTCCAATAAATCAACGAGGGGTTTTTCATGTTTCAACAGCTCAGGCGTGTTGTCCTGTTCACGGGTATTGCCGTGTCTGCGTTTTTGGTGGGTTGCGCGGGCCCGGCACCCAACTATGCGCCGTCCATCGACAACGTCGAGACGCTCAAGAAAATGGACGGCGCGCGCGCCGTGAAGACCGGCGTCATCAGCGTTGCGCCAGACCTGCAGGGCGGCGCCTCGCTCAGCCTTCGCGCCAATACCATGACCTCGCCCGTCGGCAAGAACTATGGCGACTACATCGCCGCGGCGCTGCGCCAGGAACTGGAACTGGCCAAGCTGTACAACCCGCAATCGGGCGTTGAAATCAGCGGCACCCTGCTCAAGAACAACATCGACGCGGGCGGTATGAGCACTAACGCCGGGCAGATAGAGGCGCGCTTCGTCGTGACGGCCAACGGGCAGGTACGCTTTGACAAGGTCAAGCGCATAGAGCGCAAGTGGGAAAGCTCCTTCGCCGGCGCCGTGGCCATTCCGCTGGCGGCCAACAACTACCCGCTGATGGTGCAGTCGCTGGTCGCCTCGCTGGTGACCGATCCCGACTTCGTCAAAGCCATTCGCAACTAAGCCGGGACATCCATCATGAACCGATTTGTTGGCTATGTTTTTTCCGCGCTGGCCTGCGTTGTATTGTTTGGCTGCGCACACCCCATCACCATGAACCCGGACCTCGCGGCGGTCACCTTGCCCACCGGCGCCAGGCCCATCGCAAAAAAAGTGGGTTACCACATCCCTGATGCCTTGCGTTCGGTGGAGGTGACAACACCCGGCGGCGGCGGTGACAAGGTGCGTTACTTCCCGTACCGCGATATCGAACCGGGCTTCTATAAGGCGCTGTCCGAAGCCTTCAGCAGCGTGACCAAGGTTCAAAATCCCAAGGACTTCGCGGCGCTGCAGGCTGGCGGTGTTGCATTGCTGATCACGCCGGAAATCACCACCAATTCGTCTTCCGACGGCGCATTCACCTGGCCGCCCACACAGTTCACAGTCAAGCTGGTTTGCACCATTGTCG
Source organism: Polaromonas sp. P1_F9 (assembly GCF_056405615.1). Classification (NCBI taxonomy): domain Bacteria; kingdom Pseudomonadati; phylum Pseudomonadota; class Betaproteobacteria; order Burkholderiales; family Comamonadaceae; genus Polaromonas; species Polaromonas sp. P1_F9. The sequence continues at coordinate 385,821 of NZ_JBFUBT010000004.1, read as the reverse complement.
ATGCCGGTGGCAAGCCCGTCGAGACGATACGGGTCAGCGGTGAAGGCGGCGCTACTTTCTCGGAATTCAAGAGCAATTTCTCGCTGGCTGCTGTGCGCGCTTCCAACGACGCGCTGGCCAAGCTGGTCAAGGCGCTGGTCGAGTCGCCCGCGCTGCGCAAGTAAGCACTTTCAGGCCGGCCGGCGGTCGGCCTGAAACCTGGCCCACTTATTTGATGCGGTTGACCAGGAACACCCCAAAAATCGCCAACCCTCCGCCAGCCAGCAAACTGATACTCAAGGGCTCCCCCAGAATCAGCCAACCCAGCAGCACGCCAAACACCGGCACCAGGTTGTTGAACACCACGGTGCGTGCCGCGCCCAGCTGGCGCAGGCCTTCGTAGTACCAGACAAAAGCCACCGCGGTGCCGAGCACGCCGAGAAACGCCAGGCCGGCCCACACCTCAGGGGTGAATGATTCGGCATATACGCTGGCGATGTCGCGCAGGGCCAGCAGGCCCAGGAACAGCGTGCCCCAGATGGCGGCCCAGAGCGTGGCCAGCACGGGTGACAGGCCCTGCAACAGCTTGCGTCCCAGCAGCGTGTACACCGCCCAGGCGCACACCGCGCCAAACATCGACAGCTCCCCCTTGCCAAGTGACTGCGCGATTTGCGAAAGGTCGCCTCGCGTGACGACGATCCACACGCCCAGCAACGCCAGGGCCACACCCAGCCAGCGCACTGGCGAAAGCCGGTCGCCCAGGAATGCGGCGGCCAGCAGCAGTGTGACCACCGGGTTCAGGGCAATGATGAGCGAGGTGCGGCCTGCCGGCAGCACGGAAAGCGCCGTGAAGAACAGCAGGTTGTAAATAAAGATACCGGTGGCGCCCAGCGCCATCGTGCCCAGCAGCTGGCGGCGCGACAGTGTCGTGAGTGCGCGCAGGCCTTCGGTGAAATTCAGCGCCACCAGCAGGGCCAGCGTGGCAAACACAAAGCGTATGAAACCCGCCGTGGCGGGCGGCAGGTGGGCTGAGATGACGCGCCCGGCAATGAAGGTGCCGCCCCAGAGAAATGGCACGCAGGTCAGGCGCAGGTACAGGCCCAGAAGGCTTTTACCAGCCGGCGGAGTCGTGGGCACAATGCCGGGCAAGGGCGCTGCGGTGGAAGATGTGGCTGTGGCTGTCATGCGGTTTTTATTGGAAAAAAGACTGGCATCGGTTAGATTGATGCATGAGATTAACTGCTATTTAGTTCACCATCAAATGAGTGTTTACTCATCATTGCCCATGCACCGCTTTACCGTTTTACCGCTTTTCCAAGCCGGCCATGACACTCGCCCAACTTGAAGTCCTGATCACCCTCGATGAATGCCGCAGCTTTTCACGCGCGGCCATGCGGCTGGGCACGACGCAATCGGCCGTCAGCCATGCGCTGCGCGCGCTCGAAACGCAGTTCGGCGTCAAGCTCGCACAGCGCGACGCGTCCGGCGTGGCCATGACGGATGCCGGTGAGCGCCTGCTGTTGCGCGCCCGCGAAATGACCGCCCTGGCCGCCACCATGACGCAGGAGCTCGGCGACGCCCGTGAGCTGAAAACCGGCACGCTGCGCATCGGCTCGTTTGGGCCCACATCCACCGTCAACCTGCTGCCGCCATTGCTGGCTGCCTTTAAAAAGCGCCATCCGGGCGCGCAGGTGCGCATTGAAGAGGAAAGCGACGAAGTGGTGGACGACTGGCTGCTGCAAAAGCGGGTGGAACTCGGTTTTGTCGTTGTGCCCGACGAGCGCTTTGAGGTGCTGCCGCTGGTGCAGGACGAGTTTGTCGCCATCCTGCCGGCCAAACACCCACTGGCCAAACACAAGGCCGTGCCGGTTACCGCTCTGACGGGGCTGGACTTTGTGCTGACGGAGGCCGGCTGCGGCCCGGTCATTGTGCCCATCCTGCAGAAAAACATCGCGCTGCCCAAGGTGCTGTATCACTTCACGCAGATCATTTCCATCCTGCAATTTGTGCAACAGGGTTTGGCGGTATCGGTAGCTGCCCGCCTCGCGCTGCCCGACGCACCCAGGGGCGTGGTGTACCGGCCCCTGTCACCGCCGCAGCCGCGCACGGTCGGCCTGGCCTGCCTGGATGTGGCCAAACTCTCGCCGCTGGCACGCGCCTTCTGGAACACCGCCCGTGAAGGGGCCAGAGTGCACTGAGTCAGTTTGCTACTTATTTGATAGCTGCTTGCGCTTGTCCTGATTGGATTTCAGCCGGTTTCTTTCTAAATCAATGAGGGTTGCATAGGGGCTTTTCTGCCGGCTTACCCGGCACCGCGCCGCCGGTGCTCACGAGTGGGTCCATCAAGTACCATCAGCCCATTCCGCAGGCTGGCGCGCGACATCGCAGCACGGAAAACAACAGGGAGGCCGGGGTCATGATTATCTGGAGCATTGTTTGGGGTGCCGTGCTGGGCTGGTTCTGGCCGGGCTATGGCGATTTCGGTGTTTTTCTGGGGGGCTTCCTCGGTTTGTTCGCCGGCCTCTCCTTGCGTTGGGCCGTGCGAGCCGAAGTCGAGGCTGCACACAAAAAGCATGCGCCGCAGGTGAGGGCGGCGACCGCATCGGCACAGCATCCGCCTGCCATGCCGCGCGGCAGCATCCAGGTTGAGGAAGACGACGGCGGATTCAGGGAATTTGAAAACACCGCTCCTTCGCCCGTTGCCCAGCTTCCTGCACGTGCACCTGCTGCGCCGCAAACCATGGCGCCAGCGGCCGCCAGCGCTCTCAGTGCCGTCAGCAATGAAGAGGCATCCCTGCAAGAAGACCTGGCCCCGAACGGCCTGCCGCGCGGTCAGGCCGCCCCCGCCAGCCGGCCGACATACACACCGGCCCAGCCCAATGCCATCGAGCTGGCCCTGATTGCCGGCAAAAACTGGTTCCTGGGCGGCAACACCATCGTGCGGGTCGGGCTGGTCATTTTGTTCATCGGCCTGTCGTTCCTGGCGCGCTACGCGGCATCGGCCGGGCTCTTCCCGGTGGAATTCCGCCTGGCGACCATCGCCGCCGCGGCGATCGCGCTGCTGGCCGTGGGTTTTCGCAAGCGCACGGAAAAGCCCGGCTTTGCACTCGCTCTGCAGGGCGCCGGTGTGGCGGTGATGTACCTCACGGTGTTTGCGGCCTTTCGCATGTACGGCTTGCTGCAACCGTTGCCGGCCTTTGGTTTGATGATTGTGGTGTGCGCGCTGAGCTGTGCGCTGGCATTGCTGCAAAACTCGCGTGCGCTGGCGGTGGCGGCCTTCGCCGGAGGTTTTGCCGTGCCGATTCTGCTGTCGACAGGGCAGGGCAGCCATGTGGGTCTCTTCAGCTATTACTCAGTGCTGAACCTGGCCATTTTGTTCATTGCCTACAAACGTTCGTGGCGCATCCTGAACGTGGTGGGTTTTATCGCCACCTTCGGTGTGGCCACTGCCTGGGGTGTTCTCAAGTACACGCCAGAGCATTACGCCAGCACCCAGCCCTTCCTTATCGGCTTTGTACTGATCTATCTTTTCGCCGCCATCCTCTATGCGCGCAACACGCCCACGAAGCTCGGCAACGCCGTCGACACCATGCTGGTGTTCGGCACGCCGCTGGTGGGCTTCGGCCTTCAGGCCGGGCTGGTGCGCACCATGGAACTGGGCACGGCCTTTTCGGCACTGGGCTTTGCCGCGCTGTACCTGGTGACGGCGATGGTGCTGGTGCGCCGGGCGCTGTCCAGCTACCGCCTGCTGATTGAATGCTTTATTGCAGTGGGTGTGGGTTTTGCCACGCTGGCGGTGCCGCTGGCGCTTGATGCAAAGTGGACCTCGGCTGTCTGGGCGCTCGAAGGCGCGGGCGCGTTCTGGGTCGGCATGCGGCAGGCGCGCTGGATGCCGCGCGCTTTCGGCTTGCTGCTGCAGGGCGTGGCCGCCATGGCGTTTTTGGGTGGGCTTGATGACGCAGGCGCGTTGGGCAACCCCGTATCGGCCATTCCGTTCGGCAACCCGGCCTTTATCGGCGCCATGCTGATCGCGCTGCCGGCGCTGCAGCTGGCCTGGTGGCTGCGCCGGCCCCTGCCGCACAGCGAGTCTTCGTGGGCCAAGGCCTATGCCGGTGTGGAGTCGCAGCTCAGTGTTCCTGTTTACCTCTACGGTTTTTTCTTTTGGTGCCTGGCCTGGTTGCTGGAAATCAACCGCCGTGTGCCGGCGCTGGAGGCCGATGCCTTTCCCCGGCAGGCCTTTAGCGACCGCACCACCGGCCTGCTGATGATGCTGGCAGTGGTGGCCAGCGCGGCCTTGTCGATGGTGCTGGGCCTGAAGAAGCAATGGGCGGTGGCGACCTGGCCCGCGCGCATCACCGTGGGTGTGCTGGCGCTGGGTTATGTGGCGCAGGCCGGTCAAGGCTACCGCGTGCTCGCTACGCCGGCGTGGGCCGTGTGGCCGGCGGTGCTGGTGCTGCATTACTGGATGCTGCGGCAGACGGACCGCCAGGCGTTGGCGCAGGCTACGTCCACTGGCGCCTCTCAGTCGCCCTATGGTTTCCTGCACGCCGCAAGCGCATGGCTGGTGACCTTCCTCCTTGCAGACTGCCTGTGGTCGGGTATCGGCAAGGCCGAGCTTTGGCGCACTTCGTGGGCCGGCGTGGTCTTGCTGGTCAGCGCCATCGCGGTGCTGATGCTGCTGGCGGTCTGGGCGGGGCGGGCCAACAGCGCGGCCCTGCGACAGGGCGCGAAGTGGCCTCTCAATCCGCATGCCCAGGCTTACTACTGGTATGCAGCCTTGCCGCTGGCGGTGCTGGTGTTCTGGGGGGCTCTCGCTGCCGCCGTCACTTCCTCGGGCCGTACCGCGCCCCTGCCTTACATCCCGCTGCTCAACCCGACCGACCTGACGCTCGCGCTTGCGCTGGGCAGCCTGGTGTTCTGGCGCCGCGTGCTGGTGACGGCCGCGCCGCCGCCGGGCAATGCGGGGTGGGTCACCGGCCGCAATGCGCTGGTGGCTTTGGCCTTGCTGGTGTTTGTCGCCGTCAATACCGTGTGGCTGCGCATCGCCCACCATTTCTTCGGCGTGCGCTGGGATGCCGACGCGCTGTTCGGCAGCTTCGTGGTGCAAACCGGTTACGCCATTTTGTGGACGCTGCTGGCCCTGAGCCTGATGGTGCTGGCGCACCGGCGCGTGCAGCGGCCGCTGTGGCTGGTGGGCGCAGGCCTGCTGGGCCTGGTGGTCGTCAAGCTGCTGTTGATTGACCTGTCGAACGCCGGCGGTGCGGAGCGCATCATCGCGTTCATCGTGGTGGGTGTGCTGATGCTGGTGGTGGGCTACTTTGCGCCGCTGCCGCCCAAGGCCGCTGTTGCTGCCACTTCGGAAGATCTCTTGCCCGCGGGTGCGGGTGACCTGAAAGAAGCCCAGTCATGAAAATCAACCAACGCTTTTTAACGCTGGCGCTGTCCGCCGGACTCGCAACCCCGCTGCTGGTGCAGGCCGCCGACGCCGCGGATGCCGGCAGCGCCAAATCGTATGCCGTTCGCATACCCGTCACGCTGGCGCCCGACGCGCCGCTGCAGCGGCTGCTGGTGCCTGCCGAGGCCCTGGTGCGGCTGCAAAGTGCCGGTTATGGCGACCTGCGCCTCTTCAACGCGGCGGGTCAGCCGGTGCCCATGGCGCTGGCCAATGTTGCCGCGGAAACGGCGACGCAGGAGCAGCAGGTCAAGCTCACGGCGTACCCCATTCTGGGTGCCGCAGGCGCTGCCGGCCTGGAAGGCCTGTCGCTGCGCATTGAAGAGCGGCAGGGCCGGCGCGTGGTGCAGCTCAACACGGGCAGCGGCGCAAACACCGCGGGTGCAGCTTCATCGCAAAAAGTGCTGGGCGCGCTGCTCGACACACGCAGCGTCAATGCGCCTGCCGCCCGCATGACGCTGGACGCCGACCTGCCGGTCGGCCAGCCCGTCAGCTTTAATGTGCAGGCCAGCAAGGACCTGAAGAACTGGCGGCCCCTGGCCGACACCGTGCTGTACCGCGCCGATGCTTCTGCCAAAGCCGCGAGCCTGGGCGACAACAGCCTTGCGCTTTCCATGGCGGATTTGAAAGACCAGTACCTGCGCATCACCTGGGGCGACGCCGCCGTCACCCTGCGCGGCGCCACGCTGGTCACGTCCCGCAGCACGGCCCTGCGCCAGCGTGTGGGCGCCACCATGACCACGCCGGTGCTGACGAATCCCCATGAGCTGACTTTTGCGTTGCCCTTTGCCACGCCTGTTGCCGCTTTAAAGATCACGCCGCAAGGCAGCAATGTGCTGGTGCCCATCCGCGTGCTGGGCCGTAATGACCGCAACCAGCCCTGGGCTTTGCTGGCCAGCGCCGTGGTCTACCGGATGACAACCGCAGGTAAAGAGCAAACCAGCGGGCCGGTCGAATTGCAGGGCTCATCAGTGCGCGAAATGAAGATCGAAGCCGACCTCAAAACGCCGGGGTTTGCCGCCGCGCCTGAAATCGTCCTGCAGTTTGAACCGGCGCAACTCATCTTTCTGGCCAGCGGGCAGGGCCCTTTCACCCTGGCTGCGGGCCTGGCCAGCGCAACGGGCGCAGCAGGCGCTTTTCTGCCCATGGCCAGCCTGATTCCTGGCTATAAGGCGCAACAGGAAAACGCCTTGCCTGTCGCCCAGGCCGACGTGTCCAAAGCAGACGTCACCGGTGGCAGTGCCGGTGCGGCCGGCCCGCTGGTGGCGGCGCAGCCCCCCAGCCAGGGCATGCCCACACGCAGCCTGGTGTTGTGGGGCGTCTTGCTGGCGGGCGCGCTGGCGCTGGGGCTGATGGCGTGGGTGTTGCTCAGGCAAACCCGGCAGGCGCCGAAACCGGAGCAATAGTTTCCGGCGCGTTTCCCGACTCGCGTCGGGCGCTTTTGCAGATTACCGGACGCTATGATTTTGATAGCTGCTCGGGCAGTTATTCATTGCGCTAGAAGCACTTTTGGTTCAAATTTTGCGCGTTTGGTGCTGAAAAAAGCCTTTACGTTGCGCACATTCGCGTCGCTGGTAAAAAGCCGCTGCGCCAGCGCCAGGTAGCGCGGCATGTCGGCCACATGCACCACCAGCATGAAGTCCGGCCCCGGTGAGACGCGGTAGCACTGCTGCACTGCTTCGTCCTGCACCACCCGCGCCTCAAACGCTTCCTGCTGCTCGGCGCCTTGACGATCCAGCGTGATTTCGACCAGGGCCGTCAGCCCGTGGCCGGTGAGGGCGGCCAGTTTGTCGGGGCTGAGCAGTGCGATTTCACGTTCCACCAGCCCGGCATCGCGCAGGCGTTTCACGCGGCGCAAGCAGGTTGGCGGCGAGATATGGACGCGTTCGGCCAGCGCCTGGTTGCTCAGTGAGGCATCGGTTTGCAGGCTGGCCAGTAGCTTCACGTCGACGTCATCAATGGTTATTTGTTCCATTCAATAAATATAAATGAAATTTAATTCAATAAACTGAAATGTATGAAATTAAATTCCATTAAATAGAAAAAATAGATCACATTGGAAAACTGTAAATACGTAGCATCACCGCATTGATCTTCAGGAGACCTTCATGTGCGGCATTGTTGCTTCCGTTTCGACCCGAAATATCGTTCCCATCCTGGTGCAGGGTTTGCAGCGCCTCGAATACCGCGGTTATGACTCCTGCGGCGTCGCCGTGTACGCCGGCGGCCTGAAGCGCGCGCGCAGCACCTCGCGTGTGGCCGAGTTGCAGGAGCAGGTGAGCGCTGACAAACTCGAAGGCGGCACCGGCATTGCCCACACCCGCTGGGCCACACATGGCGCGCCAGTCGTTCACAACGCACATCCGCATTTCAGCCATGGCAGCGGCGCGGGCGCCACGGCGCGCGCAGGCAAGGTTGCACTGGTGCACAACGGCATCATCGAAAACTACGAAGAGCTGCGCGCCGGCCTCAAGGCCAAGGGCTATGTCTTCGACAGCCAGACCGACACCGAAGTCATCGTGCATTTGATGGACAGCCTGTACGACGGCGATTTGTTCGAAGCCCTCAAGGCCACCGTCGCGCAACTGCACGGCGCGTATGCAATCGCAGCCTTCTGCAAGGACGAGCCGCACCGCGTCGTCGGCGCGCGCGCCGGCTCGCCGCTGATCCTGGGCGTGGGCAAAGACAAGACCGAGAATTTCCTCGCCAGCGACGCCATGGCCCTGGCCGGCGTGACGGACCAGATCGTCTATCTCGAAGAAGGCGACATGGTCGACATCCAGCTCGGCAAATACTGGGTGCTCAACAAAGAGGGCAAGGCGGTCCAGCGCGAAGTCAAAACCGTGCACGCCCACAGCGGCGCCGCAGAGCTGGGCCCCTACCGCCACTACATGCAAAAAGAAATTTTTGAGCAGCCGCGCGCCATTGCCGACACGCTCGAAGGCGTGGAAGGCATCGTGCCTGAGCTGTTCGGCGACGAGGCTTACCGCGTGTTCAAGGATGTTGACTCGGTCCTCATCCTGGCGTGCGGCACCAGCTATTACAGCGGCTGCGCGGCCAAGTACTGGCTCGAGTCGATTGCCGGCATCCCCACACAAGTCGAAGTGGCCAGTGAATACCGCTACCGCACCTCAGTACCCAACCCGAAGTCACTCGTCGTCACCATCACGCAAAGCGGTGAGACCGCCGACACGCTGGCCGCACTGCGCCACGCGCAAAGCCTGGGCATGACGCAAACCCTCACCATCTGCAATGTGTCAACGTCGGCCATGGTGCGCGAGTGCAAGCTCGCCTACATCACCCGCGCGGGTGTGGAAATTGGCGTGGCTTCCACCAAGGCCTTCACCACGCAACTGGCAGGCCTCTTCCTGCTCACGCTGGCCCTGGCCCAAAGCAAAGGCAAGCTCAGCGACGAAGAAGAAGCCGGCCACCTCAAAGCCATGCGCCACCTGCCCGCCGCCCTGCAAGCCGTGCTGGCGTTAGAGCCGCAGGTCATCAGCTGGGCCGAAGACTTCGCCAAGATGGAAAACGCACTCTTCCTCGGCCGCGGCCTGCATTACCCCATTGCGCTCGAAGGCGCGCTCAAGCTCAAGGAAATCAGCTACATCCACGCAGAGGCCTACCCCGCCGGTGAACTCAAACACGGCCCCCTGGCTTTAGTCACCAGCGAGATGCCAGTCGTCTGCGTAGCGCCCAACGACACGCTGCTCGAAAAACTCAAAAGCAACATGCAGGAAGTCCGCGCCCGCGGCGGCGTCCTCTATGTATTGGCAGACGCCGACAGCCACATCGAAAGCGGCGAAGGCCTGCACGTCATCCGCATGCCCGAACACTACGGCGCGTTGAGTCCACTGCTGCACGTGGTGCCGTTGCAGCTGCTGGCGTATCACACGGCTGTGGCGCGGGGGACGGATGTGGACAAGCCTCGCAATCTTGCGAAGAGTGTGACCGTCGAATGACGGTCACGGTGCGCTAGCGCTGTTATTCAGCGCAATTAAGGCCGTAAACAGGTTATTAAAGTCGTAAACACGGCTCCAGGATCTATGCGGGTTTGCGGGCAACAGACATACCCACGTCGGGAGTCGTGGGCGAGCCCGCAAACCAATGACTGCGGCGAGGATCCACTAATAGGCCAAAAGGCAGAGATTTTGCTAGCCCAAGCAGACAGGAAAATCCTTGTTCGTCCGAAAGGTGTCCTGCAAGCAGTTGGGTTAAAGAATGGGACTTCTTCAACCCATATCTGGACATGCAATGACTGAGCCCATTAACGCCGATCGTTCCTTCCCAATCCCTTTCACTCGCCGCAGCGTGCTCGCCAACGTAGCCGCCTTGAGTGGGGCTTTCATCGGGCTGATGGCCACTGCCCCCCCGGCGCGATCTGCCTCAGTCCCAGTGGCCAATGAAGGCAGAGTGCCCGGTTTTGTGGCACGCAATGCCGAAGTAAACGGCACGCGAATTCACTATCGCGTAGGCGGTAGCGGCCCGGCCGTGGTACTTCTGCACGGTTATGCGGAGACCAGCCACATGTGGAACCCGCTGATGCCGCAACTCGCGAAGACCCATACTGTTATCGTCCCCGACCTTCGCGGCGCCGGTGGATCGGCCAAGCCGGAAGGCGGCTATGACAAGAAGAACATGGCCGTAGATATCCATGAACTCGTGAAATCGTTAGGCATTAACAACGCCGCTGTTGTGGGCCATGACATTGGACTCATGGTGGCTTACGCTTATGCTGCACAGTTCCCGAACGAAACCAGCCGCGTGGTGCTGATGGATGCTTTTTTGCCGGGCATCGGCAACTGGACAAATGTGTGGCTTTTGCGTGATTTGTGGCATTTCCATTTCCACGGAACAACGCCGCTGGCTCTTGTCAAAGGACGTGAACGAACTTACTTCGAACATTTCTGGAATGACTTTGCTGCCGACTCCAAGCGCTCGTTGTCGGAACACGACCGGCGTCTTTACGCAAGCGCCTATGCGCAAGAAGGAGGCATGCGCGCGGGCTTCGAGTACTTCAAGAATTTTGAAAAAGATGCTGCCGATTTCGCGACCCTGGGCAGTGTCAAGCTCGCCATGCCCATGCTGGTGCTTTCGGGTGAAAAAGCCGGAGGCACTTTTCTGATCGAGCAAGGCCGACTCGTTGCGAACGATGTCAAAGGCGTGGTCGTGAAGGGCTCTGGTCACTGGCTGATGGAAGAAGCGCCTGACCAGGTGATCCCTGAGCTGCTTCAGTTCCTGAATTAGGCACGGATCGTGCATTCGCACCAGCCAGCCATGGCTCTGCGGTTGTCGGCCACGTACCAGATGGTGCACTGAACGGCAGCTTCGGCAACCTGCAGCTGCCGGTCAGTCACTACGATGCATGCGCTGCTCATCGCAGGTGCTGCGCAGCTGAAGGTCATGGTCTCAATCAATAGCTGCACGTTATCATGCGACTCCGTTGACCGGAATGAACCGAACTCTCCAATGCCATTGACCTCCAACGCAAGCATCGCCTCATCTCCCGAACGCATCTCCCGCCTGCAAGTGATCGCATTGCTGGTTTGTGTCGTTGCTTTTGCATTTGATCTGTTCGAGATAGCGATGGGCAGTGTTCTGTCCGCCGTTTTTTCAGCGCCACCTCATCAGATACCGGGTCCACAACTGGCGTGGCTTCTTTCGTCTGTGTATATAGGCGCCATCATCGGTGCACCCACCTGTGGTTGGCTGGCTGACAGATATGGTCGGCGGCTGGTGCTGACAGGCAGTCTGGCGTGGCTGTCACTGGCGTCGCTCGGTGCCGCATACAGTGCGGAGGCATTGCAGCTCGGAATTTTCCGCGGGCTGTCCGGAGTCGCGCTGGGGGCATTCCCTCCATTGATGGTGGCCTATATGGCTGAGATCATGCCGGCTTCGCGGCGGGGTATGCTGTTGTTTATCGTCTCCGCGCTGGCCTTCCTGGGCCCGCCGCTGGGCATCTTTTTAATTCGTGAATTGGCGCCACTTCAGCCCCTGGGAATGGAATCCTGGCGCTGGGCTTTCGTCGCCGGCTCATTGGGAGCGGCGATCGCTGGCTTATTTTTCCTGTGGCTTCCCGAATCGCCCCGATGGCTGCGGGAAGGTGCACAAAGACAGGCATCGGGCCAGCGTGCGTATGAAAGTGCGTCACGTTGGGAAACCTCGCCGACCGTTATCGGTCTTCGCTCCCGCGTGAGCGACAGCCCTTCAACCCAACAGACCACCGATTGGCAAACGCCTCGCACCCGGCATGGCGTACGTTTGGTTCTGGTGTATTCGCTCAATTTCCTCAGTCCGTGGTTCAGCGTCGGGTTTGGTCTGGTGTCGGGTGCTTTGCTAGTACAAAAAGGCTTCCAGCTCTCCGATACCTTGCTCTACATAGCCATTTCCACCATGGGGCCGACGATCGGCACATTGATCGCCTCGGCCGTCGTAGATCACGTGCCGCGGCGATTGGTGTTGGCGGTATGCGCCGCAACCATGCTGGTATCCGGTGCCATATTCTCCGTAAGCCAAACCATGTTGCCACTGGCCGCTGCTAGCCTGCTTTTCAGTATTTGTTTTGCTTTGTACGTCCCGGCCTTGAATTTGTACGTGGCTGATCTGTTTGCCACCCGCGTCAGGGCCTGGGCGATCGCCAGCGCGTGGACTTTCAACCGTATAGGTGCCGCGTTGTTGCCGTTTGTGCTCCTGCCGGTGCTGAAAAGCGCAGGACCCGTCGCAATGTTCTCCATCATTGCTGTTGCGCTCGTTGCCACCCTGGCTCTGCTGAAGTTCGACCCAGTCTGAGCCATAGCGCGAGGTGTGACCTCGGCGCTGAGAACTCAGTTGGAAGCCGATCCTTTTTGCGCCAGTTCCGCCAACAGCAATGCTGAGGCTCGCAGGTCGCCGGTGTCCAGTCCTTCCTGGAACTGCGTGTGAACCGCCAAGAGCGCTTGGTGCGCCTGCTCATACATACCGCTTATGCCCCACATCCGTGCCAAGCTCATTGTGGCGCGCAGCTCCCAAGCCAGCGCGCCTTGCTGCTTCGCCAACGCTTTAGCCTCCACTAGTAGCAGCTGTGCAGACGGGAAGGCTGCAACGTCGCCGGATTGCAGCAAGTTCTCTGCTTGACCTCTCAGTGCCTCGGGAGCGCACCACCCGACCGATCCGGCACGCACACGCCTGAGCGTGTCCTGCCCGAGCAAGGCGGGGTTGAAAGTGCATAAGTGGTCGCGCATCTTCGCCCTGGACGGATCATTGGATTCCACCAGACTTTGAAGCGGGGAAGATACCTTGCCGTCAGACTCAACAGCAAGACTGAAGGCCGTTTCCCACTCCTGCCAGAAACCGAAATTAAAGCTGCGCGTCACTTTCCGCAAGGAAGCTAGTCGTGTGCGCGCTGCCATCATGTCCCCTCGCCAGATTGCGATGGGAATAGCCGCTAGCGCATAGACCTGTGAAAGCTCTGCCGGATTGTCATCGTGAGTCAGAGCCAGGGCCTGTTGAACAAGTTCCTCGGCCTGCTCTGGCATCCCCATGATCCATCGCTCCCGGGCCATGACGATGCGGATCGAAACACCTATCGCGACATAAGACCCGAAGTACTTGATCGGAATTCCAAGTGCCTGGTTGGCGTACACATACTGGATCGGCTCTGCCGCTTCGGCGTACCGCCCCTGAAAATGCAGCGACTGCGCCAACATCCTGGAGCCTATCAGCTTGCATACCGGATCCATTGCAACCGCTGCCACACGAAGCATCTCCTGCGACCAATATTCATTCTCGGCATAGGCGGCCATCTGAAGCGTGGTGCTGAAATGTACGATGATGGGAGCAGCAGCCAGATCGGGCATGTCGGCAGCGTACGCCATGGCGATAGCCCGGTTCAAACGCTCTGCATACACCGGCTCGTTCTGTGGCAGCTTGTGTGGCAGCATCAATGGAATGGACAGCAGGCGTATCACCATCTCCGGATCGGCGTCAGGTATTCGAGGGAGAGTTTCCACCGCTTTGTTGACCCACTCGTCATACTCCGGCAGCAGCGTGGTCTGGGTTGCCAGTGCCACTGCCGACAAGGTCAATTCCAGGCTGAGGCGAATGTCACCCCTAGAGGAAAAGGCCCAATTTGACGCGGCCCGCAAGTCGTCGGCATAGGAGCTGTAGGTTCGTCGCCATTCCTGTTTCGGTAAAGTCATCCACGCCTTCTCGGCATCGCGCAGAACATCGCGCGCATACAGTGCATGTTGCCGTGCCACCGCGTCGTGTTCGGCAGTCAGCGCTAATTTTTCCTTTGCGTAAACGCGGGTGGTATCCAGCAATCGAAGCACCGCGTGGCCTCGGGCGTCGTTGCTGGCAAGCAGCGACTTGGCCATCAGGTTCAGTATGGTTTCGGTAATTTCGTCGACGTCGTCTTCTTGGAACGAGACCACCCGACTGGCTGCATCCAGATGGAAGCCCCGTGGAAAGATGGCCAAGCGGCGTAACACTGTCTGCTCCAGCCCGGAAAGCAATCCGTAACTCCAGTCCAACATGCGGGCCAAGGTTCGGTGGCGCTCAGGTCCTTGATGGACGGGGTTGGCAAGGGCCAACAAGTGCATTTGCATCTGGCCCACAAGCGCCTCTGTTCCCAGACTGGGCGCGTAAGCCGCGAGCAGCTCGATCGCCAGTGGTATGCCATCCAGTTGCCGGCATACGGCCACCGCAGATGCAACGTTGTCGTCCGTTAATTGGTACTCCGGAGCACTTTGACGCGCGGTCTGGGCGAATAGTTGAATGGCCGGGAAGGTCAGCGCCTCGCTCGCCGACAGGTGGTTCTCGATATCGGGCAAACCCATCGAATCCAGACGGTGCAGACGCTCACCGAGGGACTTCAGCGGCTCTCGACTGGTCGCGAGGACATAGATCTGCGGACATGCCGACAAGACTTTCTCGACCAGATTCGCCACGGGTTCCACGATGTGTTCGCAGCTGTCCAGCACCAGCAACAGATGCTTTCCGCGTATCAGATTGATCAGGACCGATACGTCCGAAACCATGTCTACTTCCATGGCCGAGGCGATGGCGCTTACCAGCAGCCGCGGTTCCATGATGGGTGCCAAGTCGACGAAACTCACGCCGTCGGTATAGCCCGTGCTCAACACTTGTGCCGTAGCAATGGCCAAGGTCGTTTTTCCCAGACCCCCCGCCCCCAGGACGGTGACCAAGCGGTGCTGAGACAGCTTGGTGCCAACTTGCTGGATGGCTTCTTCGCGCCCAAATACCGGTGCGCGCCTAGCGGGTAGGCGCGATGACCGGTGTGGAGCGTTTTCAGGCCCGTCGACGGGGGTTATTCCAGCCGAACCGGGCAACACGAGGCTGAATCCTTGTGCGGGGTGGAACGCGATATAGCCCGAAGCCGGAGACAGCGCTTTCAAACGCCTGTTTAGCCCAGCCACCCGGGACCACAACCGGTTGCTGCTCCCCGCGTCCAAGGCGCCTATGTGTTTGGCCAGCGCAGATCGGCCCACCGCTCCACCGACCTGTTCGACCAGGACAGACATGATCGCTAGATCCCCGCCATCCAACGCCAGCAATTTCCCGTCAAAATGGAGTTCGCCCGCCGCGGCAAACCACTGATAGAGGCCGTAGGCGAAACCACCGGCGGCGGCCTTGCGGCTGTCGATACTGCTACGGTCAGGCATGTTGTGCAATGCCGTTCGCCAAATGCGACTCCAGCTCTCGCATCAGCAAGCGAGCTGCGATGTGGTCTGCGGTCTCTGCTCCTTCCGAAAACTGATTCAGGGTTCGCGCCAGAAGCGCTAAACCTTTGTCCAGGCTCCCTTGAACCATCCACAACCTGGCCAAACTGTGCGCACAACGCAGTTCCCACGACAACGCGCGCTGCTGTTGTGCCAATTGAAAGGCTCGGATCAGGATGGCCTCGGCCTCATCGATGGCAGAAGACCCCGCTTGCTTGTATAAGCCCTCAGCCTGCGCGCGCAGGACTTCAGGCGCGCACCAACCAGCCATGCCGTTTTCGGCGCGGAGCACGCTATCCGCAGTGACCAGATCAGCACATAGCGTGGCCAGCATGTCCACGCTGACTGGGTTGGACGAATCCTTCAACGCCGACAGCACGTCGTTGGCTCCCATGGGACGCCGATGCATAGCCCAGCCCATGTGCAAAACGCGGTGCCATGCTTGCCAATAGCTCTGCGGATGGCGCACGGCATGCTGTCCCAACGAACTCAGCAATAGTTCTGCCCGGGCGTCACCTCGCCAAATAGCAATTGGCACTGCTGCGAAGGCCATGGCATAAGAATAGGCCGACGGGTGTTCACTAACGCTCAGCTTGACGGCATGCTCAGCCACCACAACGGCTTGGTCTACGAGCCCCTGGATCCAGAGGATGCGCGCCAGCATGATGCGCATGGAAACCTGCGGGGAGATTTGATGGTAATACCTGCTGGAGGGGTGGTCGACAGGATCCTCCAGTACACGCTCAATGATCGCTCGAGCTTGCTGGTTCTCACCAAGATAGTGGCAATTGAGCACCATGAAGCGGTCCGACAGCAGCTTGGCAGAGGGGTCGTAAGGATGCTCAGCTATCTGACCAATGCGTTCAGCGATTTCCTTGGATTTTTTGTAGTTTCCAGACCCGAACGAGCAGACGCACATGCTGTAGAGCGCCTCCACGGTATATCGGGGCGAGTTGGTCTCCTCAATCAGCGCGTTGATGCGGGAGAAGATTTTGTCCTCCCCTCCTGGATCACTGACCGCCATGCCGTTGGAAAAGCACAAAGAGGCGAGCAATCGCAATTCAAGGACAGGGGGCGGCGCGGCTACCCTTTCCATGGCCTCCATGGCTACTTTTACGCGATGCAGGTGAAGATCGTAATTTCCCAGTTCGTAAGTCAGCTCTAGCGCGGCACATGTCAGCATCACGCCAAGAAGATCATCACCCTCGGGAGAGAATGCCCAGTCAAGACCGGCGCGCACGTCGTCTTGGCAAGTGCCGTAAATAGCCATCCATTCCGAACGCGGAATTTCGGTTTTCTGCATGCGGGAGCGGTCGAGGAAAGCTTGAAAGTGTTGCGCATGGCGGCGTGCAAGTTGCCGAGCTTCGCCGCTGCCATCGAGCTTTTCCTTCGCATAGATGCGAGTGGTTGACAACAAGCGGTACTGGATGACGTTTCCGCTGGTATCAGTGACCACAAGCGACTTTGCTGCCAAGCTGGCAAGACTATCGATGACGTCCGACGGTCCGACGTGATCGAACGAAACAACGCTGATTGCTGATTCCAGAGCGAACGATGCGCTGAACACAGACAGGCGCCGTAGCACGATACGCTCGAACTCATTGAGCAGGTCGTGACTCCAATCCAGCAGCGCCTGCAGCGTCTGATGACGGGGCAACGCGGTGCGGCGCCCCCGGCGCAGCAGCCTGAACATGTCATCAAGTCTATTGACAAGGCCTCGCAGGCCAAGGCTGTCGATGCGACCGGCTGCAAGCTCAATAGCCAAGGGCATGCCGTCCAATTGCTGGCACAGATGCGCCACCAGCGGATAGTTATCGGGCAACACTGCAAAGCGATCATTGTCAGCGGCGGCACGCTCGATAAAGAGCTGCAGCGCAGGGTACTTGATGGCCTGCTCAAGATTGTCGGAGACTGACGCGTCCGGCAGGCCAAGCGCGGCCAGCCGGTATACCCATTCACCCTCGGATTTAAGCGGCTCTCTGCTTGTCGTGAGCAAATGGATGCCCGGCGCACTTCTGGCGATATGCTCGGCCAGCACCGCTGCACCGTCGATCACATGTTCGCAATTGTCCAGGACGATCAGCATCCGGCGTTCAGCCAGGTAGGTCCGCAATGCGAGCAACGGGTCGCTGGCTGGAAGCGAGACCCCCAAGACGGTGGCCAAGGCGCTCGAAGCCAAGGCGGCGTCGGTGAGAGGCGCGAGATCCACAAACCACACACCGTCTACATAGTTGGCCAGTCGCTCTTCCGCAACCGCAAGCGCCACGGTGGTCTTGCCCATACCCCCGGCCCCTACGATGGAGACGAATCGCTTGGCCTCCAGATGTTTGTGCAGTTCGGATACCGTGTCGGACCTCCCTATGACCTTGGACAGTCGCACCGGCAGGTTATGCGCGACCGCAGGAACAGCCTTGGGCACAGCTGCTGCTGAGAGCGAAGGCTCGACGGCATGCTTGATGGCCATGACAAAGCTGTATCCACGGCCGGGCACGTTCAAAATATAGCGCTCGCTGACACCGCCATCGCCGAGTGCTTTTCGCAGCGCGGAAATATGCACGCGCAGACTGGTGGCCTCCACCACCGTGCGGGGCCAGACGTAGGACTCCAGTTCCTCTCGACTGACGACATCGCCCGCCCGGTCAACAAGGACGATCAGCAAATCCATGGCTCGGCTTCCCAACCGAACCGGCTTGCCGGCTTCGATCAGCAGCTTACGATGCGGATAAAGCAGGAACGGGCCGAACGACAGTGCTGTATCCGGAGAAGTATCGCGCGCGTCTATCATCGGAATTCCTGAGGCGATAAGGCCTAGAAACTGTACCTTGCGGTTAGCAAGGCGGTCCGTGGAGCGTTATAGAACACCGAATCGACCCCTACCGGAGCAATGCGAGTGCGTACGAGAGCATAAGTCTTGTTCAGCAGGTTCTTGATCCTGAGCGACACGCTCCATCGCCCGTTTGGCTCGGTGTAGGTGGCATCCACATTGACATAAGTCTGCTCCGGCGTCTTCAGGTCGGGCGTGTTGGCCACGTCGGTGAATTGGGGGGCAGTGTATTGCACGCTGCCCGTCAGCGCCAAGGCCCCACCACCTGATATGGGCTCCACGTGACGCAGGCTGGCACTCAATGACACATGAGCCGCATATGGCAGGTCGTTACCGGTGAAGTTACTTGCAGCGGCCCCGGTGGGGTTTGCAAACTGATCAAATCGCGCTTGCAGAAATTCTGCCGCCAGTGTCCATTGAGTTTGGCGCGCCAGCTGACCAGCCAGTTCCAGATCCAAGCCATAAGTCTTGGCCCTGCCCGCGTTGACCAGCACGGCATCCGTTACCAGTACCCCGTTGACAGTGCTGTTGGACAGCGACGCCAGGTAGTCCCGGTACTGGTTATAGAACAACGCGGCGCTGGCAGTGAGCTTGCCGTCAAAAAAGCGCCCCTTGCTCCCCAACTCATAGGTGGTCACGCGCTCAGGATTGGCAGCTACCTGCGCGGACAGCAAGGACTCGGCCGCGCGATTGAAGCCCGCAAATTTTGCGCCTTTGGTGTAGCTGCCGTAGAGGAACACGTCGGGTGTCCACTGATGCTCAAGACTAATACGAGGCAGCAGGCCGCTTGTCGAGGTAGACAGGTTATTGGCGTCGTACACCTGCGTCGTTCGCACCTGTTGAGCCTGCGTCAGCCAGAACCGATTGAACCCGGTTTCCCGGGTGTGATATGCGCGCAAGCCCATTGTGAGTGCGGTTTGGGCTGAAAGCGCATGCCGGAGCTGGCCATAAAGGCCGACATCGCGTGTCTGCTGATAGGTCTGTGCCTCGGTGTATCTCGAAGCTGGTGCACCGGGTGGTGTCACCGCAAGAAAACGATCGAATGCGAAGTTGTCCGCGATAAACATCAGCCCCACCGTCCACTGGTTTGCGCCGGCGTCGCGCTGCAACTGCAATTCTTGAGACAGCGTGCGCTGTTCCACGGTCTGGGACAATGTGTACCGCTGCACAGCGAGTCCGCCGAAGTCGGCCACCGTCGGGTCATCGCGGTAGCCGCGCAATGCCGTGATGGACTTGAACACGGTGTCCGGGTTAACTTGGCTTGTTATCTTCAGTGACGTACCCCCTGCAATACGTCGGAAGGCGCCAGCGTCCACCGCCGTAAAAGTGACGCGTGGGGCCGCTCTTGGATCATTCAGAGGAAAGTTCGTTGTGTTGGTGTCCGATGTGTCTTTCAAGCCGTCAATGGACCACACCACGCTGTTTCCGCTGGATGTTTGCCATCGGAATTTCGCGCGAAATTGCGTGGCGTCGAGCTTGTTAACGTCTTTATTCAAGGTGGCGTTGTAGCCAAATCCATCGTTGCTGCGGCGGGAGAATGCGATGCTGGCGGTTGTAGGCGCGTCGGCCGTTCCGCCTATGGCGCCGGTTGCAAAACCATGAACCTCTCTCGCCCCCTGGCTGCCAAAGCCCGCGGATAACCAAGCCGAGCGTTCAGCGGTAGGATCGGCAGAGATGAGCTTCACCGCGCCGGCCGTTAGATTCTGACCATAAAGAGTTCCTTGAGGCCCGCGTAGCACTTCAATGCGCTCCATGTCGGGCAGGTCCCACAAGGCGTTGGCATAGCCGCGCACAAGCGGCACATCGTCGACGTAGATACCCACAGCCTGGCTCATGGCCGGCAATGAAACGCCGACCCCACGGATGCCTACGGCCTGCGGCTGATTGCTAAAGCCGTTCGGCACTGCTACACCAGGTACCAAAGCCACCAAGTCACTAAGCTGGGCTACGCCCTTGGCCTCGATCTCGGCCTCGCCCACCACGCCCACAGACACCGGCGTTTTGCGCAACACCGTTTCGCGGCGCTCAACGGTCACCACCACTTCCTTGAGAGATGAAGTCGCCCCTGAATCTTCGACCGGCAGGCCTTGCGCACTGACTTCTGTCAACCCTGAGACCATCAGTAACGGCGTAAGCAGTCCCGCTGCCACACCTTTGCACGCCCAATATGTTTTATTTTGCATTCTTGAATTGCCCGCCAAGCTAGTCCATTTTCAGCACTCACCCAGAATGATGCAGCGCTGCATTACGTGCGGTGTTAATCGTTGTGAATTTGATTTGGAAACAGCCTAAACGGGGGACGTTTCCGGCGATTTCGAAGCCGTTTTGGTGCGAAAAGGTTGTTAAACAGCAACACCGCTCGCAGCGGCGATGTGCCCGGTACCGCCGAGACCGCTCCATCCAAAAGAGGTAGCCAAAAGGGGTCTCCTGGCCGATAGACCTAGCCGGGCCGCGCGCGAGATAGTTGCCTGGCGCGGATTGCCGAACGCCGCGCAGTTCTCAACGCATTTCATCCACCAATTGTAAAAAGGCCGATATGACACTCAAGCCTCTACTAGTACTGGCGGCTATAGCGCTGCTATCTCAGACAAACGGGACGCTCGCTGGTGAGCGCATCGCTTCTGCCACCAAATTGACTTTTGGCGATGCGAGCACCCTGTTTATTGCGGATTGGAAAAATGCGCGCATCCATGCCGTAACCGTCCCGATCTCTACTGCAAAGGCTGATGGCCCCGCGCCGTTCAATCTGAGCGACATCCAAGGGCCAATCGCCGGTGCGCTGCGCGTGAGGCGAAATTCGCTTCGGTTTGAGGACATGGTGGTACAGCCGGGCACCGGCCTTGCGTACGTTGCAGTGACCATTCAACAGGACAACGCGACAACCAAGCCTGCAGTGGTGACGATTAACTCAGCGGGCAAGGTTCAAAAGATTAATCTGGCGAATGTCGTCCAAAAGTCCACTCCGATTACAGACCTTCCAGACGGAGATGCCACCTTCTGGCGGAGCTTGCCATATCGAAGCCTGACGGTTACCGACATGAAGTTTTATGAGAACAAACTGTATGTCGCGGGGCTGTCTAACCAGGAGTTCGCATCCACTTTGYGTGTTTACGACTACCCATTCACTGGCAAGCCTTCAGCTACGACCATTGAGATTTACCACCCTGTGCATGATCAGATCGAAACGCGGGCGCCTATTCGTGCAATGACCATCATTTCACTGTCGGGCATTCCCACCYTGGTCGCCGCTTATACCTGCACGCCGCTCGTCACAATTCCATTGGCCGATCTGAAGGCCGGTACGCACATTACCGGAAAAACCGTAGGTGAACTTGGTTGGGGCAACGCGCCGACCGGGCTTGTCACGTTCAGCGCTGGGGAGGAAAACTATGCCCTGATCACCAACACCAGCCGCGCTGCAGATCTACTTTCGTTTTCGGCAATTTCGGAAGTCGCTGCCAAGCCAGGCTTGAACACACCCATCAATTGGCCCACGGAACCCTATCGCGGGGTCAAGGCAATCATGGCGCCGATGGCCGCTGTGATGCGGCTGGATAACCTTAACAAGGAGCTTTTTCTGGCGCTCCGGCGCGACGATCCATCGGGGCGGATGCAGCTGGTGTCCATACCCAAAGGGGCCTACTTGCGTGTGAGCGATTTCGTCAACGAATACGATTTCAAAGACTACAAATACCCGCCTAACGACAAGTGGAGCGGCTACCACAAGTATTTTCGCACCATTGAAGGATTTCCTGAGCTGGCTCAGTGAGAAAGAAGCGGGCAGCTTATGAGAGTGGTGTTGACATCGGCACTGGCTATCGTCACCGCAATGGCGGCGGGGGCTGCGAGCAGCGCCCCGAAGATACTGCCTTCGGGCGAAAGCGTGCCCGAAAATCTCCTGCGGATCGAACTCGTGTTGGACAGGCCCCTTAAAGCGGTGTTGGACATTTCCCGCGTTTCGCTGGCGGATGATAGGGGAAATCCAATAGCCGGCGCTTTTTACGACGTCCCGCTGGTCAGCCCAGACGGGAAGCGAATTGCCATACTGATGCATCCCGGCCGCGTTAAAACAGGCGTCGGCCCGAATAGGCAAGCAGGCTTGGCGCTTCGGGACGGTCAACGTGTCACCATGACCATTGCCGATCCTCAGCTTCCTCACCCAATAAAAAAATCGTGGGACGTAGCACCTGCTATTCATGCCCGGATCGATACCCAGGCGTGGCGGCTGCTGCTACCCAAGCCTGGCGGTCGCGAGCCACTACAAATCCAGTTTCCTGCCGCGCTGAATGCGAACGCCAAGGACCTGATTGCGGTGTCAACCTCGGACGGACGGCGCGTGGAAGGGCGCGCGATCTTGTCGCAGGGGGAACGGCATTGGAAATTTCGACCCAAAACGGCTTGGACGTCCGGACACTTCCATATACGAGTGCATGCAAGTCTCGAGGACCCTCAGGGCAATCGCATGTGCGCGGCCTTCGAACAGGCGAGGCAAAGCGCGATCGACTGCGATGAACATGCCCGGATTCCTTTCGAGGTCATCGATGAGACGGCGCGACGGGCACTCCGCAAATTGCGGGAGCTATAAATCTAGACGCCTGCCGGGTCGCTACCGACGCCTCCACTGGCAGAAACTGGCGCGCTCGGCGGCGTGCGACTACCGAACGTTTGCCTGAACATCTAACACGGCATGCGAAACAACGGGTGCTTCCATGTCGCCGGCTAGGATGACAGCAAGCCCCGGCGTTCAGCCAACTTTGCGACCTCTGTTCGGCTCCGGGCTCCGAGTTTCTCAAAAATCGTCTTGAGGTGCGACTTGACGGTGCCGATTGCGATGTCGAGCTCACGGGCGATCACCTTGTTGCCACAACCTTCAACAACAAGGCGCAAAACCTCGACTTCCCGATTGGTCAAGGTCGCATGTGCCATGCTGTCAGCCAGACGCCGTGCCGCGGGCGCGCATAGGTGGCGCATCCCGCGGTGCACGGTCCGAACTGCAACCATCAGTTCTGGCAGGTCGCATCCGTGAACTAGGTAGCCTCGCGCGCCTCGCTCCAGGGCTGTCCTGATCTCCCACTCGCTTTCGCGCGCGGTGAGTATCAGTACTTTTTGGCGACAGGGGGAGGCGCTGCCCTCCGCCTTGGCCTCAGCAATAAGCTGCAGGCCCCGCTCGTAATCTGCGACGACGACATCAGCATGGTCTTCGTCCTGCGGCACCCAGGCTAGATCGGGCTCCTCGCCAAATGCCGCCTTAAGCCCGGTGCGCACCAACGGGTCGCTGCAAAGCACCTGCACGCCGATCCTGAGGGAATTAAGCATGGTCTGACTCCACGGTTCCTATCGACGGGCGAAATGCACGCCGGTGGTGTAACCGATGATCATTCCTCTCCGTGTTGATGGGAAGTGAATTGCCGTGAATTCCAGTTAACACCCCATGCGGAAGACCACACTGTGTGAATTTGTGTGAATACAACCCACTGATCGCGCGATTTCCTTGCATCACGTCGGCAGCGCATGCTCACAGTTGTCGAGCACCAGCAGCATCTAGCGATCCTCCACAAAAAGTCGGCCAATGGTGCAATCGAAGTCCGAGAGCCAGGGCGAGATTTTCATACCTCCTCGAGGTGAGGTGCGGCAGCTGAAAGCGTCACAGACTTCGGTGATGGAAATCATGAAAGCTCCTTTGCAGTCCGTCGCCGCAGGCCTGGTCGTGCCGAGGCTCCCGAATAC
Source organism: Polaromonas sp. P1_F9 (assembly GCF_056405615.1). Taxonomy (NCBI): domain Bacteria; kingdom Pseudomonadati; phylum Pseudomonadota; class Betaproteobacteria; order Burkholderiales; family Comamonadaceae; genus Polaromonas; species Polaromonas sp. P1_F9. The sequence continues at coordinate 362,123 of NZ_JBFUBT010000004.1, read as the reverse complement.
CAAGTGCGGCGACGCTGACACATTGGCTTTCGCCTCGTTATGCGCGGCCTATGGTGCAGAGGGCGGACTCGCCCCGGCAGACAGGCTCGTGTTTGACGGCGGCGGCCGTCTGGCCATCGGCACGGTTGCCCGCTGGATCGTGGAGCGGCAGTTGATAGTGGTTCACTGGAACGGCGATTACTGGCTGCCGCGCTTCCAGTTCGCCCCGACACTGGTACCTCATACGGAAATCGCAGCTCCACTCGCGGAACTTCGTGCCGTGCTTGACGACTGGGACATTGCGGGATGGTTTTCCGAGAGAAACTGTTGGCTGGGCGGTCAAAGGCCGTGTGCGGTGATCCTCCAGGCGCCACGCGAGGTGCATGACGCCGCTCGAGCGCTGCGCTTCCTTATCCGCGCCTAGGTAGTCCGCTCCACCTGCCAGATCCCCGGCAGCTCATCCGGCTTGGCTTCGAAACACATAGTTCCCGCCAGCGAAGAAGGCCCCGGTAATCCTCCAAAAGGAGGAGGTGCGCATCTCCCATTGCGCCGCCTTCGAGGCCTTATTTCCGGGAGATGCGAAGACAAGAGCCCGTCCGTAACCTTCACTCAAACCACCAACAATTCCGAAACCGCCGTGACGGGCGACATCTCATGAATAAGCCAAGCACATTAACCTCAAGCTCGCCGATTCAGGTCGGCAAGCGGTCTTCCATGGCCATCTACGCACTGACGATAGGCGCCTTCGGGATTGGCACGACAGAGTTCGTCATCATGGGTTTGCTACTTCAGCTGGCGGCGGACATGCATGTCAGCGTACCTACGGCGGGGTTGCTGATCTCGGGCTATGCATTGGGCGTTTTCGTGGGTGCTCCGGTACTGACGGCGTTGATGAGCCGTGTGCCGCGCAAGAAGGCGCTCCTGATTTTGATGGGGATCTTCACACTCGGGAACGTGGCCTGCGCGCTGGCACCCAACTATGCGGTGCTCATGGTCGCTCGCGTCATCACCTCACTTGCACATGGAACATTTTTTGGCATTGGCGCTGTCGTGGCCACGAGTGTGGTGTCGGCAGACCGTAGGGCGGCGGCGCTGTCAACAATGTTCACTGGACTCACGGTGGCGACCCTCCTGGGTGTGCCGGCTGGCTCGTGGTTCGGGTTGCATTTTGGATGGCGTTCCACGTTTTGGGCAGTATCCGTCATCGGCCTTGTAGCGATAGCCGTCCTCGCCATCTTTGTGTCGGCGAAAGAGGCGGGTTGCGGTAGTCGCGTGTCGCTACGTGAGGAATTCACAGTCCTGGGACGAGCTCATGTGTTGTTGGGACTGGGGGCGACCGTCTTCGGCTTCGCGGGCGTGTTTGCCGTCTTCACGTATGTTCAGCCCTTGCTAACGCAGGTCACCGGGTTCGCTGAGTCTCAGGTTTCCGTGATTTTGCTCATGTTCGGCGTGGGCATGGTTTTTGGGAACGTCATTGGTGGTCGCTTGACTGACCGCGCACCGGTGAGAATGCTGCTTGGATCGCTCGCGGGATTGGCCGTCATCCTCGTGTTGATGGGATTCGCCATGGAAAACCGTGTAACGGCGGTCCTTTTTGTGGGACTGCTTGGTACGGGTGCGTTCTCTACAGTGGCGCCGCTGCAGCTGCGAGTGTTGAACAAGGCGCAGGGTGCCGGGCAAAGCATGGCTTCCAGCCTCAACATCGCCGCGTTCAACCTCGGAAACGCCCTGGGGGCATGGCTAGGTGGTGTGGTCATCACTCAAGGAATCGATCTGGCGCACCTTCCATGGGTGGCCGCAATACTGACGCTGTCCGGCTTGGCCTTGGCCGTCTGCAGTGTTCTAAAGGAGCGGACTTTGGACCTCAAAGGATTGCCTTCGGGTGTAGCAGCCGGATACGCCGTTAAGCGCCGCCGCGCCTAGATCGAACGGCGTCGACATTTTCATCAACCGCGCTGACGAGTCGGCGCATTTTCCAAAGGAGATTCCATGTTCAAATTAATCCAGAGCACTCTTGCAGTCGGCATATTGACCCTCTCGGCCGTGAGCGCAGGGGCTGCCAGCCCCAAGCCGACGATCGTTCTTGTCCATGGCGCTTTTGCCGGCTCGTCCAGTTGGAATGGAGTCGTGGCAGAGTTAACCAGGCAGGGCTACCCCGTCGTTGCGGCAGCCAACCCCTTGCGCGGCGTGGCAAGCGATGGTGCGTACGTGGCGTCGCTGGTGAAGTCAATCGCAGGCCCAGTTGTGCTCGTGGGGCACTCGTACGGCGGCTCGGTCATCTCGGCAGCGGCCACTGGTCTCGACAAAGTCAAAGCACTGGTGTTCGTCGCAGCCTTCGCGCCTGCACAGGGTGAGAGTGCGCTGGCCTTGACCGGAAAATTCCCGGGTTCGACGCTGCCGCCAACCCTGGCTGCACCCGTGCCACTGCCCGACGGCGGTGAAGACCTTTATGTCCAGCAGGACAAGTTCCCGCAGCAGTTCGCAGCGGACGTTTCCCTTCCGGAGGCCAAGGCCATGGCAGCCACGCAGAGGCCGGTCAAGGCCGCGGCCCTGCAAGAAGCGTCCCCTGAGCCGGCGTGGAAGTCAATCCCCAGCTGGGCCATTTACGGTACAGGTGACCTCAATATTCCACCAGAGGCAATGGGCTTTATGGCTGACCGTGCCAAGGCCAAGAAGACCGTGGTGGTCAAAGGCGGATCCCATGCGCTGATGGTTTCGCGTCCAGCTGAGGTGGCTGCACTCATCCAGGAAGCTGCGGGCAACTGACCCGTTTTCAGATCGAATCGGTCGGACGCCAATGCCCAATTCGCCAGACGGATTGGGTATATTTTCGTTTCATTCATATAGGAAATCGACATGGATTTGCAACTCAATGGCAAGTTAGCTCTCATTAGTGGCAGCACGGCCGGCATTGGATACGCAATCGCTCGTACCCTGGCACAGGAGGGCGCTACCGTTATCGTCAACGGTCGGACGCAAGCGGCCGTCGATGAGGCGGCAGACCGCATTCGCTCGGAGACGGGTAGCACGGTGCACGGATATGCCGGAGACCTCAGCAGCCCCGAGGCTGCGAATGAGGTAGTGCGACGTTATTCGGGTATCAGCATCCTCGTCAACAATCTGGGCATCTTCGAGGCGAAACCTTTCGAAGATATTCCCGACGAAGATTGGCAAAAATTCTTTGACGTTAATGTCCTGAGCGGCGTTCGTCTTTCGCGCCTGGTGCTGCCAGGGATGAAAAACGCGAACTGGGGGCGAATCATATTCATCTCCAGCGAGAGCGCCGTACAGATTCCCACGGAGATGATCCACTACGGCATGTCAAAGACTGCACAGCTCGCCGTTTCGCGCGGGCTCGCGGAGTCGGTCGCCGGCACAGGCATCACGGTTAACAGCGTATTGCCTGGCCCGACCAGATCACGTGGGGTTGGTGACTTCGTCGAGGGAATGGCGAAATCGAGCAATAAAAGCGCCGAGCAGGTCGAGGCAGAATTTTTCGAAGAAGTACGCCCAACCTCGCTGATCAAGCGTTTCGGGACTCCGCAGGAGGTGGCTTCGCTTGTAGCCTATGTGGCGAGCCCGCTCGCCTCGGCGACCACTGGCGCGGCGTTGCGCGTGGACGGCGGCGTCGTCAAGAGCGCCTTCTGAGGGGTGTGTGCGACGGGTGAGGCTCATGTTTACGACTTCAGCCTTGCCTGTTGTGAATTTTTAACGCCGCAAACCCGCATGGATTCTAGGCCTATGTTTACGACTTTAATTGCCCAGAATAGCTGTTATTCCGCGCAATTAAAGTCGTAAACAGGTTATTGAAGTCGTGAACACGGCTCTAGCATCCATGCGGGTTTTCGGGCGGTTGGATATTGAAGACGGATTTCTAAAGTCGTAAACACGTACTGGTTTATTCGGTCTCTGCCTGGCTGAGAATCCACGCTTCGAATCGCATCAGAGCAGCAGCTCCGGAATGCTTTGACGGCCACCTGAAAAAATAGGACCGATTGGCCCGCCATCCGATGTCGCTCAAACGCACGAGTTGGCCTGTTTCCGTTGCGCTACGGGCAATGTAGTTCGGCAGCAATGCAATTCCGATGCCGCTCATTGCGGCTGTCAGTGCGAGAGACGCCTGCGCGTAGACAGGACCTCTTCCGGCCTTTTCAGCGAGGCTTTCATTGCTGAGGCCCGCTTCCGCAAGCCAGGCCTTCCAGGCGCCAGCCATGCTGGTTCTGATCAAAGGGAAATTCAGTAAAAGTTGCGTCAGCACACCTTCAGGCAGTGCCTTGCCAGCGGTGAGCGTTATTCCGGATCGTTCGATAAGGGCTGCGGCGGCGTAAGGCTTGTACACCAGAGACAGCACCTCTCGCGCCTCAATGCCTGGCGTGGCGCCTTCACATAACTCAACGGCGGCGTCTTCATTTCCCACAAAAACGTTCTGCGCATCGACGCGGTTCGTGAGACTGAGAATGATGTCCTGGTTGTCGTCCACAAAACTGCCCAGCCGCGGCATGAGCCAGTAATTGGCAAAGGCCGAAGCGACCGCGATGTTCAGCTGGATGCAAGCCTGGTCCCCGGCCACCGCGCGAACTGCGGCTCGCTGCAGTTGGTGCAGCACCGTCGAAGTGTCCTCCCAGTAGCGCTGACCGCTGGCTGTCAGCTTCAGGCCGCTTCGGTCACGTTCGAACAGCTCGACGCCCAGTTCCCGCTCGAGTACCTGGATGTGGTGGCTGACCGCGCTTTGCGTCAGGTTCACCGCCTGCGCTGCCTTGGTGAAGCTGAGCAAACGGGCACTCGCATCAAAGCATCGAAGCGCAGTGGTGGAGGGTAGATGGCGCATGGATCAATTTTTTGAGGGCCTCCAACAATAATATCCGTTTGCCAGGCAGCGGTCGGCCTTCTAGCATTTGGTTCGGAGACTTGTGAACGACTCGGTTGCCGAACGCCAAAAAAGGCGGCAGGGTATCCCGCGGTTGAGTCGTATCACGGTTTTTCATAACTATTAAGGACATATCTTGGAACACGTGAACCTTCGCCGCCTGGTTGCTGCCGCAAAACTCTTGACCTCAGCTCTGGCATTGGGTGCCATCAGCCTTCATGCGCAAGCCCAGCCTTATCCCACCAAGCTCATCCAACTGATCGCTCAGCAACCTCCGGGTAGCCAGTCGGAAGCCATCAGCCGCGTGTGGGCAGAATGTGCGTCCAGGGAGTTGGGCCAGCCTATCGTGATTCTCAACAAGCCAGGCGCCAACGGCGTGCTCGCCACGAACTTTTTGAAGAGCCAGCCCGCAGACGGATACAACGTCATGACGGTGGGGATGTCGCAGATGACGATCACGCCCTACATTTACAAGCAGCTTCCGTACAGCCCGCAGAAGGACTTCGACGGCATCACCGTTTTGAGCACCTCGCCCTTGCTGCTCGTCGCCAGCGTGCAAAGTGGCATCAAGCAGTATGCGGACATTGCGACCGTCGCAAAAAAAGCCAACGGGGGCATCGATTTCGGCTCGCCTGGAAAGGGAAGTCCGGCCCATCTGCTGACCGCTGCCGTGGCTCAGCAACTTAAAGTGGACGGCACGCATGTTCCCTTCGTCGGAGAGGGGGCTGCCGTCACTGCGCTGATGGGCGGCCAGATTCAAATCATGACTGTCACTTCAGGTACGGCAGCGCCCTTGATCAAGGACGGCCGAATGATTCCCCTGGCGATTTACACGGAAACTCGCGACAAAGCATTTCCACAGATTCCGACGATTGTGGAGCTCACTGGCTCTAAGGAGATGGCATTGCCCGGATGGCTGGCACTCGTCGCAAGGGCAGGCACTCCGCCCGCTGTTCTGAAGCGACTGGGCGATGCAACGGTCAAATGTGTCGATTCCGACGCGTACAAAACTCGCATGGAAGCCATCAACGCCGTTCCCTTGAAATCGTCTCCTGCGGATGTGAAAATCTGGACAGACCGATACACAGCTGTCTTCAAACCATTGATCGAGAGGCTGAATCTTGCCGAGTGACGTCTCGATGGCGGATGGGTTGCTGGTTTCACCGGGTGAAGGTCATCGACCGACGGTTCAGGTGCGTCTGCATCACGGAGGCCTTCTCGAAGGGGCTCTGGAAAACGGCATCGCTGTATACCGGGGAATTCGATATGCACAGCCCCCTTTCGGCAACCTGCGCTTTCACCCGCCGGAACCCGTTCCCGCGTGGGCTGGTGTGGTGTCGGCCTTTGAGTTTGCACCGGCCTCGCCGCAGGCACCGCGCGATGCCGATGCCTTGATGTTCGGAGGTGAGGACTGCCTTGCTTTGAATATCTGGGCGCCTGCAGATGTGGGTCCTGGATGCCCCGTCATGGTGTGGATTCCCGGTGGCGCATACATGCGAGGAGACGCTGCCGATCCCGTTTACGACGGAGCCGCTTTTGCGAGAAAAGGTATTGTTTTTGTATCGATGAATTACCGTGTGGGCATCGATGGGTTCATGGCGATACCGGGCGCACCGGCCAACCGTGGGTTGCTCGACCAGATCGCTGGACTTCAGTGGGTAAAAAGGAACATCGATGCTTTTGGAGGCGATGCTTCGCGAATCACCGTGGCCGGGGGATCGGCCGGTGCCGGGGCTATTGCGTGTTTGATTGGCATGCCGTCCACGCGAGGCCTTTTTGGCAAAGCCATCCTCCAGAGCCCAAGCCTGGCGACCCACACGGCGGCTGAAGCGGGTGTGTCTGCTGCGGCCATCGCCACGCTGCTGGGAATACCGCTATCGCGCGAAGCTATTGCTTGCGTGCCATTGCCAAAGGTGGTTGCCGCGCTAAAGCGCTTGGCGGACGACCCGTCCTTGAGAAGGGACTTGGGATTCAGCACACGGAATTTTTTCCCATTGAGGGCCGTTGTCGACGGGGATGTGATGAAGGCCCCGCCATTAACGTCCATGGCAAATTCTTGGAAACACCGGTCGCCCGATTTTTCGTTGCTGGTAGGTTGCAACAGGGATGAAATGCGGCTTTACACCGTTCCAACCGGTGGCATAGAGAAAACCACACAAAGTGAGCTTCTGGAGTTTGCACGCGATGTGGGTGTGACCGAACATGCCATGATTTCTTATGCAGAAAATCCGGAAACGAAATCCAGGGCCAGTCCTGGTGAGATTTTGTGCGCCATGCAGTCGGATTACTTCTATCGAATTTCGGCTCGAAAGATTGCCGCAAATGCAAGCTCTGCAGGGGTCGCAACCTACCTGTACGAGTTCGACTGGCGTTCGCGTCGATGCGATGGGAAATTAGGTGCTGCGCATGGAATTGAAATCCCTTTTGTTTTTGACCAACTGCGGACGCCGGCAGGCGCTGAAATCACAGGCCCTGGTGCGCCGGCGGCGCTGGCGGAGGAAATGCACCGCTATTGGGTCAGGTTCGTGAAGGAGGGTAATACTGGTTGGCCTCGACATACTAGCCAATTCGCCGACCTGATGCATTTCGCCGATGAAAGTCAATGTGAACGGGATGTTTGGGCCCCATCTGGAGAACTTTGGCAAGTGTGTTGAATTGCACTGAAGTCTGACCCGAGTTTTCAATCGAATCTTGACCCACACGCTTTGTGAGCAGAATGTGCTCACGATGTGGATAAGTTCTTGGTTTTCTCCTTTTTGGGCTGAGTCTTTGCAGAGTGTGTGGATCTGCCTCAAAGTGCGCCGCTGTTTCCGCGATTTTGTTGCCTCGATTACCAGCCAGGTGGCCAGCTTCTCGGCATAGGGATCGAGCTTGCTAGGGGTTGCCCGCCTTTGGTAGCTGGGCTCGCTCTCTTCCGACCGCAGGTGCTTCTTCACTGTGTTGCGAGCCAGGCCTGTACGCCTTGAGATCTCGCGGATGGACATCTGATCTCGCAATGCCCAACGCCTGATGACATTCAATGTCGCCACGTCTATCACTCCTAATTTCCCTCTTGCTTTTAAAACAAGCGAGGTAGTGTCTACGTGGGTCAGTTTTGGATGGAAATTGCTGCCAAGTGGATCAGATTTCGACGGAACTCAACACCTACGAAGTAGTGAATGTCAACGATCATCGAACGGTGCGAACACTTCTGCGACCCAATCGACGAACAGTCGAATTTTGGCGCTAAGGTGACGATTGCTCGCGTAAAGCACATGAAATGGTTGTTGCGGTCGCGTCCAGTCTTGTAGAACTGTGCACAAGCGCCCACTTTCGAGATGGGGCATCACCATGAACTTGAATGCCTGTCCGATACCAACGCCTGCAAGTAGCGCACTCAGATGCGCGGTGCTCTCGTTGACTGCGACCTCCACCTGGCCGTTTATCTGAATATGCTCGCTGCCCTTGTGGAATTCGAGCGGGAACGCACGTCCCGTCAGCGACGAAAAGTAGCCAGCGATAGCGTGGCCTGGAATGCGACCCTCGGCCGCCTTCGTGGGCGTTGCGGTAGGCATAAGTTCGGATGGATGCTTCGGAATGCCACGCGCCTTCAGGTACGCCGAGCTCGCGCAGGTGACCCAGTCCATGTCGGCGATGCGTCGCGCCACGAGCGTTGTGTCGGGCAGTGTGCCGCCCCGGATTGCGCAGTCGACGCCTTCGCCGATGAGATCAATCGGTCGGTCATTGACCCCGAGGTCAATATGTAGTTCCGGGTAGCGCGCGCGAAATGCCGGCAACGCCGGGATGAGGATCATGCTGGCTAGTACCGATCCGATGTCGACGCGGATTCGCCCGTGCGCCCGAACGCGTGCGCGTGACGCGCTTTCGTCCATCTCGTCGAGTTCATCGATCAGGCGTGTCGCCCGTTCGTAGTACGCCGCACCGTCCGGCGTCACGTTGACGCGGCGGGTCGTGCGGTGCAGTAGCTTCGTCCCTAGATGCTCCTCCAGGTCTTGCACAAGCTTGGTCACAGTGGGACGTGGGAGGTTCATCGAGTCGGCAGCGCGAGAGAAGGCGCCCGATTCGGCGATCCGCACGAAGACACGTAAGGCAAGAAGTTGGTCCATGGGCAATGTGCCTGAGTTTGTTACTCCGATTATTCACCAGCATGAAATAAGAAATCAATATTTAGATCTTTATTCATCGTTATGAATTTTCTAAACTTCGCTCACCCTATCAACAAAAGGAGTACGACATGGGAAACAAACTATCCGGCAAGGTCGCAGTCATCACTGGCGGGACTACCGGCATCGGTCTAGCTGCGGCCAAGGCCTTCGCGTCGCAAGGCGCTCACGTGATCATCACCGGCCGTCGTCAGGCTGAACTGGACGCGGCCGTTGCCGCGATCGGGCAGAACGCGACGGGGGTGCAAGCCGATTCGACCCGGCTTGGCGACCTGGATCGTCTTTACGAACTAGTACAGAAGCAGCATGGCCGTATTGACGTGCTTTACGCCAACGCGGGCGGCGGAGAGATGATTCCGCTAGGCGCTATCACCGAGGCGCATTTCGACCAGACTTTTGATCGGAATGTGAAGGCAGTGGTGTTCACGGTGCAGAAAGCATTGCCGCTGCTGGAGAAGGCCACGAACGGTGCGTCCGTCATCCTTGCCGGCTCGACCACCAGCGTGAAAGGTACGGCGAACTTCAGCATTTATAGCGCGACCAAAGCGGCGGTGCGCAACCTCGCGCGCAGTTGGTTGCTGGATTTAAAAGGGCGGGCAATTCGCATCAATACGCTGTCACCCGGACCTATCCACACGCCTGGACTGGTGGAACTCGCTGGACCCGACGTAGCCCAACAGCAGGGCCTGCTCGACTACTTGACCGCGCAGATACCCCTCGGTCGCATCGGCCAGCCCGACGACGTCGCCAAGGCTGCAGTCTTCCTCGCGTCCGACGACGCCGCGTTTATCACCGGGGTAGAGCTGTTTGCCGATGGCGGCATTGCTCAAGTATGAACACATTTCAACAACACACTTAACCCAAAAAAGGAAAAATCATGACCTCTGCACTACAACTGCTCCAGTCCTATCAGGACAACGTCCGCACGCCCGCAGCTGCCGCCGCACTCTTCGCTGAAGATGGCGTGCTTGAACTGCCTACCGTACATGCCCACGCCCGCGGCCCCGCAGCCGTGGAAGCGTTGCTCTCCGGCTTGCTGGCGAAAGTGCCCGACTTCCGCTTCAAAGATTTCAAGGTCTGGATTGACACCCCTGAAAGGGTCTTCGGCGAATATTCCGTTGAAGCGCTGGTGGTTGGTACTGGCAAGATGTATCAGCAAACCTATGCTGGCGTACTGATTGCGGAAGGTGGCAAGATCAAGCTGCTTCGCGAGGCGCTTGACACCGCCGCCGCCGCCCGGGCGTTCAGCAAAGATTGATGCGGGTCCGCTGCAGCGTCTCGGAGCGGCCTGAGTCCAATAACTTGGACTGGTTTATGCCGTAAGTCCAAGTTATTGTCCGCACCCCCGCCCTTAACGTGAGTCTGTCTTCTGCTGAGCCATATGCGACACGTCAGGAGTTTTGGTGGGGTTAGTTGGACTCGTCCGCGATCAATGCCTGCTTCCCCCCCCCGGAAGGATGTGTGCGTCAATCGTGGAAAGAGACAGACCGAGGTCACTACAAGGGTGCGCCGCTTCCGAATTGCGCGAACGCCTGTTCATCGGCGAACATGACGGCTACAAGCGACTAGGATCAGGAGGAGACTTGTCCTCGTGCCTCGTGCCTCATGCCTCATGCCTCATGCCTCATGCCTCATGCCTCATGCCTCATGCCTCATGCCTCATGCTGAAAGTGCGGATTGTCTCGAAGAGCAGCTGCGACATGCGTCATAAAGGCTTTGATGCGTGCCGATCCGCGCGAATCCGCGTGCGTGAGGAGCCATAGATCCACGCACGCTGCATTTGGAACTCGAGTGACTTCTTTCAGACGCGGGTCAGAGGCGCCGACGAAGCGCGGAAGTAATGCAACCCCCATACCCTCAGCGGCCAGTTTTGCAAGACCGACAAACGTATCGATACTGGCCACGATCGTCGGGGCGTCCAATTGCGACTGCAGCCAGGATCCCATGGTGGAGGCAAACAGTTCTCCACCGGGCATGATCCAGTGAAGGGCAGTCCAAGGAGACTGGCTATGTGCCTCCAAATACTCGTGGGAAGCATAGATGGCGAATCCCATTCGTGCGAGCCTCATGCCAACCCAGGCCTCGGGGGGATGGCTGCTTGGCCTTAGCGCGATATCTGCATTCCGGCCGTCGAGATCGATCAGCTTATTGGTCACAAGTACATCCACCTCAATGGCAGGGAACTGAGACCGAAATGAGGCGAGCAATGGACCCACAAGGTTATGAGCTATGGAATCGGTTGTGGTGAAACGGAGCTTGCCCGTCAGTTCGGCTACTTGACCGTCGGCAAACCTTTGGGCATCTATGATCGCTTGCTCGACGATGGGACCTACTTCGCACAGCCTCATGCAGAGGTCTGTCGGCACCAAACCTGAATGCGACCTACGGAAGAGCGGCGCGCGAAGCTGCTTTTCCAGGATCTCGACACACCTGAATACCGTCGCGTGGGAGACCCCGAGGCTTCGGCCGGCTGCTGCCGCAGACCCGGTGCGCTTCACCTCGAGCACATATTGCAGATCGTTCCAGTCCAAGCTGTCCTTTCGTGCGCAGCGGGTTATGCGGCCGGGGAGGTCAAGGCGCAAACGGCTGGACACGCTCGAGCGCCTGCGGCGTCTTCCAGCGCACCGACAGGCGTGGCCGCGCGCTCAAAGGCGGCTGCGCAGAAAGCAGCACAAGAGGCGGTCGATTCCGCCCGCACGGCGGCCGACCTGGTCAAGCTCACACTGCAACTGGCCGAAACCGCCGCCCAGGACGTGCTTTTCGGTCGGCATCAACGTGATGTGTTCGCCGTACATTGTTTAATTGCCGAGAGCGTGAATTCAACTCCGAAATTCTCAACGGACTTTGGCAGATTAAAAAGTAGGTCCGCACACAGCGCAATATTCCGACGCCCTTCGAGCATCCGCTCAGAGAACGCCCAATGCTCGGTCAACCGAGGCGCGTCCGGCGCCCCGGCCGACCAGATACAGCAGCAAGGCCGCCCATGACAAGTGCGTCGGCCACGCATCCGGGTACACAAAAACTTGAATGACCAGCGTCATCCCCATCAGGGCGAGCGCCGAGTAACGCGTGAATAGACCCAACACCAGCAATAGCGGTAACAGATGCTCGGCATAGGTCGCCAAGTGCGCCGCAATCTCTGGCGGCAAGAGCGGCAGCCTGTACTCGGTGCGAAACAACTCATAGGTGCTGTCGGTCAGCGTCAGGAAGCCCGCTACTTTGGTGCGCCCGGAATAGAAAAAAATCGCAGCAATGCCCAAACGCGTGGCCAGCGCCAGCAGATCGTGAGTCACCATGCGCGAAAGCCAAGTGGCGACCGAGTTCAAGCGAGCGCGCAGACCACCGTCGCTGGCGCTTGGGCTTGGAATGGTTTGGGAAATTTCGACATGGGTGCTCATGGTGTTCCTTTTCGTAGGGGGATGTGTCATATCGAAGTGCTAGCAAACGCGCCGGAGCGCAGCAGGATCGCAAAGGTGGTTGCTAGGTCTGCCTTCGGTTCAGCTGCCAGCGCGCAAGCTGTTGCGTCAGCGAGTGTTCCGCCGCCCGCGCAGGCATCGAGTAAAGCGCAACCGGCTTTCGTGATTTCGCTCCAGACCACCGCATCGAAAGGCCGCGTCAGCAGCGCGCCTTCACCCCGCCAGGTCAAGTCTTCGTTGATTTCGTTGTTTCTGCGATTACGCTCCCAAATGCTGTAAACCGGTTGTTCGTCGAACCAGGCCCAGCGTGCCGCCGGGTGAGGACTTAGCACCAGGGTAGCCATCTGCTCCGGCGTGTGGCTGGCGACCCATGCGGCATCAACGGCGGGACCGTCGGCTGCGGCATGGGCCTCGCGCCAGAAGGTGTCGAGCTGCGCTACGCCGGGCAGGTAGACAAGTTCGGCTGCTGGCTCAAAGCCGTGCAAGAAGTCGGAAAAACCGTTGCCGTAATACAGAAGGCGTGCGTCTTTCGGCGCTTCGGTCCCCACGTATAGCGCGGCAGCGGCACGAAACCACTCGACCCCCACCAAGCGCACAACCGCTGGAAAGTTCGCTTCCAGCGCGTCGATGCAAGCCTTCATCACCGTATTGCGGTACACCGCAAAAGCAGGTTGCGTGGCGAGCAATTGCATCCCGGTGCCGACGTCCGCGGTATGTGCGAACAAGGCCTGGGCAAAGGCCTGCTGGAATTGTCCCAGCGGCAGCGGCAGCGGCGTGCTCATGCGATGGCCTCCCGCGTGCGGCGTTCGAGCTCAAGTAAGGCCTGATCTCGCTCAGTCATCAGTTCGTCAAAAGCCGGCACGTTGCCGTCGCGTTCGATCAGCGTGGGCCGCGCGCCAGATCGCTCGACGAAACGGCGATAGAGGCGCCAGACCTCCGGCGCGACGGGCATGTCGTGCGAATCGATCAAAAGGCCTTCGCCCAGGCTGGGGTCGGTGGTATGGCCCGCAAGATGAATTTCGCTGACCAGCGCTTGCGGAAAACGGTCCAGCCAGTCCTCTGCGCAAAAGCCGAGGTTGCGCGCTGAAACATGCACGTTGTTGATATCGAGCAGCAGCGAGCACCCGGTGCGCCGGGCCAGCTCGCTCAGGAAATCGATTTCGTCCCATTCATGCCCGTCAAGATGCAGGTAATGTGAGGGATTTTCGATGGCGATCATCGTGCCCAGCGCGTCCTGAGTGCGTGCAATATTGACAGCGATGCGGTGCAGCGCCGAAGTCGTGCGCGGAAAAGGCAGCAAATCGGGAAAGTACTGGCTGTTCCATCGGGACCATGCAAGATGTTCGGAAATCAGCGACGGCTGGATGCGCCGGGCCAGCGCCGCCAGCCGTTGAAGATGAGCGGTATCCGGCTCTGCGTCCCCCGCGAGCGACAGGGACACGCCGTGCAGGGACACCGGGTGATGGGCACGGATGGCGTCCAGCCACCCCATCCGCGGGCCACCCGCCACCATGTAGTTTTCGGGGTGCACCTCGAACCACAAGCCATCGGCCCGTGTTGAAAGAGCCGGCTCGAAGTGTTCAGGCTTGAGGCTCAAGCCAGCCGTGAGGACATCTATCATGGCAGCTGAATGGACGGCTTGTGACTCGGTCAGGATTTCATCGATTGCAATGAGCCGGTTCCCTTGGGAGTCTTGATCGTGGTGCAGGTGCCGGCTGGCACGTTCTTCCACGCGTTACCCTGGTAATCGACTTTGGACGTACCGGCGCAGGTTGTGCCAGGGCCGGCGGCGCAGTCGTTTTTCCCGGCCATAGAGACGCCGTAACATTTTTCCATCTTGGCCATGTTGTCGGTCATTGGTTTGTCCTGGGCCATGGCAGAGCCGGCAGCGAGCGCGCCAAGGACGAGGGCGGAAATGACGAGAGGACGGTTAGTCATGAATGAACTCCTGAAGATGATTGAAGCGTAACCACGCCGAATGCGTAGTTACTTGGTACTTCGTGCCCCGCATCGCTGCGGTTACAGCGCAAGGCACAATCGGACAAGTTTTTTTGCACTTTTTGTAACCAGACAAGTCGAAAGACCGAATGACAAGAGGGAGCGTTAGGAGTGTTGTGGTGAGAAGCGATGCGGAACAAGTGCTGCATGACCTGTTCATGCGCGGCCTCGATGGAGATACCGCTGCCTACCGAGCCTTCCTCCAAAAGCTCAGTACCTATTTGCGCGCGTTTTTGCGTAAACGCCTCTTCGGCTGGCCCGATGAGGTGGAGGATCTTGTCCAGGAATGCCTGCTCGCCATGCACAATCAGCGCCACACCTACCAGAGCGACCAGCCGCTGACGGCCTGGGTGCATGCGATCGCGCGCTACAAAATGATCGATCTGCTACGGGCCAAATCGATCCGGGAAGATCTGCATGACCCGCTGGACGACGATTTGGCGGTGTTTGCCGAGTCGGCCACGGAAGCCGGCGACGTCAGACGCGACCTGGCTGGTCTGCTTGAAACCCTGCCGGAACGCCAGCGCTTGCCTATTGTCCACGTGAAAATAGAGGGCCTGTCGGTAGCGGAGACGGCAAGTCTGATCGGCATGTCGGAGTCGGCAGTGAAGATCGGCATTCATCGCGGCCTCAAGGCCTTAGCGGCCAGATTCAGGAGCAACACAACATGAAAACTGACGATTTTGTAGCGATGCTTGCCAATGGGGCGGCTGCCGTTCCAAAAAACGCGGCCGGCCGTCGCATCAGACTAGCGCTGTTGGTCGGTGCGCCGGTATCTTTGACGATTTTCTTCGCAGGCTATGGATTGCGCGACGACTTGAGGCAGGTCATTTCATCGCCGATGTTCTGGGTCAAGCTGTTGTTTCCGCTGTGCATTGCCGCTTCTGCCTTTGTCACGGTGCTGCGTCTGGCGCGGCCGGGCGTCGAGGTGCGGCGCGCCTGGATGGGCTTTGTGGTACCCGTACTCCTGGTCTGGACGATGGCCGCCATGGCATGGTTCGGAATGCCGGCGGAGGAGCGCATGCCGTCTCTGCTAGGGCAGTCCTGGCGCACCTGCGCGTTCAGTATCGGCCTCCTGGCCTTGCCGATTTTTGCGGCGACCTTGCTGGCGCTCAGGGATCTGGCGCCCACCCGGCAGACACTCGCCGGCGCTGCTGCCGGTGCGCTGGCCGGTGGTGTGGGGGCTGCGATCTATGCGCTGCATTGTGTGGAGCTTACCGTTCCGTTTCTTGGTGCCTGGTATGTCATCGGCATGGCAATTCCGGCGCTTGCTGGCGCAGTGTTGGGGCGTTGGTTACTGCACTGGTAGATTTAACGCTACCTGACCTGATTTCTTAGTCGCTTCTCGCGCGAAACAATCCATGGGATCACCCCTGGTTCTGGCTGCAAGCTCGCTTGGACTACACTCGCTCAAAAATCGGCTCTTTGATCTTATCGAGTTGGTTGAGTTGTGGTGGCTTTGAGGGGGCATGATCTTTTCATGACTGATGCGACATCGCTCTCACTACTGCCGAACCTCGGACCCAAGTCTGCTCAGATGCTGCAAACTGCGGGCATAAAAACGCTGGGTGACCTGCGAGCACTTGGATCTGTGGCTGCCTACGTGAAAGCCAAGCGTGCTGGCCAGCGTGTCTCTTTGAATCTTCTTTGGGCGCTGGAAGGGGCCCTCACGGGTGAGCGGTGGCAGGATGTCGCCCGCAACCACAGGACGAGCTTGCTGCTTGCCCTGGATGAATACGAGCGCGGGGAATAGAGACTGTAGGGTAGGGGAGCGCCAGACGGTCGGGCGTTCGCACCTGGGTCCGGGGGTTGCGGCGTTTCAAACACTGCGCATATTATTCAGCATGACCTACCCTGTCGAAGGCGGATGCGATTGCCGCTACATCCGGTATCGTCTGGCCACCGCGCCGATGATCGTCCATTGCTGCCATTGCCGCTGGTGCCAGCGCGAATCCGGCGCTGCGTTCGCACTTAACGCGATGTATGAGGCTGATCGCGTCGTTCACCTTGGAGGTGAGCCCGAGGTGATTGACACCCCGTCCGCGAGCGGCGCGGGCCAGAAAGTCGCCAGATGCCCAAAGTGCCGTGTAGCGGTCTGGAGCCACTATGCCGGCTCCGGTCCGGTGACGAAGTTCGTCCGAGTCGGGACACTCGACGATCCGGACATGATGCCTCCGGA
Organism: Polaromonas sp. P1_F9; assembly: GCF_056405615.1. NCBI lineage: Bacteria > Pseudomonadati > Pseudomonadota > Betaproteobacteria > Burkholderiales > Comamonadaceae > Polaromonas > Polaromonas sp. P1_F9. The sequence goes on along the minus strand of NZ_JBFUBT010000004.1, from coordinate 345,521 downwards.
TGTTCACATTTTCACCGGCTCGAAGCAGCCCTGGGTGATCATTCCTTCAGAAACGCCCGACTTCGCCGAGTACTATGACCGCAAAGCGGTGTGGTCAGCCGAAGCCCTTGCACGCCGGGAAGACCTTCTGCCGCAAATCGAGGCATATCAAGCTGCACGGCGGTGAGCCTCTTGAGATCGCCGTCGGCGTGAGGACTCATCCAGGCTCTGCAGGTATTCGAGGGTCACACAAGTGTGGGGGAGTGGACAATAACTTGGACTGGTTTATGCCGTAAGTCCAAGTATTGTCCGTACCCCGGGTCAGACTTCAGCGGAATTCAACAAGTGGCGTTTGCCTCATAGTCCGCTTGCTCATGGGCCACCACGTTAGATTGAATGCAGGGTATCCTGCCGCAGGCTTGTCAAAGCTGGAGACGCGAAAGATTGCGGGAATTCTGCGGAAGTCAATTGCGGGCACCGGTCAACCTTCTCACTTTTGAGCGACAAGTTCGGACAACTCCACCACGCCGACCGGCGGACGGATCAACCAAGGCAATATGAAGACCCGTTTGGCCAGTCCGCTGGACATGCGTTCCATCTGCTTGCGCTCGCCGGCAAGTCGCACCGCCAGCAGGGGGTCCGTGGTGCCGGCCGTCAGCACGCTCTTGTTGAGCACCCACGCATAAGGCTCGATGCCGGCGCGGCGCAGGTCGTCCTGCAAGGCGGCTGCCTGCGACACCGGGGTCACCTCCGGTAATGCCACCAGAATAATTTTTGTGTATGCCGCATCCTGCAGCCTCATCAGCGGCGTGACCACGCGCGCGGTGCCTTGTCCTTCATACTCCCGCATCATCTGCCGGTGGTAGGCGCCGGTGGCGTCCATCAGCAGCAGGGAATGGCCGGTCGGAGCGGTGTCCAGCACCACAAAGGCACTGCGTCCTTCGCTTACAACGTGCGAGAAGGCGTGAAACACGGCCACTTCCTCGGTGCATGGCGACTGCAGGTCTTCCAGCAGCAGGGCCTGCTCCTGCGCATCCAGGCCGGGTGATCTGGCCGCCATGATCTTGTCGATGTAGCGCTGCGTTTCAACTTTCGGGTCTATGCGGCCCACCCGCAGGCCCGGCACTTCGCCACTGATCGTGCCCGCAAGGTGGGCCGCAGGATCGGTGGTGCTCAGGTGCACGGTTTTGCCGCGCTGGACCAGTCCAAGGGCCAGCGCTGCGGCTACTGTCGTTTTGCCGACGCCACCCTTGCCCATGACCATGATCAGCCCGTGTCCGCTCGCAACCAGTTCGTCGGCCAGGGCGTCCAGACCCGGGAAAGGGCCGATGGGCTCTGCCGCAAGCGTCTTGCCGGCCGCCATGCGACCGGTGTCTGCCGCAAGAAGCGCGCGCAGGGCCGGCAAGCCAACGGTGTCGAACACCCTCAAGGGCACTCTGTCCTGCGGCAGTGCGCGCAGGGAAGAGGGCATTTCTGCCAGGGCCTGCTGCCCGACAGCCTCGATGGCCGCCGCCACCGCATCGGCTGTATCGCTGGCGTGAAACTCGCCATTGACCACCAGCCGCTGGTTGTTCAGGCCGAGGGTGCGCAGCTCTTCCGAGGTGCGCGCAGCCTCTGCAATCGCACCCCTGTCCGGCCGGGTGACGAGAATCACGGTCGTCCTGGTCGGGTCGCCCAAAGCTTCCAGTGCCGCCTTGAATCGCTTCTCCTGCATCTTCAGGCCCGAGTGCGGGCCCAGGCAGGATGCACCGCGGTCGTTGCCTTCCAGAAATCCGCTCCACGCCTTGGGCAGGCTGAGCAGGCGCAAGGTGTGCCCGGTCGGCGCGGTGTCGAAGACGATATGGTCGAAGTGGTCCGCATCGTCGGCCAGCAGCGATGCAAACTCATCGAAAGAGGCGATCTCCGTGGTGCAGGCGCCTGACAGCTGCTCACGAACCGTCAAAAGTTCCGCTTCGCTGACTTGCTCTCCCATCTGGGCCATCACACGCTGCCGGTAGGACTCTGCGGCCATGTCCGGGTCGATGTTCAATACCGACAGGCCAGGCGCGCCGGGCACCGCTGTGGGGATGTTGCGCAGCTCGATGCCCAGCATTTCGTCGAGATTCGATGCCGCGTCGGTACTGACCAGTAAAACCTTTTGGCCGACGTCGGTCAGTGCCAGTGCCGTGGCGGTGGACAGCGAGGTCTTGCCGACCCCGCCCTTGCCGGTAAAGAAAAGATATCGTGTCGGCATCTTGAGAAAGCCCATGGCCTCGGGCTGCAGCGGCCGGTGTGCTTCTTCATGTGTGCTGATGCCGTCATTAGTGATGGTGTTGTGCGTGAGCATTTTTGACCGACCTTATATTCAGAATGCTTTAACCTTCAGCGCGCGGCGGGATCTTGTGTGCCGGCGCGGGGCAAGCCGAGTCCGACGGGCGCCGTGTTCAGCGGGATTCGCAAATAAGACACACCGTTGTCGTCCGGTGGCGGAAGCTGCCCTGCACGCACGTTCACCTGCAGTGACGGCAGGATCAGGGTCGGCGCGTCCAGCGTGGCATCCCGCGCTGCGCGCATCTCGACGAATGCGTCCTCGCTGACCCCATCGTGCACGTGGATGTTTTCCTCACGCTGTTCTCTCACGGTGGTCTCCCAGGCGGCCTCCCGCGTCGGCGGCGGATAGTCGTGACAGACGAACATCGTCGTGTCCTGCGGTAACTCCAGCAGCCGGCGGATGGAGCGGTAAAGCTGGTGCGCATCGCCGCCCGGGAAATCCGCGCGCGCCGTTCCCACGTCGGGCATGAAGAGTGTGTCGCCCACGAATACAACGTCTTCCAGGGCGTATGCCATATCGGCCGGCGTATGTCCGGGAACAAGGAGCGCGACGACTTCGATCTGTCCGATCCTGAAGCGCTCGCCATCTTTGAACAGGTGGTCGAACTGGCTGCCATCCGGCAGGAAAGTGCGTTCCAGATTGAAGAGTTTCTTGAAAACCGCTTGCACCTGCTTGATATTCTCGCCAATCGCAATTTGGCCGCCAACGCGCTTTTGCAGGTAGCAGGCGGCGGACAGGTGATCGGCGTGCGCATGGGTTTCCAGTATCCACTGCACCTTCAGGCCTGCGGTCGCAAGGTAGGCCAGTATCTGGTCCGCTCTCTGTGTATGTGTGCGGCCCGACTTGAAGTCGTAGCCAAGCACGGGATCAATCACGGCGGCGCTGCCCGTCGCCGGGTCGGACACCACATACGACACGGTCCACGTCTCCGTGTCGAAGAAGGGCTCAATACGTGCTGTACGGGTCATGGGATGTTCCTTGAAGGACTGTTTTGCGCCGGCCGCTTGCTTTCCGGCTCCGGGCCCGGATCTGCAAGACCGGAGCCGATCTTGTCCATTCTCCATAGAACGCCCAGCACGATCACAGCTGCGATGGGACCCGCCCCGGGATGAAGGATAAAGGCCACAACCGGGGCGACGAGCAACAGTTGCCTCAAACCCCAGCCATAGAGCACGCCGGCCCTGCGCACATAGGCGATGCCTGCCGGCGTCCATTGTTTCCGGGCGTCCGAACCGACGGGCATGCCGCCTATGAACCCCGCATGGTTGTAGTAACGCACGGCCATCACTGAAGAGACCAGCGAAGCGAACAGCAATGCCAGCAGGATGAGTTCCATGACCAGCCAGGGCTCGAAGGTGGCATGCCAACGGGGGTTGCCGCTCAACTTCTCGCGCAGCGCCGGTACGGCCAGCGTCAGCGTTCCCATCAATGCCAGCGCGGCCGTGGAGGCGGTCATCGACGCCGACATCAATGCGTTGCGCAGTGTCTGCACCGCCAGGATCTCCGAGCCCTTTTGCTCGGAGACAGCAGCAAACCACTGCTCGCGCAAGCTGGCATGCGCAGCCGGGGCCAGCTGCTCGGGCCTGCGAAGCTGGGCGAAGGCAAGCGTCGCCTCGTAGAAGAGCAGCGCGACACCGGTAACGCAGGCGGCCAGCCAGACGAACATCGCGTCCATGGACTCACACTGCTTTCGGATTGCGGGGATTGCCCTGCCGTTCGAACAGTTCGAACGCACCCATTCCCACCAGCATGGCCGCAACAAACACAAGCGCCTTTGCTTCGCCCATGCCAAGCGCGACGAGCGCCGGACCCGGACAGAAGCCGGCAATACCCCAGCCGATTCCGAACAGCAGGCTGCCAACGACCAGCCGGCGGTCCACCGTGCGAGAGGAAGGAAGCTTCATTTCCTGCCCCATAAGGCTCAGGGGGCGACGGCCCGCGACTCCGAACGCACTGGCTGCAATGGCGATGGCGCCTGCCATGACTAACGCCAGCGAAGGGTCCCACGGGCCCGCCAGATCCAGAAATCCAAGCACTTTGGCGGGGTTCGCCATGCCGGAGACAAGCAGACCCAAGCCGAAGACCGCGCCGGCGAGCAGGGAAAGAAAGTTATACATATTGGCTCACCCTACAAGAAAACATGACGCACGAGGAAAACCGTGGCGAAGCCGGCCAGCATGAAGGCGACCGTGGCAACCAGCGAACGAGGCGACAGCCGCGAGATGCCGCAAACACCGTGTCCGCTGGTGCAGCCGGAGCCGTAGCGTGTACCCAGCCCGACGATGAATCCGGCCGCCAGCAGGGACTCATAGCCGGCGTCGATCTGCAGCGGCGGCAACGAGGTGAGCAGCGCATACACCAACGGCGCGCCCACCAGCCCCGCCAGGAACGCCACGCGCCAGCCGAGGTCACTGCGCGCGGGACGGAACAAGCCTCCCAATATGCCGCTGATGCCGGCTATGCGGCCGTTGAGCAGGACAAACATGGCCGCCGCCAGGCCGATCAGGCCACCGCCTGCCAGAGCCGTCCATGGCGTGAATGCATTCCAGTCGATGTGCATGGGTAGCTCTTTCTGCCAAACTTTCGGGCGACAGGTAATTCAAGACAGGGGTCCGCAGACCGCTGTCACCATTGTCCCGCAGAGCATTCAGGGTCGAAAGCTTGCGCAGGCATCGTGGCGGGGGCCCGGCATCGTGACGCCCCGCGCCTTGGCGCGTTCGGTCATCTGCTTGAGGTGTTCGTCGCGGATCTGGCGGCACTCCTCAGCCGATTTGGCGTTCAGCATCTGTTGCCGATGGGTATCGCGCTCAGCGCGGTCCATCATCATCCAGCCGGGAGTGAAGTCGCGGCCGATACTGGGGCCCATGCCGGCGCGAGGGCCGGGCCGCCGACGCGGCCTGTGCTGCGGGCGGTGCTGCCTGCTGCGCCACAGCGGTGCCAGCGGCCAGAAAAACCAGGCCAAAGGTGAGTAGGCGGGTCGGATTCATGCAGTTTCTCCTGTGGTAAGGGGCAAACCAACAATAAACCCCCGCGAGGTTCTGCAGTTTGCGCTAGATCAAATCGCCGCTGGGTCGAACCTGACTCACTAGTGCAGTAAGCTCCTCGGACTGGACCATGGGGTTCGTCAATCCGGAAAAATTTGAGAAAAAGTTTCGCCTGTGGCGCCGCTCAAATTCGCAGCCTTCAATGTTTACGACTTTAATTGCTCGGAATATCAGAATCACACCCATGACAACTCCCAAGCTGCTGATCGAGTCCGTGGACGGCATCATGACCGTGTCCCTGAACCGCCCCGACAAGCTCAATGCCATTGACAACGAGCTTGCGCGCGCACTTCTTGCTGCTATAGAGCTGGCCTCGCGCGACGATGCCGTCCGGGTGCTCCTTCTGCGCGGCAATGGCCGGGCATTCTGTGCGGGGAGGGACGTCAGTGTGCCACCCACTGAAGAGGACCTGGTCTTGGTGCAAGCCGTGTCCAAAGCGCTGGTGTCCCTGCCCAAGCCGGTGCTTGCTTCGGTTCATGGCTGGACTGTCGGCGCCGGCTTGGAGTGGATGCTCAATGCGGACATTGTGATCGCGGGGGAAAGCACCCGCTTCAAGTTGCCGGAGTCCTCCCTCGGGGTTTTTGTGACGGGTGGATTGACCGCCACCTTATCTGCCTATGCAGGCGTTGCGCGCGCCAAGGCGCTGATGCTCCTGGGCGAAGAGTTCTCACCCACGCAGGCGATGGCTTGGGGACTTGTCTGGAAAGTGGTCTCCGACCAGGAACTCGAATCAGCTTCCCGGCAAATCGGCGCCAGGCTGGCGTCGCTACAGCCGGCGGTGGCAGCCAGCTTCAAACGGGTTGTCAACGACATCGGCCTTCGCCATTTCGATGAGGCCATCGCGCTTGAAAACGATGCGCAGCGAACCTTGGGCGGTCGTGGGGTTCAACACTAGCAGGCTGAAAAACCGTGCTCGGCGACGTCAGTTTTCGACGGATTTCAAGAACCCGCTCTACTTGCAACTTCCTTGCCCGGCCGATCGGAAACACCACACCCGGCGGACTGCCGGCGGGCTGACCTTCCATCCTTGCCGCTTCCTCTACCGGCGCTCTTTCAGCGCCGTGTGAAGGTAGTCGTAGAACATCTTTGCCGGTGCGCGCAGCGTCGTGCCACGCAAGGTGGTGAGGCCCAGTACACGCGACACCGCCGGCGCGACGAGCGCAACGCCGACGATTGACGGATGCCGTTTCGGCAAGGCCAGGCGCGGTACGGCCGCAAGCCCGAGCCCTGCTTCGACCATGCCGAGCAGCGTCGCGATGTGGCTCACTTCGAGACGGTATGAAGGGTTGATGCCCGCCTTGGCCAGCGCGTCGTCCAGCAGTTGCCGATTCCCGCTGGTACGCGATACCGCGATCAGTCGCTCGGTTTCCAGGTTCTTCCAGGACAGCGTCTTGCGCCCGGCAAGTGCATGGCGGCGTGGCATGGCCACCACGAAGGGGTCGGTGTGGATCGGCTCGAAGTCCACGCCGGGCACCTGGTTGCCCATGAAGCTGATGCCGAAGTCCGACTCGCCCGACACCACGCTGGCCATCACCGCGCCGGCGGCTTCGTCAATCACACGGACGCGGATCAGCGGGTAGCGCTCAGAGAAAGAGCTCACGACCGTGGGCAGGAAATGGATGGCCGCGGAAGGCACGCAAGCCACCGTGACCCGGCCGGTCCGGCTGCCGGCGATGTCGGTGATGCCGAGCATGGCCGACTCGAGGTCGTCCAGCGCGGCGCGTGCGCGGTCCAGAAAAACCTGACCGAGGGGCGTCAGTTCGACCTCTCGTGTGGTGCGGTTGAAAAGCCGCGCGCCCAGGATGGTCTCAAGCTTGTCGATGCGCCGGCTTAAAGCGGGTGGCGAAAGATGGATGTGGTCGGCTGCTGCGCGAAAGCTCCCGCGCTCGGCCACCGCCACGAAGGCTTCGAGCTGCTGTAAATCGAAATTGATGCGTGCCATGCACCAATACTAGCAAAAGTTGCACTTCACGGATTCACTGCATTCGCCGAAGATCCAGTAACCAGAACATCCACAGGAGACAAACCATGCTGCCGAAACACCACGTCCGGACTTTGTTGATGCTGAGCTTGCTGCCGCTGGCAGCCGGCTTCTCCAAGGCGGCGACCACTCCAGCGACGCCCAAAAACTGGCCCGAAAAAGCGATCACCATCGTGGTGCCGACCTCCGCCGGCGGCGCCAATGACGCGATGGCGCGCGTCCTGGCCCAAGGACTCAGCGCACGGCTTGGCAAACCAGTCATCGTGGACAACCGGGCCGGGGCGAACGGCGCGATTGCCAGTGAGTTCGTGGCCCGTGCCGCACCGGACGGCTACACCTTGATGTTCGGCTACATCGCTACCCACGGCATCAACCCGGCCTTGCAAAAGCTGCGCTACGACCCGGTCGCCGATTTTGAGCCCATCGGCATGGTGGCGGCATCTCCGACGGTGCTGGTCGTCAGCCCGGAAGTGCCGGCCAAGACCGCCAAAGAACTGGTGCAGCTCATCAAGGCCAAACCCGACAGCTTCAGCTTCGCGACGGCGGGGAACGGCACCGCACCGCATATCGCAGGCGAGCTGTTCAAGCTGTCCGCAGGGGTGGACGTGATCGGAATTCCCCACAAAGGCTCAGCGCCCGCCGTGATGAGCACCATCTCCGGCATCACGCAATACATGTTTCCCAGCCTGTTCACCGCATACCCGCAAATCAAGGGCGGCAAGCTCAAGGCGCTCGGCATCGCCGGCGACAAGCGATCTCCCGTCTTGCCCGACGTTCCGACGCTGGCCGAGCAGGGAATTCCCAACGTCAGCATGTCGCAGTGGTACGCGATGTTCGCCCCCGCTAAAACCCCCAAGGTGGTGGTTGACCGGCTGAACCAGGAGATCAATCGCGTGCTGGCCGAAAAAACCGTACAGAAATTCATTGAAGACCAGGGGGCCGAGGTTGAAACCAGCACGCCTGCGCAACTCAAAACCCTGGTGCAAAAGGAGGTCACGCGCTGGAAGGGCGTTGTGGCGACCGCAAAAATCAAGCTCGACTGAGCCGCGCAAGTTTTACTGAAAGGAGGGTACGCGCATGAACTTGCAAGACTGGACAGGCCGCAGCGAAACAGTGGAAGACACCGCCACCGCCACGCCGTACGCAGCGCTGTCGGCCACGCTCGACCGCGCCGACACCTCGCGCCCCGCGCCCGGCACGCCGTTGCCCTACCTCTGGCACTGGCTGTATTTCCTGCCGATCCACGCGCAATCGGAGATCGGCCCGGATGGCCATGCGCGGCGCGGCGGCTTCCTGCCGCCCGTTCCGCTGCCGCGCCGCATGTGGGCCGGCAGCGATTTCGAGTTCCACGATCCGCTGTGTGTCGGCGACGCGCTCTCGCGCACCTCAACCATCGTTGATGTGACGGAAAAGAGCGGCCGCACCGGCAGCCTGGTTTTCGTGAAGGTGCGCCATGAACTTCGCCGCAACGGTTCTACAGGCGTGGCGCTGACCGAGCACCACAACATCGTCTATCGCGCGGCGCCGACGCCGGCCGACGTGGCTCCGCCGCCGCAGGCAGCGCCCGCCGAATTCGCGTGGGTGCGCCGCATCGTTGCCGACGACGTGCTGCTGTTCCGCTACTCGGCCCTCACGTTCAACGGGCACCGCATTCACTACGACCGCAAGTACGTCACGGAGGTCGAGGGTTACCCGGGCCTTATCGTGCACGGCCCCTTGATCGCCACGCTGCTCATGGACTTGTTGCGCCGGCACATGCCTGAGGCCATGGTGCGCAAATTTGAGTTCAAGGCGGTCCGGCCCACGTTCGACGTCAATCCGTTCTCGATCCACGGGCAGCCTTCGGCCGACGGCAAGAGCGTGCGGCTGTGGGGGCGTGACCACGAAGGCTGGCTCACGATGGACGCCACCGCCACGCTGGGCTGAGGAGACGCCATGCAACCACTCAAGGGAATCACCGTCGTCACGCTCGAACACGCCATCGCGGCGCCTTTCGCCACACGGCAGCTGGCCGACATGGGCGCGCGGGTCATCAAGGTTGAGCGCCCCGGTGTGGGCGATTTCGCGCGGGCCTACGACAGTCGCGTACGGGGCCTTGCATCGCATTTCGTCTGGACCAACCGATCCAAGGAAAGCCTGACGCTGGACGTCAAGCACGAGGAGGCGCAGAAGATCCTCATGCGCCTGATCATTGAAGAGGCCGACGTTGTGGTGCAAAACCTCGCGCCGGGTGCTGCAGCACGGCTCGGCTTGTCGTACGAAGCCTTGTCCAAACGCAAGCCCGGCATTATCGTGTGCGACATCTCCGGGTATGGCGACGACGGCCCTTACCGCGACAAAAAAGCCTATGACCTGCTGATCCAGAGCGAGGCCGGTTTCGTCTCGGTGACCGGCACACCCGACACGCCGTCCAAGGCCGGCCCGTCCATCGCCGACATCGCCGCCGGCATGTATGCCTACACCAACATCCTGGGCGCCCTCATGCACCGCCAGCAGACCGGCGAAGGCCAGCGCATCGACATCTCCATGCTTGAGTCGCTGTCGGAGTGGATGAGTTACCCGCTCTATTACGCCTTTGAAGGCGCGGCGCCGCCCCAGCGCACGGGTGCCAGCCACGCGACGATTTACCCCTATGGCCCGTTTCTGGCCGGTGACGGCAAAACTGTGATGATGGGGCTGCAGAACGAACGCGAGTGGAAGCTGTTTTGCGAAAAAGTGCTGCTGCAGCCCGCGCTCGCCAGCGACCCGCGTTTCGCCGGCAACGCACAGCGCAGCGCCGCCCGGGGCGAACTCTCGTCACTCATCGTTGAAACCTTCAGCACCCTGACCGCCGCGCAAGTCGTCGAGCGGCTGGAAGTCGCGGGTATCGCTAACGCGCAAGTCAACACCATGAGCGAGCTGTGGAAACATCCGCAACTCCAAGCCCGCGCGCGCTGGCGTGAAATCGATACACCGGCGGGCACCGTGCCCGCCATGTTGCCGCCCGGTTCCTGGCAACATGGCGCCCCGCGCATGGACGCCGTGCCCGCGCTCGGCCAACACACCGATGCGATCCTGAGCCACTTTGGCTACGGCGCCGAACAGATTGCCCAGTTGCGCGCGGTAGGTGCGGTATGAGCATGCCCCCCGCCGAGCCGCTGAGCTACCTGTTCGTGCCGGGCCACCGGCCCGAGCGATTCGCGAAGGCGCTGGCCTCTGGTGCGGACCGCGTCATCATCGACCTGGAAGACGCAGTCTCGCCCTCTGACAAGGCTGCCGCGCGCGAAGCCATCGCAGCGTGGATGCCCTCCGCCAACGAGGAGATTCGCGGCAAGCTGCTGATCCGTATCAATGACGCGAGCACGGGCTGGCACAAGGACGATCTGCAGCTCCTGCGGCAGGTGCGGGCGGTCTGCGTCATGCTTCCGAAATGCGAAAGCAGACGGCAGGTGGCTGACGTTCTTGGTTCGCTCGACGCGGGTACCACCGTGTTGCCGCTGGTCGAAACCGCGCGTGGCCTGCTGGCCGCCTTCGACCTTGCCACTGCACCGGGCATCGCACGCCTGGCCTTCGGTTCGCTCGACTACATGGCCGACCTTGACATTCCCGCCGACAGCCCGGCGTTGCAGCACGCCGCGATCCAGCTTGCCATTGCCTCACGTGCCGCCGGTTTACCCTCGCCCGTGGCTGGCGTCACGCCAGACATTGATGCGGACCAGGTTGGCGCCGACATGGCGCAGGCACGCTGCCTTGGCTTTGGCGCCAAGATGTGCATTCATCCCGCGCAGGTCGCCGCGGTGCATTGTGCGCTGCGGCCTGACGCCGAAGTGCTGGCCTGGGCACAACGCATCCTGAGCGCCTCGCGCGCCGCCGGCGGCGGCGCCATCAAGCTCGACGGGAAGATGGTCGATCGCCCGGTTGTCCTCAAAGCCGAGCGCATCGTGGCCCTGGCTGCACGCACCCCTGATTTTTCACAAGATACATAACCCAACGGAGAAGCTATGTCCGCAACCATCATCGACTCAAAAATTTTCGGCGACATGTTCAGCGATGCCGCCATGCGGCATGTCTGGTCGGACGAGAATCGCACCGCCAAATACCTGGACATCGAGCGCGCGCTCGCCAAGGTTCAGGGCGCCCTCGGCATCATTCCCAACGAGGCGGCTGAAGAGATCGTGAAGAACTGCGAGCCCAGCCAGATCGACTGGGTCAAGCTCAAGGCCAAGACCGAGCAGATCGGCTACCCGATCATCGCCGTGGTCAACCAGATCAACGCGCATTGCAAGGATGGCCTGGGCGAATACTGCCACTGGGGCGCCACCACGCAGGACATCACCGACACGGCCGCCGTGCTGCAGATACGCGAGGGCCTCGCACTGGTCGAGGCCGACCTCGCGGACATCTCGGCCTCGCTCGCCAAACTGGCGCGCGACCACCGCGACACGCCGATCATCGGCCGCAGCAACCTGCAGCAGGCGACGCCCATCACCTTCGGCTACAAGATGGCCAGCATCCTCGCAGGTATCGAGCGCCACCGCGAGCGCCTCACGCAGCTCAAGCCGCGTGTGCTGGTCGGTGAATTCGGCGGCGCGTCGGGCACGCTGTCCTCGCTTGAAAAAGGCGCAATGGAAACCCAGGCTGGCCTCATGAAGGAACTCGGCCTCGGGCAGCCCCTGATTTCCTGGCACACCGTGCGCGACAACTTCGCCGAAGTTGGCGCCTTCCTCGGCATCGTCGGTGGCTCGCTCGGCAAGATCGCGATGGATGTGAAGCTGCTGATGCAGACCGAAGTCGCCGAAGTGTTTGAGCCTTTCGCGCCCGGCCGGGGCTCCTCGTCAACCATGCCGCAAAAGCGCAACCCCATCTCCTGCCTCTACATCCACGCCAACATCTCCGTGGTGCGCCAGCTGGCCGCATCGCTGATGGACGCGATGGTCGCCGACCATGAACGCTCCACCGGCCCGTGGGAAATCGAATGGGTGGCGATGCCCGAGATTTTCTGCCTGATCTCGGGCGCGCTCAAGCAGACGAAGTTCATCCTCGCGGGCCTCGAAGTCGATGCCGCGCAGATGCGCCGCAACATCGACATGACCCACGGCCTCGTGATGTCGGAGGCCGTGATGATGGGCCTGGGCCCTTACATCGGTCGCGAATACGCGCATGACCTGGTCTACGACATCTGCCGTGACGCCCTCCGGCAAAAGCGGCCGCTGATCGATTTGCTGGCGGAGCACCCGAAGATCAAGAAGCACGTGACACGCGAACAGCTGGCCTCGTTCTGCGATCCGATGAATAACCTGGGCCAGGCAGGCGTGATGGTCGACCGCGTGCTGGCATCGGTCAAGGCGCCGGACTCGCAGCCCACAAGAGTGTCATAAGAAGAGGGCGGCTCAAGCTTCGTACCAAAGTTTTGTGTATGCGGTTGAAGGGTGCCGTCTCAACGTCTTAACGGAAGCTCCAGCGTCACGCAGGTTCCATGTGTGCCACTGGAAATGCGGACCTGGCCCGCCAGTTTTTGTGCGCGCATTCGCATCGCGGCCAGGCCGCGTTGGGTCTTACCGGGTGCGGGAACGGCGTGCGTGTCGAAGCCGCAGCCGTCATCTGTGACGGACAGTTCCACGGTGCTGGCGGTGTCACGTGCGCGAACGGTGATGGTTTTGGCCGCGCCATGGCGCACTGCATTGTTGATGGCCTCCTGGAGCGTGCGCAGGATGGAAAGGCCTGTCTCGGGTGTCAGGTAGTCCATCTCCGGCAACGGCCCCACTTGCCACTGCAAACCAACCCCGATGGCGTTGAGCCGCGGCTCCAGCCGATAACGCAAGTTGGCCAACAGGGGTAGCAGGTCGCTTTCCTCAAGGTCCAGCGAATCGATGATGAGCCGCATGTCTTCCAGGGAGTCCTCAATCACGCGCGCGACTTCCTCTCGCGGCACCTCGTCGCGGCGGGTCATCCGCAGCGCGGTGATCAGCTGGCTGCCCATGCCGTCGTGCAGGTCGTGCAGCAGCCGGGTACGCTCGGCGGCGATCACGGCCTGGCGCTCCTCGGCCTTGCGGCGGTCGAATTCCGCGCGCATTTCTTCCAGGGCCTGCCCGTGCGCTGTGCTGACGCCGGCGACCGCAAGGTTGATCTCTTCTTCGGCGCTGGCCCTGTGCAGCGCCAGGCCCTCGAGCGTGCGCGCGACCAGGGTGGCCAGCACCAGTAGTGCGGCCACTGGGGCCATGAAGAAGCTGTCGAAGGCGTTCAGGTCGGCGGGAATGGCCAGGTCCTGCAGCACCGCGGCCCACCAGAGGATCAGCGTCACGGCCAGGAACACTTCGTTGCGCCGGCGTGTGCGCCAAGCCCTGTGAACCTGGGCCAGCACCACGGCGATGGTCAGGGCGAAATACGGCCAGTGCAGCACGGCCGCGACGTTGGGCCGCATGTCGCCCTTCAGGTAGGCGGCGACGCCCGCTGCGAAAGACAGCGCGATGACCCCGTAGAGCACTTTGAGGTAGCGCTTCCAGGGCGGGCTGGTCCAGTGGCTGTACTCCAGCAGCAGCATGATCATGAGCGTGTTGGACACCAGGGTGCTGGCCAGCGCGAACAGCAGGGATTCGGGGCCGGGCGGCCCGGCTTCAGGCGCGAGCATCACCAGTGCCCGCGGCATCCAGCTCAGGCACAGCAGCACGAACAGCAGGTGGATGTAGCGGCGCGTCTTGAACCACAGCGGGATGGCGCCGAACAGGCAGATCGGCACCGCGAACATCAGCATTGTGGGGGCGATGCTTTGCAGGAAACGGCGCACCTGGAAGGCCGGCCCTACGGCCGCAGTGGTTCCCAGGCTCATGCGCGAAAGTCCGCCGCGGGTGTCGGCGCTGCCGCTGACGCGCACCTGCAGCAGGTTGCCCGAGGGCTTGAGTACGTGGCCTCCGAGGGGCACCCACAGCGCGCGGTTGCGGGTAAATCCGTTACCCGTGCCAAGGTCCAGCCGTTCGCCGTTGAGCCAGAACTCGCCCAGGTCAGCCACACGCGGCACGACGAGCACAAGTTCATGCTCCGGGCCGGTAGCGCCGGCGGCCTTCAGAGGGGCGTCGAGCGCGATCGAATACCAGGCGACGCCGTCAAAACCAGGGCGGCTGCGGCGCCAGTTGTCGGGCAGCGTGACGGGCGAAGCCTTGCTGAAATCGACTTCGGCGGGGCGCCCTGCGTCTTCAGTGATGACCACCGCCCGTTCCAGGGTGGCCGCCGTGGCGCTCCAGGACGGCGCCGCCAGCATCAGCGTGGCGCAGGCGCATAGCGCGGCCCATATGCCCTGCAATCGCATTCAGATCAGTCCCCGGGCACGCGCCTGGTTCACGGCTTCGACGCGCGAGTGCACGGCCAGCTTGCCGTAAATGCTCTTGATATGGGCGGCTACGGTAGACGGCGCGACGTCGAGGTGCCGCGCTGTTTCGGGCACCGAAAGGCCTTGCGAGATGGCCGTCAGCACGTCTTTTTCGCGAGGGGTCAGCGGCTCCATCAGCCAGCGCTGTGCCTCTGTCCGTGGTGCGGCGAAGTTGCGCAGGAGATAGCGCGCCACCTGCGGCGAAAGCGGGGCTGCGCCTTCGCTCACGGCGCGGATCGCACGGCCGAATTCCGCGGTCGGCGTGTCTTTGAGCAGGTAGCCGTGGGCGCCCGCCTGCAGGGCGCGCACTACGTGGGCCTCGTCACCGAAGATGGTCACCACCAGGATGCTGGTGTGGCGCGAGCGGCGGGCCAGGTCGGCGATTAGTTCGGTGCCGTCGCCGTCGGGCAGGCCCAAATCAATCAGCGCAACGTCCGGCTGGGCAAATGAAAAGCTGCGCCGTGCCTCAGCGCAGGAACCCACCGCCTCCAGCAGCCTGAGGCCAACATCTTCACGCACCATGCGCGCGAATTCCTCGCGAATTGGTGTGTCGTCTTCCACCAGGGTCACGGTCAGGATGGACATGGATGCGCTTGATTCTTTCAGTTGTTGTTGGGGCTGACGCCGCCGTGAATCTTAGCGGGTGCGCCTATTTGACCGCAAAAAAATTCGGACCGTCTCCCCGAATCAGGGGAGGCAATTGCCTTCCCGGCCCGACACCATACGCGGCATGCAAACCACTACCCGATCCACGACAGGCGCTTCGCTGCCGCTGCGTCAGGGCTTTTACGCCTCTCCCTGGCCCGTGCGCCGCGCCGCGGCGCTGTTGTGCGGAGCCGCGTGCCTGGCCGGGCTGGAGCCTGCAGCGGCGGCCAGCCCTCCCGATGCCGGCAATGTGTTGCAGCAACTCAGGCCTGCGGCTCCCGTGCCTCGCGAAGATGCGCCGGCTGTGCTGCCTGCAGCACCGGCCGCGGCATCCCCGATGCCACAGGCATCACCGGAGGATGCTGCAATCCAGGTGCGGGTGGCGCAGATAAAAATTTCGGGGGCCACCGCTTTTTCTGAAGCAGACCTGCTCACGGTGGTGCAGGACGCCATCGGCCGTGAGCTTGACTTCGCCGGTCTCGAGGAACTGGCGGTGCGCCTGAGCCGCTTTTATCGCCAGCACGGCTATACGGTGGCGCGCGCCTACCTGCCCCAGCAGGACATCCAGGATGGTGTGGTGAAAATCGCCGTCGTGGAGGGCCGTTATGGCGCCATCACCGTGAAGCCTCAGGGCGAGTTGCCCGCGCCGCTGCCACTGGCCGCGCTGGTGCCGGGCGAGCTGGTGAACGACGCAGCACTGGAGCGTTCGCTGCTGCTGGCAGCCGACGTGCCCGGCATCGCGGTGCGCTCGACCCTGCAGCCCGGCGCGTCGGTGGGCACCAGCGAACTGGTGGTGGACGTTGAGCGGGGGCCGGCTGTCACGGGCTTGCTGGAGGCCGACAATTTCGGCAGCCGCGCCACCGGCCGCGAACGGGTAGGCGCCAGCCTGTACTTCAACAACCCGGCCGGCCTGGGCGACCTGGTGTCCCTGCGCGCATTGACCGCCGGGAGCGATATGAACTACGCACGCCTGGGGTGGCAGTTACCGGTGGGCGGTAACGGCACGCGCGCGGGCGCTGCCGTCTCGGTGATGAGGTACCGCCTGGGCGGGGAGTTTGCAAACCTGGACGCACACGGCGACGCCTCCATAGCCACCCTGTTTGCCGCCCACCCGGTGCTGCGCTCACGCCTGCACAACCTGTACGCACAAGTCAGTGCCGAGCACAAGCGCCTGCGCGACCGCATCGACCTCGTCGGTTCGGCCGATGACAAGCATCTGAACCTGCTCAATCTTGGCCTTTCCGGTGACGCACGCGACGGCTGGGGTGGCGGTGGCGCCTGGGGGTTTTCGGCCACTTATACGCGCGGCCAACTGGCCATTAACAGTGCCGACGCATTGGCCATCGACGAGGCTACCGTGCGCAGCGCCGGCAGCTTCGGCAAGCTGGGTCTGCTGGCCATGCGCCGGCAAAGCGTCGGCAAGGCCAACTTGCTGGTCTCCTATACCGGCCAGTGGCCCAGCAAGAACCTGGACTCGTCCGAAAAGCTGCCGCTTGGCGGCGCTGGCGCCGTGCGCGCCTACCCGCAGGGCGAAGCGCCGTCAGACCGCGCCAGCCTGCTGACGCTGGAACTGCAATACCCGCTGGGCGCCGGCTGGCAGCTGGTCGGCTTTTACGACGCGGCCGTTGGCTACGGCAATGAGCAGCCGTTGTCCGGCGTTGGCGCGTCAAACCGGCGAAGCCTGTCGGGTGCCGGTCTGGGCCTGAACTGGGCGCATGCCGACGGCTGGAGCGCACGCTTCTTTTACGCACGCAAGCTGCACGGCGGCCCGGCCACCGCCGAGCCGGATCGCAGCAGCCGGCTGTGGCTGCAGGTGTCCAGGAGTTTTTGAGTGGCCAACGCACCGCCTATTTCGCGCTACATATTTGATAGCTGCTTGCGCACGTCCTGAAAGGGCTGCAGCCCGATTTGATTCACAACCGAAGGAAAAACCGCCATGAACCACACCTACCGCGTCATCTGGAACGAAGCCGGTGCCTGCTTTGAAGCCGTGGCCGAAACAGCCAGCGGCAAGGGCAAACGCAGCCTGGGCAAGCGTGAACGCAAGCTCCGCGCGTTGGCCCTTGCCGCCGGCTTGGCAGCGGCGCAGGCGCTGGCCGCTCCCACGGGTGGCCAGGTCAGCGCGGGCCAGGGTGGCGTCACGCAAAGCGGCAACACCACCACCATCACCCAGACCACACCCAAACTTGCCATCAACTGGCAGAGCTTCGGCGTTGCCGGCAACGAGAGCGTCAATTTCGTGCAGCCCGGATCGAATGCCGTTGCACTCAATCGCGTGCTGGGCACTGAGGCCAGCCAGATCCTGGGCCGGCTCAATGCCAACGGCCAGGTCTTCCTGCTCAACCCCAACGGCGTGTTGTTCGGCCAGAGCGCGCAGGTCAGCGTGGGCGGGCTGGTGGCCTCGACGCTGGGCATGAGCGATACCGACTTCATGGCCGGGCGTTATGTGTTGCGCGCCAGTGGCAGTGGCGCCAGCGTGCGCAACGAAGGCACGATACGTGCCGCCGACGGCGGCAGCATCGCGCTGATTGGCGGCCAGGTCAGCAACACCGGCACGCTGGTGGCCAACCTGGGTACGGTGGCCCTGGCCGCCGGCAAGCAGGTCACGCTCGACTTCGCAGGAGACGGCCTCCTGAAACTCGCGGTCGACGAAGGCGCTGTCAACGCACTGGCGCACAACGGCGGACTGATACAGGCAGACGGTGGCACCGCGCTGCTCACCGCCAAAGCCGCCGACGCGCTGGCCGGCACCGTGGTCAACAACACCGGCGTCATCCAGGCGCGCACGCTGGAAAACCGCGGCGGTGTCATCAAGCTGCTGGGCGGCTTCAACGGCGGCACGGTGCAGGTGGGCGGCACGCTGGACGCTTCCGCGCCCACCGGCGGCGACGGCGGCTTTGTCGACACCTCGGGCGCGCATGTCAAAGTGGCTGAAGGCACACGCGTCAGCACGCGCGCCGCGCAGGGCAAAACCGGCACCTGGTTGATCGACCCGGCGGACTTCACCATCGCCGCCAGCGGCGGCGACATCAGCGGCGCCACGCTCTCCGCCAACCTGGCCAACAGCGACGTCACCATCCTGTCCAGCAGCGGCAGCAACGCGGCGGGCAACGGCGACATCCACGTCAACGACAACGTGAGCTGGGCCGCCAACACGCTGACGCTGACCGCTGCGCGCGACATCAACATCCGCGCCGTGATGGACGCCACCGGCACTTCGGCCCTGGTCATGAACACCGGCACCGCCAACGGCACCGATGCGGGCGTCGCGGGCGGCAAGGTGAAGGTGCCGGTGGACCCGGTGACAGGCTTCGCCGGCCGCGTGAATTTCGATCGGGCGGGCACGGGCTTCCTGACGATCAACGGCGAGGGCTACATCGTCATCAACACCCTTGGCACCGAAGGCTCGACTACGGGCCTGCAGTCCATCAACCTAAACGGCGGCCTGCGTTATGCGCTGGGGTCCGACATCGACGCCAGCGCGACCGCGGGCTGGAACGGCAACAAGGGTGCCTCGCCGCTGACGGGGCTGGGCGGCGTGATGGACGGTCTGGGCCACGCCATCAGCAACCTGAAGCTCTGGGTGCCGACGAGCATGACGGGCTTGTTCTCGGTGATCGGCGGAACGGTCAGGAACCTGGACCTCGTCAACGTGACGGGCAATGCTTTTACGGGTGCAGGCGCACTGGCCAGCGACGCCAACAATGCCACGCTGCACAACCTGCGTGCCTCAGGCACGCTGGCAGGTCCCGGGTCGAGCGTCGGTGGACTGGTGGGCTACATGAATGGCGGAACCTTGCAGGATGCGCACGCCCAGGTGGCCATCAACATGACCAGCAGCGGTGACATGGTGATTGGCGGCCTGGTGGGCGAGGCCATCAACGGGGCCACGCTGCGTGACGTGTCGGCCTCCGGCGCGGTCAACGGGGGCAACAACTACGACTATGTGGGCGGGCTGGTGGGCCGCCTCAGCGGCGGCGCCACCGTGCAGAATGCGCGGGCTTCGGGCGCGGTCACGGGCCGCGCCCACGTGGGCGGGCTGCTGGGCGCGAACGGCAACGCCGACGCGCTCACCGCGGGCACCACCCTGACCAACGTCAGCGCCAGCGGCACCGTCAACGGCATCGGCAGGCTCGGCGGCCAGGGCGTGAACGGAGCGGCCCGCAACGTGGGTGGCCTCGTGGGCTGGAATTTCGGCAACATCTCCCAGGCGAGCGCGACCGGAGCGGTGGTGGCCGACGGCGGCGCGACCACCACCTATACCGGGGTTGGCGGCCTCGTCGGCCAGAACTACTCGGGGGACATCACCAATTCGTATGCCACCGGCTCCGTCACGGCCACGGGACTCACCGGCGTCACGCAGTACGTCGGCGGGCTGGTCGGGCACAGTACTGGCGCGCTGTCGAATGTCTATGCGACCGGCAACGTGAGCGCCACCGGGGACTACACGGGCGGCCTGGTGGGACGCAACACCGGTGCGGTGACGGACGCGCGCTCCGACGCCGTGACCGTGCAGGGACCCGGCAATTACACCGGCGGACTGATCGGCGACCACAGCGGCGGCGCCATCCAGAACGCCCGCGCCACCGCGAACGTCACCAGCCAGCGGCAGTACAGCGGGGGGCTGATCGGCAGATCGACGGGAGCCGACCTCAGAAACGTCACCGCCACCGGCTCCGTCACCAACACAGGCAACGCCGTGGGCAATGCCGGCGCGAACGTCGGCGGCCTGGTGGGGCGGGTCGCCGGCGGGACGATCGACCAGGGGGAAGCGACGGGTGACGTGAGCGGCTATTCATTTGTTGGCGGCCTGGTCGGCAACTTCGAAGGGACCTCGCTGACGCGGTCGAGTTCGACCGGCGCGGTCGCGGGCGACAGCCTCGTCTCCGGCGCGAACGTCGGCGGCCTGGCGGGGTACGCCGGCGGCACGGTCTCCGACGTCCGGGCCACCGGCAACGTCACGGGCCGCAGGTCGGTCGGGGGCCTGATCGGCAACGCCGACGCACAGCTTTCCAACGCGGTGGCGACCGGCAACGTGCAAGGCCTCACGAACGTCGGCGGACTGCTCGGGCAAACCATGGGCGTCATCAGCAACGTGCACGCCGAAGGCTCCGTGCGGGCGACCGACACGGGCAACAGCGATGTCGGCGGCCTGATCGGATCGGCTGAGGCGACGCTCAGCAATGCCTACGCCACCGGCCGGGTGGAGGGTGCCGGCAGCCGGGTGGGCGGCCTGATCGGGCATAGCGTCAACACCGGGGGTGTTCCCACCTCGAACGTCTATGCCACGGGAGAGGTGGTCGGTGCCGGCGGCGTGGGCGGCCTGATCGGGGTCACCGGCGCTGCCAGCGTGATTCGCGGCGCCTACGCGTCGGGGGCCGTCACCGGCACCGGCACCGCGGTGGGCGGCCTGATCGGGAGCAACAGCGGCGCGCTCAGCGACGCCTATGCGAGCGGCAGCGTGAGCGGTGGCAGCCAGGTCGGCGGCTTGATCGGCGATGTGGTGGCCGGCACGGTGGACAAGACCTACGCCACCGGCGCCGTCAGCGGCACCAGCGCCCTGGGCGGGCTGGCCGGCTCGGCCTCCGGCACGGTCACCAACAGCTACTGGGACACCGCCACGAGCGGGCAGGCCGCCAGCGCTGCCGGTACCGGCCGCACGACCGCGCAGATGCGCCAGCAGGCCACCTTTGCCGGATGGGACGTGGGTGCCACAGGCGGCGCGTCCACCGTTTGGCGCATCTACGAAGGCATGACCAGCCCGCTGCTGCGCAACTTTTTGGTGGCGCAAAACGTGGCCAATGTGAACACGGTTTACAACGCGGCGACGCAGGCCGGCAGCGTGGTGGCTCCCTCGGGCACGCGCACCGGCACCGCCGCCAGCGGCCGCAACGTCGGCAGCTACACCGCGTTTTCCGACCAGCAGGGGTTGGACATCGTCGGCGGCCTGCTAACTATCACCCCGGCGGCCCTTACCGTGAGCGGCGTGACGGCGAGCGACAAGGTCTACGACGGCAACACTATCGCCGCGTTGAATACCGGGGCGGCAACGTTGTCTGGCGTGCTGGGCAGCGATAACGTTGCCGTCAATTTGAGCAGCGCTTCCGGCAACTTTGCCGATAAAAATGTAGGCAATGCCAAAGCAGTAACAGTAAGCGGCGTGGGCTTGTTGTCTGGCACTGATGCGGGCAACTACAGCGTGAGCAGCCCGACTGCGGTGGTCGCCACCATCACGCCCAAGGTCCTGACGGTCAGCGGCCTTACTGCGGACAACAAGGTGTACGACGGCAATACCACCGCTACGCTGAACACCGGTGTGGCAGCGTTAGCAGGTGTGATCTCCGGTGACACTGTGAACCTGGGCCTGAGCGGAGTGACGGGCAGCTTCGCAGATAAAAATGTCGGCAATGCCAAGGCGGTGAACCTGAGCGGGAGCGGCCTGTTGTCTGGCGCCGATGCCGGTAACTACAGCGTCAGCAACCCGGCTGGGCTGGTGGCTGACATTACGCCGAAAGCGCTTACCGTCAGCGGCATCACGGCTAGCGATAAGGTCTACGACGGCAACACGACCGCTACCGTTAATAGCGGCGGCGCCATATATACAGGCTTGGTCACTGGCGATGTACTCAGCGTCAGTGCTACCGGGACTTTCGCCGACAAGAATGTAGCCAACGGCAAAACCGTCACGCTAGTTAGCAGTTATGGCGGTGCCGATGTTGGCAATTATGCGATCACTGGCCAGGCCATGACAACCGCCAGCATTACGCCAAAAGCACTTACCGTCAGCGGCATCACGGCCAGCGATAAGGTTTATGACGGTACCGCTGTCGCTACCGTCAACACGGCGGGCGCAAATTACGCGGGATTGGTGAGCGGCGATGTATTCGCAGTCAATGCCACCGGCAGCTTCGGCGACAAAAACGTAGCCAACGGAAAAGCCGTGACGCTGGCCAGTAGCTACAGCGGCGCCGACGTTGGCAACTACAGCATCACCGGCCAGAGCACGGCGACGGCCGGCATTACGCCTAAAGCACTGACAGTCAGCGGCATTGCAGCAAGCGACAAGGTCTATGACGGCAACACTGCTGCTACGGTTAACACCGGCAGCGCAAGCTACGCGGGATTGGTGGGCGGCGACGCCTTGACAGTCAGCGCCACCGGCAGCTTCGGCGACAAAAACGTGGCCAATGGCAAAACCGTGACGCTGGCCAGCAGTTACGGCGGCGCCGATGTCGGCAACTACAGCATCACGGACCAGGCCACCACCGCCGCCAACATCACACCCAAGGCCTTGACGGTCAGTGGCATCACGGTTGCCGACAAGGTCTACGACGGAAACACGACCGCCACCGTCAATACGACCGGCGCAAATTACGTGGGATTAGTGGGCGGCGATGTACTCAGCGTTAGTGCTACCGGGACTTTCGCCGACAAGAATGTAGCCAACGGCAAAACCGTCACGCTCGCTAGCAGCTACAGCGGCGCCGATGTTGGCAACTACAGCATCACAGGCCAAGCCACGACGACCGCCAGCATTACGCCAAAAGCACTTGCCGTCAGCGGCATTACAGCGGGCGACAAGGTCTATGACGGCAACAACGCCGCTATCGTCAACGCCAGCGGCGCGAACTACGCGGGATTGGTGAGCGGGGATTCCTTGACAGTCAGTGCCACCGGCAGCTTCGGCGACAAAAACGTAGCCAACGGTAAAACCGTCACGCTGGCCAGCAGCTACAGCGGGGTCGACGTTGGCAACTACGCCATCACCGGCCAAAGCACGACCACGGCCAGCATTACGCCCAAAGCGCTTACCGTCAGTGGCATTACAGCAAGCGACAAGGTTTATGACGGCACCGCTGTAGCCACACTCAACACCACGGGTGCGAGCTACGCCGGCCTGATTGGCGGTGATGATGTCACGGTTGCTGCCACCGGCGCCTTTGCAAACAAACATGTAGGTAATGGAAAAACCGTGGCGCTTAGCAGCAGCTATAGCGGCGCCGATACGGGCAACTACGCTATTACTAACCAGACCGCGGCCAGCGCCAGCATTACGCCCGCTGCGCTGAACGTGACTGCGCAGGCCGACAACCGCGTCTACGACGGCACTACCGCGTCGGCAGCAGCGCCTGTCATCACCGGCGCGCTGTACGACACAGTTGCCAGCGCGGCCACGCAGACCTTTGACAACAAAAATGCCGGAAGCGGCAAGACACTGACTGCCGCCGGACTGGTGATGAACGACGGTAATGGCGGCAACAACTACAGCGTCAGCTATGCCGCGAACAACAGCGGTGTCATTACGCCAGCGTCTCTGTCGGTCGTGGCGGACAGCCAGGCCAAACAGGTCTATACGCCAGACCCTTTGCTGACATACAGCACCGGACCGTTTGCCACCGGCGACAGCGCGGCCTCTGTACTGAGCGGTGCGTTGCAGCGCGTGGCGGGCGAGCAGCCCGGCAATTACGCGATCAACCAGGGTTTGCTGGCGGCCAATGGCAACTACACGATCAACTACACGCCCGGCAGCTTGTTGATCACGGCCGGACTACTGCCTGGTCAGGCTGCAGGGTCGACCGGCGGCACACCCTACCAGCAGGCAAAAGCGCAAACGCCGCTGCCAGCGCCTGAGTTCAGGCAGCTGTCTGCGTGTACCCCGCTGGCGGGTCGCGGCAACTGTGGCGGTGAACTGCCGCTAACGATTGTGGATGAGGGCATGCGCATGCCGGCGCTCGCTCAAAGCACCAACTGAAGGACTTTATTCATGCAACCCAGCTGACGGATGATTGGCCTCACGCGTTTTCCGAACTTGATGTAGAGCTCAACCGCTCGAATCCTGTCTTGGAACGAATACGTGAACTACCTCCTGATAGTCCAAATTTTGTCTGCATCCCCTCTTGGGCAGGTTATGGGGAATCAAAACAAACCTTAAGCGCAGCATTCCAGGTGCTGGAATTCAAGGCCGGCCCCCGCTAGGTGCAAGTCATGGCCCACTGCCGGCGGGCGGCGGCCTGAAGGAAGTCGATCACAGCCCGTACGCGCGCCGCGTTACGCAGGTTGGGCAAGGACACTGCGAACATCGTGTGGGTAACACCGGAAGCGTAAGGCGACAAGACCTCCTTCAAAAGGCCCTTGGCCACGTCCCCCGCAGCCAATGGAACCGACAACATGCCGATGCCCGCCCCGGCCACCAGGGCGTGATGCACCAAGGCCGTGGTATTCGTTGCGAGCTGTGACCTGACAGTGACTTCGACCGACCGTCCGGCCTTGCGGAACGCCCATGTCACAGCGGGCCCCTGCGCAGTATGGGTTACCGTCTGATGCCTGCCAAGCTCCTCCGGGTTGGCGGGTTCTCCATGTTGGCGCAAATATTCAGGCGAGGCGTACAGGCGGCGTTCAAAGGAGCCAAGGGCACGGGCGACCACAGCCTCGCTATTGCCTACTGTGGTGCGCAGGGCCACATCGATCCCGTCCGTCACGAGATCGGCAACCCGGTCATCGGCCACCACCTCGATGCGCAACTCTGGGTATCGCGCGCGCAGCGCGCCCAGCTGCGGCACAACCAGTTCCTCGCAAATCTCCTGGCTTGAGGCCAGTCGCAGCGCGCCTGCCACGCGATTTCGCTGTTTCGACACCGCGGCAGAGATGTCCTCCATCCGCGCCAGCAGTTCACGTGCTTCCTGCGCCAACTCAAGGCCTTCGGCGGTTGCTGACAGCCCATGCGTGGACCGGCGCAACAAAGTGACCCCATACCCCGTTTCGAGCCGGTTGACTCCCCGGGTAACGACTGAGACTGCCACATCCAACTCTCGAGCGGCCGCAGAGAACGAATTGAGGTCGAGTGAGCGAACCAGCCACCGCAAGTCCGCAGGGTCCGGCAGGAAGTGTTTCATCGGGGTTGCCTTTGCGTTTCGAGCAAAACCGATTATGCGGGATGGTGGTTTCCGGTTGTAGTGGCTCGCCCTAAAGTGGCGGCACCAACCCAAAAAAAGGAAACAACCATGCCCATTCTCAATGTCAAGATCTCGGCGAACCGTACGCCAGAACTCTCGCAACTCGTCACCGACACGCTGCTGGACCTTTCCAGCCGCTTGCTCGGAAAGCGACGTGACCTCACCGCAGTGGTGATCGACTATGTCGATCCGCGCGACTGGTTTGTCGCCGGAAAATCGCTGGCCGACCTGAAGATGACCAGCTTCTACTTCGACATCAAGGTGGTGGACGAAACCAACACCAAGGCCGAAAAGGCCCGGTTTGTCGCCGAATCATTTGAAGCGTTCAGGCGCATCCTGGGAGACCTGCACCCAGAAAGCTACGTGTACGTGCAAGATGTCCGCGGCAGCGCGTACGGCTATGGCGGGCGCACCCAGGAATACCGCCATCAACATCCAGACCAATGAGAGGCAGAGCCATGGAACTAGCAAACACTATCGTCGCCGCGGCCATGCGCCGGGCCGGACTTGACTCCTGGATTCCGGAAGGGGAAGGGAAGTGGTCACTTCCGATCCAGTTCCTGCCAGACGGCTCGGGCTGGGTCGAGTTGATGCGGCTCAAGCCGGGCACACGGCTGGGTTTACACCGGCACACTGGCGAGGTTCACGCCCTGACCTTGGTTGGCGAGCGTCGCCTGAACGACGGTCGCATGGTGGGCGTCGGGGACTACATTCACGAGCCTGCCGGCAATGTGGACTGGTGGGAAGCTGTAGGGGACGAGGATCTGCTGGTGCACGTCGTCGTCAAGGGCAGTGTCGAATACCTCGGAGCGCACCACAGCGTACTGCAGCAAATAACCGCCGCCGACCGGATCTCGGACTACCACCGGCATTGCGCGGCAGTCGGTGTGCAGCCTCGCGCACTGGATTAGCTGGGCGATTCACGAACTGCCTGTGGTCATGCCTTGCTTTAAATCGTCTGCACGTACCCGGCATTCGGTGGATTCAACTCACTCAGCGATGCGGAAGGAAACACCTTGCCTCCTGTTCGTGTTCTCGCGTGCCGACATCATTTTGGCGCAACAGGAATGCCGGGGCGGTTGCGGCCAGGCCCCCGCAATGGAGCCTTGCCGGCAGAGAGGAAAATCCGGTCAACCCTGGCGCCTGATTTCATTCTCGATGACACTCAGCCGCATATCGAACTCGGGCATCACCCAGCGTCGCAGCGCTTCCCCGGGGCCTTGCCAGCGCTCATTGCCCTGCGCGCCTGGCGTATTGCCAATGCGCACCCAAGCCCAGCTGAGCAGTGCCAGCGCCACAGCGCGCAAGTAATCGCCTGCGATCCGATAGGGCAACTGGGGCGCCGTGCCCGCGGCCTCGATCAATGAAGCGGTCGTCGTTTCCATGCGGGCGAAATAGCTCAACACGGCCTTATTGATCGCGCGGCTGTCGTCCAGATCCTCTCTCAGCGTCTGAAGCATCATCCGCAGCGCGGCGCCACCGTCCGGTATCACCTTGCGGATCAGCAGGTCGATGGCCTGGATCTCGTTGGTGCCCTCGTAGATCATGCTCACGCGTGAATCGCGCACGGTCTGTTCGATCCCCCATTCGCGAATGTAGCCATGGCCGCCGAAAACCTGCAGGCATTCGCTGGCGCCGTGGAAAGCCTGGTCGGTGAAGGCGGCCTTCAGCACGGGCGTGAGCAGGCCGCACCATTGCTGCGCCTTCTCACGACGGGTCGGGTTGGGGTGGTGCCTGGCGATGTCGAGTTCGAGCCCAGTCTGGTATGCCAGCAGGCGGCCACCGTCGATCCAGGCCCGTTGCGTGTCCAGCAGGCGGCGCATCGCCGGATGGCCGATGATGAAGTCGGCCGGTTCGGTACTGGTGCGTGGCCCCGGCACGCGCATCTGCCTGCGCTCGCGCGCATAGGCATCGGCTTGTTGCCATGCGGCGTCGAGCAGGCCGATACCCTGCAGCGCCACGTGCAGCCGTGCCGCGTTCATCATCACGAACATAGCGTTCAGGCCCTGGCCCGGCTGGCCGATCAGCCAGGCTGTCGCATCATCGAAGCGCATGGCACAGGTGGGACTGCCGTGCAGGCCCATCTTTTCTTCGATGCGATCGCAGTAGACATGGTTGCGGCTGCCGTCCACCAGTAGCTTGGGGGCGAGAAACAGCGACAGGCCTTTGGGGCCGGCAGGTGCATCCGGCAGGCGCGCGAGGACGAGATGCAGGATGTTGCCGGTGAGATCGTGATCACCACCGGAAATGAAGAGCTTGCTGCCGTTGACACGGTAGCTGCCGTCCGGCTTCGGCGTTGCGCGGGTGCGCACCAGACCGAGATCACTGCCGGCATGCGCTTCGGTAAGGCACATCGTGGCCAGCCATTCGCCAGAGACAAGTTTCTCCAGGTAAGTCGCCTTCAATTCATCGCTGCCATGATGGGCCAGGCACTCACAGGCTCCGTGCAGCAGGCCGGGCGCCATGGTCCAGCCATGGTTGGCGGCGCTGAGCCATTCGTATAGCGCACCTTCCAGCACCCAGGGCAAGCCCTGCCCGCCGTGTTCGGGAGCACATGAAAGCGCGGGCCAGCCCGCCTGCCAGAACGCCTGGTAGGCCTGTGCGAAACCTGGAGGCGTCACGACCGCGCCGGCATCGAAGCGGCACCCCGGGTTGTCGCCCGCCGCATTCAGCGGCGCCACAACCTCCGCGACGAACCTGGCCGCTTCTTCGAGGATCTGCCGCTGCAGGTCACAGTCGGCATCGGCGAAGCGCTCGAGTGGCCGTAACTGGCTGCTCGCGTCCAGCACGTCGAAAAGGATGAATTGCGTGTCTTGCACGACGGGTTGATACGTCATACGCCCTTCCTGTTGGCTGCCATGGAGTTGCAAAATTGATTATTCATAATAACCAATTTTGCGCAAGAAAGTCCTGGCAATGCCGCGAGCAGGCTGTTACGGTCGATGTGCCAAACCGCGAGAGGGATACGGTT
Organism: Polaromonas sp. P1_F9; assembly: GCF_056405615.1. NCBI lineage: Bacteria > Pseudomonadati > Pseudomonadota > Betaproteobacteria > Burkholderiales > Comamonadaceae > Polaromonas > Polaromonas sp. P1_F9. The sequence goes on along the minus strand of NZ_JBFUBT010000004.1, from coordinate 317,295 downwards.
GTACTGCGCTCCGTGCGCATCCAGTTCAGCGCTTGTGCCTTCGTACCCTTCAGGCTGCGCAATCAAACGTTGGGCTTCCTGCTTTGTCCGGGTGCGAAACGTTGACTTCGGCAATCACACCACGCCTTGGTCACATGGAACTGCGTGCCTTGCTGGGTGGGTGGCCGATCACACGCTTGAACGCCCGGCTGAACGAGGCCTCGGAGTCGAAGCCCAGCTTGTCGGCGGCCGTGGTGACACGCATGCCGTCCTGCGCGATCCAGCTGCGGGCCTGGAACATGCGAATGCGGGCCACGTACCTGGCCGGGCTCTCGCCCACCGAATCCTTGAATGCCTGGGCAAACCGTGATCGCGATGCACCCATGATGTTCGCCATCTCCGGCACGCTCCAGTCCTGCTCCGGCGTCGCGTGAATGGCGGCAAGCACCTTGCCCACGCCGGGCGAGCGCAGCGCTGCGATCCAGCCCGTCGAGTTGCTGCAAGCGCATTCCACCCAGGCACGGATGATGCTCGCGGCGAGCACATCGGCCATGCGGGCCAGGATGCCGCAGGCGCCGATGCGGTTGAGCGAGGCTTCGCGCTCCATCGCATCGAGCAGCATGGGTACACCCGGGTCGCGTTGGGCCAGGTCGCCGGCGCGTATCACCTCCGGCATCATGGCCAGCAAGGGGTGCAGCGGGTCGAGGTTGAAGGTCATGCTGCCGCAGAACATGACGTGGGAGGGTGCTTGCGCCACAGAAGCTCCATCCCGCAACAAATAGATGTCGTCTGCGACCCGCTCGCGATCGAAAGCCGCGAGGTCCACCGGCGGCACTTCTGGTGAGCTGGCCACGGTGTGGGCCGTGCTGCGGGGCAGCAGCACTGCGTCACCGGCCTTCAGTTCGATCCACCCGGACTGTTGCGTATGCATCCAGCAATCTCCGCTGGCAACGAAATGAAAACGTGCGGCAGCTTGCGCGGCAAAGGAAATCGCCCACGGCGCATGCATCAGGCAGCGGCCGTACTCGACGCCGTCCAGGCGCAGGCCCAGCAGGACTTTGGTGAGGGGGTCGGGGCCTGCGGCAGGAAGACCCCCGCCTTCGTGAGGAGGCTGAATGACAGGCGTGAAAGTTCTGGAGGAATCGTCAAGCATTTCGGCTCTTTCGCCATGGAAAGGTGTCGATGCTAGGCCTAAGCTGGCAACCCTGTCCTCAACAAGGCTTCACATCTCATGTCCTCAACTTCCTGTTCTGCCTGTCTCGATCCGCTGGCCGCTGGTGTAACGCCTGTCAATGATCCGCCCGGTGAGGCCGCCGCGCTCTGGGCGGCGGTCGCTTCACTGTCCCTGGGCGTGTTTGGCCTGGTCACGGCCGAATTCCTGCCGGCCAGCCTGCTGACCGCCATGGCGGCCGATCTCCACGTCACGGCAGGCGCTGCAGGCCAGGCCGTCACGGCCACCGCGCTGGTCGGTGCGGTGGCCGCGCCGAGCATCCCCTTGCTGACGGCGCGCTTCGATCGCAAGCGGGTGCTCTTGACGCTCACAGTCCTTCTGTTCGTATCCAACCTGTTGGCGGCGACGGCTGCCTCGCTCGCGGTGCTATTGGTCGCGCGCGTGGTGCTCGGTATTGCGCTCGGTGGATTCTGGTCCATGGCGGCGGCACTGGCCATGCGCCTGGTGCCGGAGCGGCTTTTCCCGCGCGCGATGTCGCTCGTGTTGACGGGCGTGTCCATTGCCACCGTCTGCGCTGCGCCCGTTGGCGCATGGATGGGAAATGTGTGGGGATGGCGTAGCGCTTTTGTCGCGGCAGGTGCTGTCGGTTTGCTGGCTTTCGCTGTGCAGCTGGTCGCGTTGCCGGCACTGCCGCCGCGTGACAAAGCCAGCTTGAAAGGCCTGCGCGATCTGCTCACGCGGGGACCGGTACGAATTGCGCTGCTGGCTGTGTTGCTTGTGATATCCGGCCACTTCGCGGGCTTCACCTACATCCGGCCCGTGCTTGAAGACGTGACCAAGCTGTCGGTGTCGGCGATTTCCGCTGTGCTGCTGGGCTACGGCATCGGCGGTTTCTTCGGGAACTTTGCAGGGGGGTGGCTGGCGGGGCGCGGTGAGCGATACGCGATCGTCGCAGGCAGCGGGATGATCGCCTTGCTTGCGGCTGCGCTGCTCATTGGCGGCAGCTCCACCGTGGTCACCGCTGTGGCGGTGACGCTGTGGGGGTTCGCATTCGGCGCATTTCCGGTCGGCTTCCAGACCTGGATCGTGCGCGCCGCACCCGACCAGGCGGAGGCCGCGGGCGGCTTGCTGGTGGCAGCGTTCCAGATCGCCATCGCCACGGGCGCCATCGCGGGCGGCCTCATCGTTGACTGGACTGGAGCGCTCGGCGCCCCTGCATTTGCCATGGTGGCTGTAGCCCTGGGCGGCCTGCTGGCATGGCAGCACGGCCCAGGCCCCGCAGCGACCGATGCGCGGAGGCAGTCATGACAAAGTCAAGACCAGACCCCAGCATCAATCGGCGCATTACCTTGGCGGCGCACCCGCGCGGCCTGCCCGTTGCGTCTGACTTCAATCTTGTGACCGAGCCTGTGCCGCACGTGGGCGAAAGCCAGGTGCTCTTGCAAACGCAGTTCCTTTCGCTGGACCCGTACATGCGCAACCTGATGGACAAAGTCGGCCCGGGGTACGCGCCTCCTGTTCCGCTAGGCGGTACCATGCCGGGCGGCACAGTCAGCCGCATCGTCGACTCCAGGCATCCCAAATATCGCGTTGGTGATCTCGTGTTAGCCAACGCTGGCTGGCAGGACTACGCTCTGAGCGATGGGAGTGACCTGCAGGTCATTGGTGACATGTTCCGGCCGTCTCTTGCGCTTGGCGCGCTCGGAATGCCGGGCTTCACAGCCCACGTCGGATTGCTGGACATCGGCCAGCCAAAAGCTGGTGAAACTGTTGTGGTTGCAGCGGCGACCGGTGCGGTGGGCGCCATGGTCGGCCAGATCGCGAAACTCAAGGGCGCCCGCGTGGTAGGCATCGCCGGCGGTGCTGAAAAGTGCCGCCAGGCCGTCGACGATCTGGGCCTTGATGCCTGCGTCGACAGGCACGGGCCATTGTTTAGGGAACAGCTTGCTGCCGCATGCCCGGCGGGCATTGACGTGTACTTTGAAAACGTCGGAGGCGACGTATTGGCGGCGGTCCTTCCGCTGCTCAATCCTGGCGCCCGTATGCCTGTGTGCGGCTTTGTCGCACATTACAACGACTCGGCAGGTTTGCCCGGCACCAATCAGCTACCGCAGTTCCTGGCCGCCATTTTGCAGAAGCGGGTGCGGGTGCAGGGGTTCATCATTCTTGACCACTATGGCGCGCGCTTTGACGTGTTCCGCAGTGAAATGGACGAATGGGTCAACAGTGGACAGGTCAAGGCGTTGGAGCACGTTGTGGATGGTCTTCTGCAAGCTCCCGCCGCCCTGTCAGACCTGTTGCAGGGCCGGCACTCCGGCAAGGTCGTCGTACGTCTGGAGGTGTAGCTGGCATAGGTACGGCGTCCGATGCTTGGCTTGGGCTCTTGCAAGGGGGACTTTATTCATGGCAATCAGCGCCGGGTTGCAATGAATAAAGTCCGCCGATCGAAGCTGCGTATCCCCTTGGAAACCTTGCGATATCTGGGCATTTTTACGACTCCAGTGCTTCGAGTTGCGCCAGCACGCGCCGTGTGGCGGAAAGGGCTCGGCGTGCGCGATCGGTGGCGCCGACGGCGAGTGCCAGCGTGTGCGTTGGCACTTCGAGGCTGAGCGGGATGTTGCGCGGCGCGGCGCGCAGGAGACCGAGGAGGTCCACTTCGCCATCGCCAGGAAACAGGCGCTCAGAGCGGGCTTCGGCGAGGATCGCGTCCATCGTCTGTGGAATGGCTGCGGGCACGTCACAAAACTGCATGAAGCGCATGCGCGACGGCGGAATTTCGGCAATATCCTTGGTGCAGCTGTGTGAGCGACTCAAATGGAAGGGGTCGATCAGCACACCGGCGTTGCTGCGGCCGGTGCGCTCAACGATGCGCGCAGCCTGGGTCAAATCCTTCGCGTCGGTCCAGGGCATGAATTCCAGGGCGGCCGCCAGTCCGTAGCTGTCGGCGAGGTCGCAGAATGCGGCGAAGGTATCGGTGAGCCGGGCCTCGTCTGGATCGTTTCCGGCCACAAGCAACTCGCTCGCACCGAGCCGGGCGGCGGTGGCAATCGCGGCTTCGTAGCCGCCGACCAGGGTATCGGGCTTGATGCGAAAGATTTCGACATCAAGCACCTTGATGCCGGTGTCCGCCAGGCGATGTTCGACTTCGCGCAGCATCTGCGTGTCTCCCACAATGTCGTACTGCGGCTCGGTCGGCGTTGCCGGCAGCAAGCGGATGCCGACATGGCTGAAGCCGGCATCAAAGGCGCACGTCACCATTTCAGGCGGTGTCAGTTCCAGCACGGTCAAGGCGGCGAGTGAAACGGGTCGGGTCATATTCCTGGCTCCGGGCTCACGCCGATGAGGGCAACTGAGACCCCTTTTTCATCATCCAGAGTTCCTGGGTGTCCAGCGCGAGACGTTCTATCACTCCGTCGCTCTCGAGTCTTTCCAGCGCCTCCAGTGTTGTAGCTTCCGGAGGGACGGGCTCTTCCCAATTGATCCAGAAAGAGTGGATTCCCCTGGCCGTATCGACCGAGTGCGGGGCACTCTCGAGCTTTCTGCGGATACAGAGGACGGCGAAATCGACCAGTTGTTTGTTCATCAAGCAAGCTTGTTTTGTGGAGATGCCGCTGCGTGTCATTGAGCGTGCGCGTGCGAGGCACTACTGCATGCCGCAATGTCTTCGAAGCGCCTGTTCTGCAGTTTCTTCGCAATGGATGACTTCATTATTGTCCCCGCCAGCTCGAAACCAGTCATTTTCTTTGGAAACTAACTATTCGCAATAGTGGCATTCCATTCTTTGGAAAGTTTCCGCGGTTTTCAAAGTGGCGGGACGTATCTGCACCAGAGCATGGATATTTTTGTCCTGCCGGTTTCACAGGCACAGACAGATGTCGAGAGCCTTCGACCGGTACGCTTTTTCCGGTATGCAATGCCTTCGCTCAACTGAAAAAAGAGCAGTGCAAATTAGTCCCCCTCACGTTCAGAGGTGAAAAAAATAGTCATACAAATCAATGTGTTAAATGATTTTTGAGGTTGGCATGCCGCTTGCAAAAACAGTGCGGGAAAAATTCCGCCCGCGGCCCTCGTGGCTTGGCGACGTTTCTGCAAGTGCGTGCGGTTTGACTATGAGAGGCTAAAAATGGCTGAAAGTGTTCAAAAATGGCTGGAGCGTAATCGTCCGCCCCGGGTGAAGATCACCTACGAGGTGGAGACTGGCGGCGCCATCGAAAAGCAGGAGCTCCCCTTCATTGTTGGAGTGTTCGCCGACCTGGCCGGCGATCGCGATCCCGACGTGGAATTCCCGCCGTACAAGCAACGGCAAATGGTGCCTATTGACCGGGACCTCTTCAACGACGTCATGAAGACGCAGTTGCCGCGTGTGGCTCTGGGCCACGTTCCGCGTATCCCGTCACCACCCGGTGCAATGCAGATCGGAGCCGTCGAATCGGCCAATCTGTCCGGCGACATTACTTTCAGTTCGCTGGATGCGTTCGACCCGATCGCCGTCGTGCGCGCCATTCCTGACCTCAACAAGCTCTATCGGGTACGCAGCAATATCCGCATGCTGCAGTCGCGGGCGGAGTCGAGCGACCGGCTCAACGACCAGCTGAATCTGTTGATCACCAAAACGCCGGACGGCCAGGCCATGCGCGCACAACTTCAGGTGCTGGCCGGGCCGGACTACCGCAACAGTGTCGTCAAAGCAGACGTGGACAAGGCGCCTGGCGAACTCAAAAAGGCCACATCTTCTTTGTACGACCTGGCCATGGTGATGGGCAAGGCCGATCAGGCGCCCAAGCTCAAGGCTGCCACCGACTGGGGATATGAGACCGTCAACGGCGTGGGCGCGGACGGCAAGCCAGTGGTTGACCCCGATGCAACCCTGGCGCCGCTGCGCAGGCTGCTGGGGGTGTTTGCGACCCCCGACACGCCGGAGAACCTGCAGACAGTGTCGGCCCAGCTGCAGCAACTTACGCAGTGGGATGCCGGCCTGTCCTCCAAAATCCAGCTGGAACGGAATGCGATTGCCAGCAATCTCGGCGCCGACCCCACTGCGACCGCGACGCAGACCAAGCTCGCTGCAGACGCCACAGCGCTATTGGCAGCGCTCGCACCCAAAGACGGCCAGATCGATGCCGACGCGAAAAGGGCTGCTCTGGCTGTGCTCGGCATGCAGCAGACCGATGACAGCGATTCGATTGCGATGCCGGCCGACGCCGCACAAGTGCGCACAGTGGCCGAACAGAAGCATGACGCGGTCAATCGCAGGGTGGCCAACAATATGCTGCTGGTTCTCAGCGGCGCTACCGACACGCCTGACCCGAAAGCAAAGCCGGTGCCTCCGACAAAAAAACAAGCCAGGCAGAACATTGATACGGTCTTCGCTCTCATGGATGCGGCTGGCCTGAAAACCGACGAGGACAGGCAGAAATTCCTCGGCCCGATCGGTTTCTTTGCGACGGATGTGCTGGCGCGGCTCGATGCTCCAGGTTCCACCTATGCGCCGGTGGCTGCGATAACTGCGATTGACTCGCACATTTCCGACATCGACGGCTGGTTGAGCAGGCAATTGAGCGTGATCATGCATGCGCCGAAGTTCCAGGAGGTCGAAGCGACCTGGCGCGGCTTGCACTATTTCGTGTCAAACACCGAAACCGGCAAGATGCTCAAGCTCAGTGTCTTCAACGCCACCAGGGACGAGCTGCTGGACGATATGGAGAAGGCGGTCGACAAGGACCAAAGCAAACTCTTCAAAATGATCTACGAAGACCAGTACGGCACCTTCGGTGGTTTGCCCTACAGTCTTCTGATCGGCGGCTACGAGGTGGGGCGCAGCGCCAAGGATATCGAATTCCTGCGCAAGATCGCGGAAGTTGCGGCCTCCGCCCATGCGCCATACATCACCGCGGCCTCGGCGTCGCTGTTCGGGCTCGACAGCTTTCGCGACCTCGCCAAGCCCCGTGACCTGGAAAAAATCTTTGAAAGCATTGAGCTGGCCGGCTGGCAGGAGTTCCGCGAAAGCGAGGACTCCCGCTATGTGACGCTGGTGATGCCGCATGTGCTGCTGCGCCTGCCTTACGGCAAGAACAGCTGGCCGGTTGACGGCATGGATTTCGAGGAGACCGTCGGGCCTTCCAGCAGTTCACCCGATAGCGGCAGCTTCCTCTGGGGCAATGCGGCCTACATGCTGGCGCAGCGCGTGACCAACGCGTTCTCCAGGTACAACTGGACGGCAGCGATACGCGGGGTCGAAGGTGGTGGACTGGTTGAGGACCTGCCGACCTACAGCTACCGCACCGATTCCGGGGCCGAGGAGCTGTTTTGCCCGACTGAAGTGTCCATCACCGACCGGCGCGAAAAGGAGCTCAACGATCTGGGCTTCATCTCGCTATGCCATTGCAAGGGCAAGGGACAAGCTGCTTTCTTTGGCGGGCAGACCAGCAACCAGCCGAAGAAGTATTTTTCCGACAGCGCCAATGCCAACGCACAGATTTCCGCGCTGCTGCCCTACATGCTCGCGGCCTCGCGCTTCGCGCATTACATCAAGGTCATCATGCGCGCCAAGATAGGCAGCTTCCTGACGCGCGGCAATGTAGAGGCCTACCTCAACACCTGGATATCGAACTACGTGTTGCTCGATGAGAACGCCTCTCAGGATGCCAAGGCGAGTTTTCCCCTGAGCCAGGCGAACGTGATCGTGAAGGACGTGCCGGGCGCCGTGGGTTCCTACAACGCGGTGGTCTTCCTCAGGCCGCACTTCCAGCTTGAGGAATTGACGACTTCGATCCGCCTTGTGGCGAATCTGCCGAAGTGACGCATTCACTTCCCACCCAACATAGACCAACGAAAGACAAGCCATGGATCTGATACTGCTACAACCCGGCGACACTTCTGTGTTCCCCACAACAAGCAATGACTGGGCCACGGGCGGCAGCCTGATTTCGACCGGTGCCGACTGGACCGCCAACGAGGAGCTCAAGCTCGGCCAATGCATCGAACTGGTGTCAGTGCACCAGGGTATGAAGCAGCAGGTGACGACGGACGTCAGCAATTCGGCACGCACCTCTGGCAGGCCGGTGATCACGGAGTTCACCTGCGTCAAATATGTCGACAAGACTTCGGTCAAGCTCTACGACTTCTGTTTGCGCGCGAAATCGCTGGGCGACAAAGCCAAACCCTCGTACATCTACATCCTGCGCAACTCGGGCGACAAGGTCGGCAACATCATTACCTTCATGCTGCGCGACGCGCTCATCAGCGAAATTCAATTCCAGTCACATCCTGACGACATGCCGACCGAGCAGTTCAAGCTCAACTTCACAGAGATCGTCTGGACCTACGCAGTGCAGACACCGGACATGCAGGTCAAGGGGAACGTCACTGCCGGCTGGAGCCTGGCGCAGAACAGGCCTTTGACGGCGTTCACTTGAGCCTCGTTGCGGCCCTGCGGGGGACGTGACTTTCGTTGTTTTTTGAGATGGCGTGCCGTTATTGCGGCGCGCCGGCCCAAGGGGATAAACATGCAGTTCTTGCTTGAGCGCCTGGAGTTTGCAGGTGCGGTGCCGGCGCAAAGCGGCCAGAGCTTCAATCTGCGCGATGCCGTGCGGCTGCAGATTCAGCGTCTGGTCAGCTCGCACGTGTGGGCTGGTTCGACCGGTCTGGAGCTCATGCGCGTCGGCCTGCCTTCCCTGACCGGCGCCGGTTATGCCCAGAAAGATGACATACAGCGCTATTCGCTGGGCATCCGCGACATGATCGTGCGTCACGAACCCCGGCTGACGGGCGTACGTGTGACTGTTGAAGAAACGCGCAGTTCCGTCATGCCTTTCCAGGTAGTCGTCACCGGCAAGCTCGCCGACCAGCCGCTGACAGAGACCTTCAGCTTCGGGTTGCCGCGCCGCTAGGCGCTTCCAGGCCATGCAAGTCTACGGAACTCAACTCAAGGACTACTACCGGCGTGAACTGGCAGGGCTGCGCAACGACGCTGCCTCATTTGCGCAGGCCTATCCGACAGAGGCGCAGGCACTCAAACTCGATCGCACCGGCTCGCACGATCCTCACGTGGAAATGCTGCTGCAGTCCTTTGCTTTTCTGACCGGCCGTGTGCAATATGAGTCCGAAGTCAGCAAGGCGCTGATCCCGAACGTACTCCTCGGTTATCTTTATCCGCACCTGGCGGCACCCGTGCCGTCCATGTTGATTGCTCAGGTCCGCGTCAAGCCGGACGACGCGGCCGGCGCGGTTCTGGAGCGTGGGCGGCAGGCCAGTGTGACGGCCGAGGACGCCCGGGGCCGGAAAAGCGTCTGCCGCTTTACGACAACCTGCGACTTGCCTTTGGTGCCGCTGGGCGTTGTCGAGATTGACATGCTGCAGGCGGGAGATTTTCCGGTCGGGTTGAGTGACGAACGTTGCCTGTCGGTGCTGCGTGTGCGGGTGCGCAGCCTGGGTATCGACCCGGTGAAGGCGCTCAAGAAAACCCGGTTGCGCTTTTACATCGACACCAGCCAAAAAGACGCCTGGTATTTGCAGGAGATGCTGGGCCTGCACCTGCACGCCGTTGACATCTCACAGATTGGTGGTGAACCACTGCCCGGCGCAAGCCAGAGCGCCGTGCACTGGCTCGGGTTTGAGGACGAAGAGGCCGCTCTTCCGGTCCGAAGCAACATGCATCCCGGACACCGGCTTCTTCAGGAATATTTCTCCTTTCCGGAAAAATTCATGTTTTTCGAAACCGGCGAGTTTGACCTCGCTCCGTTTGAGAATGGTTTTGACCTGTTGTTCCAGTTTGACGTGGCTTCCCATAAGGATCGCCAGCTCTCGTCACGTTCGCTCAAGCTCAACTGCGTCCCGATGGTGAACCTCTATCGTCAGCGCATGGAGCCCCTGGCGCTTGACCACACGCAGTACGAATATCAGCTAACCGCAGACGTGCAGAACCGCCAAAACTGCGAAATTTACAGCATTGAGGAGCTGGTTTCCATTAGCGCCGACGGCAGCCAACGCAAGCTGGCGCCGTACTTCGAACTTGGAAACGCGCAGACGCGTGGCACCGATGACTATTTCTATGTCATGCGGCGCGAAGAAAACCAGCTTGGCGGTATTGCCGGTACCGAGGTGTTCATATCTTTTCTGGACGTCCGGCAGCAGATGGCACTGCCGCCGGCAGAAGTTGTTGGCGGGCGGGTGCTTTGCACCAATCGCAAGCTGGCAGAACAGCTGCTGGTCAAGCAACCCCTGCAGCTCGAAGGGGCGGGGCCGATCACGGTACTCGAAGTGATAAGCCGGCCTTCGCGTCACATCACCCCGGCACTGATTGGGCGACGTCCCTGGTCGCTGGTGTCCCAGCTCGGCATGAGCCACTTGTCGATGGCAGAGGGGCCGCAGGCGCTCGCTGCATTCAAAAGCATGCTGCGCGACCACATCGACCCTCTGCAGACGCAGGCTTTCCGCAGCATTGAAGGAATTCAGGCGCTGCAATGTCGGCCCGGCATGCGCTACACGATACGCGATGGAGTGCGGGGCTATGTGCAATGCCTCTATATCACCCTCACGCTGAATCGAAAACAGTTCGAGTCGACCAGCATGCTGCTATTTGCGTCGGTGCTGCGCTATTTTCTTGCGCTCTACTCGACAGTCAACAACATGGTCTGCGTAAGCCTGGAAACCACTGACGAGAAAGGAGTACTCAAAAGATGGCCGCCAATGGTTGGGGCCCAGATCGTTCTTTGAGCCGCCGGCTCGAGCAGCGTTTTGGGGAGTTCAATTTCCTGCAGATGATCCGTCTGTGGCTGCGCCAGCCGGATGATCGTGCCGGCGAGTCAGGCCAGACCGTGCGTTTCGAGGCTGACCTTGATGCGGGCTTTCCCGCGCGCGCGGCGAGCGCCGTGCGCGTGCAGGCCATTGCATCCGGGTCGTCTGCGGTTCCGGCGTTGATCGAAGCTGAAGGCGATCTGCATGACCGGCCCCAAATGCTGGCGATCACCACCCCGGACTTCTGTGTTGGCAGTGCGCTCGGTCCCTTGCCCGAACCTTTTCTCGAGTGGATGCGCGAGCTGGATCGTGCAGGAAAATCCGCGACACGCGCATTTCTCGACATTTTCAATAACCGGCTAAATCTGCTGCGTTATGAAACCCGAGCCGGCTTTGAGCCTGGGCTGAACAACGAGCTGCCAGAGCGCAGCCAGCTCGCCGAATACCTTGGCGCGCTGATGGGGGTGGACAACGCCGAGCAGGCCGGGCAAATCCCGATGCCCCAGCGCCAGTGGCTCGGCATCGGGGACTTGCTGGCGAACGGCCGGCGGTCGGCAGCCGGGCTGGTTCAGGTGCTCTCGGTGCAGCTTGGGTTTCCTGTGAGGTTGCAGCCGCTGGTAGGCGCATGGCGTGCAATCGATCCGGACGATCAGCACCGTTTGGGCCGCAGTGGCCACCGGCTTGGCGTTGACATGCTGCTTGGTCGCAGCACTTGGGATCAGCAGTCGCGCATCCGGCTGACCGCGGGCCCTGTCTCTTATTCCCAACTGGAGGCACTGCTGCCACCGCTGAAAAAAGACACAGAGCCAAAGCGTTCGCTGCGTCAATGGCAACGCCTGCAGCGCCAGGTCGATATCGGCAGTGAAGCGGCTGCCGTGCGCAACTCGTATGAGGAACTGCAAGGCTTGCTACGGCTGATGCTTGACCGTCGCCACGATGCCGAGATCGAACTTTCGGTGCTTGCAGCAGAGGTGCCGCTGGCGCGGCTGGTATCGACTCAGGCCTCCGGCTTCTCCGGTATGCGCCTGGGCTTTAACGCATGGCTGAAGTCGCGGCCGACGGATAGCGCCGCTGGCATTTCGGGTGTTTGCGTTGCGCGCTTTCTGGTGCCTGCCTATGAGTCGGGAGCCATGACATGAACGACCGCGTCACTGGTATGACGACCGCGCTGGCCCTGCTGTCGCCGGCGCCTGTCGTCTACTTGCATGTCGCGCTGTTCCTGGAGACGGGCGTCATCCTGGGTGACGGTAGCTTTCGGCTGGTCAGCTTTAAAGGGCAGGAAAGCATTTCTGACCATTTTGAGTACGAACTGGAGTTGCACGGAAACTCGGACCCCGAGAGTGGCCTTGAGCTGGCCTTTGATGACCTGCTCGGGCGGCCGGTCACTGTGGGGGTTCACTACCCGGTATTGGACGGCCAGCAGCAGCCGACGCGCGAAGAAGCCAACGAGTGGTTTGACCAGGCCGTACACGGCCAGGACGAAGGCGTGCGGTTGTCCCTGTTCAATGGCATCGTCGCATCCTTCTCAATGGAGCAGCCAGGCGTCTATCGCGCGACCATGCGGCCGGCCCTTTGGAAGCTTACGCTTACGAACAACTACTGCATCCATCGCCAGCTGAATGTGCGTGATGCAATTGCGGGCGTCCTGCGCAAGCACAACATTGATTTTTCGGTCGCGGCGCTGGTTGGCTCAGGCAATCTGGCAGTCGCGAGGCAGCAGGACTGGCTGCAGGCCGGTGAAACCGACTACGAGTTCGTGCGGCGGCTCATGTCGAAAGCGCATATTTATTATTTCTACGTGACCACCGGCACAAGCCACACAGTGGTGTTCGCCAACCGGCCTGTTTACCCGGAAGCCCTGCCTGATGGCAAGCCGCTACGCTACTGCGGCACCCAGGAAGATACTCTCGGCCTGGTGCAGCCCGACATGATCGGTGACTACCGGTTTCAGCAGAGCCTGGCCAGCAGCGCGGTGACCTCGGTGTTCACGCGCGAGGAGGCGGCCTGGGAGTCGGACGCAGTGGCCGGGTTCCAGAGCTTTCATGCACAGACCAAGCCGGCGCCTGGCGCCTTGCCATTCAACCAATACCAGATATACCAGTACGGCTGCAGCGACATTGAGGTCGATCACTATGCCCATGCAACGCAGGACACCCTGGATACGGGTAGCCGGCAATTCAGCGGTTCGAGCTATTGCCCCTACCTGCATTGCGGCCACCGATTCTCGGTGACGCAGGAAGTTCGGTCAGGGCAATGGCCGTTGCAGGTCAGACCTCAGCTGGAGGGAAGGAGCTTTGTCGCGACGCAGGTTCAGCATGAGGCAACGCTCGACGGCAGCTACAGCAACAAGTTCCAGGCGACAGACGCCCAGGGACTGGTCACGCCATTCTCCATCCAGGAAACCCAGCAAGGCAGCGTGCTCGCCAGTGTCGTTTCGGGTGGGAACCAGGGTGTCGCGCCGGTGGGTTGGCGCTATATGCAGAAGGACAACTTTGACCCGGAGACCAGCCGCATTGTCGACAGCGAGGGCATTTCTCCGGTGCTTGAGGCGCAGGGTGTCTATGTGCGGTTCTCGACAGGCCAGGATATCTTTTCACCGGATGGTGCCGACCCGGCGGAGCCGGTCTGGGTCAAACTGGCGGCGCACATGCAGACCGTGCCGGAGATCGGTACGACCGTCATCATTACGCGCGCGCAGGATCAATCCGAGCTGCCTGAAATCCAGAGCATCATCCAGGCTAATGGCACCAAGGTCATCATGCCGTCAGGCTGGACGGCCAATACCAACGTTGGCAGCAGCTATTCGACGGCCTACGGCGACGGCAAGAGCATCCGTTTCGGTTTGCACTCCGATGCCGACCTGGACAACGCGGTTGCCATCGTTAGCCAGCAATACGACAGTGGAAAGTTCCGCGAATCGTCGTATTCGCAGGGTGCCAGCTATGGCTATTCGACCTCCGAAGACGGCGCGAACGGTCTGTTGAGCCAGTCAGACTCCTTCGGTTCGACCTACAGCACGCATAAGGGAGCGGAAAGCTGGAGCAGCACCGAGTTTGGTACGACCACCAACCACTCGCTTGTGACCGGCGACGCCACCAACACCAGTACAAATCAGGGCACGATCAGTAACACGACGTCGCAAAACGTCGTGTTCAATACAACCACCACCGCGAGCCAAACCAGCGAGTCGTTCACGGTCAGCAGCGTCAACCTCGACGTAACCGGCCAGCACATCTCGACCTCGGCGGTCGGCATGGCTGTCAGCGCAAGCGCGACCGGGGTGCGGCTGTCGGGCTCGATGGAGGGAATGAGCAGCAGCAGCAGCATGGTTGGTCTCAGCGACAGTGACTCGGTTGTTGGCATGAGCATGCAGACCAGCGCGACGGGTTCGAGCAGCAACGTTGCGGTGACGCTTGCTTCGGATCATGTCTCGATGACGCTGGTCGATACGGGCACCAATCTGGTTGGCGTCAGCAGCAGCACATCTCTGACCGGTGCCAGTACGGCGATGAACCTGGTTGGCGCTCACAACGAGGTCAGCCTGACCGGCCTGTCCAGCCGGGTCAGCCTCACGGGCCAGAGCAACAGTGTTTCAGTTCTGGGGTCGAGTACTGACATCTCGCTGTCGGGCGACACCACGGCGATCTCGATGAAAGGCGCATCAACCTCGATTGAAATGACCGGGGCCGGCATCCTGGTGCAGCTCACCGCGTTGCAGGCGACGATGCAGATCACGGGCCTGAGCCTGACGATCACCGAGCTGAAAATCTATCTCTAGGCCGCCATGAAGATCATCAAGCCCTTGAGCCTAGGCCTGCTCTACAAGACATACCGGCAATCCGGCATAAACCGCCTGGTGGTGACGGCGCTGGGTTTTTTTCCGCTGGGTGAAGTCAGGCCGCAGCGCTTTCTCATGGAGGGCCCGCAATGGGCACGGGTACTGGCCGCATTGCCGGCGGGACAGGCGCTGGACGAGGCGATGCCCAAGACCGGGGCTGAAGCCCTGGTGCTGGGTCGCGCTTGCGCACCGGGAAATCGTCCGGTGAAACGTATGGAAGCGCGGCTGCAAGTCGGTCCTATCAACAAGCGTCTGGCGGTTTTTGGCGACAGGCAATGGCGCTATGGCGTCTTGCCGCTCTTTGGCATCTCGCAGCCTGCGGAATTTGTACACATGCCGCTTGATTTCGCACATGCCTTCGGTGGTCCGGGCTGCGAAGACAATCCGGTTGGCTGTGGCCATGACGGCAACCGGTTCGCCGCAATAGCCGGTGCGAACGAAGGGGTCATGCCGAACGTCGAGTACGCCGCCCAGCCCGTCGACTGCCATGGGCGTCGCTATCCCCCTGCCGGACTTGGACCCATGCCTATCGATTGGGCGCCTCGCAAGCGCTATGCCGGCACTTACGATGAACGCTGGCTGCGCGAGGATTATCCCGGCTTGCCGCGAGATCTTGACTGGCGGCTTTATAACCAGGCAGCGGCCGACCAGCGCATCGCGAATCCTTTCGCGGGCGGCGAAGCCTACCTGTTACAGGGGATGCATCCACAGATTGAGGCCATCCGGGGCGCACTGCCTGAGCAGCGCGTCAAGGCTTTCGCGCTCAAAAAAGACGCTTCTCCCGCTTCGCTGGCTGAAATCGGGCTGCGCATGGACACGGTCTGGTTCCTCCCCGAGCAGCAACTCGGTGTTGCGGCCTGGCGAGGCGAGATTCAGGTCGCTGACAGCGATGCACTGGACATTGGGGTATTGATGCTGGCTTACGAAGGCGCGACCGAGGCGCCGCGTACCTTGAACCATTACGCGGAAGTGCTCACGCTGCGCCTGGACCCCAAGACTGCACCGTTGCATGCACTCAACGAGTCGCAGCTCGCGCCGCGGCTCGATCCTGCCGATCCCGCGCTGGCTGCCACCGAAGCCGAGGCGGCACTGAAAAAACGCCAGGACGTGCTTGACGAAGTGACGCGCGAATTTTGGCAGCAAAGCGGCATGAAGCCGCCCGCGGGCTACGAGCCGCCAAAAGCCGGGCCGCCCCTGCTCCAGACACCGTCGGCGAAGGCCCTGGCCGATGGCGACATGGACTTGACCGGCCTGATGCACAGCGTCGAAAAGCTGGTGGCCAGCACCCGCGAAAACGCGGCCGCACAGCAGGCAGCATTTACTCACCAGCTAGCAGAGCTGCAGGTGTTGACGGGGCAGACGGATGCTCCCGCCGGGGAGCATGGAAATGCCCCGGAGTCCGCGCCGCTCTGGACGGAAGTGTTGCAGCGCGCCGATGGTACGGCGACGCGAGAGGCCCTGGCGCCGCTCGCGCTGGCCGCGACGCCATCCCAACATGCCGACCTTATGGCTGCCGCGCAACTCAAGAGCAAAGCCCGCCATGCGTCTCCCGTCCCGCTGTCGCCCGCGCAGGCGCTGTCGCCCGCTGTCGCGTCGCTATTGGGGGCGCAAGTGCTGACCTGGGCGAAGGCCGGAGAAAAGCTTGCCGGCCGCGACCTTGCCGGCGCGGACCTGCGCGGTGCTGCACTTGCGGGCCTTGACCTTGGCGGATGCATGCTGGAGTACGCCGACCTCAGCGGTGCGGACCTGCGCGGCTGCAACCTGCGCCGCGCTGTGCTGACTCAGGCGCGGCTCGATGGCGCACTACTTGATGAGGCCGACCTTGATGAGGCCAATCTCTGCAGCAGCCATGCATGCGGGGCGAGTTTTCGCGGGGCGAGTCTTTGTTCGGTCCGTGCTTCCAAGGCGAACTGGATGCAAGCTGACGGCCGCGATTGCGACCTGTCAGCTGGTCAACTCGACGATGCAGATCTTTGCGGCGCAAACTTTGATCGCGCGACGCTGGATACAACAATTCTCAACCAGGCCAAATTGGCTGGAAGTAGCTGGTGCGGTGCCTCGTTCAACAAATGCGTTGCCTGGAAGCTGCAGGCCCAGGGGGCCGATTTTTCGGGGTCGCAATGGCAGAGAAGCGCACTGATCGGCTCTGATTTGTCGGCCAGTAAGTGGAGGAAGGCCCGGCTGGTTCAGGTCCAGGGGAATGACAGCGACTGGCGTGGCGCCGACCTGTCCGGACTGCGCGCTGAACGCGGAAGCTGGACGCAAAGCCAGTTGCAGGGTGCACGGCTCGACGGCGCTTTCATCATGGCGTGCGACATGAGTCGGGCTGACCTCAGCGGTGCCAGCCTTGACGGTGCCTGCCTGCCGCGTACTCTCATGATGAAGGCTCAACTGCCCGGTGCGAGTGCCGCGGGCACGGACTTTTACCAGGCGTTGTTGCGAAAAGCTGACTTTGGAAAAGCCGATCTGCGCGACGCCAGCCTGTATGAAGCCGAACTCACTGAGATCTGCCTGGTTGATGCGGACACACGCGGTGTACGCCTGGATGCGCGCAGGAGGCTCGCATGAGCAGAACTTACAGCCAGACCTCCGCCCAGGATTGGGCCGAGATTCAGCGCTTGGTGCGGCTTGGTCGCCCGGTGCGCGGTCAGATGCTGGCCGGGCTTGATGCAAGCGGCCACGACTTCACCGGTGCGGTTTTCAGCGGCTGCCAGCTGGCGGGTTCGCATTGGGCCGGCGCCCAGCTCGAAGGAGCGTCCTTTATAGATTGCGAACTCGGCGCGGCCGACTTTTGCGGTGCCGGGTTGCGCCGGACCGCTTTTTGCCAGAGCCGCCTGGCTGGCAGCGATTGGCGTGGTACGGCCGGCACCATGCTGGCCTTCAGTCAGTGTGACCTCCGCCAAAGTCGTTGGGATGGCGCGAGCCTTGAGAAATCCATGCTGACGAAGTGCGATATCGGCGGCTCTTTCTGGATTGAGGCGCGCTTGCTGCGCAGCGCATTTGCAGATTGCCAGTGGGTCGGCAGCGATTGGCAAGGTGCCGAATTGCAGCAGGTAAGCCTGAACGAAGCACAACTGCAGGAAGCCAGGCTCGCTGGCATGCGAGCCAGCACCAGCCTGTTTATCAAAGCCAACTTCGCCGGGCAGAAACTGGCAGGTGCCAGCTTGTTGCGTTGCACTTTGCAGGGTGCCGATTTTTCAGGTGCCGATCTGAGCCGCGCCAGCATCCGTGAATCGAATTGTGCCGAAGCCCGCTTCAGTGCAACGCTGATGAATGGCATTGACGCGACGCGCTGCCAGTTCGTAAAAGCGAAGTTTGACCGGGTAAATCTTGACGGCGCCCAACTCGAGGGCGCGGTATTGCAAAAAGCCCAACTCAACGGAGTTTCGCTGCGCGGAGCCGGATTGGTGAAAACGATCTGGGATCACAGCAGGCTTGACAGCGTCGTTTTCGCGGGATCGAACTTGCAGTTTGCCCAGTTCGCACATGCGAATGGCCGGGCAATGGATTTCCGGTACTGCAAGCTCGACCGTACGAGTTTTCATTGCGCGGTCTGGACCGGTGCCGATTTCACCGGTGCCAACGTAGCCGCCGCCCTGGGCACCCAGGAGGCGCGTGCTGCTGCCGAAAAACGCTCACTTGAAATGGAAGCCGCATGAAACAGGCAACACAACTGGTCGATCTCCCCGCACGCCACGAAACCATGCAGGGTTGGGGAGAGGCGAGCATAGGCCGGTCGCTCGGACAAGCGCAATGGCGGCTGGCGGACGGCCGGCTTGCGCTGCAAGCGGTTTCCTGCCTGCTCACGCCCCTGCCTGGTGACACGGTGGCCGTGCTGCAAAGTGCTTCAGGCTTGTTCGTGACGCATATTTTGCTGCGCCCGCAGGCGGCAGCGGACACGCCGGGCGCAGGCCGTGCCGAGCTTTCCGTGCCGGGCGCGGAGCTTATGGCGATCACCCAGCCAGCTTTTGAGCTGGCCTGCACCCGTCAAATCGCACTGCGTTGTCTTGGTGACGTCGAACTGACGTCGGCCAGCGGCTCCGTGAGCGTCAATGCAAGGGATTTCCTGGCATCCGTCAGTGAGACCATGGTGCAGTCGGCACGGCATCTCGTAACGCGTGTCGAGCACGGGATCATGCAGGCCTCGGCGCTGCTGCGGCTCCATGGACGGCAGGCGTTGGTCACGGCCGAAGAAGACATCAAGCTCGATGCTGAACGCATCAGCCTGGGATGAGTCATGTTCGCCAACACGAATCTCTGCGTCATCAATTTCGCGTTTCCCGACGTCTGTCTGGTGCCTACGCCGGTGGGGCCGGTGCCCATTCCGTTTCCCAATATCGTCATCACGATCTCGCACATTCCTTCACAAGCCTGCGTGATCATCGGCGGCGGACTCGCTGAAAACCTGGTGACGCAGGGCACGTTGAGCAACGGTGACGAGCCTGGCGTCAACCTGGGCGTGGTTTCGGGCATGGAAATTGGGCCGGACCGATACCTCATGGGTAGCTTCAAGGTCGCGATGGGCGGTGTGTTTGCGACACGGCTGACCAGTGTGGTCGGGCAGAACGGCATGATAGGCAACGCGATCGGCATGTCGATCACACCTTCGCAGGTATGCGTGATGGTGCTGGGATGATCATGCGCATCGCCAACGCTTTTCTCGGCACAGCGGCATTGCTGGCTGTTTCCGGCTGCGGTTTTATCAACTACGCGCTGGGCTACAGCCCTACTACGCCGCTAAAGACGCTGAACATCGTCGCCGAACTCGATGCCAATCAGAATATGGGAACCGAGGTCGACCTGGTGTTTGTCTTCGACAAGAACGCGGCGGCCGTCTTGCCGAAGACCTCACCCGACTGGTTTGCCAATCGCGACGCGCTGCAAGCCGGTCTGGCCAGCGGCATCGCAGTGCTTGGTGTGCAGGTTGTCCCTGGCAGCACGGTCACCAACCAGCCCCTGCCCATTGGTTATGGCAAGGCCGTCTATGTCTACAGCTACGCAAGCTATGTGAGCGCCGGCGGTCAGGCTGTCGCCAACATCACTGCCTACAAATGCGCATTGATCACCCTGCGTAGCACGCAGATCAGCTATACGAGCTGCCTTTCATGATTGGAGACCCCATGCCCGAAACCATTTCAGCGCCTAAAGCCGCCCAGCCCGCAGCGAAGCTGTTCTCAGCTGCGGCCGGTCCGGCCTTGCCCGACAGTGTCCAGTGGATCGAAGGGATGTTGCTGTCACCCCAGCATTTCCAGCAGAGCGATGTTTACTGGCAGGAGCAGTTGAGGTACCGGCTGTCGTGCGTCGCGCCGGATTTCTGGGGGTTGAGCCTGCTGCAGCTGGATATGGTGAAGCTCAAGGCCGGTATCGTCGCAATCAAACGGCTTGAATGCATCATGCCCGACGGCACGCCGGTGGTGTTTCCCGGCTCTTACACCGGAAAAGCGCTCGAACTTGATGTCACCGGGCAGTTGCAGCGCACGCCGGATGGGGTGCGGTTGTCGCTGATCATGCCCGTGCGGGGCAACGCCTCCAATCACTGGAATACGACACCCGCACGCAATGAGGTTGTGCACGGCCTGGTATCACTTGACGAGAACACCCTGACCGGATCGGTGCCGGTCGACCGCCTGCGGCCGGCGATCTCGCTGTCAGCCGAAGTCGCAGCCCCGGCCGGCTACGAGGTGTGCCCCTTGTTCGAGCTGTTCCGGCGCGAAGAAAACAGGCATGTCGAATTCAAGCCCTACCACCCACCCATGCTGTGCTGGCAGGCCGGCGATTTTCTCAAGGCAACCGGCTTGCGGCACCGGCTCCAGCTGCTCAATGAAGCGCTGTGGTTCAAGCTGCGCGAATTGGGCGCCAACCGGGAAAGCGACGGCCCCGAGGACGATGAATTGCAGGGCGCCCATGTCCGCAAGCACCTGGAGATGGCCCGGCGGCTGGCTGCCGTGCTGCCGCAGTTCAGCCTCATCGTGCAGCGCCCCGAGTCGAGCCCGCGCGCGGTCTACGACAGCCTGGCGCTCCTGCTTGGCACGATGGCATCCTTCGGCGCCAATCCCATCCCGCCTGTGCTGGACGCCTATCAGCACGATGACTGTTCGCCGCAGTTCCGGCGTGCGCTGGACTATGTGGTGCGCAAGCTCAGCTATATCAATACCAGTTTCGAGCTGCAGCCGTTTGAACGCCATGCCGACGGCACTTTTACACATGTGTTGCCTCCTGACG
The DNA here is from genome assembly GCF_056405615.1 of Polaromonas sp. P1_F9. Classification (NCBI taxonomy): domain Bacteria; kingdom Pseudomonadati; phylum Pseudomonadota; class Betaproteobacteria; order Burkholderiales; family Comamonadaceae; genus Polaromonas; species Polaromonas sp. P1_F9. The sequence goes on along the minus strand of NZ_JBFUBT010000004.1, from coordinate 296,350 downwards.
CGGGTGAACAACTGCTTGTCGAGCTCAGGCCGCAAGGCGGCCAGGGCCTGGGGGCCGATGGCCGTGCGTCAATGGAGCGCTGGCTGCTTGACGCCTGCATCGCGAGCGAGGCGTTGCTGCCTGCCGCAGCCCGGCTGCGCGTGACTGCAAGGCCACGCCTTTTGACCGCAGAGGAACTTGCGAAGCGCAACCTTCGCTCGGGGGCCGCCTTGTTTGCAGTCGACAACCAGGTGCTGCAGCTCAAGGAGGGCGAGACCAGACTGTTCAGCCCGGGACAAAACCTCGTCATTAGCGGTGACAAGAAGTCGCCAGGAACTCCACCCGCGATGATTCTGCTTTATCGTGCGCGCGCCGCAGGCACGCGGACCTGAAAGACGCAGCCATGCAGCCTGCCGCTTTGCCCGAAATGCCGCTCCTGAGCTGCTTTGCGCAGTTCTATGAGGAGGTTGCGCGCGTGCGGCAGGAAAGCGAACGTGGGTCGCTGCAAGCCTACCTGGGGGTCTCCGGTGCGGCACCGGTCGAGCCGGCCGAACTCGCGGGCCGTGTGAGCCTGCGCCTGGCCGACCTTCTGGCTGGCCAGGCACGCGATATGCGGGCTACCGCGAGTGAGGCGCAGCAACGCGCCTATACGGCAGCCAGCTATGTGATGGTGGTGCTGGCTGACGAGATTTTCATCCTTGAACTCTCGTGGCCGGCACAGGACGCCTGGCTCGAGGTTTTGCTTGAGCACCGGCAGTTCGGTTCGCGCCAGGCTGGGCGACGTTTCTTCGACATGGCGGAGCAGGTGCTGGCTGTGGTGTCCCGATCCAATTTGCATCGCGATCTTGCTGCCTGCTTTCTGCTCGCGCTGCAGCTTGGGTTCAAGGGAATGCACCGGGGGTCGCAGGGCCAGCTGTTCCTGGACACGCTGCGCCAGCGACTGTACCGTTTTGTCAATGGCCGACCGGCAGAGCCTGACGGCAGGCTGTTTGTGCAAGCCTATGAACACACGGTCAAGTCGACTGCCGATGCACGGGTCGCGCCCCTTCGCCCGTGGTGGCGTCTGGCGATGGGTTATGCATTTTGCTTTGTGCTGGTGTCGTCGGCGCTCTGGCTATGGCTGATCCAGCCGCTGGTCAAGGTTGCGGGTGTCTGAGATGAGCAGCATGAGCAGCAGTACCTGGTTTGGCGTGCTTGCTGCGGTCGCGGCAGTATTCGGCATTCTGGTGTTGTGGCTGATCGTGCGCTCGCGCCAGGCCAAATTGATCGTGGCCACCGGCGCCATCAAGCCGGTTTTGGCGGCGAGTTTCTGGCGAACGCGCTGGCAGTCGTTCCAGGCCTGGTTGCGCGGGTTGCGTACCGTGCTATCCAGAACCGCACGGGAGCGCTACCGGCAAACCTGGGTCATCTTGATCGGGCAGGCCGGCGCTGGTAAAAGCAGCTTGATCGCTTCGTTGCGCCAGGTCCAGCAACGGCCAGACGCCCAGGCGGCGACGATCGCCGGCGTGCCCCACACAGCCTGGCACAGCCTGGCACAGGGTGAACTCATAGACCCGCAAGGCAAGCTCAGTGCTGCCGGTCAAACCGGGCCCGACGCGGCAGATTGGCAAACCGTGCTGCGCGGACTCGTCCACCTGCGCCCCGAACGTGCACTTGACGGGGCGCTATTGATGGTTTCCTCCCGTAACTTGCTGGGCACGGGCCGTGAGAGTGTGCTTCAACTCGCGCTCGATGCCCGGCGGCAGCTCGACGACCTGCGCTCCGCCACCAGCCTTGCCTTGCCGGTCTACGTGATCGTCAGCCAGTGCGACGCGGTCGATGGATTTGCTCCGTACTGGCGTCTGCAGGGGCGCTCGCAGAGGGAAGGCATGTTTGGCTGGTCGGCGCGCGACGGCCTGTTGCAGTCTGGCCCGGTCCAGTGGATTGATGAGGCGTTTGTTGGCATCGGTGAACGACTCAAGGAAATCCAGGTGGAGGCCGCTGCGGCCCAGGAGCAGATTGCCGACGCTGATGCGTTTTTTCTGTTTCCCAGGCATTTCGAGCGTTTGCATGCGCCCTTGCGCGATTACCTGGCCGAGGTCTTTCACGACACGGCGACGACGCGGCCTGCATTGTGCCGAGGTGTCTATTTCACGGGCTGCACCGAAGATACCGGCGCGCCAGCTGGCATGCCGCGTGCCGATATCTCGTTTGCCGAAGACGTCCTGACGCAAAAGGCGTTGGGGGAATGCGGGCTGGCGCGCGCCACGCTGGCGTCATTCTGGTCGCGTGAGCCGGGGCTGCTGCGGCTTCAGCAAGCCTGCATCGTGCTGGCCGGGTTGCTGCTGCTGGCACTGGTGTTATCGGGCTGGCGGCTGCAGCGCCAGGTTGATGGTCTGGGTCGCAGCATCGCCGCGCTCTACCAGTCGCAGTCGCTGGCAGGTGCACAGGAGAGCTGCGCCGGCCGTCCATTGATTGACGATGCGCTGTCCCGGGCCTCGGCCCTCGATATCGACCTGGTGTTCGCGACGATGCCGCTGTCCTGGGTCGATCGGCGTGCCAGCAACAATGCGGTGCAGGCCGTCTCCAGTACCGTGATGGCGCGCACGGTGTTTCCGGCACTGGCTTGCGGCCTGCAGGCGCGGGTCGCACGGCTCGACGCTGGTCTGGTCGCGGCGTCCGAGCCGACGCTTGCCGGTATCACCGTCAACAACTCGGCGTATGCCAAAACCCGCGCCAACCTGAAGGTGCTTGCGCTGGAGGTGAACAACCTGGAAGACAAGCTCCAGCGTTTCGCACGCCTGACTGCCATACCCGCCGAATCCACCGTCCGCAAGCTGGATGATCTCAACCTGATTTATCTCTACGTCTACGGAGCGGGCTTGCCCCTTGCTGCGGCGCGGCCCGGCGGCGTGGTTGCCGCTTCGCTCGAGCAAGTGCCTTACAGCGGCGTGGTGAATGTGCCCGAGCGTTCGCGCGGCAACTGGGCGCGCCAGCTGGCGAATTCCAGCCGGCAACTGCATGTCGATTTGCTTGCCGAGGCCTCGATGGGCCCCAGCCTCCTGGCCAAGGTTGATCCGGCAAAAGGGCTGCTTGTTGAGAACACCAGGCGGTTCACCTCATGGCTGGTCTGGGTCGCCAAATCATGGGTGCCATCGGACCCGAACAACAACCCCTGCGCCGATGACGCGAAGGAACTGCGGCAACTGCTGTCGCCCCTCGTGACGCAGTACAGCTATCCGAAAGACCTGTTGGCAGGTGACGGCGGTTTTGATGAAGCAAGGTGCTACAACCCGGCCATGCAGGTGCTGCGCGGCATGCAGCTTTCGCCCTACGGGCCCCTGCTCATCGCACAGGGCCAGAGTCTCGTCATGAATCCGGCACTGTCGGCAGAGGTACGCGGCCTCGAAGGCCTGCTACAGCAGACTTTCATGCAGGTCCGGAACCCGCAGGCCTTCGCCTGCGTGAGTTCAGCGCCGGGCTGGCGCCTGGCAGACCTCGGCCGGTCCATGAATTACGCTGCTGATTACCAGCGATTCGCAGCAGGCCAGGGACTGCCGCCTCTCGGTGCGCCGGCAACCAGCAAGCCGCTGTTCGACCGGCTTGCGAGGGCGCAGCTTGAGCAGGTCATGAATGACGCGATGCGCTCGGCGCAGTCGGCTGCAACTGAGTTGTTCGTGCTTCAGGGACTTGACGCGGTCTCGGCGGCAGACCAGCAGCTTTTGCAGCAGAGTGGTGATTTTTCGCGCGCACTGGATCCGCTGATCGGCAACCTGCGGCTCTATACCCAGTTCGGCTTTACAGCGAGCGCAGGACGCGTTTCGCAGTGCGCGCGGGACTTTTCGTCAGATGCTCTGGGCCGCGTCTCGGGCCTTGTAAGTGGCAGCCGGCTTTATGACCCCGAGGCCGGTCCTGCCGACGGCCTGCTCGTGAATCTGGGCACCACACCGGTGATACGCGACTACCTCGCGCGGCAGGTTGCGCGTGCGCAGGTACTCGCTGGCTACGCTGATCCTTTCGTGAATCTGTTGCGCAACACTGACGGCGTCAACGATGCGCAGCGCGACAACGCGCAAACCTTGCCGTACTGGAGTAATACGATCAATGAGGTCACCAGTTACGTGCAGTTCAAGGACCCGGGCAAGCAAGTCGGCGCTCTCGACACGCTTTTCCTCAAGACCATTGCCGATCTCACGTATGCGAACTGCGGCAAGGTGCTGGCGGCCTACCAGCCAGCCGACTACGGCAACGACATGTTCTCGGAGAGGCGGCGCGACCTGATTGCGCAACTGAACCTGCGCTGTGTCGACCGTCGTACCGAACAGGCAACCACTGCCTACGATGTCCTGGCCAAACGCTTCAACAGCCGGCTCAAGGGGCGGTTCCCGTTCGGCGAGACCAGCAGTCCGGACGCCTCGCTGGCGGAGGTGCAGACCTTCTTCAGCGACTACGCCGCGCAACGCGAATCGCTGCAACAGTCGCTGTCCGGCCTGAGCACCCCTGGCTGGGTCGTTTCGGCACGCGGCTTCCTCAGTGAACTCGATGCAGCTGATCAGTTTCTGCGGCCAGGCTTGGGTATAGGCGCAGCACCGCAGCCTCTAAAGCTCGACATCACTTTCCGTGCGCTACCCCAGGAGTCGCCTGGCAGTGAACAGGTGGTGAGCTGGGTTGTGAGCTCAGGTTCACGGGTGGCGAGCTATCCGGGTGGAAAGCCGCCGACCGTGGACTGGAGCTACGGCCAGGTGCTCGCGCTTGATCTGAATTGGGCCGAGCTGTCTGTTTGGCGACCGGCCGCTTACCCGGTGCAAAGCGGCTACCGGGTCGAAGGCAGCACCGCTTCGTTTACTGAAAGCGGAAACTGGGCGTTGCTGCGCATGCTGCAGCGCTACCAGCCTGCGCCGGCACGACCGACCGATCCCCTCAAGCCGGGCAAGGCATTGCTCGAATTCAGCGTACCGATACAGCGCACGACCCAGGCGACACCCACAACAGCCCCGGCAGTCACGACGGGCCAGGCCACGTTCTACCTCGGCTTGGCCCTGTCTGGCACCGATCCGAAATCCCAGGCCAGTACCAGTCTGGCCTGGCCGGGACCTTTTCCCAAGTCTGCACCGCAGCGGCAAGATGTTTCCACGCAAAAGCGAGCAAAACCATGAACACTGATTTGATGACCCGATCACAGCGTTACTTCGGCGAACGGCTTGGATGTTCGCTCGAGACCCTGCTCGACCCGATCGACGCGGGCAATCCCGCCGGTTATTCGGTCAAAGGCAATGGTGTCTACAACACCATCCAGAACGCCAGACGCGAGGACGATGCGAGTTTGCCGTTGGGCCCGTGGGAGCACAAGCTCAAGCGAGCGGACTGGCCAGTGGTGAGCCGTGTCGCCACCGAGGCCCTTTGTTCCAAATCCAAGGACCTGCAGGTCGCTGCCTGGCTGCTTGAGGCCGAAGTGAACCAGCATGGGTTTTCCGCGATAGCTCCAGGCCTTGTGCTGCTTGATGGCTTGTTGCGTGATTACTGGGACGATCTCTACCCCCAGGACGCTGACTCCGGCGGCGAACACCGAGCCAATATCCTGCGTTCGCTCAACAACCGTTTGCCGTTTGTGCTCAAGCAGCTCGCCATGACTTCAACAGGCATGCATCGCAATTACAACCTCGCCGATTGGGAAGTTGCCATGCACCGCGAACGACTGGCCCCGGCCGCCGCGGCCGCAGCTAACAGCGCTGATGAGGAGGAACATGCCAGCACGGAAACGATCACTGCAGCGATGGCCGCGACGCCCCTGACCTGGTATCAGGCGCTGCACCAGCAGTTGAATGATGCGCTCGGAGCGATGCAACTGCTCAGGGACAGCATCGACCGCCACTTCGCGGTGGACGGACCGAGTCTGTCGGCACTGGCCGGCTTGCTGGCTCAACTGCACGCATTGGCCGAATCCGAGCTGCAGCGGCGCGGGATAAGTCTGGCGACGGCGAGTGAGGAATCCGAGCCGGGGCCTGGCACCGTTGCGGAGTCAGATGAGACGGCCATTGTGGGTGACCAGACGTGGGCCATCGATGACCGGCGCCAGGTCTATGCAATGTTGGAGCAACTGGTGGAGGCGCTGCTCAAGATGGATCCGCACAGCCCGGCGCCCTACCTGATACGCCGCGCGATCGAATGGGGAAGGCTCAACACGGCCGAGCTCTACCAGGAGGTGTTTATTCGTCTTGGCGGCCAACTCAATATCTTCGAATTGGTAGGGCTTGAAACACCCCCAGCGCGGGAGGAAACATGATCGCATCATCTGAACCCCAAGGGCTTCTCGTACCGGTCTCCCTGGGCACTGATCCGTCGCCCCCGTCAGTGGCGATGGATATCGCCGCTTCGGTCTGGAAAAACCTTTGCGAACTGCCGTCCCTTCTGTTTAAGGAGCGTTCGGGCATTGCTGCCGCCCTGACCAGCCCGCGCCTGGGGCGCGCCTGGGCGCATGCCGTAGTTATGTACTGGAGCAGGCTTGAACGCCTGGGTGGCCTGGATTTGTCCCAACCACTCTACATCCTGAACATGGGCCCGGATGACGGCGCCCTGGCTGCGGTGGTGTTGACCACTTTGCGCGATGAGATGCATGCCTGCGGCATGCTCGGCTGGCCCGTCCGGTATGTGCTGTGCCCGCTGGCCGGCGAAGAACCGGCACTGGCGCTGCTCAAACAGCCGGCACTTCAGCCTTTTGTCGCGCGCGGCTGGCTTGACCAGGCAAGCTGGCAGGCTCGGCGCGGCCACCCGCTTTTGCTCGGTGCGAACCGCTTTGCCCTGTTCGGGTCACGCAACCCGGTGGTCGCGATGACGGCAGGCGGGTTCTCCGCATTGCCGGCAGAACTGTACGGTGTGCACTACGGCGAACTATTGCAGGCGCGGGTACAGGCGCAGCCAGGCAGCGAAGGCCGTTTTGCGCTGGCTTCTGAATGGCAGGCTTTGGCGGAGGATGAGCTTGCCTCAGCCGCTTCCGCGCTGCTGGGCCATTACCGCGCCAGCCTGATCAGTGCCAGTGTTCTGCTTTCAAACGCCGCACTGTCCCTGCTGGATGCGCTTGCCGATTTTTCTGCTGGACGCTATTTGCTGCTGGCGGCGGACCAGGGAATTGCCGATGAACGGCAAATCAGGCTTAACTGCATGGCGCTTCCTGAACAACTCGCTCCTGGTGAACTGGGACTGCCGGTCAATTTCCATGCGCTTGGCATGCATCAGGAAAGCGCCGGTGCACATGTTGCGCATCTGGAGTGGGGTGCATCGGGATGCATTCAGCATATGGCCTGCCGCGACGATGCCATCGGCATGGATGCTGCAAGCTGGAGCAGTCTGGTCGATGCGTTAGATGAAGACCATCCAGCGGAGCGCTGGTGGCACGGGGCTCCCCACAGTCCCGTGGAGAGCGTTGACGAAATCAATTTTCGCCTGCGCTGCTCGGGTCATGATCCCTGGGCTCTCCAATCCATCCTCGATAGCCTTGATCTTCGCCTGCTGGACGCTGCGGACGAAAGTGCACTGCAAACACTGCACCGCAGCCTGGCACGCACGTGGCAGCAGATGACACAGCGTCAACGTTGTGATGCCGGGACAGACCTGGCGGGCTTGCTTGTGCATGTGGGTCAGTGGGCGCTGGCGCGTGATGTGCTCGCCGAAACTCCCGACAGCGATTCGCCGACGGCTTCTCGCACCGATCGGCTACTGCTGCGTGCGCGGCTGGAGGCGGAAACCGGGCGCAGCGCCACCGCATTGCGCATCGTACGGGAATGTCTGCGCATGGATGCCGGTCATCTTGAGGCGCAAGGCATGCATGAGCTGCTGGAGCGCCGGCTGGCCAATTGGCAGGCCAGCAACTGGTATGAAGCCGACGCGATGCGTGACGATGAGCTATCGCTCGAGCCACTTGATGTCTTGCATATTCCGGCGTGGCTGCATCAATACCGGGACCCGAACATCGCCGTGGTGGCCGGATTGCCGCCAATTACCTGTGAAGCGGAGGCGCAAACCTATCTTGCCTATGTAGCCGGCCGCGAGGGGACCGAATATGCAGTGGTTCACCGGAATTTTGGTCTTGTAGGTGCCATTGGTTTGCGACGCGAGGCTGATATGGCGCATATTCATTTCTGGATAGGTGTCGATCACCAAGGCACTGGTTTGGGTGCGCGTGCGGTGCGGTTGCTTACGGCAAGCCTCGCCGGCGGACCGGTGTGGCACCTGTTCACCTCGGTGCATGAGGGCAACACGCGCTCGCACCGGCTGCTCGAGAAAGCCGGGTTTGACACGCTCGGGCACGAGTCGCGCGGCGACGATGTGGGTTACCGCTTCATGCACCTCGCGCTGCCTGGCGCGCTTGCCTGCACTCACGACGAACTCGAGCGCCGGCTCGCGGCCGTGTGCGAATGCATCGGGGAGCCGCTGGTGCGTTGACGCTGTTTTCAACGAAGGAGAAGAAACCATGGAATGCAAAAGAAGGGTTGGAGAGATCGGCAAAAGCAAGCTCGAACCGGCGCGGAGCTGTCACCCAAAAGTCAAGCAGCCCAAGCTCGAGATCGGTAGCCATGCGCGGCAATTGACCTGCAAGAAGGCGTCATCGGGCGCATTGGTGGAGGTCGACCATATGAACCCCGACTCGTTGCATCAGCCAATCGGTTACTCCATGAAGAGCGGCGCCGCCGCCTGGACCTTCCTGAAGCGTTTTCAACCCTAACTGGAGATCGACCATGGCAGCCAGCCGCAAACGCAAAGCCGACCAGATCAGCAAAGACCTGCTTGGTCCTGCTCCTAGCAACTTCCCGCCGATCAAACGCGCGAAGCAGGAGCTCGGCACGTACACGCAGCAGTCGACTTATAAAAAAACACCGTCAAAAGCGTCGGTCGAGGTCGACCATATGAGTCCCGACTCGCTGCACCAGGCCCTTGGCAGCTCGCGCAAGAGCGGTGGCGGTGCATCTCTGAGCAAGCGGCTGCCGGCCGCTGCGATGAACAAGACCCAGCACAGGCGCAAGCTCACAACCGGTAGCGGCAAGGCGGTCGAGGCGCATCGGGCCTATCTGCTCAACGCGCATCACGGGCAGGTACCGTTCGCCGGCCCCATGAACACAACCCAGGACCACTACGCGGCGGTGCTTGAGGTCGAGTTCCGTTCGACCGCGACGCCGCCCACCTTGTTCGGTCAATCGACGATTCACGATCCGCGGCCGTTCGATAAGCCGTCGCAGCAGGGAGTGGTGTCGAAACTCGATGCCGAATGGGGTATGGACCGGCAGCTCGACATGGTCAAGCGCATCAAGAACACCGGGCACATCACGGGCGAGCACGAACAGCACCTGATGGATGTGGTGACCGAGCAGCGTAGTGAACTGGCTGATCTCTATAAAACGCACGGCTTTTGACACGTGGCGTGGATAAACCCGCGTTTTTTCTTAACCCACCAGGAGTTTGACCATGGCATCGAGACGGTACACGGCGGACCAGACCGCCAAGGACAGGCTGGGCCCGGCGCCCAGCAATTATGGGCCGATACGCGGCCCCAAAAAAGTCATCGGCACGCACGCGCAGCAGTCGGTCTACAAAAAGACCCCATCGAAGGCACCGGTTGAGGTCGACCACATGAGTCCCGACTCCCTGCACCAGGCCGCCGGCAGTTCGAGGAAAAGCGGCGCCGGTGCTTCTCTGAGCAAACGCCTGCCGGCTTCGGCGATGAATAAAACGCAACACCGGCGCAAGCTCACGACCGGAAGCGGTGCAGTGGTCGAGCACCACCGAGCCTACCTGCTGAACGCTCATCATGGCCAGGTACCATTCGCCGGCCCGATGGGCACGACGCAGGACCACTACGCGGCAACGCTTGAGGTCGAGTTCCGGTCAACAGCCACGCCCGCGACGCTCTTCGGCAAACCGACGATTCACGATGCCCGTCCCTTCGATAACCCTTCGCAGCAGGGCGTGGTGCCTAAAAAGGACGCAGAGTGGGGTATGGACCGCCAGCTTGAGATGCTCACGCGCATCCGGAGCACCGGACATATCGATGCCACGCATGAAAACCATCTGAAGGACGTTGTCACCGAACAGCGCGCCGGCCTCGCCGACATGTACAAGCAGGCGGGAAAATGAGAGCGCGCATCGCGCCGGGCAGGTAAAGCATGGCATGGGCCAGGACGGCGCGTCGCGCCAATTTTGCGAGGGACGCCGCCTTCAAGCCGTCGACACGTCGCTATCTCGGCTCGCTGCATGCTGCCGCCGTTGGCGCTGGCGCGGCGCGACTCCCCGGCTTGACCTCAGCAGCCTGCGCGAAATGGCCAATGACATGACCCTGACCGAACCACCGCTGAGCCCTGTCCGGTGGGTGACTGGCCCGGGCTTCGCATTCTGAACCTGAAAGGAAACATCATGCTACTCAGAAAGAAAAATGCCTCTGCGCAAAACCCGGGTCCGCAGCAGGGCGTGGGCGTGGCGCCAGCCGTGAAACCACCGACAAAGACCCAGCTGGCGGTCAAGCAGCGAGCGGCGCAGGGCCGAGCGCCGCTCGACCATTGGGACATGTTTGCCAACGTTATGGCCACGCGCAATGCGTTGCCGAAATCACATCCGAGCCACCTGTCGCTACGTGCGGTTACAAAAGCCACCGCGACTGAAGTCCATCGGGCCACTGACGGCACACTGCCGATGCCCGACAAGGTCAAGGTGAGGGATGAGGCCGGTCATGCTTCGACCGGTGGCGGCTACAGCGCCAGGAAGGACAGGACCAAGCCAATCACGCTGACGATGAAAAAAAATTACGGAAAACGTGCGCTGGAAGAGATCACTCGTGACGAGAACACGGACAGCTTTCGCAAGCTCGTTCGCACTGTTGGTCATGAGATGGCACACGTCGCGCAGCGTAAAAGCCCCGCAGTCATGAAGGCCACGACCAGCCCGCAACGGGAAATGGAGGCCTACGGGTCGGAGATATTGAGTCATCCGCGGCTGCCTGCACTGCAGGGCCCACAGTTGCAGTCCACTGCCAAAAAATTCAGGAAGCAGGCAGCTGAAGTAACTGATCCAGGTGGCCATCTGTCTGCGGTTGAAGAAGACCGGCGCCGCCTTGTTGCGGCACAACTCGACACCGGCCGCGGCGTCGGCATGTAGATGGCGGGGAGAAACGGGGATTCAGGCCGTCTCAAACACAGCGCAACCGGCACGCTGGCCGTGCGGGCGGCTGCGCGGCCGTTGCGCTGTAGGGCACGAGCCCGGCATGCGGCAATTTTCGCAGTCCGGAGCCAGGTTACAGATACCGGTCGTGTCACCCGGGAAAAAATATGCACGTTTTCAGAGGGAATAAGCCATGGCATCCAAACGACAACCCCAGTCTCCGGCGCTGTCCAAGCCGGTCACAGCGCAGTCAGGCCCGAAGACGACGCGTACGGCATCGCCTTCCACCGCTGCTCCACCGCGAGACCTCGTGCATGCGACGATGACGGTCACAGCGCCTGGCGGAGGGCGCCTGACGGGCGGTGATGCTTCGCTGTCTGTGACCGGAAAAAACACCGCCTGGGCCAAAACACCGGTCCCGGACGGAGGCGCCGGCGTACCGAAATACCAGGCCCGTGTGGCCTATATGAAGGCCAACCACGCGGCCCATCCGCTTGCACAAAAACTCATGGACCGGCATGTCCAGCAGACTCCGGCTGAGGACAAACGCGGGCTTTCCTGCGCCGAAGGGCACAGCCTCATCGCCGCACACCAGGAACTGAACCAGCGCGGCAACACCCATGCGGCAGCACACCTCGACGCGTTCACGGCCGGGCTGGTACCAGCCGTACCGGCTTATGTGCCGGCAGCTGCACCGACCTTCGGCGCCAACACCAAAAATGCGCGCAAGAACCTGCTCATGAGCAAGTACCAGGCGGCCGAGGCAACCCGCATTGCGGAACATGGCACGCTCGTGCAGCAACGCCAGGCTACGCTCGACGGCCTTGCCAAAAGCATGACCGGCATGGACAGCTGGCATGACTACGCGGCGAAGGAGTCTTCGTTCATGGCCTGGAACGACATCCAGCAGCACGGTGCGCTGACCAATGTGCACCACCACGCCACCAGCGAGGTCAGTGCGGGTCACGCGATGGAGTATTGTGTGAAGTGCCGTGCCGAAGTCGCAGGCGGTCTGAAACACAAATGACCCCGATCCGGCAGGCCGCGCACCGGCGACGGCAGGTGAGCCCCGACAGCAAAGGAATCCATGCCCCGAATCTATGAATCCCCCACGATGGGTGACGCCGACATCCGTGTCGCGCTCGTCAGTGACCTCGGCCAGGCCGACCTGCTCGTGCACCGGGTTGGCAGCTGGGGGCTGGCCACGCGTCCGTGGCTTTGGTACATGGCCCCGAAGCAGGATGCGAACCTGTACGTCTACTTTTGCTCGCTTGGAATGGCGCAGCTCGCGGTCTGCTATGTCGACACCTACGGCCAGGCTGGTTGGGTCAACAAACAGCAGCGGCATCCGGTAGCGCATTTGCTGCGCTGAGTTGCTATTTGGGTGGGGGCGGCAGTGTGATGGTGCCCATATTGGGTGGCAGCCCGAGCTTGAGCGATAGGTAGTTGCGTTGGGACAGTGCTTCGTCCGCGCTGCCAAAACGCCCGACGGTGACCACTGACCATGAACCGCCCTCGGGCTCGCCCATCAGCACGACCGTGCTGGTGACACCTTGTGCCTGTATTGACGAAGCCAGCTGGCTGGCGGGCTGCGCCGTCGAAAACTGCGCCGCCTGCAGCGCGAAGCTGGGAGAAGCCGTGGCCACTGTCGGCAATATCAGGCTGGCCGCAGGCAGGGGTGACGATGCCGCGGGGGCCGGCGCGCTTGCCGGGGCCGCAGCGGCTGTAGAAGCGGTTGCAGAAGCGGCAGTGGTGGCCGGTGTGCTGCCAGATGCTGCGGTTGGTGTGGAAGCCGCCGTCGTGCCTGGAGCGGCCCGGCCCGGGATTTTCGCTCCGATTTGTTGCGCTGTTTTTGTCACCCCTTCCTTGAATGAGGAAGGCGCAAGCAACCCGGCGGCGAAGGCCACCATGCCGAATACCAGGGTCAACAGGACAATGCCGTACTTCGCAAGCACGCTCGGCCTCAGGCTTCACCGGCGCGGGCAGCGGTGGTGGTCTGGGCCCGGCTGGGGCTCAGGCTGTGTTTGCGCACCAGCCGTCCGAAAGCGCTGCGATCCTGTCCCGCGATCAGTGCCGCCTGAGTCAGGTTGCCGTTGGTTTGCATCAGCAAGCGGCTCACATACAGCCGCTCGAACTCCGTGACGGCCTGCTGCTTGGCTGTACGAAAGACCGCCGATTCGGCAGCGGGACGCTCGCCGCGGGGTCGGGACACTGCCTGGCTTATATCGACTTCGTTGCTGTCGCTGAGCAAGAAAGCCCGCTGAACAACATTTTCGAGCTCACGCACATTACCCGGCCACGTGTAGCTCTGGATGAATGCGATAGATGCGGGCGTCAGGCGAACCTGCGGCCTTCCGTGATGGTGGCCAAGCCGCGTCAGGAAAATCCTGGCAAGTTCGATCCCGTCGTCGCCGCGCTCGCGCAACGTTGGCAGATAGACCGACAACACGTTGATGCGATACAGCAAGTCCTTGCGAAAACGGCGTGCTTCGGCAAGCTCGTTGAGGTTGGCGTTGCTGGCCACGACGATACGAACGTCAGACTGTTTGGTTGAACTCCCGCCGACGCGGCGGTAACTGCCGTCTTGCAAAAAGCGCAGCAGCGCGGCTTGGGCCTTGAGGCTGAGCGCGTCGACCTCGTCAAGGAAAAGTGTGCCGCCGCCGGCTTCGCTGACAAGCCCGAGCGAGGCAACTTTTGCGTCGGTGAAAGCCCCACGCTCGTGGCCGAAGAGCTCACTTTCCACCAGAGTTTCCGCGAGTGCTCCGCAATTGACCGGAACAAAAGCGCGGTCGGCCCTCTTGCTGCCATAGTGAATGGCCCGTGCCACCATTTCCTTTCCGGTGCCTGTTTCACCTTCGACGAGAACCGCCGCATCAACTCTGGCGACACGCTCGATCTGCGTACGCACTTTCGCCAGGGATTCCGAGGATCCCAGCAATTGGAAGCCGAATCTTGCACTCATTAACATCCCCCGTTTTATTGCGGCTACTTCAGGGGCTTCTGCCTGCTTTCGCGAGGAAGCAAGAAGAAACCGAGTGCCTGGAAGCGCAAACATAAGAGAATTGCCAACCCCTCACATCCTCCAATTGCAGGAGCAATTAGTACCGAAAATTCGTGATTGACCTGGCTGCTGAACTGCACTGAAGGCTGACGCAACTATTCACTGAATTCCAGCTTCAAACTTCTGTAAGCAGAATGTGTGAGTTGCATTTGAGGTGCGGTGACGCTCTCAGGAATTTTTGCCTCTTTTCACAGTCAATCGGACAGCCTTTCGCCAATACGGCTGGCGCTTGCAAGTGTTGACAAGCCTTGCGTGGCGATGGCTACTCTTGTCTGATCGTCGATACCTGGTCGATACTTATTACGCCTTACAAACTCGCGAATGAGTATCGGATTTTCTGGAAACACCCAAGGCCTGTGACCTTCCAAATCGCTCCATTCACAACCCTCATCCCCCTGTCAGAACTGACAGGTAGGGCATACACGGATCGGCTCGCAAAACTCAACATCTTTTTCACAGATCCTCGGCGGGCCCTGGTAAACGGCAGTCTGCAAACCGACGGATTCGTTGCAATTGATGTGATCACTCCGATGGCTGTGGCATGCTTGCACGCATGACGGTGCGCGGCAAACTCGACAATTGGGCCAGGCGGATCAAGCGCGATGGATTGACGCTCTGGTATGTCAAGGCGCTGGGGCTCTTCGTGGTGGGCTACGCGCTGAGTCCCATCGACCTCATCCCCGATTTCATCCCGGTGCTTGGCTATCTGGACGATGTTTTTTGTTGCTCCCGGGGCTGATCTGGTTGACCATCAGGCTCTTGCCCCCAGAGGAGCTCGCCGATTGCCGCGACCGGGCCGATGAGTGGGTGAAGACGCAGGGCTCAAAGCCGCGCAGCCGGATTGCTGCGCTCGTGATCTTGCTGGTCTGGATCGGATTCGCCGCGGCTTTGTGGATCTGGCTTGCCCAGCCGAGGTTATAGCTCCCGCACCGTTTCGCTCAATCGCAGGCCTCTTGATTCAGTGATCCAGTGCACTACAAAGCAAATCGGCAAGGCGACCGCCCGCATGTAGCGCTTCTGTTCTAGCCCCGGGGTGTGTACTCCGGCAGTACATGTCGCAAACAGACCGCACCGATGTCACCAGCTGTATCCATGCTGGCGCCCGAAAATTTGTATTTCTGGTGATGCTCCCCCTGTAAGCCGTCACGCTGAAAATTCTGACAAACGTCACAAAATGTGGAAGGTGAAAAGATACCTCGCGGGCAGTAGCAACCGCCTTGTCAAAGGTATTACTGCAGCGTATCTTGCGGTCAAACAAGCACAGCAGGGGGACACGCTTGAAAAAGTTGAAGTCGCTGACTTTTCACGCCAGGTCGATTCGCTCCCACCTGTTCTGGACCTATGCCGCGCTGGGTACGGTGCTTGTTGTGGCGCTCATGGTATTGGCCGAGCTGGCGGCAAGCCGCATCGTGCTGGACGGTGCGCAGCGCGAGCTGGAGCAACTGGGCCGCCGCACGCAGGAGCAGCTGCTGCGCTTTCAGGAGCCGGCCCGTGCCTGGCTGGAAGCCACCACCAACGACACGCACGCCGGCCTCGAAGGCGAGAACGACATTTCAGTGCAGCGCATGCAGATGTCGATGCAAAACCGCTATCCCCAGATCGCCTCGCTGGTGTTCGGTTATCCGGACGGCAGTTACCTGCAAAGCATGGTGCTGCGCACCGAACGCGACCGGGCCTGGGCCAAATCATTGCCGGAAGCCCGCTACGCCGAGCAGATCATCCGGGTCGACGAACACGAAAAGCGGGTGGAGGAATGGGTTTTTTACGACCAGCAAATGACCGCCATCGCCAGCGAACGGCGTCCCTGGGGCAACCGCTACGACCCCCGCAGCAGGCCCTGGTACGAGGGGGTGAGCGAGTTGAACCTGGGCACCTTCCAGGCCACCGATCCTTTTATGCTGCAGCTTCCGGCGGAGTTCGGCATGGCGTTGTCGCGGCCGCTCAGCGGGCCGAAGGGCGGCGTCGCGGCAGTAACGTTCACGGTCGCGGGCCTCTCGGATTTTCTGCGTGCGCGCAGCCAGGAAAGCCATGCCGAGCTGATCCTCTTTGATGAGCAGGGACGCGTCTGGGGCTGGTCCGATGCGGACCGCCTGCGCCGTCTGCTGGCGTCCGGCCGGCCCGTGAGCCTTGCCGCGCTGAATGACCCCCTGTATGCCGCGTTGCCGCCGCTGATGACACAGGCCTCTGTGAAAGATACGCCGATTCAGTCGGTCGATGGCGCCGACGGCCGGCGTTTTGCCGCAGTGGTGATGCCGGTCGAAGGCGTGTTCAGCCGCAAGGCCTATGTGGCCCTGGTGTCCGACCAGAACCTGCTGCTGGCGCAGGTGCGGCGCATGCGGTGGATGCTGCTGGGGGTGGGCGTGGCCGGGCTGGTGCTGCTGATGCCCATGCTGTTCTGGATGGCCAACCGGCTGGCCAGGCCCTTGAAGAACCTGGTGCGATCGGCCAGGCACATCCGGCAATTTGAATTCGACAGCGACATTCCGCAGGACAGCGACATCGCCGAGGTGCGCCGCCTGCAGGAGTCGCTGGCGCTGGCACGCATTGCGCTGCAGGGCTTTTCGCGTTACGTGCCGCGGCCGCTGGTGCAGCATTTCATTGCCAACCGCCTGACGCCGCAGGCCGGCGTCGAGCAACGCGAGCTGGCCGTGCTGTGCGCTGCGCTGGACGAGCACCACGCCACGGCCATGACCTGGTCGCCGCACGCCGACCACTACCTGCAGATCCTGGCGGTGGAAGTGGCGCAGGGCAAGGGCATGATGGACCGCTACGAAAGCTGTACCGCCGTCGCGCTGTGGAACACACCGCTCAATGTGTCCAACCCGGCCGGTTACGCCTGCGAGGCGGCCCTGCGCGCGGTGGACTCCATGAAGGCGCTGGCCGAAGGCCTTGATGCACCGGTGAAGCCGCCGCGCTTCGGCCTGGATTTTGGCAATGCCACAGTCGGCAACTTCGGCACCTGGGATCACCTGACATTTACCGCAGTGGGCGCACCGCTGGACCGGGCTCGGGCGCTGGCGCGGCAGGCCAATGCGCTGGGCGTGAACGTCGCCGCCAGCCGGGCGGTGGCGCTTGCGGCCGCGCGGTTTTTCCGTTTCAGGCTGGTGGCCACAGTGCCGCTGGGCCCGAAGGATGAGCCGTGCGAGGTGTATGAGCTCCTGGAAAGAATAGACCACGAACACCATGCGAAACACGAGGGCGTGAGCCTGCCGGCCGCGTGAGCTGCAGGTTTGCGTCGTCGGGTCCGCGTGGCTGTTCTTCACGTGAAAGAGGGGTCTTTATGGCCGGCAGATCAATGTTGACGCGCAGGCACTGGCTGCGCCAGGGCGCGGGCCTGGCCGGCGCAGCGACGGTGGGGCTGGCGCACCTTGCCCGCGCGCAGGCCGGCAAGCCGTTCACGATGTCCTATGGCTGGGTTCCGTGGGCGGCAGGCAACTCGCCGATCACGCAGCACATGATCAATAAAAAGCTGATCGAAAAACACGCTGCAGGGTTCGGCTACGACCTCACCATGGATTACCGCGCCTACCCCGCTGCAGCCCCGCAGGTCGAGGCGCTGGCTGCCGGCCAGCTCGACATGGCCATGTGGGGCAACACGCCGACGTTGCGCGCCATCGTGGCAAAGCTTCCTTTCAGCCTGGTGTCGGTGGCGGAAGGGCGGCTGCGCTTTTTGCTGTGCACGCGCAAGGACTCGCCCATCCGCAACGTGCAGGACCTCAAGGGCAAGACGGTCGGCACGCTGGTGGGCGCAGACCCGTACAACGCGTTCACGCAAATCCTGCGCTATGAGCTGGGCAACCCCGACCCGGCCGCGCACGGCATCCGCATGGTGCACCTGCCCACCTTGCCCGAAGCTGCCCAGGTGCCCAGCGGCATGGACGCCACATTGGCCGTGTACCCGGCCTTCCTGAAGGCGCAGGCCACGGGCACGGTGGCTGTGATGAACTCCTACGGCCACACCGAAGGGCATTACGACGGGCCAGCCGGCAAGGGCGCCGGCATCCTGCTTCCCTCGGTGAAGAATTCGCCTTTCTATCCAGACGGCTATTACCTGCACCGGTCCTTCCGCATCGTGCATAACAACATCGTGGAAAAACACCCCAACCTCGTGCTGGCCTTTCTGCTGGCGCAGCAGGAGGCCGTGAGCGTTCTCAGCGAAGCCGACCCCGAGGCCGTGTCGCAGCTGGTCAAGTCGTATTGGGGCCTGTCGCCGGCGGATGGCGCCAAGGTGGTTCGCGACGAAGTCGTGTTCCGCCGCGGCTGGTCCTGGTCCACCGAAGGTGACGCGCTGGCCTTGTTCGCCACGTCCAAAATGATTGCCGGCGCGAAAATCATTCCGCAGCCCTTGAGCTGGGCGCAGGTGAAAAGTGTCTTCGTGCAAACCGCGCCGCTGGCCAAACAGGCGTACGAGCGGCTGGGTGCCAAACCCGCCATCACGGAATTCCAGAGCGCAAAGGTCGGTGACCTTCGCGGCCTGCCGTCATGGGAGATGACGCGCTGGAAAGACCGGACCTAGCGTTTTACCGGCGGCAGTTTGCTATTAAAAACATAGCTGCTCGCGCATGCTCTTATTGGGCTTCCGCCACTTTTAATGCTTGAAAATGGCCTTTTTCAAGCGCTTTTGGCATGTGAAAGTGCCGGTGGGCCGCGCAAAGGCGCTGGAACCCGCTTTTCAGGCATTAAAAAGGCCTGCAGCCCAATAGTTTCGTGCGCGAACAGCTATTTAATTGATAGCAAAACTCCAATGCTCACGCTCAGATGGAGGCCAACTCCACCCATTGATGCAGCGTGTCCGGCCCC
This sequence comes from Polaromonas sp. P1_F9, assembly GCF_056405615.1. Taxonomy (NCBI): domain Bacteria; kingdom Pseudomonadati; phylum Pseudomonadota; class Betaproteobacteria; order Burkholderiales; family Comamonadaceae; genus Polaromonas; species Polaromonas sp. P1_F9. The sequence goes on along the minus strand of NZ_JBFUBT010000004.1, from coordinate 277,389 downwards.
GGCGCCTCGTCCAGTGTGTGAGGCGTTTTCATGTTCAGCCGTTGCAGGTCAACCATTGCGGAAAAGGAAGCTGTAGGCATTGAGCGCCGGCACGCCGCCCAGGTGCGCATACAGCACGCGGGAGCCGGCCGGAAACTCACCGCGCCGAACCATGTCGATCATGCCCTGCATCGACTTGCCTTCGTACACCGGGTCGGTCAGCATGCCCTCCTGGCGGGCGCACAGGCGAATCGCCTCCAGCGTGCCTTCAGACGGCAGGCCATATTCAGGGCCGCCATAGCGGGTGTCCAGCACGACGTCTTTCTCGGTGATGGGGCGGCCCAGCTCCACCAGCTTGGCGGTGTTCTGCGCGATGCGCACAATCTGCGCGTGGGTTTGGGCGGGCTTGGCCGACGCATCGATGCCGATCACCCGGTCGGCACGGCCGTCTGCCGCAAAGCCCACCACCATGCCGGCCTGCGTGCTGCCGGTGACGGAGCACACCACGATGTAGTCAAACTTGAAGCCCAGCTCGGCCTCCTGCGCACGCACTTCTTCGGCAAAGCCGACAAACCCCAGGCCGCCATACGGGTGCTCTGAACAGCCCGCCGGAATCGGGAAGGGCTTGCCGCCCTTTTTGCGCACGTCTTCCATCGCCTGCTCCCAGCTCGGGCGGATGCCGATGTCAAAACCGGCCGCGTCCAGGCGCACGTCGGCGCCCATGATGCGCGACATTTCGATATTGCCCACGCGGTCATACACCGCGTCGGAGTAGTTGACCCAGTTCTCCTGCACCAGCACGCACTTCATGCCCAGGTGCGCCGCCACCGCCGCGACCTGGCGCGTCTGGTTGGACTGGATGCCGCCGATCGACACCAGCGTGTCGCAGCCCTGCGCCAGCGCCTCGGGGATCAGGTATTCCATCTTGCGCGTCTTGTTGCCGCCGAACGCCAGGCCGCTGTTGCAGTCTTCGCGCTTGGCAAACAGCTCGACCTTGCCGCCCAGGTGGGCGCTCAGTCGCTTGAGCGGCTGTATCGGGCTGGGCCCGAAGGTCAGGGAGTGCTTCGCAAATTTCTGGAGCTGGAGCGGATATTGGAGTGGGGTAGGCATGGAGGTCTTTCTCGGTTGAAGCCCTGGTGCGTAGACTGAAATGGCCGCAAAGAAGGAGGGCATGTGGGTGAAGGGTTGGGTGCAGTCCTGGTTCAAATCGTATCGCCGGGGCTGTGGAATGAATTGCATACTTCAGCGAATAAAGCGACTCTGAAATATTTGAACTGAATAAACGCACAATTTATTTTGTTGAATTGCCATTTGATGCAAGATTTGTACAATCCCCCAATGGAAAAAGAACTCGACCGGGTAGACCGCAAGCTCCTGAAGCTGCTGCAGCAAGACGCCTCATTGCCCAACATGCAGCTGGCCGAAAAAACCAACCTCAGCGCACCGGCCTGCTCCAGGCGGGTGGCCAAGCTCAAGGAGCTGGGGCTGATTCGCAAGACCGTGGCGCTGGTCAACCCGCGTGCGCTGGGCTACAACGGCCTGGTCATCATCGGTGTCGTGCTCGACCGCTCCACCACCGACTCATTCGCCGCATTTGAAAAAGCCGCCGCCGGCCTCACGGGTTGCCTCGAGGTGCAGCTGGTCACCGGTGAGTTTGATTATTTTGTGAAGCTGCGCATCAAAAGCATCGACTCGTTCAACGAGATGCACACCGCCCAGCTCGTGGCCCTGCCCGGCGTGCGGCAGGTGCGCACCTTTGTGTGCCTCAAGGAAGTGTTCGAGACGACCGTCATTCCGGTCTGAGGTGGCGGGGTGGGCCCTGAATCAATTGCGCAGTCAATCCTTGCGCTCTTCATAAGCCGGGTCAGCCGAATACGCCGGGCGGATCCGCGTCTTTTTAACAATGCCGGCAGGCGTGAACAGAATCACCAGCTCCGGGTTGGTCACCGTGGGGTGCGGCGTTTTTTTCCGGTAGACCCACACCTCGAATCCGCTGTCGAACTTCACCGACGTGGCGGCGTCGCCCAGCGCTGCGGCCACATCGGCCTTGGTGGACTGGCCGGCCACGATGGCGCCCTGCGCGCTTTCCATCGTCATGGCCGGGTCGCGAAAAGGCGGCGGCGCTTCCTCAGGGCCGAACAATCCCCCCGGGCCCGCGCAGCCGGCCAGCCACAGGCAGGCAAGCAGCATCGCACCGGCATGCCGCAACGTTTGATGGGGCAAGGTTTTCATCACGGCCCGTCCATGTACTCAAACTCCACCAGCGTGTCGTCCGGCCAGCTTCGGTCGCCTAGCGGCAAGACGTAAGTGCGGTCTACCAGCACCTCGCAGTCGCAATACGGCAGGTCGCCGTTCAGGTTGAGGTCGTCGCTGGCGGCGGCGTACAGCTTGTCGATGGAAAGAATCTCCCGTCGCGGGCCATTGACCATGGCCACGCTGAACAAAGGCCGGTCTGCAAAGAAAAGGTAAAGCGGCGCCTTCCTGTCGCAATAGGCGGGTGTGTCCAGAATCACCCGCGCCAGCCGGCCGATCACGTTGGTGGTGTTCGACACCAGCCCCGCCTCCATGCCCACCTGGCATTCCAGCCGCAAGTCTCCCAGCCGCCGCGTGTTGGGCGGCAGGCCCGGCGTGCGGATCTCGGTGCGCCACGTCATGGTCTGCGCCTTCCGGTTCGGAATCACCTGTGCGTTCTCGTCAAACGCCTTGGGGTCACGCTCCATCGTAAAGGTGTGGTCCGGCGCCACCGCCACATCAAACGCCACCGTCGTCCCGATGACCTCCATCTCGATGCGGTCCATCTCCGTCTCGCGCTTGCGCGGCAAGAGTTTGAAGCGCAGCGACGCGTTGGGCGCCATGGCGGCGCGCTGCTTCTCGAAAAGGTCCATGCCGCGGACCATCTTGCGGTAGGACTTTTCGACGGGGTCCCGGTTTGCCTTGGCGGCGATGGTGACTTGCGGCAGTGTGCCTGCGGCTTTGTCCTGCGCAGCGGTGCCCAGGCACGCAGCAGCCAGGGCTGACGCCAGGATCAGTCGTGTGGCGAGGCGAAAAGGGCGGGTTGACATGGCACCGTCAGTACGGAACGGATTCACAGGTAAAACCGATCCTAGTGCGCGCGAACACGCAGCTGTGTAGGACTTGTTCCAGCGGTGCGGCGGGCCGCCGTTCCGCTCGCCGGTGGGCTTGCGCAAGGGGGTTCGGGGTTGAACGGAGGCGCTATTAAATCAGGAGCTGCTTGCGCATGTCCTGATTGGGTTTCAGGCACTTTTTACGCCTGAAACAGGCATTTTTAAGGTGTTTTCCACACCCGCCGCCGGCGTGATGAGGCGCGCCGGCGCTCACACCAGCGCCGGCAGGCTGTCCAGCACTTTGTCCAGTGTGATCGGGTAGTGGCGCACCCGCGCGCCGGTGGCGTTGTAGACCGCATTGGCCACTGCCGCGCCCACGCCGCAGATGCCGAGTTCACCCACGCCCTTGGCCTTCATCGGCGATGAGGTCGGGTCGGTCTCTTCCAGGAAGATCACGTCCTGGTGCGGAATGTCGGCGTGCACCGGCACCTCGTAGCCCACCAGGTCGTGGTTCACGAAAAAGCCGTGACGCTTGTCGACGGCGAGTTCTTCCATCAGCGCCGCGCCCACGCCCATGGTCATCGCGCCTATCACCTGGCTGCGCGCGCTCTTGGGGTTGAGGATGCGGCCCGCGGCGCAGACGGCCAGCATGCGCCGCACGCGAATCTCGCCGGTGTAGATGTCGACGCCCACTTCCACAAAGTGCGCGCCGAAGGTTGACTGCTGGACTTTCTTGCCCAGGTCGCCGAACTCGATGGTGTCTTCGGCGACGAGGCCCTGGGCACCGGCAGCTTCAGCCAGCGGCACAGAGCGCCCACCCGCGCTGACCATGCCGTCGGCAAACGTGATGTCGCCCTGGGTCATTCCCAGTTTTTGGGCGATGGCTTCTCGCAGCTTCATGCAGGCGGCGTACACGCCCGACGTGGAGCTGTTGGCGCCCCATTGCCCGCCGGAACCGGCCGACACGGGAAAGGCGGAGTCGCCCAGCCGCACAAACACCTTTTGCAGCGGCACGCCCATGACTTCAGCGGCGGTCTGCGCAATGACGGTGTAGGTGCCCGTACCGATATCGGTCATGTCGGTTTCAACCGTGACGAGGCCTGTGTTGTCCAGCCGCACGCGCGCACCAGACGTCATCGTCAGGTTGTTGCGAAAAGCCGAGGCAACGCCCAGGCCCACCAGCCAGCGCCCTTCACGCAGCTGGCCCGGTTTGGCTACGCGCCGGCTCCAGCCGAAGGTTTGCGCACCGGTTCTCAGGCATTGAATCAACTGGCGCTGGGAGTAAGCGCGTTCGGGTTTTTCAGGGTCTACCTGTGTGTCATTCAGCACGCGAAACTCCACCGGGTCCATGCCCAGCTTCTCGGCCATTTCATCCATCGCAATCTCGAGCGCCATCAGGCCGGGCGCCTCGCCCGGTGCGCGCATCGCATTGCCCTCGGGCAGGTCGAGTACGGCCAGCCGTGTGGCGGTCATACGGTTGGCGCCGGCGTAAAGCAGGCGCGTCTGGTTCACCGCGGTCTCGGGCCCGCCGCCGGGCAGGTCGCCTGACCAGCCCTCATGGCCGATGGACGTGAGCTTGCCGTCGCGCCCCGCCCCCAGGCGTATGCGCTGGATGGTGGCGGGCCGGTGCGTGGTGTTGTTCATCATCAGCGGCCGCGGCAGCGCGACCTTGACCGGCCGCCGCACCGCGCGTGCACCCAGCGCGGCCAGCAGCACATCGGCACGCAGGAAAAGCTTGCCACCGAAGCCCCCGCCGATAAAGGGCGACACCAGCCTGACGTTGGCTTTGGGGATGTCCAGCGTCTTGGCCAGATCGCCCACGCCCCAGTCGATCATCTGATTGGCTGTCCATACTGTGAGCTTGTCGCCCGTCCACGCTGCGATGGTGGCGTGCGGCTCCATCATCGCGTGGGACTGGTCGGGCGTGGTGTAGGTGGCGTCCAGCTGCACAGGCGCCGCGGCAAAGGCGCCCGCGAAATCGCCCACCTTGGTCTCAGGCTCGCCCGAAAAATCAGAGGCCTTGGCCAGCGGCGCGCCGTCTTTTTCAGATGCCAGGTTGAACTTGCCCGGCGTGCTCTCATAGGTGATGCGTACGAGTTGCGCGGCGGCGCGCGCCTGCTCAAACGTGTTGGCCACCACCAGCGCCACGGCCTGGTGGTAGTGCTCAATCTCCGGCCCGCCCAGCAGCCTGGCCGTGTTGAAGCTGCCCTTGGTGAGCTTGCCGGCGTTCTCTGCCGTGACGATGGCCAGCACGCCCGGCGCGGTGCGGGCCGCGCGCAGATCCATCGACGCGATGCGGCCCTTGGCGATGCCGGCGCCTACGACGTAGCCGTAAGCCGCGTCCGGTGCGGCGTCGTGGCGCTCGTAGGCGTAGGGTGCGGTGCCGGTGGTTTTGAGCGGGCCGTCAATGCGGTCGGTCGGTTTGCCGATGACCTTGAGCTGGTCAATGGGGTTGGTGGTGGCAGGGGTGTCGAATTTCACGATGCGCTCCTCGCCTGGGCCAGCACGGCGGCGATGGTTCGCTCTGCCAGTGGCAATTTGAAGGCGTTGTCATGTGTCGGCGTTGCGCCGGCCAGCACGCCGGCCGCAAGAGCCCGCGCACCTTGCGGCATGGCGGCCTCTGCGGCTTCAACGCGCCAGGGCTTGTGCGCCACGCCGCCCAGGGCGACCTTGCCGGAGCCATCACGCTGCACGATGGCCGCCACGGAAACGAGCGCGAAGGCGTAAGAGGCGCGGTCACGCACCTTGCGGTAGATGTGCACGCCGCCGGCCGGGCGCGGCAGCGTCACGGCGGTGATCAGCTCACCGGGCTCCAGCGTGGTTTCGATGTGCGGCGTTTCGCCTGGCAGCCGGTGAAAGTCGGCAATCGGTATGACGCGCGCAAGCCCGTCGGCCCGCACGGTTTCTACCGTTGCGTCGAGCACGCGCATGGCAACAGCCATATCACTCGGGTGGGTGGCGATGCAGGCCTGGCTGGTGCCGATGATGCCGTGCTGGCGGTTCACGCCCCCGATGGCGCTGCAGCCGCTGCCCGGCTGGCGCTTGTTGCAGGGCTGGTCGGTGTCGTAAAAGTAGGGGCAGCGTGTGCGCTGCAGCAGGTTGCCGGCGGTGGTCGCCTTGTTGCGCAGCTGGCCCGAGGCACCGGCGAGCAAGGCCCGCGACAGCACGCCGTAGTCGCGCCGCACGCGCTCGTCGGAGGCCAGCGCGGTGTTGCGAACCATCGCCCCCACACGCAGGCCGCCCTCGGGCGTCGCTTCAATCTTGTCCAGCGCCAGCCCGTTCACGTCGACCAGGTGCGCAGGCGCTTCGATCTGCAGCTTCATCAAATCAAGCAGGTTGGTGCCGCCGGCGATGAATTTTGCCGCCGGGTTGCGGGCCACCGCTGCGGCGGCTTGCGCCGGCGAGGTGGCGCGTTCATACGTGAAGGGTTTCATGCCTGCCCCCCCGCCACTTCAGTGATGGCTTCAACGATGTTGGAGTAAGCACCGCAGCGGCAGATGTTGCCACTCATGCGCTCGCGAAGCTCGTCGGGCGAGAGCAGCGGCCGCGCGGTGATATCTGCGCTGACGTGGCTGGGGACGCCCCGGCGCAGCTCGTCAAGTGCGCCGACGGCAGAGCAGATCTGGCCCGGCGTGCAGTAACCGCACTGATAGCCGTCATGCTTGACGAAGGCTGTCTGCAGCGGGTGCATGCGCTGCAAGGTTCCCAGCCCTTCGATGGTGGTCACCTTGCTGCCCTCATGCATCACGGCCAGCGTCAGGCAGGAATTGATGCGCTGCCCGTCGAGCAGCACGGTACAGGCGCCGCATTGGCCGTGGTCGCAGCCCTTTTTGGTGCCGGTGAGGTGCAGATGCTCGCGCAAGGCATCGAGCAGCGTGGTGCGCGTGTCCAGGTTCAGGGTGTGGGCCGTGCCGTTGACCTCGAGGGTCACGCGTCCCTGAGGGACGGAGCCGGGCGCGGCGAGCGGTGAAGAGGGGGCTGCGGTGGCGTCTGATGGCATGGTGTTGACCGCCGCTGAGGCGGCACTAGCGATCAGGATACCTCGCCGGGAGATGGTGAGTGCATCGGTGGGGCTTTCCATGGCTTCTGCCTTTGTCCTTCAAGAGGGAGTGGGGAGTGGCGAGGTAACCGCCAGCATCCCGGAGCAGGGCCGATTGCGCTGTAGGAAACAGGCTTGGAGGGGAGTCGGTTGCCGCCACTGCCGCTGCACGGTTGAATTCCGCTGAAGTCTGACCCGAGAGGTGCGAGGCATTTGACGGCTTATCTGCGGAATTGGTGAGGCTGCTTACCCGTTCGATTTCTAAAACTTAATTCGCACTGAACTTATTCCTCCTTCCCCTGTCAGACACCCTTTTAACGGAGGGAACCTCATGGCTTTTGCCCAAAACGACCAACTGACTTCACGCGCCTTGTCGGTGCTTCGCATTGTTTCTGCTTATTTGCTTATTCAGCATGGCACGGCCAAGCTGCTGGGCTTTCCCCACGTGGCCTATTTCGACGGGCTGCAGGTGTTGTCACTGATCGGCTTTGCCGGGATTCTTGAGCTCTTTGGCGGTGCGCTGCTGTTGATTGGCTTGTTCACGCGGCCTGTGGCGTTTGTGTTGTCGGGCTTGCTGGCATTTGCCTATTTCATTGGCCATGCGTCTAAAGGCTTTGTGGCGGCGCCGATGCTGAATGGTGGCGAGTCGGCCGTGTTGTTCTGCTTTGTGTTTTTGTTCTTTGCCGCTGCCGGCGGTGGTGCATGGAGCGTTGACGCGCTGCGTTCGCGGAAGTAAGCAAGACGCCAACCTCGGTGTAAAGCCGGTGCATCCTTTGCGGGTGCGCCGGCTTTTTCACGCCTCACACCTTATGCGGCGCTGTTGGCTGTCTGCCTGAGGGCAGGCGGGCCTGGCTTCGCCGTTTTCCGTGAAGTCAGCAGGCACAGCGCGGGTGCCAGGGCGAACGCGGCGAAGAGCCATTGAGCCGCGCTCGCAGTTCCGGGTACACCGCCGGGGTTGGACAGGCCACCGAGGTTGGCGACCATGCCGGCCAGGGCCGCGCCCATGGCGGTGGCAAACAGCTCCACCGTCATGATGGAAGATGCCGCGAGGTCTTCTTCGCCAGATGGCGCAATCTGCAGCACACGCGTGCTCAGGTGCGGCCAGGCGATGCCGACGGCAAAACCCACAGCCACCATGGCGGCGCAGATGGGCGCCAGCACTTGCCAGCCGCCGTTGCTTGGTGCGGGCATCAGCACTGCCATGCCCACCAGGCCCGCCAGTGCCAGCACCGGTGCAATGCGAATTGCCAGACTGGCCCGGGTGCCGGTCGCGCTTGAGCTGATGAGTGAGCCCAGCGTCCAGCCTGCCGACATGATGGCGGCGAGGTAGCCTGAGACCAGCGGCGTTTGGGCATGCAGGACCTGGAAGAAAAGCGGCGAAAAAATCTCCGTGCTGGTGACCGTCATGCCCAGCAGCCCCATCGCGAGGTAAAGGGCGCCCAGCGCCCCGGGGCGAAACGCATCCTGCGGCAACAGGCGGTTGGCGGCGTGCTTGTCGACGATGACCAGCAACGCGCTGAGCGCAACCGCTGCACCTACACCGGCCGCATTCCACATGACTTGTGTGCTGACGCTGCCAGCAGAAACGGCGAAGACCGCGCCGGCCAGCAGGAGCAACTGCATCCACGGTACGGATGTCGGCGGGCTGCTGATGGAGTTGTGCCGTGGGATCACGCAGACGGCGAGCACGGTGAACAGAACCGCCGCCGGAATGAGCGCGCCAAACGCCCAGCGCCAGGCATCCATCTGGGCAAACACGCCCCCTATGGCGGGCCCCACCAGTGTGGCCACGCCCCACATACCCGACAGCAGGCCGATGGCGCGGGACCACAAGGCCTCGTCATACAGCAGGCGAATCATGGCGTAGGGCAGGGCCAGCAGCAGGCCACCGCCAAAGCCCTGCACCACACGCCCGGCCAGCATGACGGGCATGGAAAGCGCCAGCGCACAGGCGAGCGAGCCCACGGCAAAGATCGCGGCGCCGAGCACATAGGCAAAGCGCGGCCCGAGCTTGCCCAGCACCTGCGTCGCCATGGCGGCGCTGATGATGGAAGCCACCACGAAGAGGGCGGTGTTCCACGCGTAGTATTCGAGCCCGCCAATGTCGCGTACGACGGATGGCAGGATGGTGGTGCCGATGTAGAGGTTGATGGCATGCAGTGCGACGCCGCCGACCAGCGCCAGGGTGCGGATGGCATTGACGCCGGTCAGCAGGGCGATCCAGCCTGTGGGAGCGATGCCTGATGTGTTGCTTGAGGTGTTGTTCATTCCAGCGCCTCGGGTCCGAAGGCCAGCCCGTCAAGCTTGTCCGGGTTGCGCATGATGAAGATGTTGTTGGCCTTGCCTTCGTCGTTGTAGGCAAAGGTGATGGCGGCGGCGATCTCGCCGGTGCTCGTCCGCAGCTGGATGGCGCGGCCACCGTTGATCTCGCAGGGCACCCATTCGTAATGGGCCCAGTAGCGGGCCAGTTGCGTCGTCAGCAGGGTGAGCACGCTGCCCTTGCCCTGGAAGATGCCTTCCACCGAAGCGACCTTGCCGCCGCTGTCGGCGCTCAGGGCGATGTCGTCCGAAAGCAGGCTGGCGAGCGATTCGGTGCTGCCGGCGGTGATGGCTTCGCGGAAGGCGGTGAGCAGGTCGTCCTGCACCTTGGGCGGTGTTACGTGCCGGACTTTGCCCTGGGCGATGCTGGTGCTGGCGCGGGAGACCAGCTTGCGGCAGGCGGCTTCTTCCATGTCCAGCATCTCGGCCACTTCGGCATAAGGCGTCTCAAAAATTTCATGAAGCAGGTAGGCTGCGCGCTCTTTGGGCGTGAGGCGTTCGAGCAGTAGCAAAAAGGCCATGCTCAGCGATGAGGCCAGCAGGGCATGTGTTTCCGGTGTGTCTTCGGTTTGCGTGTGGATGGGTTCGGGTAGCCAGGTACCGACATAGTCGACCCGGCTGCGCTGGGCGTCGCGCAGCATGTCGATGCAATGGCGCGTGCAGATGGCGGTGAGCCAGGCGGCGGGTGTTGCGATGCCCGCGTGGTCGGCCGCCAGCCATTTGATGAAGACGTCCTGCACGGCGTCTTCGGCATCAGCCCGTGAACCGAGGATGCGGTAGGCGAGGCCAAACAGGTGTCTGCGCCTTTCTTCGAACACGGCGGTGGGGTCGATGCCTGTCATGTGCGTTCGCCTCGGTCTGGATCAGTGTGCCGAAACCTGGATGCGGTTCCAGAGATTGATCATGCCGATGGTAGCGGTCAGCGCGCCGATTTCCTTGTCGCTGAACGATTGGCGCAGGCGGCCGCGCAGGCTGGCGTAGTCGGTCTTGTGGTCGAGCGTGGTCAGCGCTTCCGTCCAGGCCAGTGCGGCTTTCTCGGCTTCACTGAAGTCATTGACATGCGCCCAGACGACGAGGCGGTCCAGCCTGTCCTGGGTTTCGCCGTCTTCACGGGCTTCCCGCAGGTGCATCTTGACGCAGAAAGCGCAGCCGTTGATTTGCGAGGCGCGCAGGTGAACCAGGTGGTGCAGTTTTTTGTCCAGGCCCTGGGCGCCAATGGTTTGACTGACCTTGAGCAGGGCGGGGTAGACATCAGGAATCGCGAGGTCGATGCGGACGGGGGCAGTGTTGGCGGCGGTGTTAGCGATAGGGGCAGTCATGGTGTTTCCTTTAAAAAGAGTTCAAAAGTTGGGTGTCACACCGTATTGACGATTCAGCTTTGCCGTTTGTGACGCGTTGTGACGCCTGCCTTCAAAAAAAGATGAAATAAATGAAAAATCGCCTGATCCCCAAAGGAATACAGGCGATAGCGGGCAAGCGCCTGTGCGCTCTAGCGTGGCGTGTTCAACAAGGTGTTCATCGCCGAATAGTCCAGCTTGGGGCCGAGCAGCGGCGACAGGTCCTGTTTCAGCAAGGCTTCAACGCTGGTTCGGGCGTGTTCGTAAGCCACCTGGAAAGGCGCCGGCCCTACGCTGACGCGCCGCACGCCGGCGGCTTGCAACTCGGCAATGGCCGGCAGTCCGGGCATGGCCATCAGGTTCAGCGGCAGGCTGACGGCTTCGCAGATTTCCCGCACGTCAGGCAAGGCAGTGAGGCCGGGGACAAAGGCACCGTCAGCGCCGGCCTGCTGGTACAGCTTCAGGCGGGCGATGCTGGCCTGGGCCGGCGTGCCCTCGACTTTGAGCCTGCGCAGGTAGACATCGGTGCGGGCATTGATAAAAAGCGGTGCGCCTTTGAGCGCGCTGCGTATGGCCTTGATCTTGTCGGCCAGCAGGGCTGGGGCACCGCCGCCGTCTTCGAGGTTGATGCCAGCCGCTCCCACGGCGACCAGCTCGGCGGCCAGGCGGCCTACCTCGGCAGGGCTCTCGCCGTAGCCGTCTTCCATGTCGACGGTCAGCGGCAGGCTCAAGACGCGGGTGATGCGGGCGACGGCATCGAGCAACTCGTCGGGCGGCAAGGCGCCGCCGTCGGCATAGCCGCAGGCCCAGGCCAGCGACGCGCTGCTGGTGGCGACGGCTTTGGCACCGGAGGCTTCAAAGATTTTGGCGCTGGCAGCGTCCCAGGCATTGGGCAGCAGCAAAACGCCGTGGGGCGCCTGGTGAAGTTGGGCGAATTGTTGGTGGTGAAGGACTTGCATGGCGGCTCCGTCGTTGTTGGCGGGATTGGAGAATCGAGGCGCACAGCTTAGCAAGCCGGGCTGAAGCGGCTGGCCATTTCCGGACCTTTTCTGCCCTATTTACTTCAAGTTACGGGTTGCGAAATTCCATCTCAAACCGGGCCAGGCCCGCGTAGTCAAACTGCGTGCGCTTTCCGAAGGGAAGCGTCAGTACGCCTGTATAGGAGCCCGTGATCACCGCCTGGCCGGCCAGCAGGCCGATGCCGCGTTCGCTCAGGAAATTGGCCAGCCAGTACAGCGGCGTGCGCGGGTCGCCGTTCGGGTGTGTGGCTTCGGCGGTTTGCGCAGGTTCTCCGGCGACTTGCCAGGTCAATTCAAATGCCGAGACATCGGGCCCGCCCAGTTCTGGCCCCAGCCACAGGCCGTTGTTGACCACGCCGTCGGCCAGCAGTTCGGGAAAAGGCAGGCTGCTGTGGTCGGTGTAGCGGCTGGCGCAGATTTCCAGCGCGGCATGTACCGAGYCAATCGCCGCATCCACCTCGGCCTCGGTGTAGGGCTGCCCGCGCGGGGGCAGGTCTTTGGCCATCACAAAAGCCAGCTCTGGTTCAACCACCACGGCGGTGGCACCCAAGGGAAAGGGGACGGCGCAGATCGCTGCACGGTTGAGGGCGGGCTGATAGATGGGGGCGGCCACCAGCTTGCCGGGGCTGGGCGGCGAGGCCTTCCAGCCGGCCACCGGCTGGCCCAGCTGGCGGGTGACCTCCTGCTGCACCTGCCAGCCGTCTTCCAGGTCGGCAGGACGGCAGCTGTCGGGCAAGCGTGGGCCCGCCTTTCCCGTGGTTCGCCTTGCTATTAATTCGATAGCTGCTTGCGCAAGTTTTTCGGGGGCTAGAGGCATATTTCGCTCAAAAATCAGGGGGTATGAAGGTTTGGCTGCCTCCCGGGTGGCATGAAGGCAGTGTCCCGCAAGCGGGTGCGTTTCAGTGTAGCGGTGCTTGCCTGGGGCCCAGACGTGTGCGTGCGCTTTTCCTCAACCCTCAGCGGGGCGCCTGGGCTTCTCGTACTTCCTTGTACTATTGATAGCTTCATACGCTTTTGTGTGCTGCCCTTCCTGTTCTTCCCTTCCAACATCATGAAAAACTCCCTGAGCCTTGCCTCCACCCTGCCTGTTGATGCCGCTGATGCCTTGCTGGTGGGGCGTGTCTGGATAGAAGGCACTGGCCCGGTGCTGGCTTTGGTCACACCCGACGGTGTGTACGACCTTTCCAGCGTCGCGCCGACCGCCAGCCAGCTGCTGGAATTGCCGGGTGTCGCCAAGGTTGTGCGGGCCGCTGCGGCGAAGCTGCCGCGCCTGGCGGGTACGGCCGAAGTGCTGGCCAATTCCGCGGAGGATGCGCATGACACCAGGCTGCCCTGGCTGCTGGCGCCATGCGACCTGCAGGCGCTGAAAGCCTCGGGCGTGACGTTTGTCGAATCGATGCTGGAGCGCGTGATTGAAGAACACGCGGGCGGCGACGCCAGCAAGGCCGATGGTGCGCGCAAGACGGTGATCGCCGTGATCGGCGAAAACCTGGGCAGCATCAAGCCCGGCTCGCCCGAAGCGGCCCAACTCAAAGATGTGCTGATCGCCCAGGGCATGTGGTCGCAGTACCTGGAAGTGGGCATCGGCCCCGACGCGGAAATCTTTACCAAGAGCCAGCCGATGAGCGCGGTGGGCACGGGCGCCGAAGTGGGCATACACCCTGGCAGCGACTGGAACAACCCCGAGCCCGAGGTTGTGCTGGCCGTGAACTCGCGCGGCGAAACCGTGGGCGCAGCGTTGGGCAACGACGTGAACCTGCGCGACTTTGAAGGCCGCAGTGCGTTGCTGCTGGGCAAGGCGAAAGACAACAACGCTTCGTGTGCCATCGGCCCTTTCATTCGCCTGCTCGACGAACGCTTCACCATCGACCATGTGCGCAGCAGCGACCTGAGCATCACCGTGACAGGACCCGAGGGTTTTGTGATGAAGGGTGGCAGCTCGCTGAAAAAGATCAGCCGCGACCCGCTGGACCTGGTGGCGCAAGCCATTGGCGCCAACCATCAGTACCCCGACGGCTTCATGCTTTTCCTGGGCACCATGTTTGCGCCCACGCAAGACCGCCACGGCCCGGGCCAGGGCTTTACCCATGTGGTGGGTGATGTGGTGACGGTGGCCACGCCGCAGCTGGGCAGCCTGGTCAACCGCGTCACGACCTCCGACAAGGCAGCACCATGGACGTTTGGCATTTCGGCGCTGATGAAAAGCCTGGCCAAGCGCAAGCTGCTGTAAAGAAGGAGAGGGCGGATGCATACCTCTGCATTGGTGCTGTTTTCCGGCGGGCAGGACTCCACCACCTGCCTGGCGCAGGCGCTGTCGAAATACGAACGTGTCGAGACGGTGGCGTTTGATTACGGCCAGCGCCACAAGGTGGAGCTGGAGGCACGGCTCAACGTGCTGCGCGAAATCAAACAGCAGTTTCCACAATGGGCCCACAAGATCGGTGAAGACCACCTGCTGGACCTGGCGGTGCTCGGGCAGGTCAGCGACACCTCATTGACACGTGACGTCGCCTTCAAGATGGAAAGCTCGGGCCTGCCCAACACCTTTGTGCCGGGGCGCAACCTGCTGTTCCTCACGCTCGCAGCGGCGCTGGCTTACCGCCGCGATTTGCAGGTGCTGGTCACCGGCGTTTGCGAAACCGACTTTTCGGGCTACCCCGATTGCCGCGACGACACCATCAAGGCCATGCAGCTGGCGCTGTCGCTGGGCATGGACAAACGATTCCTGATCGAGACGCCGCTGATGTGGATCGACAAGGCCGACACCTGGCGGCTGGCGCATGACATTGGGGAGAAATCCGGCGAGCCTAATGGGGGTGAGGCGATGGTCAACCTGATCGTGGAACACACCCACACCTGCTACCTCGGCGATCGCGTGCACCGGCATGCTTGGGGTTATGGCTGCGGTACCTGCCCGGCGTGCGAGCTGCGGGCGCGGGGCTATGTGGGCTATAAAACCACCCCCGTCCAGGCTCACTCCGTGTAGCCTGTTCCCCTTCGAGGGGGCGGCGCCTGCGGCCCGGCAAAGCCGGTTCCGCGGCCCGTACTGGTCGTGCCCAATGAACTCTTAAGCCAGCATGAGCCGTGGAACCGGCTTTGCCGGGCCACAGGCGGGCGGCCCCCTCGGGGGGCAGGGAGCTACACGAAGTGAGCGACCGTGGGGGCCTAACTCTCGACGATGCTGCGGGTGACGAGTGGGGGTTCTTCGCCCAGGTGAAATCCGAGTTTGCGTTCGCGCAGCGCCACGTCGCTGGCCGTCACGCGGTCAAAGCGGCGCAGATGTTCCGTCCATGACTCGTCAATGATCTGCTCGATGTAATGGCCGGGCTTGTTGACGTCGCGCAGCAGTTCCCATTCCAGCGCGCCCTGGCGCAGGCGGCTGCGGCGGCTTTCCTGCATCAGCGCGCGAAAATCGTCGGCGCGCGCCATGTCTATCTGGTAGTGAATCCTCACCACCACGCGGCCTGCACCGGGTGGCTCTTCGGCCACTGGCGCCTTGAACTGGCGCGACGGGGTCAGGTCTTCCTCAATGCTGAGGTCCGACACGAGGTACTGCGCCACCATCATCACGATCGAGCCGCTGGCGGCAGCCATCAGCAGGCCGGTGGACACGCTGGTGAGGCCGGCCACATGGCCCCAAAGCGCCGCACCCGCTGCGCTCGCGCCCATGATGGCCATCTGGTACATCGACATGCCGCGCGCACGCACCCAGTCGGGCAGCGACAACTGGGCCGACACGCTGAGCGAATTGGCGCAGGTGATCCAGGCCATGCCGTTGAGCAGCATGGCCGGCACGGCCACATACACATTGGGCGCGAAGGCCATGGCGGCAGTGGACGCCGTCTGCAGCAGCGTGGAGCGCATCACCAGCACGTCGCGCGGCATCATCTGGCGCAGCCGCGCCAGGTTCAGCGCCGCGATGATGGCGCCGGTACCCATGGAGGCCAGCAGCAGCGTGAAGGTGCCGGCGTCACCGCCGTGCAGGCTGCGCGCCACCAGCGGCAGCAAAGCCAGCAGGGCGGTGGAGTGAAAAAAGAAAATCGCCACGCGCAGCAGCACCGCGCGCAGGCGCGCCGACTGGCTCACAAACTGCAGGCCGACGCGCATGGCGCTGACCAGGCGCTCGCGCCCCAGCGGGCTGGGCGCGTGGTCGCGCCGCCAGCGCATGATGACAAAACCTGAAATGACCGACAGCACGGCGTTGAGCACAAACACGTATTCGGTGCCGGCGCCGGCAATCAAAGCGCCTGCAACGGTCGGGCCGACGATGCGCGAGGCGTTCATCGAAACACCGTTGAGCGCCAGTGCGGCGGGCAGCTGCACGCGCGGCACCAGCTCGGGCACGATGGCGGCAAACACCGGCCAGCGCATGGCCAGGCCCACGCCGTTGGCAAAGGTCAGCGCCAGCAACAGGGGTGGCGTCATGACATCCGAGATCACGGCGACGCACAGCAGTGTGGCCACTACCGCGACCCAGAACTGCGTCATGATGAAGTAGCGGCGCCGGTCCAGGATGTCGGCCAGCGCGCCGCTGGGCAGGCCCAGCAGAAAAACCGGCAGCGTGGAGGCCGACTGCACCAGCGCCACCCAGAGGGGCGAGGTGGTCATGGAGGTCATCATCCATGCGGCCGCCACATCGTTCATCCACATGCAGATGTTGGCCACCAGCCAGGTGCTCCACAGCATGCGGAACACGGGGTGCTTGATGGGTGCCCAGGCGGAGAGGGATTCAGCCGTTACCGGCTCGGGGGTTCTTGCAGCTTCCTCGGGCATTCAGGGCACTTCCTGTGCGGCACGCTGGTTCAGCGTGAACAGCGCGGGTGAGCCTTCGGGCAGCTTTTCGAAAGCCCAGGTCTTGTTGTGAAAGGCTGCCACGTTGGGCCGATGGGCGATCGAGACGATCGCGCCTCCCGATGTTTTGACGAGCGCCAGCAAACGTTCATACAACGTTTTTTCAGCCGCCTCATCGAGCGCGCTGGTGGCTTCGTCCGCAAAAATCCATTTTGGCTTTTTCAGCAATACCCGGGCGATGGAGAGGCGCTGTTGCTCACCGCCAGAAAGCTTCTGGCTCCAGGCGTCTTCTTCGTCCAGCCGTGCGGCCAGGTCGGGCAGCAGGGCTTCGTTCAGGGCTTGCTTCAACGCATCGTCGGTGTAGCTTGCCGCCAGTTCGGGGTAAGCCAGTGCATCGCGCAGGGAGCCGTTCGGGAAATACGGGCGCTGCGGGATGAACATGGCGTTTTCAGGTCGGGCGATACGGCCAGTGGCAAACGGCCAAATGCCTGCCAAAGCTCGAAAAAGGGTGGACTTTCCGCTGCCGGAAGGGCCCCTGAGCAGAATGTGGTCCCCGATGTCGGCATGCAGCTCGACGCCCGTCAGTAGAACGGCTCCGGTCGGCAGGGCCAGATTGAGGTCGCTCGACGTGAGCGATGTGGACGCACTGGTGACCAGGCCGACGTTGTCTTTTGCCTGCGCCATCATGCTGTCTTCGAAGCTTGTCAGGCGATCTGTTGTCGCACGCCAACTGGCGAGGCTGTCGTAGTTGTCCACAAACCAGCTGAGCGAATCCTGGACCTTGCCGAAGGCTGAGGAAATCTGTATGAGTTGACCAAGCTGGATTGCGCCGCTGAAAAAGCGTGGAGCCGCGACAATGAAGGGGAAGATCACGGCGGCCTGACCGAAGAAGCTCTGGAACCAGATGAGTTTTTTGTTGGCGCGTATCAGGTTCAGGTAGTTCGCCAGAACCGTCGTAAAGCGCCCGTCAAGCTGGTTGCGTTCAACTGTCTCGCCGTTGTCGAGTGCGATGGATTCGCTGTATTCACGCACACGCACCATGTGATGGCGAAAATTGGCTTCATAGCGCTGCTGCATGAAGTTGAGTTTGATCAGCGGCCGCCCAATGTAATGCGTCAACACGCTGCCGACCACGCAGTAGGCCACTGCGGCCCAGACCATAAAACCCGGAATCGCATAGCTGCTGCCGCCCAGGGTAAAACCCAACGGGCCTGAAAGCGCCCACAGGATGCCGATAAAACTGATCAGCGTCACAACTGCATTCAACAGGCCCATGCTCAATGAAATTGTGGCCGTGGTGAATGAGTGCACGTCCTCCTGAATCCGCTGGTCCGGGTTGTCCGGGCTGGCGTTGATGTTGGACGTGGCCGAATAGCGGGCCAGCTCCATCTTGTAGAAGGCGCGATGCGATAGCCAGCGATGCAGATAGTCGCGTGTCATCCAGGAGCGCCAGCGCATTTGCAGCAACTGGGTCAGGTAAAACTTGTAAACAGCAATGATGATGGCCCCAAAGGCCAGGTAGCTGAACCGCCCAAGTTGCTGCCAGAAAACGACCTGGTCCTTTTTCTCAAGTGCGTCGTAGAAGACGCGGTACCAGTCGTTGAACTGCACCGCCATGTAGACGGTGCCCAGGTTGAGCAGCACGATGGCCAGAAAAAGGCCGCGTGCCTTCCATTTGTCTTCAGAGCGGAAGTAGGGGGCGGCAAGCACCCCTACACGCCGGACGAAGGTTTTGAAGGCGCTGAATTTGCCGGAAAGGCTGGACGGATTCATGAAAGCCCTTTCGCGGCTCAGGAAAGCTGGTTGGAAACACCACTGGCCACGTGGCCCGAAGGCACATGCTGCGAGGCGGAGTGCACATGACCGGTCTGGTCGTCAAAGAAAAAGTCGGGTTCGAACTCGCGCAGGAATTCGCCTTTGGCCAGACCCCCCAGGAACATGGCTTCGTCGACCTCGATGTTCCAGTCCATCAGCGTGCGGATGGCGCGTTCATGCGCGGGTGCGCTGCGGGCGGTAACCAGGGCCGTGCGAATGCGCATGTGCGAGGTGCCGACCTGCTGCAGGCGGTGCAGCGCTTCGAGCAGGGGTTTGAACGGGCCGGCCAGCAGCGGCTGTGTGGCCTTGTCGCGTTCGTGCTGCTGGAAGGCTGACAGGCCCTGTGCCTGGAAGACGCGTTCAGCTTCGTCCGAAAACAGCACCGCGTCTCCGTCGAAGGCGATGCGCACTTCATTGGGGTGCGCATCGCTGGCGCGCACCGAATGCGGATAGACCTGTGCGGCGGGCACGCCGGCCAGCAAGGCGTCGCGGACGTCGCTCAGATGGGCGGACAGGAAAAGATTTGCGTGCAGGGGCTTGAGGTAGCGCCAGGGCGCCTCGCCGCGGTTGAAGGTGCCGCGCTCAATCTTGAGGCCGTAATGCTGTGCCGAGCGAAAGACCCGCATGCCGGAGACGGGGTCATTGCGCGAGAGGATCACGACTTCAACACGCTGGGCGGGTGCCGTGGGGCTGGCCGCCTCGCCGGCGCTTTCAGGCGCTTCATTGAAGGCCAGCAGTTTCTTCACCAGCGAAAACGCCACGCCGGGCTTGGCCGGCACGTCCAGCCGCTCGAGCTGCAGCTTCATGTAGGCTGCATCTTTTTTGGCGCCGGGCAAGGGCTCGGCCGTCATGCCGGTTTCAAAAACCTGGTTTTCTTCTTCAAAGTCAAACAGCGCGCGTGACGAGATCGCCACCACGAGCTGACCATCCAGAGTTGCTGCCATTGTTTGATGCCTTTGATGCGTTGTTGTGTCAGGTCGATGTTGAGTAGGCAACGGGGGTGTTCATGTCAGGTCTAGTTTGCACCAATGTCCATAGCTGGGTGCGTTGATCGGCCACTCGTCTGCCCTTGTGATCTGACGCTGGCCACGTGCGATCAGTTCCGCAGCGCGGATCACGCCTGCATGCGTGACCCACAAGGTATCAGCCTCGCTCTGCAACTCGTCAAAGGCCGCGGCTACACGCGCCATGACTTGCAGGGTGCTTTCCCCGTTTCCGCCTACGCAGTGGTGCGCAAAGCCGTCAGTCCAGGCCTGCAGCTCGGCCGGTCCAACGTCCTGCCAGCTGCGGCCTTCCCAGCTGCCGAAGTCCATTTCCTGCAATCGTGGGTCGGTTTTATAGGTCAAATCGGCCCGCAAGCCGATCAGGGCTTGCGCAAGGCGCTCACATCTTTGTAGCGGGGAGCTGATGACCCTGGTCGCAAGAGGGAGCATCTCTGCCAGCATTCGGGCGCATGTGGCGGTCGCGTCAGCGTCGGCCGCCACATCCTGCCGGCCGTAGCAAACGCCAGCGTCAATCAGGGGCTTTGCGTGGCGAACCAGCCAGAGTTTCATTCAAAGACCGGCCTGGGGCTGCGCTGCAAATACCAGCCAGGGCCGCGGGACCGGCTTTGCCGGGCCGCAGGCGCAGCGGCCCCCTCGGGGGGCAGCGCAGTACACGAAGTGACAAGCGTGGGGGCTCGTTTCATAAGCTCAGGGCCAGGCCCAGGTAAAAAGCGATTTCGCAAACCTGCTGGGTGGCGCCCAGGCAATCGCCGGTGAACCCCTGCAGCCTGCGCTTGAAGAGGCGGCCCATCCACAGCAACGCCAGTACGGCGAAGCTGCAGGCCACGATGAGGTTCATGACGTCGAGCACGAAGGTGGCCAGCGCCAGCGCGGCGAGGCACCAGGAAAAACCCACCAGCAGGCTGCCGGGGGAAATCTGGTCGGCGAGCGGCTTGGATTTGGAGAGGGCGGTGTCGCCCACGTGCGGCAGCAGGTAGATCAGCAGCAGCGGCAGGCCGCGCGACATGATGTGGCCCGTGCATAGCGCGGCACAGGCATACCAGCTGCCAAAGGGCGCCTCTTCCCAGTCGCCCCAGCCGGCGGGCGCGCCTTCGACCGAGCCGAGGATGGCCAGCAGCGCGACCTTGCACAGCAGGGCGAGCACCAGCGCCATGGCGCCAAAGGCACCCACGCGCGAGTCCTTCATGATTTCGAGTGCGCGGCCCTTGTCGTGGCTGCCGCCAAGGCCGTCGGCTACATCGGCAAGACCGTCTTCGTGGAAGCCGCCCGTCAGCAGCGCGGTGGAGGCGGTGGAAAACGCCGCGGCCACGAGCGGCGAGAACGTGGTGTCGGGCAGCACCGCCTGAAACAGTGCGTACACGGCAGCAGCAAACAGGCCCACCAGAATGCCGACGCCGGGGAAGTGGCCGGCACTGGCGCGCAACAACTCTGGGCTGTAGCCCACCCAGGCCGCCAGGCGCCCCGTGATGGGGATGCGCGTGAAGAACTGGACGGCGAGCAGGAACTCGCGGACAAACAGGGTGATGGATGTCATGCGAGGCCCATGATGGTTTATGCGTCTTCCCGCCCGCTCACACCGGCTGAGTCAAAGCTCGCCATTTCATTGAGAAAGCCGGCTGCCGACTGCACCAGGGGCCAGGCCAGCAGCGCGCCTGTGCCTTCGCCGAGGCGCAGACCCAGGTCCAGCAGCGGTTGGGCTTTCAGGTGCGCCAACAGCAGGCGATGGCCGTGCTCGTCGGAACGGTGGCAAAACACCATGTAGTCCTGCACCGCGGGAGCGAGCGAGCGGGCCACCAGTCCTGCCGCCCCGGCGATGAAGCCGTCGACCAGCACCACGCGGCGCTCGCTGGCGGCCCGCAGCATGGCGCCGGCCATCATGGCGATTTCAAACCCGCCCAGCGTGGCCAGCGCATCCAGAGGTCGTGTTGCGCCGGCGTGACGGGCCAGCGCGCGCGACAGCACGGCGCGCTTGCGTTGCAGTTGCTGGTCGTCCAGGCCGGTGCCGCGACCGGTGGCTTCGTCGATGCTGATGCCGGCAAGGCGTGCCAGCAGCAGGGCTGCAGGCGAGGTGTTGGCAATGCCCATTTCGCCAAACGCCACCACGTTGCCGGGCAGCGCTTGCAGGATGTCCATGCCCGCCTTGAGCGCGGCGCGGGTTTGCGGGTGCGACATCGCGGGCCCGCTGCAGATGTTTTGGGTGCCGTGGGCGATCTTGCGCTGCAGCAGCTGCGGGTGCGCGGGCAGGTCCGCAGCCACACCGGCATCCACCACGTGCAAGGCAAAGCCGTGCTGGCGCGCGAAGACGTTGATGGCGGCGCCGCCGGCCAGCATGTTGCCCACCATCTGCACCGTGACAGCCTGCGGAAAGGCCGAAACGCCTTCGGCGGCAATGCCATGGTCGGCCGCGAAAACCACCATTTGCGGGGACTGCAGTGTGACGTTCTCACTCTGCTGGATCAGGCCCAGCTGCAGCGCCACGCTTTCGAGCAGGCCGAGCGCTCCCTGCGGCTTGGTCTTGTGGTCGATCTTGTGCCGCAGCCTGGCCTCCAGCGGGAGGTCGGCAGTCGGCTCAATCGCGGGCAGGAGAAGGGGCGGAAAGTCGGGTGCGTTCATCGGTGATTTGCTTGAGGCAGGCGAGGCAGAAGCACGACAGCGCGCTGCCTTCCGGTTGCGGGGTTCGTTCGGAGGGCACGGGCATGACGTGCGGCAGTTTGACGCACCAGCATTCGGCATCGCCCGCCACCATGCCGCAGCGCAGGCCGGCGCCGCAGCGCGGGCACACCGAGGTGTTGGCCAGAGCGGGTGTGGTCGGGGCTGCGGCCTGTGGGCTCATGGCGTGTGGGCTGGCTCAGCTTTGCAATCAGCTTTGCAGAAACAACCGGTAGACGGGATTGTCGGTTTCTTCCACGTGGGGGTAGCCCAGCGTGTCCAGGAAATCCTTGAAGGCCTTGTTGTCGGCCTTGGGCACCTGCAGGCCCACCAGGATGCGGCCGTAGTCGGCGCCCTGGTTGCGGTAATGAAAGAGGCTGATGTTCCAGCCAGGCCGCATATTGGAGAGAAACTTCATCAGCGCGCCGGGGCGCTCGGGGAAGATGAAGCGCAAGAGGCGCTCGTCTTTGGACAGCGCGCTGTGCCCGCCCACCATATGGCGGATGTGTTCCTTGGCGAGCTCGTCGTGCGTGAGGTCCAGCGTCTTGAAGCCGTGGCGCGAGAAATTGGCGGCGATCTTGCTGCTCTCGCCCTTGGCCGACGTGGTCAGGCCCACGAAGACATGGGCTTTGGCGTCGTCGTTGATACGGTAATTGAACTCGGTCACGCTGCGCGGCCCGCCCGGCAGCTCGCCAATCACTTCGCAAAAGCGCCGGAAGCTTCCGCGCTCTTCGGGAATCGTCACGGCGAACAGGGCTTCGCGCTCTTCGCCGACCTCAGCGCGCTCGGCGACGAAACGCAGGCGGTCGAAATTCATGTTGGCACCGCACAAGATGGCCGCGTAGGTTTCGCCTTTGGTCTTGTGGGTGGCCACGTACTGCTTGACGGCTGCCACGGCCATTGCGCCGGATGGCTCGACGATGCTGCGGGTGTCGACGAACACATCCTTGATGGCGGCGCAGACGGCGTCGGTGTCGACGGTGATGAATTCGTCGACCAGTTCGCGGCTGATGCGGAAGGTTTCTTCGCCCACCAGCTTGACGGCCGTGCCGTCGGCGAAGAGGCCGACGTCGCTCAGGGTCACGCGCTTTTTGGCGTTGACTGACTGCAGCATCGCGTCGGAGTCGTTCATCTGCACGCCGATGACTTTGATCTCGGGCCGCACCGCCTTGATGTAGTTGGCCACGCCGGAGATGAGCCCGCCGCCGCCGATGGCAACAAACACGGCGTCGAGCCGGCTGGAGCCGAGGCTTTGCAGCTGCATGAGGATTTCCATTGCGATCGTGCCCTGACCGGCGATGACGTCCGGGTCGTCAAACGGATGCACGAAAGTCAGGCCCTGCTTTTTCTCGAGCACCACGGCGTGGGCGTAGGCGTCGGAGTAGCTTTCTCCATGCAGCACGACATTGCCGCCCCAGGCCCTGACGGCGTCGACCTTGAGCTGCGGTGTGGTGGTGGGCATGACGATGACGGCGCGTGTGCCGAGCTTTTGCGCGCTGAGTGCGACGCCTTGGGCATGGTTGCCGGCCGAGGCGCAAATCACGCCTTTTTTGAGCTGTTCGGGGCTCAGGTGAGCCATCTTGTTGTAGGCGCCCCGCAGCTTGAAGCTGAACACCGCCTGCTGGTCTTCGCGTTTGAGCAGCACGGTGTTTTTCAGGCGCAGGCTCAGGTTTTTGGCGGGCTCCAGCGCGGACTCCACTGCCACGTCATAAACCCGGGCTGTCAGGATCTTTTTCAGGTAGTCGGCTGGTTTCAGCGCGGGCTTCGACGTTTTGCCGGAAGGTTTCCCCGGAGCTTTGACTGCCTTGATGACTTTGGGAACAGGGCGGATGGCTTGTTTGGTGTGGGTTGGCATGTTTTTCTCGCAGCCTGACATCATAGTGGGCAAGAAAAAAGGCCCAGACTTTGCAGTCTGGGCCTGTAAATCCACCCTTAGAGGAGGTGGAGGAGACAACCGGTGCAAAAAGACCCTGAGTTGCCGGACAACTGATCTTGATGCGATGATTTCAGTATAGCGGGCCGATGTTGCGCTGCACAATATCTTGTGGCGTAAATTCGACATTTTTCACGGTTTAATCATAAATTTTATGCATGAGGAGAGAGATTCATGGAATGCACGGTGAGTTGGACGGGCCCGACGGCGGTCACAGGATCGCGCTCCGGAATGAGTTTTCTGGCTGAGACCGGCAGCGGCCACACCCTGGTGATGGACGGCGCGCCCGATGCCGACAAACCGGAAAACGGCGGCGCCAACCTGGCACCCCGGCCCATGGAAACCTTGTTGGCCGGCACCGGTGGCTGCACGGCCTATGACGTGGTGCTGATTCTCAAGCGTGGCCGCCAGGATGTTCGGGGCTGCTCGGTCAAATTGAGTGCTGAAAGAGCGCCTGTCGACCCCAAGGTGTTCACCAAAATCCACATGCATTTTGTCGTCACAGGGCGTGGCCTGGCCACCAGCGCAGTGGAACGTGCCGTAGCCATGAGCCATGACAAATACTGCTCGGCCACCATCATGCTGGCGAAAACAGCCGGGATCACGACCAGTTTTGAGGTCATTGAAGTTTGAGATGATTGTGGCTGCCAGCCCTTTTTGACAGTGCACGCGCAGCTATCAAATTTATAGCGAAATGGATTTGCATCGGCTTGCGCTTCAGCGGAATCTTTCAGATGTAGTGCGCCGTTGTCGTCATGACGCGTGCTGCAGAGCGCATCAGGGCCTTGACGGGCTCGGGTAACTGCAGGGCGCCGGCCTGTTCGGCATCGCGTGCATGCAGCGCTTCATCGTCTTTCATTTGGGCCACGATGGCGCGCGACTCGTGGTCGCCTGCCGGCAGGCGCTCCAGGTGGCTTGCCAGGTGCGCTTCAACCTGGCGCTCTGTTTCCACGACAAAGCCCAGGCTCAGGCGGTCGCCGAGCCGGCTCGCGACCAGGCCCAGGCCGAAGGCGCCGGCATACCAGAGCGGATTGAGCAGGGACGGTCGGGCGCCGAGTTCGTCGAGCCGGGTCTTTGTCCAGGCGAGATGGTCGCCCTCTTCGCGGCTGGCCTGCAGGAAGTGCTCGCGCAGGGCCGGGTCGCGGGTACCTAAAGCTTGCGCGGCGTACAGGGCCTGCGCACAGACTTCGCCCACGTGGTTGACGCGCATCAGTGCGCCTGAGCGCACCTTATCCTGCGCGGCAAGCTCGGTTTTCTCACCGGGTACGGTAGGGCAGGTACGGCTGGCGCGCGGGGCGGCAAAAAGCGTACGCAGGGCGCCGTCGGCGGCATTGAGTGCGGTATCGAGTGCGTTGGTCATGGTGCTTCGGTTCTTTGGGACGATTTTTTGAGGCGGGATGGTCCATGTTATCCCTCGTCCCGTGGAATGGAAACGGCCACAAAAAAGCCCCCATGCGGGGGCTTTGATGAAAGGAAGGCCGGATCGGGATCCGGACGCAACCTTGATCTTTAGAACGTGTGGCGGATGCCCAAGGCGAGGTTGGTGGAGTTGGTGCCCGCTGTAGACGTCACGCCGCCGAGGAAGCCATTGCCGCCGGGGGCTGCCTGGCCTAAACCCTTGTTGCTGAAGCGTGTCAGCACGGCGTTCAGGTTGGTTCGTTTGGACAGCGCGTAGGTATAGGTTGCACCATACGATGAGGTGTCGGCATTGTTGGGACGCTTGTCATCCAGGCGGTTGTAGGCCACCACAATGGTGTGTGGGCCGGTGGTCATGCGGTAGCCGATGTGCATGAGGTTGGCATCCTGGCGCAGCGCATTGGAGTACGCTGCAAGAATCGTCGCTGCATTGGTGCCCAAAGCCGTCAGACCGGCGGTCGCTGCTGCGGTGGTCAAGTTCGGGGCGATCAGCGCCAAAGCGTCGGGGTTTTCATCCTTGATCGTGGCGTACTGACCATAAATGGTGCCTGGGCCGACGTCAACAGTCGCGCCCAAAACATTGTTGGTCAGGGATTTCTGTCCACTGCTATTGTTCTTCGTGTTGTGACCGAAGCCGACAGACCAGCCGTCAGCCTTGTACATCACCATTCCGCCCAGGAAACGGCTGGCTGAAGAACCGACCGTGGCAGTGGATGCCTCACCGGCGCCATACATCAGCGAGGCTGTCACACCACTGGTCTGGATGGCGTACTGAACGGTGTTGCTCAGGCGAATGTCGAAGGCAGGGGGGAAGCTCGCCACCTGACCCGCAGCCAGACTGGACTGGGTTTGCGAGGCGTCGAAGGTGGCGCCAACCAGATAGCCTGGGGTGTACTGACGGCCCAGCGTAATAGCGCCAACCGGAGTGATCAGGCCGACAAAAGCCTGGCGGTCAAACAGGTTATTGGCCGTGTTGACGCCGAGGGTGCCGCCGATACTGGTGGCAATGGGTGTGAAAAAGTTTGTCTGTAAGCCAGCTTGCTGCGCGGCGGAAAAGGTGGGTACCAGCAAGTTGGCGTTGACCATGCGATCGGGCAACTGTGTGCCCGAATTCGTCCTGTTGCCCAGTGCACCGGTATCTGCTTCAAAGCGGTTTTCCAGCGTGAAGATGGCTTTGTAACCACCGCCGATGTCTTCGGTGCCACGCAGGCCGAAACGCGAGCCTTCCATGATGCCGCTGGCGATGGTGTTCACGGTGCCTTGACGTAAACCGCTCACGCGGTTGTAGCCGGCGTCCACAATGCCGTAGACAGTCACGGTACTTTGTGCCATGGCAGCGGAAGTGGACAGCAGTCCCATGATCGCAGTTGCAACGAGGGTCAGTTTTTTCATGGAGTCTCCAAGAGTTGTAATTGAGGGAAAACCTTCGCAGTCATTGCCGTAAATACACGCATACCGGCTTGACTCGATGGAGCAAAGATTAGTGGGGATGCCGCGGCACGTAAAGAGAGGCAATACGGGGGGTATCACTTTTGCGACAGGGGAAAACCCGAAGTTTTTCTGCCCTGGTTGACGCTGACGGTAACCCTTGGGAGGTTGTCAAATAATTGTGTTTTCCCTCTCAAATTCCGATGCTGAAGATCGTTTTAAGCGAGGCTGGAGAACGACACAGTCATGGGCAACCGGTGACTAGGGTTTGACCTCTAAACGGGGGGGTATAGCGGGTTGGCGGCAGCAGAGTGACTCGCGTTTACAACGGTTCATGCCGCACTACTCCAGCCTGTCCCCCTTCTTGTCTGATTTTTTGCGCCATAACGCTTCCCGGAGACAAAAAACGACTTGGGTTTGTGTTTTTCACCAAGGCGGGGCATCTTGAGGGGGATGCCCTGCTTTGGGGCGGCCTGCCTCGGCCGCCTGAAAATTTCCCTCGTACGCTCAGTCGGGCCCATTCATTCGCATGCGCACCTCCAGTGTGCGCAAAATGCAATGCGTTGTTAGGGGCCAACAACTCAGGTATGAACGTTGCTAATAGTAGAGATAAGGCTTGGTGTGATTTGTGACTCTTTGGTTAAATTGGCCTAAGGGTAGTCACTGAGCCCTTATAAGTTTATTTAGTTGCAGTGTTTGTTATTCCACCTTTTGGAGATTTTCTAATGATGAAGAAAAGCCTAGTTGCTTTGGCAGTGCTGGCCGTTTCCGGCGTAGCTTCTGCTCAGTCCACCGTGACTGTGTACGGCCTCGTGGACGCTTGGGTTGGTACCGTCAAGGATTCCGCCAACAACGTCAGCATCAGCCAGTCCGGCGTGAACCCTAACGGCGGCGGCGGTCTGCAGACCAGCCGTTTCGGCCTGAAGGGTTCTGAGGACCTCGGCGGCGGTTTGAAGGCCAACTTCCTGCYGGAAGCCGGTTTTAACGTCGCCACCGGTGCCTCGAACAACTACACCAACCCCTTTAGCGGCACGACCTCCAATGCCATTTTTGGTCGCCAGTCCTGGGTTGGCCTTTCTGGCGGCTTCGGTGAAGTGAAGCTCGGCAAAATGTGGACCCCTTACGACATGGTCAAGGGCTCTGGCGCTGCTGGTTTCGACGCGATCATATTTGCGCCTGCCAACAACGTGTGGGCCAGCAATGGCTATCAGGACCGTCCTGGTAACTCGATCTACTACCAGACCCCTGATCTGGCTGGTTTCTCTGCTGCTGCAATGTACAGCTTCGGCGAAAACAAAACCGCTACTGTCAGCGCAGGCAAAATTGCCAGCTTTAACGTTGCTTACGCAAACGGCCCCATCGGTGCTTCCCTGGCCTATCAGACCGAAAAAGCCACTGGCACCAGCACTGCAATCAAATACACGCAGTTGAACGGTTCCTATGATTTCGGCGTTGTCAAGCTGCTCGGTGCTTACGGTAACGTGAAGAACGGCACCAGCCCCATGGCTATCGCTCCCGCCGCCGCCCTGCCAACGGACAAGACGAAGGAATACCAGATTGGTCTGGACTTCCCTGTCAGCAGCACGTTTACCCTGTCTGGCGGTTATGCCCGCTCCAAGAGCACCCGTCTGGGTGGTCTTCCTGACCTGAAGCGCACTGGCTACAGCGTGGCTGGCCTGTATGCACTGTCCAAGCGCACGAACCTGTACGCTGGCATTCAGACCGCCAAGGAACAAAATCCTACGACCGTTGTCGGTACCACTGCGCCTGACCACAAGATCAGCAACTACGGTGTTGGCATTCGCCACACGTTCTAATCCAGGTTGGATATAAACCCGGGCTTGCCCGGGTTCTCTCAAAAAGCCGTTTCAGTGAAACGGCTTTTTTCATTGGATCGACCGAAAATCAGGCAAAAAACCGGATTTTGGCTAGGACGATTCCCGGGTTTCCGCAGGCGTTGTTTCTTTTCCACTTGCCTTTGTCTGTTTGTGGCTTGAGCACAACGTCTTGACTGTTTTTTCGGGCATTCCTTTGCGAATTGGGGCCCAGTCTGGTGCAATAGACCCAACTTCCCGAAACGGGGGTTGGCCCGGGTCTCTGGTGGTGCCATGAAGGCGAAAGTCTGAAATGGTCCCCGTGCCGGAGCCCTATGTTTAACCTTGGAGAAACTCTCAATGAAAAAGACTCTTATCGCCCTGGCTGCACTCGCTGCAACCGCTGGCGTTGCACATGCCCAATCCTCTGTGACCCTGTACGGCGTCGTTGATGCAATGATTGGTCAAGAGAACGTTAAAGTTCAATCGTCCACCACCAACACCAGCGTCAGCAACAGCAAGGTTGACGGTAGCGGCCTGAGCAGCTCGCGTTGGGGCATGCGCGGTAGCGAAGACCTCGGCGGCGGCATGGCAGCTGTGTTCACGCTCGAAGGCGGCTTCGGCATTGACACCGGTGCTTTGGCCAACAACGGCGGCAGCTCTTCTTCTACCGCCTCCATCCTGTTTGGCCGTGTCGCTTCCGTGGGCCTGAAAGGCAGCTTCGGTGAAGTTCGTCTGGGTCGTCAGTACACCGCGTATGACTCGCTGCGCGGCGCTACCAACAACACGTATGACTCCAACACGTTTGCTACCACCGGCACCATCTGGGGTGTGGGCCTGCAAGACTACAGCAACCGTGCCAACAACTCCATCCGTTATGACTCCCCCGTTTTCGGTGGTTTCAGCGGTTCGGTGATGTACGCTTTTGGCGAAGACAAGTCGGCAACGGTTTCTGCTTCCAGCAGCACCAGCGCCCACATCAAGTACGCCAATGGCCCTCTGTTGGTTGGTTACGCCTATCAGGCTGAAAAAGCTAACGGTGCCGCTGCCCCGGCTTCCACGCTGTTTTCCGGCGCTTCTGGCCTCGGTTCCACTGTTATCGGCTCCGCATCTAGCAACGTAGGTACCGCTGGTGTGGCAACCACCCGCAAGTACAACCTGCTGGGCGCTACGTATGACTTCGGCGTTGCGAAGCTCGTCGGTAGCTACAACACCGCCAAGGGTCTGAACACCGCTAGCCAGGATACCAAGGACAAGGAATACCAAATCGGCGTGAGCGTTCCATTTGGCGCTGCTTCCATTGCCGCCGGTTATTCCCGTGCCAAGAGCGAATTCGCCGGTACAAGCCGCAAGGGCACTGGCTATAGCTTGCTGGGTACCTATGACCTGTCCAAGCGCACCACGCTGTACACCGGTTACATCAGCCACAAAGGTGAGCCAATCGCTGACTCTACCCGTACCGACAAGAAGACCTTGTTCGCTGCTGGTGTTCGCCACACGTTCTAATCTGAAGCTGGCTTAGCCAGTTTTTGATGAGAATCTGAAAGCCGTCTCGGGGGTAACCCGAGGCGGCTTTTTTCGTGAAGAAAATCCGCGTTTTGCAGCTTGATGTGGCGAGCTATTGAAGTTTGTGAAACTTTTCTGCGTCTGCCGCGTTAAATACGCAAGGCTTGCTATTTGCGGCCAAGACGGGAATTGATACCCACATTCTTTGTAGTCCGTATCTTTCAATGCCATTGCCATACCACCGTCGTTTTTCCCGCTCCATGTTGCGCTTGCTGGCCGCAGGCTGCGTACTCTTTATAGCGGGTTGTGCAGGATTCGGACCTTCCTCGCCCGCGGTAAGCACCAACGTTGACTGGACTTCGGCATCATCCACGGACACCAGTGCCGATGCCGTGAAATGGCAGCACTGCACATTTCCCGGCAAGAAGTCGACTCGCTACCGTGCCGTGCTTCTGGACGGGCGCAATGCCATCCTCGGTGAATCCGACAGCGCCGCCAGCATGCTGCGGCAGAACCTGCGCATAGAGTCTGCAGAACTTGGAACCCTGGGCTTCTCCTGGAAGGTACCGAAGATGATTGCGGGTGCGGACATGACGCAACGCGACAGCGATGATTCACCCGTGCGTGTGGTCCTGGCTTTTGAAGGCGACAGGTCGAAGTTTTCCGCCAGGAACGCCATGCTTTCAGAGCTCGCGTTGGCACTGACGGGCGAGCCGCTGCCTTATGCGACTCTCATGTATGTTTGGGGCTCCCACAGCGCGCCGGAAAGCGTGATCATCAATACACGGACCGACCGGATCCGCAAAGTGGTGATCGAATCCGGCCCCGGCCGCCTTGGCCGCTGGCTTGATTACCAGCGTGACATTCGTGCGGACTACCAAAAAGCCTTCGGCGAGCCCCCCGGCGCTTTGGTCGGTGTCGCCATCATGACTGACAGCGACAACACGCGCCAGATCACCAAGGCATGGTACGGCCCCGTCAGCCTCAAACGCAAAACCGCGAGCATCATGGCCACACCGGTGATGGCTCCGGAGCTGCTGCAGGTTTCACAAACCCCTGAATTTGCACCGCTATCCCTTCAGGACTAGTATTTAACCTGCTGAACTCGGGACTTCACTGACATGCGCGCTCCGGCCAATCTTCCAAGTGCTTCATCCATTCAGCCCGCCGCAGCGGGAGAAATTGCAAACCTCGATCGTCCCTCTCCGCTTCGCGCCTCCGGCCGGGCCTTTGCGCAAATAGCGCAGTACCACCCCGAACTAACCGCCTTCCGACGTGACCTGCACGCGCACCCGGAACTCGGGTTTGAAGAGGTTTACACCTCCAGCCGGGTAGTACACGCGCTCAAGTTGTGTGGCGTAGACGAGGTGCACACCGGTGTCGGTAAAACAGGTGTTGTGGCTGTCATCAGAGGTCAGCAGCCAGCGAAGGCTTCCGGTCAACCCGGTTTTAAGCCCATGATCGGATTGCGCGCTGACATGGACGCGCTTCCCATGACGGAGCACAACGAGTTTGGCTGGAAGTCCGCCAAGGCCGGGTTGATGCACGGTTGCGGGCATGACGGACACACCACCATGCTGGTGGGTGCTGCCCGTTACCTCGCAGAGACGCGTAATTTTGCCGGCGATGCCGTGCTGGTTTTCCAGCCCGCGGAAGAAGGACGTGGCGGGGCCGATGCGATGATCAAGGATGGCTTGTTTGAGCGTTTTCCCGTGCAGGCCATTTACGCCATGCACAACTGGCCCGCGATGCAGCCTGGCACCATCGGGATCAATCCCGGCCCCATGATGGCCGCGGCAGACCGCATCACCATCGAGATTACCGGCAAAGGCGGCCACGGGGCACACGCCTATCTCACGGTCGATCCGGTGCTGGTGGCCGCTCACATCATCACAGCGGTGCAAGGCATCGTCTCGCGCAACGTCAAGGCCATGGACAACGCCGTGATCAGCATTTGTGCCGTCCAGGCAGGCGACTTGGGCGCGATGAGTGTGGTGCCCGGCAATGCCACACTGGTCGGCACGGTACGCACCTTCAAACCGGAAGTGCAGGACCTGGTCGAGCGGCGCCTCAAGGAGTTATGCGCCGCAGTGGCGCAGGGCTTTGGCGCCACGGCCACCGTTAAATACGAACGGATCTACCCTGCCACCATCAACTCACCGGTCGAATACGAGCTGGCCACCAGCGTCGCCGAACAACTCGTGGGTGCAGAGAACGTTGTGCGCAACCTTGAACCCAGCATGGGCTCGGAAGACTTTTCCTTCATGCTCAGGGTCAAGCCGGGTGCCTACTTGCGCCTGGGCCAGGGCGAGCAGTTGCCCGATGGCAAAGGCGGAACCATAGGCGGCGTGGGCAGCCGTTTTTTGCATAACAGCTGCTATGACTTCAACGACAGCGTTCTGCCGCTGGGCTCCGCGCTGTTTGCGGGAATTGTTGAACGCTCGCTGCCGCTGCGCTGATTTGCTATTAATTTGATAGCTGCTCGCGGACACCCCTTATGGGCTGCGGGCGAATTCTTCTTGATACTCCAAGGGGCCGTTATCACAGGCGGGACGACGCAGGCCGCGCCTGCGCCTCACCTGTCTGTGCCCGTCTCAGGCATAACGCTTGTTACGCAGGTTGTTTTTCATTTCCTTGAGCAACGGCTGCAGTTTGCTGCCGATGCGCAGTGCCACACAGGTTGCCAGGATGTCGATGATCATCAGGTGCATCAGGCGCGACACCATGGGGCTGTAGCGGTCGTAGCCTTCGGGGTGGTCGGCTGCCAGGTGGATGTTGCCGGCTGCGGCCAACGGCGAACCGGTGACGGTGATGACGATCGTGGTCGCGCCGTTCTTGCGGGCGATGTCGCAGGCGTCCATCAAATCGCGCGTGCGGCCAGAGTTGGAAATCACCACCACGCAGTCGCCCGGCCCCAGCAGCGAGGCGCTCATCACCTGCATGTGGCCGTCGCTGTAGGCGATGCTGGTGATGCCCAGGCGGAAGAACTTGTGCTGCGCATCCTGCGCCACGATGCCCGAGTTGCCCACGCCGAAGAATTCAATCCGCTTGCCGGTGTTGTACGTGGCCAGCAACGCGTCGGCGGCCCGTTCAACGGCTACGGAACTCGCATCGTTGCGGTATTTCAAAAACGCCGCTACCGTGTTGTCGATCACCTTGACCATCACGTCGCCGGTCTTGTCGTCCGCGTCCACGCTGCGATGGATGAAAGGTACGCCCTCACTGACGCTGCCCGCCAGCTTGAGCTTGAAGTCCGACAGCCCGTCATAACCCATGCTGCGGCAAAACCGCACCACAGTCGGCTTGCTCACATGCGAGCGGCTCGCCAGCTCGGTGATCGGCAGATTGGCAAAGGCTCGCGGATCGGTCAGCACCAACCGGCCGACGCGCTGCTCCGCAGGCGCCAGTGATGGCAATGAAGCTTTGATTCGGTCAAGCACGGCGCATGTCTCGGGTAGCGCCAACGCATTCAAAACCTGGCGTCTTCCCCAACCAGCAGGGGCCGCGGAACCGGCTTTGCCGGGCCGCAGGCGCAGCGGCCCCCTCGGGGGGCAGCGAACCACACGCAGTGGGGAGCGTGGGGGCTAGCATTCCTCGGACCAGCAATAGCCGTCGCGCGCAATCATCGCGCTCGCAGCACTGGGGCCCCAGGTGCCGGCGGCGTAAGGCCGTGGCGCACTCGCCTGGCTACTCCAGCTGTCCATGATGGGCTCGACCCAGCGCCAGGCTTCTTCCTGTTCGTCGCTGCGCACAAAAAGATTCAAGCGCCCGTCGATCACATCCAGCAGCAGCCGTTCATAAGCACCCACGCGCTCGGAGCCAAAGCGTTTGTCGAAATCCAGGTCCAGCTGCACCGGCGCCAGCGAAGGCGTGCCGCGGCCTCCCGTGCGCTGGTCGGCACCCTGCGCAAGCAGGTGCAGCTCCAGGCCGTCCTTGGGTTGCAGGTTGATCACCAGCCGGTTGGCCACATTGGAGCCGGCCAGCGCCGACTTGAAAATCGCGTGCGGCGCGGGGCGAAAGTTCACCTCGATGTGCGCGTCGCGGCCAGCCAGGCGCTTGCCGGTGCGGATGTAAAACGGTACACCGGCCCAGCGCCAGTTGGCGATCTCGGTGCGCAGGGCCACAAAGGTTTCGGTCCTGCTGTCAGGTGGCACCCCCTTTTCGTCGCGGTAGCCGGGCACGGCCTCGCCGTCGATGTTGCCGGCCGCGTACTGGCCGCGCACCACATGCTGGCTCAGCGTTTCAGGCGTCCAGGCTTTCAGCGATCGCAATACCTTGAGTTTCTCGTCGCGGATGGCATCGGCGTGCGAGTTGATGGGTGGCTCCATGCCGATAGCGCACAGCAGCTGCAGCGCATGGTTCTGCACCATGTCGCGCAGCGCGCCGGTGCTGTCGTAAAACGCACCGCGTTTTTCCACGCCCAGGTCTTCGGCAATGGTGATCTGGATGTTGGCAATCGTCTCGCGGCGCCACAGCGGTTCAAAGAGCGAATTGCCAAAGCGCAGCGCAAACAGGTTCTGCACCGAGGGCTTGCCCAGGTAGTGGTCGATGCGAAAGATCTGCTGTTCGCTTAAAACACTGCGCACCGTCTTGTTGATGGCGCGGTTGGATGCCAGGTCGTGGCCCAGCGGCTTTTCGAGCACCACGCGTGTCTGCGGGCCGTTGAGGCCGGCGGCGGCAATCTGCTCGCACACGACAGTGAAAAGGCTGGGCGCAGTGGCTACATACATCACCACCACCTCGGCGGGCCGCTGCTGCAGTTTCGCAGCCAGCGCGGCATAGTCGGCCGGGTTGGACAAGTCCATGCGCAGGTAGCCCAACATCGCCGCGAAGCGCGAGAACTCCTCTTCGCTCGGCCGCTTGGCCAGCTCGACATTGTCAAACCGGGACTTGATCAGCGCGCGGTACTGGTCGTCCGACAAATCGTCGCGTGCCACGCCCACAATGCGCCCGTCCTCCGGCAACGAGCCGTGGCGGAAGGCCTGGAACAGGGCCGGCATGATCTTGCGCCACACCAGGTCGCCGGTGCCGCCAAACAGGATGAGGTCAAAACTCATGGTAAAAAATTGTCTTGGTAATAAAGTTTCATATTCTATGGGCATAATGGTAACTCGACATCGAACCCGTGAAATGCCTGCATCCAGGCACCGCACGGTGTTTCATCCGGACCACTCCGCGTTTTGACCAGCCACCCAGCCATGACCCAACTTGACGCCCTGAAACAGTTCACCACCGTGGTTGCCGACACCGGTGACTTCAAGCAACTGGGGCAGTTCAAGCCGCAGGACGCCACCACCAATCCTTCCCTCATCCTCAAGGCGGTGCAAAAGGCCGACTACCAGCCCCTGCTGAAAGACATCGTGAGCCGATTCAAGGGCCGGGCGCTTGACGAAGTCATGGACCGTCTGCTGGTGCGTTTTGGCTGCGAAATCCTTTCCATCATTCCGGGCCGGGTCTCGACGGAGGTTGATGCCCGCCTGAGCTTTGACGCCAACGCAACGTATACGCGCGGCGAACGCATCATCGAGCTCTACCAGGCTGAAGGCATTCACATTGACCGCGTGCTGATCAAGGTCGCCGCCACCTGGGAAGGCATACAGGCGGCCGAAAAGCTGGAACAGCGCGGCATCCACACCAACCTTACGCTGCTGTTTTCGTTCTGCCAGGCCATAGCCTGCGGCCAGGCCAAGGTTCAGCTGATCTCGCCGTTTGTCGGCCGTATCTACGACTGGTACAAAAAATCTGCCGGCGCCGCCTGGGACGAAGCCGCCATGGCCGGCGCCAACGATCCCGGCGTGAAGTCTGTGCGCGAGATCTACAACCATTACAAGCATTTCGGTGTTGCCACCGAGGTGATGGGCGCGAGCTTTCGCAACGTCGGCCAAATCACTGCACTGGCCGGCTGCGACCTCCTGACCATCAGTCCGGAACTGCTGGCCCAGCTTGCCGCCAGCGATGCCGCGCTGCCGCGCGCACTCGATGCCAAAGCTGCAGCGGCGCTGGATTTGCCTCCAGTGAACTTTGACGAAGCCGGATTCCGTTACGCGCTCAACGAAGACGCCATGGCCACCGAGAAGCTGGCTGAAGGCATTCGCGCTTTCGCGGCCGATGCCGTGAAGCTTGAGCAGCTGATGCTGGCCGCATAACTTCCCGGGCAGGACACGTCATGAACCGACCGCGTTGCGACCAGACTTCCGTATGGCCTGCGCTGCAGGCGCTGTATGCCGCTTCCGGCAAAGATTTCGACCTGAAGGCTGCATTTGCTGCCGACCCGGACCGCTTCGCCAGCTTCAGCCAGGACGCACCACACGTTTTTGCGGACCTTTCCAAAAACCTGATCGACACCGGCAGCCAGGCTTTGTTGTTTGACCTTGCGCGCGCATGCGGGCTGGAGCAGCACCGCGACGCCATGTTCGCCGGGGAGCTGATCAACGGCACCGAAAAGCGCGCCGTGATGCATTTTTTACTGCGAAATCCGGCCGTAGCCCAAGATGGTATTGCGCCGGCAGCTATTAAAAATATAGCAACCGAATTGGCCCAGGTTCACACCACGCTGGACGCGATGCTGGCGTATGCCGAGCAGGTGCGCGCGGATGCCGCCATCACCGACGTTGTCAATATCGGCATAGGCGGCTCCGACCTGGGCCCCCAAATGGCGGTGCTGGCGCTCGGCGAATTCGCCGCCACGGGCAAGCGCGTTCACTTTGTTTCCAATGTGGATGGGGACGAGCTGGCTACCGTGCTGAAGGGGCTCAAGCCGCAAAGCACGCTGTTCCTGATCGCGTCCAAAACCTTCACCACCACCGAGACCATGACCAACGCGCATTCGGCCCGGCGCTGGTTTGAGGCACAAGGCGGACGCGACATCAGCCGGCATTTCGCCGCGCTGACGACCAACGTCGCGGCAGCCAACGAATTCGGCATCAGCACCACCTTTGGTTTCTGGGACTGGGTGGGCGGGCGTTATTCGCTGTGGTCGGCCATCGGCTTGCCGGTGGCCATCGCCATTGGCGCAGCCGGCTTTCGCGAGCTGCTGGCCGGCGCGCACGCCATGGATGGGCACTTTCGCACCGCACCGCTGGAGCGCAACCTGCCGGTGCGCCTGGGTCTGCTCGACGTCTGGTACCGCAACTTTCACGGCTTTACCAGCCGAAGCATCGCGCCCTACAGCAGCGCCCTGCGCCGTCTGCCGGCCTACCTGCAGCAGCTCGAGATGGAAAGCAACGGCAAACGCGTGGATGCGGACGGCAAGGCCTTGCCGTTTGAAACGTCCCCGGTGCTGTGGGGCGAGCCCGGCACCAACGGCCAGCACGCCTATTTCCAGATGCTGCACCAGGGGACGTCGGTGGTGCCAGTCGAGTTTGTGGCGGTCAAGACAGCCGCGCACGCACCGCATGACCTGCCGGGACATCACGCCAAATTGCTGGCCAACGTCCTGGCCCAGGCGCAAGCCTTGATGACTGGAAAAGAAGAGGCCGGCGGCCACAGGCATTTCCCTGGCAACCGTCCCAGTACTTTCCTGTTGCTTGAGCGGCTCACCCCGGCGAGCCTGGGCGCGCTGATCGCCCTGCAGGAGCACCGTGTGTTTGTCAGCGGTGCGATCTGGGGCATCAACAGTTTTGACCAGTGGGGCGTCGAGCTCGGGAAGGTGCTGGCCAAAGACATCGAGCCACGCCTGCACAGCGGGGACGTCTTTGGCCTTGACGGCTCGACCGCCGGCCTGCTGCGCAAAATTGCCGGCTGAATACCGCAAAAGTGTGCGTTTTTCCATAGCGGGAGCGCGCGCTTCCGTGGTCAACTTGCCACTTCGCCGATTTTTCGATGGCTTCGTATCATGTCTTTTTCCCTTCCGCTTCGCCGCCTTTTCCCCCGTTTTTCGATGTTCGCCGCAGCGTTTCTCACGCTGGCTCTGGTCTCCGGCTGCGCGACACGCCCGGCGCCCGACGAGGACACCGATGTCGATGAGCCGGCTAGCCGCGGCGGCACGCTCGGCCCGGCGGAGGGGGTGACCGGCACGGCTTGGGCCGAAATGTCGGCACCGCCCAAGGCCGGCGAGCTCAAGCCGGACGACCTCAGGTGGGAAATCTTCCGCGTGCCGGGCAAGCAGCCGGCCAGCTACAGCTATGTGCGTCATGAGGGCCGCGACGCTGTGCTCGCAAAGGTCGAGGCGTCCGGCAGCATCCTGCGCCATCGCCACCGCATCGAGCCCGACCAGCTTGGCCTCGTGCGCTTTTCCTGGAACGTGCCAGACGCCGGTGCGGGCACCAACCTTGCACTGCCGCAACTCGAGGATGTGCCGGTGCGGGTGGTGCTCGCGTTCGAAGGCGACCGCTCGCGGCTGTCGATGAAGAACTCCCTGCTGTCCGAGTTGAGCCGGCTATTGACCGGCGAAGAAATGCCGTTCGCAACGCTGGTTTATTCGTGGTCGCGCGTCAACCGGCCCGGTGAAGTCGTCGTCAACGACCGCACCGACCGTATCCGCAAGATCATTGTCGACTCGGGTGACCACGGCTACAACGAATGGCGCAGCTACGAGCGTGACATCCGCGCCGACTACCGCAAGGCCTTTGGCGAAGATCCGGGCGCCTTGCTTAGCTTCGCGGTCTTTACGGAAGGCGAAAAGAACGAAGGCCAGCTGCAGGCCTTCTACGGGCCGCTCAAGCTGGTGCCTGCTTCGGCCGTCGCGAGCAAGTAGCGCCATGCCAGGGAGGCGTCTACGCCGACCTTGACAATTTGTTGCATCTAATGATGCGGGGTTTAGGGAAATTACCACTCCTTCAATGCAACAAAGTATTGGAGTGCCCTGATCTGGTATCAAACCCGCAGGGACCTTTCTTCAAAATGCAGTGAACGGCAAAGCGGCCGTTTCGACTGACATAACGAAGGAGACACCCTATGAAGCGTTTTATCCAGGCAGGCCTGGTGCTTGCACTCTCGGGCGCCGGCATGGCCCATGCCGTGACCGAACTCGTGGTGGCGACGGTGAACAACGGCCACATGATCGAAATGCAGAAGCTCACGCCGGTTTTCGAGAAGGCCCATCCTGACATCAAACTCAAGTGGGTCACGCTCGAAGAGGGCACGCTGCGCCAGCGCGTCACCACCGACATCGCCACCAAGGGCGGGCAGTTCGACGTGATGACGATCGGCCTGTACGAAGCGCCGATCTGGTCGAAGAAGGGCTGGTTGCAGCCCATTGCTACCGATGCCGCCTATGACGTCGACGACCTGCTGCCCGCCATCCGCGCCGGCCTGTCGCACGAAGGCAAGCTCTACGCCGCGCCGTTCTATGGCGAGAGCTCGATGCTCATGTACCGCAAGGACCTCGCCGACAAGGTCGGCTTCAAGATGCCCGAGCAGCCCACCTGGACACAGGTGAAGGAACTGGCCGGCAAGATCCACGACCCGAAAGCCGGTGTGTACGGCATGTGCCTGCGCGGCAAGCCGGGCTGGGGCGACAACATGGCTTTCCTGACCACGCTGGTCAATACCAACGGCGGCCAGTGGTTCGACATGCAGTGGAAGCCGCAGATCGACACCAAGCCCTGGAAGGACGCGATCGGCTTCTACGTGGACCTGATGAAAGCCTATGGCCCGCCCGGTGCCTCGGCCAACAGCTTCAACGAAAACCTCGCACTATTCAACGAAGGCAAGTGCGGCATGTGGGTGGATGCCACCATTGCCGCCTCGTTCATCAGCGATCCGAAGCAGTCGAAGGTGGCCGACAAGGTGGCCTTTGCCCAGGCCCCTGTTGCCGTCACGCCCAAGGGCGCCAACTGGCTGTGGACCTGGAACCTGGCCATTCCGGCCAGCTCGACCAAGGGCGCGGCTGCCCAGACCTTCGTGAAGTGGGCTACCTCCAGGGAGTACATCAATCTGGTCGCCAAGGAACATGGCTGGGGGACGGTACCCACCGGCACGCGCAAGTCGACCTACGCAAACCCCGAGTTCCAGAAGGTTGCGAAGTTCGCTGCCGCCGAGAAGAAAGCCATCGACAGCGCCAACCTCAGCGACAGCACGCTGCCCAAGTCGCCCTACGTCGGCGTGCAGTACGCGGCCATTCCCGAGTTCCAGGCCATCGGCGTGGCGGTGGGCCAGCAGATGAGCGCAGCGCTGTCGGGCAAGGTCACGGTGGATCAGGCCCTGAAGACATCACAGACGGCCGCCGAGCGTGAGATGAAGAAGGCCGGGTATTACAAGTAAACCCACAGGCAGCATGCCCTGCCCGCGGACCGGCGAAGCCGGGTTCGCGGCAGTTCTGCCCTGACGCCCCCGGGACCCACAACATGAACCGCCTCCTGCCACGCGCGCTCATGGCGCCCGCAGTGCTCACGCTCTTCCTCTGGATGATCGTGCCGCTCGTGATGACCCTGTACTTCTCGTTCGTGAGCTACAACCTCATGCAACCCGGCGAGCATCCGTTCATCGGCATCGAGAACTTCCAGTACTTCATCACCGATCCGGACTTCTGGCCTGCGACCTGGAACACGCTGTTGCTTATCGGCAGCGTGATCGTCATCACGGTGGTGTTCGGTGTACTGCTCGCGCTGCTGGTGAACGAGCCTTTCCCGGGGCGAGGCATCGTGCGCGTGCTGCTCATTTCGCCTTTCTTCGTCATGCCCGCAGTGAACGCACTGCTGTGGAAGCACATGATGATGAACCCGATCTATGGCGTGCTTGCCGACCTCTGGCGTTTTTTCGGCGCGCAACCGGTCGACTGGCTCACCGATGTGCCGCTGTTGTCGGTGATCATCATGGTGGCCTGGCAGTGGCTGCCCTTTGCCTGCCTGATCTTCATTACCTCGCTGCAGTCGCTCGACCGCGAGCAGATGGAAGCGGCGCGCATGGACGGTGCAAGTTCGTTTCAGCGCTTCTTCTATCTCATCATTCCGCACCTCGGCCGGCCGATGGCGGTGGTGATCATGATCGAAATGATCTTTCTGCTCAGCGTGTTCGCCGAGATCGCCATCACCACCAACGGCGGCCCGGGCAACGAGAGCACCAATCTCACTTACATGATCTTCAAGCAGTCGCTGATGAACTTTGACGTGGGTGTGGCATCGGCAGGTGCGTTGTTCGCGGTGGTGGTGGCCAACATCGTGGCGGTGTTCCTCATTCGCATCGTCGGCAAGAACCTCGACTGAAAAAATGACGCACACCCCCAGTCTTCGCGCACTTCGTGTCGCTTCGCCAACCCCCTTGCAGGGGGCAACACCAACGGCCCGGCAGAGCCGGTTCCGTGGTGTTCCTGGGATGAGCCTTGTGTTAATCCATATGCGGTGGAGCAACTGAGTCATGCAACCAAGCAACTTCCTTCCGCAACTGCTGCGCACTGTGGGTGCGTGGGCCGTGGCGCTGCTGTTGTTCTTTCCGCTCGGCTGGCTGTTTCTCACGGCTTTCAAGACCGAACTTCAGGCAATCCATGTGCCGCCGCTCTTTATTTTCGAGCCCACGCTCGACAACTTCAGCGAAGTGCAGCGCCGCAGCGACTATTTGCTGTATGCGCGCAACTCGCTCATCACCAGCCTGGGTTCAACCATCATCGGCCTGTTGATCGCGGCACCTGCCGCGTACTCGATGGCCTTCTTCCGTACGAAGAGGACGCGCGACATCCTGATGTGGATGCTTTCCACCAAGATGATGCCGGCGGTGGGCGCGCTGGTGCCGATCTACGTTCTCGCGCAGACAGCGGGCCTGCTGGATTCGCTCACCGCGCTGACCATTGTGTTCACGCTGGCGAACCTGCCGATCATGGTGTGGATGCTCTACAGCGCCTACAAGGACATTCCGAACGAGATCCTGGAAGCCGCACGCATGGACGGTGCGAGCCTCTGGACCGAATTTCGCCATGTGGTGCTGCCGCTGTCGGTGGGAGGTCTCGCTTCGACCGGCCTGCTGTGCCTGGTGCTGAGCTGGAACGAGGCCTTCTGGGCGCTCAACCTCAGTTCGGCCAAGGCCGGCACGCTGGCGACATTGATCGCCTCGTACTCCAGCCCCGAAGGGCTGTTCTGGGCCAAAT
This sequence comes from Polaromonas sp. P1_F9, assembly GCF_056405615.1. Lineage (NCBI taxonomy): Bacteria > Pseudomonadati > Pseudomonadota > Betaproteobacteria > Burkholderiales > Comamonadaceae > Polaromonas > Polaromonas sp. P1_F9. The sequence continues at coordinate 235,256 of NZ_JBFUBT010000004.1, read as the reverse complement.
TGTCAGCCGCCTCGCTGATGGCGATCGCACCGATCGTCGTGTTCGGCTGGTTCAGCCAGAAACAGCTGGTGCAAGGCCTGACATTCGGTGCGGTGAAGTGAAAGGAATTGACCCATGGCTTATCTGGAACTCAAGAACATCGAGAAAAGTTTCGGGGAAACCCAAATCATCCGCGGTGTTGATCTTGAAATCAACAAGGGCGAGTTCATCGTCTTTGTCGGCCCTTCGGGTTGCGGCAAGTCGACACTGCTGCGCCTCATCGCGGGGCTGGAGCCCATCACCAGAGGCAACTTGCTGCTGGACGGCAAGGACATCACCTGGACGCCTTCGGGCAAGCGTGACCTGGCGATGGTGTTCCAGAGCTACGCGCTCTACCCGCACATGAGTGTGTACGACAACATGTCCTTTGCGCTCAAGCTTGCGGGCGTGCCGAAGGACGAGATCCAGGCCAAGGTCGAGTACGCGGCCAAAACGCTCAACCTCACCCAGTACCTGGGCCGCACACCGAAAGACCTGTCGGGTGGACAGCGGCAGCGGGTGGCGATTGGCCGCGCCATCGTGCGTGCACCCAAGGTGTTCCTGTTCGACGAGCCCTTGTCCAACCTGGATGCCGCGTTGCGCGGCAACACGCGCGTCGAAATCCACAAGCTGCACCGCGCGCTCGGTGCAACGACCATTTACGTCACGCACGACCAGGTCGAAGCCATGACGCTGGCCGACCGCGTGGTGGTTCTCAGGGACGGGCTGATCGAGCAGGTCGGCACGCCGCTCGAGCTCTACGACCACCCGGCGAACCGGTTTGTCGCGCAGTTCATCGGCATGCCGTCGATGAACATGGTGGCGGCGAGCGCGATTCCGAGCTTCTCGGCGGCCACGGGTGGGCGCCTGCCGAGCGATGGTTTCCTGGGTGTGCGGCCGGAAGGCTTGCGCGTGCATCCGAAGCAGGCCGTTGCTTTGGGTGTGCAAGGCCGCGTGGAGCTGATCGAGGCACTCGGTGCCGACACCCTGATTCACGTCGACGTCGGCGGCGTGCCGCTGATAGCGCGCCAGAACGAACGGACACCGCTGCATGCAGGTGACGATGTTGCGGTCGAGCTCGACCCCTCGGTGCTTCATCTGTTCAACCGTGAAGGCCGTGCGGTTCCGGCCTGATTTCTTCCTTCTTCCTTTCGGACATTCCCTTGACTCTCGCAACAGCGCTTCTTGCGCAAACGCCACCGGCACCTTCGGAATTCACGGTGCTTCACCTTGGACTGGGTTCGTTCCATCGAGCCCACCAGGCCGTTTATCTTCAGCGGCTGATCGATGCGGGCGATACCCGTTGGTCCATCGTGGGCGCCAACATCCGGCCCGACATGGCCGAGGTCGTCGCGGCCTTGCAGGCACAGGGCGGGTGTTACACGCTGGAAACCGTATCGCCGGCCGGCGAGTACCGCTATGAACAGATTGACGCCATCCGCGAAGTGCTTCCCTGGGAAGACTCGCTGGCTGCGGTGATCTCTCGCGGCGCGGCGCCGTCCACCCGCATCGTTTCATTCACCGTGACCGAGGCAGGCTACTACCTCGACACGAAAGGCAGGCTGGACCTGTCTTTCAATGATCTCGCGGCAGACCTTGAGCGCGCACGCCGCGGCGAGGCGGGCGGGGAGGGCGTGACCATCTACGGCGCCGTCTGCGCGATCCTGCGTGCGCGCAAGGCGGCGCAGGCCGGCCCGGTCACCCTGCTCAACTGCGACAACCTGCGCCACAACGGCGACCGCTTCGGTGCCGGGTTGCGCGAATTCATCGAACTCACAGGCGATACCTGGCTGCTTTCGTGGGTCGCGGGGAACACCCGCTGCCCCAACACGATGGTCGACCGCATCACGCCGCGTCCGCCACCCGAGCTGCGCGCTCGCGTCAAGGCCGCCACGGGGCGGGATGATGCGGCTGCGATCACTGGCGAGAGTTTCATCCAGTGGGTGATCGAAGACAATTTCGCGGCCGGGCGACCCGACTGGGGCCGTGTGGGCGTGGAACTGGTCGAGTCGGTGCAGCCCTACGAGGAGGCCAAGATCCGCATCCTCAATGCCACGCACAGCTGCATTGCCTGGGCCGGCACATTGGTTGGGCTGGATTTCATCCACGAAGGGACACACAACGCGGTAATCCGGAAGATGGCCTACGACTATGTGACCGACGACGTGATTCCCTGTCTGAGTTCTCCCGACTCTCCCGGGCCGATCGACCTCACAGCGTACCGCGATGTGGTGCTCGAGCGCTTTGGCAACCCTGCGATCCGCGACACCAATCAACGCGTGGCGGCGGACGGTTTCTCAAAGATTCCAGGGTTTATCGCGCCCACGGTACGGGAGCGGCTCGCCGCGGGACAGCCCATCGACAGCGTCGCAGTGCTGCCTGCGCTGTTTCTTGTTTTCCTGCGGCGCTGGCACCGGGGGGCGTTGCCCTATGCCTACCAGGACCAGGGTATGGACGAGGCGGTGGCCCGCGCGATCTGCGACGCTGTCGATCCTGTGCGCGCGCTGTGCTCCGACGCGGGGCTATGGGGGAGTGCCGCAGGCGATACACGGCTGACGGATGCTGTGCGCGGCGCGATCGGGCGAGTCGCCGGTTTTGTCAATTCAGGGGTAAAAAGAACATGAGCGAACGTCTGAAGAACCGTCATGTGCTTCTGACGGGCGCCGGTGGCGGTATCGGTCTGGCGGTGGCTGAAGCCTGCATCGCCGAGGGCGCGCACTGCAGCGTGGTCGACCGGGCAGTGGTGACGCCTGAAGCCGTGCAGGCACTGCAGAAACGTCATCCCGGCCGCCTGGCCTACATCGCGGCGGACGTGACGGACGCGCAGGCGATTGCGCGCCTGCTGGCGCAGGCACAGGCCGCTTTTGGTCCCGTTCATATCCTTTTCAACAACGCGGCCGTATTCGATCTCGCGCCTTTGCTTGACAGCGACGAGGCATCTTTCGACAGGCTCTTTGCCGTCAATGTGAAAGGCATGTTCTTTGTCATGCAGGCCGTGCTTCGCCACATGGTCGAGGCCGGCACGCAGGGTGCGTCGGTCATCAACATGGCCTCGCAAGCCGGGCGGCGAGGTGAGGCCCTGGTGTCGCACTACTGCGCCACCAAGGCCGCGGTCATCAGCTACACCCAGAGTGCCGCATTGGCCATGGCGCCGCATGGCATTCGCGTCAACGGCATCGCACCCGGTGTGGTCGATACACCGATGTGGGACCACGTCGACAGCCTCTTCGCCAGGGCAGAGGGGTTGCCCCCGGGGGAAAAGAAGCGGCGTGTGGGCCTGGAAGTGCCGCTCGGCCGCATGGGTGTACCGGCAGACATCGCGGGAGCGGCGGTATTTCTGGCCAGCGACGAGGCGCGTTACATCACGGCGCAGACTCTGAATGTCGATGGCGGTAACGTCATGAGCTGATTTGGCCGACGACGGCGCCTTGCATTGACCGACAATCCATCATGCGCATTGCAATCACGGGGGAAGCCCTGATCGATTTCACCGCCGACGAGGCGGGCACACTGGCGTTTCTCGGCCACGAGGGCGGCTCGCCGCTCAACACGGCTGTCGCCTGCGCACGCCTCGGACAGCCCACTGGCTTCCTCACGCAACTGTCGACCGACCTGTTCGGCGAACGCCTGATGCGTTTTCTCGAACGCAACGGCGTGGACACCCGTTTCATCCTGCGCAGCCCCGCGCCGTCGACCCTGGCCTTCGTTGAGCGCACGCCACAGACCAACCGCTATGCCTTCTACACGCAGGGCAGCGCCGATGCGACCTGGGCACCCGAGCCGCTGCCGCAGTTGCCGGCGGAATGCCTCTTCCTGCATTTCGGCTCGATCGCGCTCCTGCAGGAACCTGCTGCCACGCGCATCACCGGGCTGATGGCCGCCAATGCCGGGCGCCGTGTGATCGTGTTCGATCCCAACGTGCGGCCCAGCCTGATTTCCGATATGGCAGCCTACCGTGCGCGTGTCATGACCTGGTTTTCAATGGCCGACCTGGTCAAGCTCAGCGACGAAGATGCCGGGCTGCTGGCGCCCGGCAAGCCTGTCGATGCGCTGGCTGCAGATTGCCTGCAAGCCGGTGCGCGAGCGGTCATCGTCACGCGCGGCGCCGGCGGTGCCACGCTCTGGCGCACAGGGCACGGGCCGTTGACCGTGGCGGCACCGCGTGTTGAGGTGGTCGACACCATCGGTGCTGGTGACACTTTTACGGCCGGGCTTTCAGTCTCGCTGCTTGCGCATGGCGTCGAACACCCGGCCCAGCTTGGCGAGCTGAGTGGCGACGCCTGGCACGCAGTGATGCGCTTCGCCGCCACGGCCGCCGCACTGAACTGCACCCGCGAAGGTGCCGATCCGCCCACGCTGGAGGCCGTTCACGCCGCGCTCGCGCGGGAGGGCCGTGAGGCCGTTGCTTCCCGGTCATGACCCAGACTGCCATGACAATGTCCACATCCAAACGCCCGATTCCCCGTCAGCGCCAGCCCGAGCTGGAACGCGATATTGCGCGTTCCCCGGCGCTGGGTTACGAGGCACCTGAAACCGGTCTGGTGCGCTGTCTTGCACACGGCTTCCCGAGCCCGCTGGTACGCTGGCATTTTCATGAAGAGTATGAACTGCACCTGATCACGGAGACTTCGGGCAAGGCGTTTGTCGGCGACTGGATCGGACCGTTCCAGCCCGGTCATCTGGTGTTGTGCGGCCCGCGCCTGCCGCACAACTGGATTTCGCTCGACGCCCCCGAAGGCGGCGCGGCGGGACGTGACCGGGTGATCCAGTTCCACCACGAACCCATTGAGCGCGCGGCAACCGGGATTCCCGAATTGCGCGAAGTGATGCAGTTGCTCGAACGGGCGCGCCATGGCATCGAGTTCTTCGGCATGTCGCAGCTGGCGCAGACGCACTGGGACAACATCAAGGCCGCACGCGGCGTGCGCCGCCTCGGCCACTTTTTTGAGTTCATGGCCGACCTGGCGCAATGGACGGACTACCGGCTGCTGTCGAGCGTACAGATGCAGGGCACACAGGGCGCTGATGGCGACGCGCAGGTTGACCAGATCAACGGCATCGTCAACCGCATTACCGCCAACATGGCGGAACCGATCTCGATGTCAGTCGTGGCGGCCGAGCTCGGCATGAGCGAGAGCCGCTTCAGCCGCTTCTTCCAGCGCTCCACCGGCAACAGCTTTACCGACTTCGTCAACCGTGTGCGCATCAACAGCGCCTGCCACCTGCTGATGCAGACCGACCACAACGTCACCGACATCTGCTATCAGGTCGGTTTCAACAATGTCGCAAACTTCAACCGGCGCTTTCTGGAGATCAAGGGCATGACGCCTACCGAGTTCAGGCGGCAGACAGACGACCGTTTTGGCCGGTTATCCTGATGGTACTGGCGTTTTTTTGGATTCCTTGTCAGAGGCTACGCATGTATTTGGGCCTTGACCTGGACACTTCGGAGTCCGGGCCGCTTCGCCGCATGACCCTGGCAGAGCGGTACAAAATTTTCGGACCTTGTGTCCGCGTTGCGCTCCAGCCTTGCGGCCTGCGCTTCTGACGAGAGCCTGCATTCTTTGTGCGGTCCTGCCTTCAGGCAGCAACGTGAAATTAAAACTTGTACCCCAGCTGCAAGGTGAAGCAATCAGGGTCAAGGCCCACGTCGATGGTCTGGTTGGTACTGAGCGTGCCGCGGGTTTTCAGGAAAGTCTTGGTATAGCTGGCTTCCACAAACCATTTTTTGTCGAGGTTGAAAATACCACCCAGTTGCAACGCGGGGGCAAATTTCGACTTGAAGGATACGCTTGTGGCGGGGCCGCCTGGGTTGGTCAACGCGGTCAGCAGGGCTGTGCCGCGTTCCTTGTAGAACTTCACGTAGGAGAGGCCCGCACTCAGGTAAGGACGAAACCGGGCGTCGGCATCAAGAAACCGGTATTGCACGATCAGCGTGATGGGCAAGGCCCGGGTGTCGGCCACCGTGCCAACGCCAGCGAGCACACCTGCGCCGCTGACGTCGTGCCTGAAGCCCAAACCGAGCGGCAGGTGCAGGCTGATGTGATCGGTGACCATGTAGTTCACGGCCGCCGTTAACCTGGAACTGCTGCTGACGTCGACTTTCGCGTCCTGAATGACACCAGTTCCGGATGGCGCCGAAAGGCTGCCGCTGTCCACGGAAGGCGCAATCCGCGTGACGCCGGCCGACACGGACCATGTGCCCGCCTGTTGTGCAAAGCCGTATACGGAAGAAACCGCCAGGGCGGACGCTATGAAGAGTTTCTGGGAGGGATTCATGGGCAAGTGCGAATGCGGGATGTGTTCGGGTTGCTAGGGCGTCATTGTTTGTGCCGGCGGTATTCGCGCCATCGCACGGGGCGAGGGAAGTCATCCGGTGGCTCATGAGAAATCATGGTAGCGGCAGGCGCCAATGTGCAGCATCTTCCTCCCCCGTTTTTGTGAAGAGACTGTGGCGCCGCCGACGAAGGATCTTGTTGCGTGCAAACGTTTTTCGTACAAATTGAACGGACAATAAAAAAGGGCCGCTTTCGCGGCCCTTTTTGCTGGAGCGTGAAGCTCAGGCAGGCATTACATGCCCATGTCGCCCATACCGCCCATTCCACCCATGCCGCCTGGCATGCCGCCGCCGGCGCCGGACTCTTCCTTCGGAGCTTCGGCGATCATGGCTTCGGTCGTCAGCATCAGGGATGCGACGGAGGCTGCGTTCTGCAGTGCGGTGCGGGTGACCTTCGTGGGATCCAGGATACCCATTTCGATCATGTCGCCGTAGGTGTCGTTGGCTGCATTGAAGCCGTAGTTACCCTTGCCGGCCAGAACCGCATTGACCACCACAGAGGCTTCGCCGCCTGCGTTGTAAACGATTTCACGCAGGGGGGCTTCAATGGCGCGCAGCACCAGCTTGATACCGGCGTCCTGGTCAGGATTGTCGCCGGCGATCTTGCCTGCAGCCTGCTTGGCGCGCAGCAGGGCCACGCCGCCGCCGGCCACAATGCCTTCTTCCACGGCAGCGCGGGTAGCGTGCAGTGCGTCTTCCACGCGGGCCTTCTTTTCCTTCATTTCGACTTCGGTGGCAGCGCCAACCTTGATCACGGCAACACCGCCGGCCAGCTTGGCCACGCGCTCTTGCAGTTTTTCACGGTCGTAGTCGCTCGTCGCTTCTTCGATCTGGACGCGCACTTGCTTGACGCGTGCTTCGATGTCGGCAGCGGCGCCGGAGCCGTCGATGATGATGGTGTTTTCTTTGCCCACTTCGATGCGCTTGGCCTGGCCGAGGTCAGCCAGCGTCACTTTTTCGAGCGACATGCCGACTTCTTCAGCGATGACCTTGCCGCCGGTCAGGCAGGCGATGTCTTCCAGCATGGCTTTGCGGCGGTCGCCGAAGCCAGGGGCTTTCACAGCCACAACCTTCAGGATGCCGCGCAGGGTGTTCACGACCAGCGTTGCCAGGGCTTCGCCCTCGACTTCTTCGGCAATGATCAACAGAGGACGGCCAGCCTTGGCAACTTGCTCCAGGGTAGGCAGCAGGTCACGGATGTTGCTGATCTTCTTGTCGTAGAGCAGAACAAACGGGTTGTCCAGCAGTGCGGACTGCTTTTCAGGGTTGTTGATGAAGTAAGGGGAGAGGTAGCCGCGGTCGAACTGCATGCCTTCGACGACGTCGAGTTCGTTTTGCAGGGACTTGCCGTCTTCCACGGTGATCACGCCTTCTTTACCAACCTTGTCCATCGCGTCAGCAATGATCTTGCCGATGGATTCGTCGGAGTTGGCAGAGATGGAACCGACCTGGGCGATTTCTTTCGAAGTCGTGGTGGGCTTGGAAGCCTTCTTCAGCTCTTCGGTCAGGGCCAGCACGGCCTTGTCGATACCGCGCTTCAGGTCCATCGGGTTCATGCCGGCGGCCACGTACTTCATGCCCTCGCGGACGATGGCTTGAGCCAGAACGGTGGCGGTGGTGGTGCCGTCGCCAGCGTTGTCAGAGGTCTTGGAAGCAACTTCCTTGACCATCTGCGCGCCCATGTTCTGCAGCTTGTCCTTGAGTTCGATTTCCTTGGCGACGGACACACCGTCCTTGGTCACCGTGGGGGCGCCGAACGAGCGCTCCAGAACCACGTTACGGCCTTTAGGGCCCAGGGTTACCTTGACGGCGTTGGCCAGGATGTTCACACCCTCGACCATGCGTGCGCGGGCTTCGCCGCCGAAAATTACGTCTTTTGCTGCCATGATGCAGATTCCTTAAAGTTTATGGATGAAATCGCCTGCCAGCCCATATATAACGTGCGCCAGCAGCTATCAAATAAATAGCAGAAGAGAGATTACTTCTCGACCACTGCAAACAGGTCTTCTTCTTTCATGACGAGCAGTTCGTCGCCGTCGACCTTGACGGTCTGGCCGCTGTATTTGCCGAACAGCACGCGGTCGCCAACTTTCACGCCCACGGGGCTCAATTCGCCCTTGTCGTTCTTCTTGCCAGGGCCAACGGCCAGCACTTCGCCCTGATCAGGCTTTTCAGCGGCGCTGTCAGGAATGACGATGCCGGAAGCGGTTTTGGTTTCGTTTTCCACGCGTTTGACGATCACGCGGTCGTGCAAAGGACGAAGTTTCATGAGAGCTCCTTGTATGAGAACAATGGTTTTTAGGGAATCAAAAAGCACCCACCAAAAAGTGAGTGCTTGTTAACTTGGTGGTTTGACAGGGCTGTGTTAGCACTCAATACCATCGAGTGCTAATCATAGAGTCATTTAAGGTGGTTTTCAAGGTGAGCTTGCAGGAAATCTGTACCAGCGGGTGAGGGTTGTCGATTTCAGGTTAACTTTGAGCTCTCGGGACCTCTATTTGGCGACGACTGACCTCCACTTTTTGCTGCATGAGCGCTAAGGCGCCGTCCGCGCGTAGATGGACCCTGATGATTCCTCTTTTCGCGCCCCCAAAAACCAACACTTCCAAAGCGTCCTAGGTAACATTCCTTACATTTCCTCTCCGCAAAATTTAAACTCCGGGTTAACCCGGGTGTAAGGCTTGGCGACAACAACAAAACGGAATCAGGGAGAGCGTGATTGGCCAAGCCACACGATGACTTGGGTGTATCACTCGGGGCGGTGCCAGCATGCACCCGAAAATCTGCAAAACGAACAACCAGCCTGCGTAAACTGTGCATCGGCCTGGCCGCGGCTGTCATAGCTTGTAACGTTTTTGCCCAACCCGCACCACAAACCAGTGCGGAGCAGGAGCAGCGCCGTGCCCAGGAGCGAGAGCGAGTACAGCGCGAGCAGCAGGAGAGGGGGCGTGACGAGCGGACCCCTCCTCCCGGCGTGGCCGAAACCGCAAAGCTGCCCGCCGCTGAATCGCCGTGCTTTCCGGTCCACACCCTGAAGCTGCGCACCGTTGCCGGCGAACCAGCCGCGCTGGCGTCCCAATTCGCCTGGGCGCTCGATGCCGCAGCCGGGTCGGACGCGAGCGATTCGCCAACAGGCCGCTGCCTGGGCACAAGCAGCATCGGCATCGTGATCAAGCGCGTGCAAAACGCCGTGATTGCCCGCGGCTACGTCACCACGCGTGTGCTCGCCGAGCCGCAAGACCTCAAAATCGGCATCCTCGCGCTCACGCTGGTCCCCGGCCGTATCCGTGCCGTCCGGTTCTCCGAAGGCAGCGACGCACGCGGCAATGCCTGGACGGCCCTGCCTGCCAGGCCGGGTGACATCCTGAACCTGCGCGACATCGAGCAGGCTTTGGAAAACTTCAAGCGTGTGCCCACGGCCGAAGCCGATATCCAGATCGAGGAAGCCAAAGGCGCGGAGGTCCAGCCGGGCCAGAGCGATCTGGTCATCAGCTACAAGCAAGCGTTTCCGTTTCGGCTCTCGGTGTTCGCCGACGACAGCGGCTCCAAAGCCACCGGCAAATACCAGGGCGGTGTCACCCTGTCCTATGACAACTGGCTGACGCTCAACGACCTGTTCTACGTGTCACTCAATACAGACCTGGGCGGCGGTGAACCGGGCGGCCGCGGCACGCGCGGCACCACGGTCCATTATTCCGTACCCTTCGGCTACTGGACGCTGGGCGCCACCGTCAGCGACAACCGCTACTTCCAGAGCGTTGCCGGCCTCAACCAGGACTACGTTTACCGCGGCACCAGCAGCAACGCCGAACTCAAGCTCTCGCGCCTCGTCTACCGTGACGCCAGCCGCAAGACCACCATCAGCGCCAAGGCCTTCCAGCGTCGCTCCAACAACTTTATTGACGACACCGAAGTCGAGGTTCAGCGCCGCGTCGTCGGCGGCTGGGAGCTCGGCGCAGGCCACAAGGAGTTCATCGGGCAGGCCACGCTGGAAGGCAATGTGACCTACAAGCGCGGCACCGGTGCCTTCGGCTCCTTGCCCGCACCCGAAGAGCCCTTTGGTGAAGGCACTTCGCATTTCGCTGTGGTCAATATGGACGCCAGCCTCAATGTGCCGTTCAAGCTGGCCGAACAAAGCATTCGCTACAACGCCAGCTGGCGCCTGCAGCACGACCGCACCCCGTTGACCCCGCAAGACCGCTTCGCCATCGGTGGGCGCTACACCGTGCGCGGTTTCGACGGCGAATCTTCGCTGAGCGCCGAGCGCGGCTGGCTGCTGCGCAATGAGCTCAGTACCGCGCTGGGTGAGACCGGCCAGGAGGTCTATATGGGCCTGGACCACGGCGAGGTCGCGGGGCCCAGCAGTGAATTCCTGGCGGGCAAGCGGCTGACGGGCGCCGTGATCGGTTTGCGCGGCAGCTTCAAGAAGTTGCAATATGACTTCTTCATCGGCACGCCCGTTAAAAAGCCCGAATTCTTTCGTACCGCCAATAGCACTGTGGGCATGAGCCTCAGCGCGTCGTTCTGACGCTTCCCATTTTTTTTGTGATCCCAGCCGACCCTTCGCCATGAACAAAAACCTGCACCGCATCATCTTCAATTCAAAGCGCGGCCAGCGCATGGTGGTGGCCGAGACCGCCAGCAGCCAGGGCAAGGCGGCAGGTGGCGAAACGCCGGGTGTGGCCGCTTCCGGGGATCTTCTGGCGTGCCTACGTCCATTGCGCTTCGCCGTGCTGAGCGCACTGGGCGCGGTGCTGTGGCTGCAGCCCGCCGTACAGGCACAGGTCATCGCAGACCCATCCGCTCCAGCCAGCCAGCGTCCCACCATCCTGCAAACCGCCAATGGCCTGCCGCAGGTCAATATCCAGTCACCCAGTGCCGGCGGTGTCAGCCGCAACACGTATATCCAGTTTGATGTGCCGCAAGGCGGCGTCATCCTCAATAACAGCCGCGGCAACGTGCAGACCCAGCTCGGCGGCTTCGTGCCGGGCAACCCCTGGCTGGCCACAGGCGCAGCGCGCGTCATTCTCAACGAGGTGAATTCGTCCAACCCCAGCCAGATCAGGGGCTATGTCGAAGTCGCCGGCCAGCGTGCCGAGGTCATCATCGCCAACCCGGCGGGTATCAACGTCAACGGTGGCGGCTTTCTCAATGCCAGCCGCGTCACCCTCACCACCGGCAGCCCGGTGCTCAACAGCGGCGCGCTCGACGGCTTTCGCGTGCAGGGCGGCACCATCACGGTGAACGGCGCAGGCCTGGACACCAGCACGGCCGACTACACCGGCATCCTCGCCCGGGCTGTGCAGCTCAATGCCGGTATCTGGGCCAAAGAGCTCCGCGTGACGACCGGTGCCAACCAGATTGATGCGACACAGACCAGCGCCACACCGATAGCCGGCACCGGCCCTGCACCGACCTATGCGATTGACGTGGCCCAGGTCGGCGGCATGTATGCCGGCAAGATTTTCCTGATCGGCACCGAAACAGGCCTGGGTGTGCGCAACGCCGGCGCCATAAACGCCACAGGCGGCGACCTGGTGTTGCAATCCAATGGCTGGCTCACCAACACTGGCAGCCTGCTGGCCAGCGGCAACTTGCAGTCCGCCACCACCGGCCTCACCACCAACAGCGGCACGATGTATGCCAATGGCAACGCCGCGGTGGCCGCACAGGCCGGCGTCAGCAATACCGGCAGCGCCACACTGGGGGCCCAGGGCAACACCACGGTGCAGGCCAGCGGTGCGGGCGCGCAGGTCACCTCGGCCACCGGCGCCGTGATCGCCGCGGGGTTGAACACAGACGGCAGCACCACCACCAGTGGCAACCTCACCATCAACGCGGCCAGTGCCGTCACCATCTCAGGCAAGGCCCTGGCCGGCGGCAACGCTTCTCTCTCAGGCAGTCAGCTCAACCTGGCGGACAGCACCTTGCGCGCCCAGGGCATGTCGCTCACCGCCACAGGCGGCGACATCGACGCCAGCCGCGCCAACCTCAATGCCACCGGCCTGCTGGCCACCAGCACGGCGCAAACCCTGCGCACCGACGCGGCCACCGTGGTGGCCGGCCAGCTGCGCCTGGCGGCAGGCAGCCTGTCCAACCTCGGCGGGCAAATCACCCAGACCGGCACCACCGCCGGCAGCGTCAGCGCGCAGGGCCAGATCAACAACACCGGCGGCAGGCTGGCCAGCAACGGCAACACCACGCTTCAGGCGCAAAGCCTGGCCAACCAGGGCGGCACGGTCCAGACCACCGGCAGCGCCGACCTGGCCATCACCACCGCCGGTGTGCTCGACAACACTGCTGGTGACCAGCTGGTTGCGGGGGGTAACCTCACCCTCAACGCGGCCGGCATCACCAACGCCGGCAAGCTGCAAGCCGGCAGTACGTTGACCGCGTCAGCCACCGACATCGACAACGCAGCCACCGGCGAAATCACCGGCGCCACCACGCAGCTCACGGCCACCAACAGCCTGACCAACCGCGGCCTCGTCGACGGCCAGGTCACCCGGCTTGATGCGCAGCTCATCACCAACACCGGCACCGGCCGCATTTACGGCGACACCTTAAGCATTGCCGCCGCCACCCTGAACAACACACCCGAAACCATTGCCGGCGTCACCAAGGCCGGCGTGATCGCCGCGCGCAACCGGCTCGACATCGGCGCGGGCACCATCAACAACGGCATCGGTGCGCTCATCTTCAGCGGCGGCACGGGCGCAGCGGCGCTCAACATCGGCGGCAGCCTGGACGCATCCCGCCAGGCCACGGGCCTGGCCCAGGCCGTCAACAACGCTGGCGGCACCATCGAGTCGCTGGGCGGCCTCACGATTGCCGCCGCGCAGATCAACAACACCAACCCTGACTTTGCCTACACGGTGCAGTTTTCGCCCGGCACCAACGGCAAGGAATACGTTACGGGGCAGGGCACATACTCGCCGGACGATGTGGGCTGGATCGTCAGTGGCGAGAACTACCGGGCTGCATCCAACGGTGGCTATTTCTATTACGACACCACCGGCCTCCAGCAGATCTACGGCGGCCCAGGGCGCTGGGGCTCGGAAGACGGCGTACTGCCATACACCGACCACCTCAACGTTGATGGCAAGGGCCGTGTGTTGCTTAAGGGCGCACCCTACTCAGACCCTAAGTACGCGCCGTATTTCCTCGGTCCGAGTGCCTACGTTCCCGACCACAACCTGCTGACAGGCGCCCGCGACGGGCTGGTGTCGACCTCTGTTGCGGCGTTTTTTGGCTACGACGCCAACAGCCCGGTGTGGCAGGTTTTCGGGGTGGCCCGCCCGAGCACTGCTGCGCCGGGACCTCGACCTACAGGTTCTAACACGGGTCACGAATCCAGCTATGTGCCCCCCAATCCGCAGGACCTTGCCGCCTGGGAAGCCGCCGCTGCGCCGTGGATCGCGCTGCAGGCGCAGATCGACGCGATGCGCAGATCCGTCGTTGCTAATGCCGTCGCCTTTGACGCCTTCCGCGACTACAACCAGTCCGTTCCCAGCGCCACCATCACCAGCAGCGCGCCCGGCCGCATCCTGAGCGGCGGGGCCATGACGCTCAACGCCCGCGATGCGCTCCTGAACGACCAGGCGCAGATCGTTGCCGGTGGCGCCCTCAACATCACCGGCCGGGCCGTAGACAACCGCGGCCGCAGCATCACCGTCAACGCCCAACGCACCGGTACTGCCTATGCGTGGAGCAACTACAACGAAGGCTGCGGCGGATGGGACGGCTGCGACTACAACTACAACGCCTATCGCGACTCCGCCTACGTGCAGGATGTGCCCAAAACCTTTGTGCTGGACGTCAACCGCAGCCAGGGCATGACGGCGCCATCCAGCCAGGGCCTGGCCAGCGGCACCCAGCTGGCGGCAGCCGTGGTGGCCGGCGGCGCTGCGGCGCTGCCCGCCAGCAGCAACAGCCTGACGGTGCCCAGCAGCAGCCTGTTCCGCGTCACGCCCAACCCCGTGGGCAACTTCATCGTCGAGACCGACCCGCGCTTTGCCAACTACCGCAACTGGCTCGGCAGCGACTACATGCTCAATGCCCTGGGCCTGGACCCGGCCACCACCCAGAAGCGCCTGGGCGACGGTTTTTACGAGCAGCGCCTGGTGAACGAGCAGGTAGCCCAGCTCACCGGCCAGCGCTTCCTGGCCAACTACACCAGCGAAGAAGTCCAGTACAAGGCCCTGATGGACGCCGGCGTCACCTTTGCCCAGCAGTTCCAGCTGCGCCCCGGCGTGGCGCTGACGGCCGCGCAGGTGGCCCAGCTCACCAGCGACATCGTCTGGCTGGTCGAGCAGGACGTCACCGTGCCCGATGGCCGTGGCGGCACCGTGCAAGTCAAGGCCCTGGTACCCGTGGTCTACGTCGTGCCCCGCGCCGGCGATTTGAGCGGCAAGGGCGTGCTGCTCGCCGGGCGTGAGGTCAACATCAACCTCGGCGGCGACCTGACCAACAGCGGCACCATCGCGGGTCGCAATGTCGTCAGCCTCACGGCAGAGAACGTGCAGAACATCAGCGGCCGCATCACCGGCGACGCCGTCACCGTGGCCGCTCGCAACGACATCAATGTCACCGGTGGGCAGATCGACGCCGTCAACAGCCTGACGGCCCTGGCCGGGCGCGACATCAACATCGTCACCACCACCAGCAGTGCCACCAACCGCACCGGCGGCCTGGGCAGCGGCGGTAATGCCACCGCCGTCAATGCCTCCAGCAACAACACCTTCAGCATGACCGGCATTGATCGGGTGGCCGGTCTCTACGTCACGGGCAATGTCTCCGGCACCGCAGGTACCCTGGTCGCCAGCGCCGGCCGAGACCTCAACGTCATCGCCGGGGTCATAGGCAACAACAACGCCAGCGGCAGCACCATGCTTGCTGCCGGCAACAACATCAACCTGGCCACCGTCACCACCGCCAACAGCAGCGACCAGCGCCGCGGCGACGACGACTTTGTGCGCGACGCGCAAACCAAAGAGGTCGGCAGCCAGATCCAGACCGCAGGCAGCCTGAGCCTGAACGCCGGCAACGACCTCAACGCCCGCGTCGCCAATGTGCAGGCGACTGGCGACCTCACCGCCAGCGCCGGCAACAACGTCAACCTCAGCGCAGGCCGGCAGACCAACAGCTTCGGCTTTGGCATGACCACCGCCGAGAGCGACCTCTTCAGCAGCTCCAGCACCAAAGAGCGCCGCAGCACTGATCAGGACAACGCCGTCGGCTCCAGCCTGGGCGGCAAAACGGTCACCGTGGTGGCAGGCAAAGACATCAACGTCAAAGGCAGCGCCGTCATCAGCGACACCGGCACCACCCTGGCTGCCGGCCGCAACATCGCTATCGAGGCCGCGCAGAACACCAGCAGCAGCACGTCTTTCTTTGAGAAGAAGGAGTCGGGTCTGCTCGACGGGGGCGGCATAGGCATCACCATCGGCACGCGCGAGCAGTCGAATGACCAGAAAAACAAAGGCGCCACCGCCGCAGCCTCCACCGTTGGCGCCGTCAGCGGCAATGTGACCCTGGTGGCCAATGACGTCTACAAGCAGGTCGGCAGCGACGTGATCGCACCCAAAGGCGACATCATCATTGCCGCCAAAACGGTAGACATAGTCGAAGCCCGCGAAGCCAGCCGCACCGAGACCGAGCAGAAGTTCAAGCAAAGCGGCCTGACGCTGGAAGTCACCTCCCCCGTCATCAGCGCGCTGCAGACCATCGACAAGATGAGCGAAGCGGCCAGCCAGACCAAGGACAGCCGCATGCAGGCCCTGGCCGGCGCCAACATGGCCTTTGCCGCCAACAATGCTTACAACGCCATCCAGGCCGGCCAAATGCCCAAAGGCACCGGCGGCAACAACCCCAGCGCCAGCCAGGACGTCGAGCCCAGCGCCGCAGAAAAAGCAGGCGGCATCAACCTGGCCATTAGCATCGGCAGCAGCAAGAGCCAGAGCAACTCCCTGAGCGAAAGCAGCACCGCGCGCGGCAGCAACATCACGGCCGGCAACAACATCACCATTGCCGCCACCGGCGGCGGACAAGCCAGCAACCTGACCATCCAGGGCAGCACCGTCGAAGCCGGCAAGGCCGTGCAGCTGATAGCTGAAAACGAAGCCCGGCTTCTGGCGGCGCAAAACCTCGCCAGCGAACGCAGCACCAACAGCAGCAGCTCGGGCAGCGTCGGCGTGAGCTTTGGCACCGACGGCTTCCTCGTCAATGTCAGCGCCAGCAAAGGCAAGGGCCGCACCAACGGCGACGACACCAGCTACACCAACACCCAGATCAAGGCCGGTGAAAAAGTCAGCCTGACCACGGGCGGCGACGCCACCCTGCAAGGCGCCGTGATCCGGGCCGAGCAGGTCAAGGCCGACATTGGCGGCAACCTCAACATCACCTCATTGCAGGACAGCAGCACCTACACCAGCAGCCAGCAAAGCCTGGGCGGCTCACTGAGCGTGGGCGTCGGCAAGATCAGCGGCAGCATCAGCGCTTCCAGCAGCAACATCAACTCCAACTTCCAGAGCGTTGCCGAACAAAGCGGCATCAAGGCCGGCAGCGGCGGCTTCCAGGTCAGCGTGGCCGGCAACACCGCCCTGCTGGGCAGCGTCATCGCCAGCGACACCCAGGCCGTCAACGCCCAGAAGAACAGCTTCAAGACCGGCGGCACCCTAAGCATCAGCGACATCCAGAACACCGCCAGCTACAAGGGTGAGTCAATCGGCATCAGCTTTGGCGGCGGCGCCACTGCCAAGACTGCCGGCATCAACGGCCTGGGCATAGGCATCGGCTCAGACAAGGGCGATGCCAGCAGCACCAGCAGTGCGGGCATCTCAGGCATCGCTGGCAATACCGCCGTGAGGAGTACGGATGCTGAAACGGGTCTTAAACCCATCTTTGACGCAGCACGGGTGCAGGCCGAGATCAATGCGCAGGTTCAGATTACGCAGGCGTTCACTCGAGAAGCGCCCAAGGCTGCCGCCAGCTTTGCAGAAAGCCAGGCCAAAGCCCTGCGCATTGAAAAGAACGAAGAAGAAGCGAAGAAGTGGGATGAAGGGGGCATCTATCGCATCGCCCTACACACCGTGATAGGTGCGCTAGGTGGCGGCGTGGACGGTGCCTTGGGTGCTGCCACCAGCGCCAGCTCCGCCAACCTGATGAATGCGCTTCAGGACAACCTGCAGCAAAGCTTGCAAGAGGCAGGTCTGGGCGACGGCGCTGCCAAAAGCATTGCTCAAGTCGTTGCCGGGCTGACGGCTGCTGGCATTGGTGCTGCTGTTGGAGGTACGCGGGGTGCTGCTACTGCTTGGACTGTGGATGCCAATAATCGACAGTTGCATTACACCGAAACCCAAAAACTTGCCGCTGCGAAGGAAGGCAAGACTACTGAAGAGAAACGTCGACTGGATGCAGCGGCGTGTGCGTTGATCCGGTGTGCGGATGGCATTCCCGACAGCGATCCAAACTGGATCAAGCTCAACGACATGCAGCGACAGGGTGACACCTATACAGCTGAGAAGGCCATTCTTCAAAAAACGGGTGAGTTCATTTATCAGTCTTTGGATGCGATACGAGACGGCCTGACTCGAAACGGAGAGGCTGTCACTCGAGTGGGTGGTGCCGTCAATATGGGTGCTGGTGCTGTGGGAGTGGTGGGTGGAGGTGTGATTGCCACAGGGGGCGCGGTGTCATGCGTTGAAACATTGGGTCTTGGCTGCGTTGCTGTGCCGATCGGGGTTGGTATTGCCGGTGTATCAAACCAACAGATGCAACAAGGCAATTCGGCCCTCTTTGGCTCCTACCAGTCCGGCGAAGGCCAGCGTGTGCTGGACTCGTTTAATCTGGCGACATACCCGGGCGAGCGTGATCCACTTATGCTGATTGGTATTGATGCCGCCAAGCTTGGGCTTGCCTACCTGGGAGGGAAATACATTCCCAAGGCGCTGGCTAAGGCTGAGGGGTTGGGGGCTGGCGGGGCAAATGGGGCAACCAGCGTGCCAACAGCGTCGGTAAATTTGGCTGATCGCGCCGTGCAAATTCGTACCGATCTCAATATCGGTGGGGGAAGAAATATTGGCGTCGCTCAGTACACTATTGATGGCAATGCTGGAGAGTTGGTCGGCGTCAGCGGGCAAGCGTCACGCCCTGGAACAGTTAATGCGCCAACAAATTCAATATTTAACACAATTCAAACAGGTAACAACCCGAGGACTTTAGATTCGGAATACAAGATCCTTTCGGAACTAGCTACTAAGTTGACCTCCTCCTCAAAAGGGGTTGTGAACTTGTATTCTGAATTGCCTGTCTGTGCTTCGTGCAATGGTGTAATTGACCAGTTCAGGCAGCGATTTCCGGGCGTGACTGTCAACGTAATCACGGGCAAACCATAATGATAGATGGCGTTAAGAAATTGTTTGATGCATTGGTGCAGCAAGGGGCAATCTTGGAGACATCGCTCGTTGGTTGTACCGATGCTGAAATTGCCACCATCGAGCAGCATTTCGGCTGCATTTTGCCAGCAGCGTATCGTGACTTTTTGGCCCTTGCTGGAAAATCCGCGGGGAAACTGTTTCGTGGGACGGATATATTTTTTCCGCGTGTCTTAGCGCTCCGAGCAGAAGCATGCGAACTCATGAATGAATTGAATTTGGCCGATCTTCTGCCTGTTGATGCAAAAATATTTTGTATGCATCAGGGTTATGAAATTAATTACTTTCTACCTATTTCAAATGATCCACCTGTTTGCCAGTTTTTTGAGGGGCAGAGTTCGACAACTCAACCATGGAAAAGTTTTTCAGAGTTCTTGAAAAATTCAATTGAGTACCATCTTGTTCAGTGGCACGATTTAAATTAATGGTGTTAATTTCCATCACAACTTGAACCACTTAGACAGGTAATTTTCAGTCGGCCTTGACCCGCTTGGGTCTGGCTTTGCCGTTCCAAAACAGGTGGAACTCGGGGAGGAGTTCACCTTTTGATGATCCTTTCCCCCCAAAGCGCGCGGATCAAGATTTGATGGAAATACTGGGTCAACTAGCGGCGCAACTCAACAGTGGGACGGCGTCTTGTCCTACGCATAACGAAGATGCGGTAAACCGGGCTTTTTAAGCGGGCTGACTACCATTTATCCAGGTGTTACAAGCCGCTGTGTTCTTTAACGGGTGTTGCGGATTGTTCTTTCATTGGCAAGTCGGCCCACAAACCGCTTTTCCTGCAACCATGACTTCAAAGAACCCAATCGAGCTCCATTTCCTTTCCACCGGTATAGCCGGCCTGGACAATATTCTGGGCGGCGGCCTCATCAAAGACCGCATTTACCTGATCGAAGGTGAACCTGGCACCGGCAAGACCACTACCGGGCTGCAGTTTCTGGTCGAAGGCGCCCGGCGCGGTGAGTCGGTTGTCTACATCACGCTGGCCGAAACGGCCGCAGAACTGGGTGGTGTTGCCGAATCGCATGGCTGGGACATGGAGGGCATCCACATTCATGAGGTCCTTCCTTCCGAAAACCTGCTGACGCCGGAGGCCGAATACACCATGTTCCACCCCTCCGAGGTCGAGATGGGCACCACCACCCAAATGATCCTATCTGTGATCGAGGAACGAAAACCGACCCGGGTCGTGATCGATTCCCTCTCCGAATTGCAGCTGCTGGCCGACACACCGCTGCGCTATCGCCGCCAAGTGCTGGCACTGAAGCAGTTTTTTGCCAGCCGTTCCTGCACCGTGATGCTGCTGGACGATCGCACCGCCGCCGGCATTGATCTCCAGGTGCGCTCCATTGCCCATGGCGTGATCACGCTGGACCAGTCCGTGAAGGACTACGGGGCCGAACGGCGCCGCGTGCGCGTGGTGAAGTACCGCGGCATCGCCTTTCGGGGTGGAATGCATGACTACGACATCCAGTACGGCGGTCTCTGCGTGTACCCGCGCCTGGTGGCGGCCGAGTCGCGCGTGATGGGCAAACGGGAGCAGCTCAAAAGCGGTTTGCCTGAACTCGACACGCTGCTGGGCGGTGGATTGGAAGAGGGCACGAGCACCCTCATCGCCGGGCCTCCCGGCACCGGCAAGTCGTCGCTGGCGGCCCAGTTCGTGACTGCTGCCGCTGCGCGCAGTCAGACCAGCGCCATGTTCCTGTTTGAAGAAGCCGCCAACAATTTGCTGAACCGCGCGGACGGCTTGGGGATGGAAATCCGCGAGCCCTATGAGTCGGGTGTGCTGAGCATTCAGCAGATCGACCCGGCCGAACTGTCCCCCGGGGAGTTCGCGTCGGTGGTGTGCCAGGCTGCCGACCGCGGCTGCAAAGTCGTCGTCATCGACAGCATCAACGGCTACCTCAATGCCATGCCGGATGAACGCTTTCTGACTACGCATTTGCACGAACTGCTGACGTACCTGGGCCAGCGTGGTGTGGTGACCATCCTGGTGGGCGTGCAGCAGGGCATGCTGGGCGGCCAGATGTCCACCACGGTGGATGCCAGCTATCTGGCCGACAACGTGCTCATGCTGCGCTATTTCGAGCATGACGGCGAAGTCAAGCAGGCCGTGTCAGTATTCAAAAAGCGAGGCAGCCTGCACGAGCGCACCATCCGCGAATTTTCCATGTCCCACAAGGGTATCCACGTAGGCGCGCCTCTGCGCGGCTTCCGCGGCATCCTGACGGGGGTGCCGGTCTATGTCGGTAACGATCCTGAAGTGGGTGGCGCCCGCGGAGCGAGCTAGGTGGAGCGGCGAATCGTCATTTGTGCGCCTACAGGGCGGGACGCGGCGCTGACTGCCAAAGTGCTCCGGTCCGTGGGCATCCACAGCATTGTGTGCGCAAACAGCGATGAGCTTATGACGCAACTCCCGCTGGGTGCCGGCGCCCTCTTGCTGGTGGAAGAAGTTGTCAGCGGTGTGGCCATGCGGCCACTGGCCGAATACGTGGCCTCACAGCCCACCTGGTCGGACATCCCCATCCTGCTTTTGACGCGTAGCGGCGCCGATTCGCTGGATGTGCAGCGGGCGGTCGAGCATCTGGGTAATGTGACGCTGGTGGAACGGCCCGTGCGCACCATTGCCCTGATTACCGCCACCCGCTCGGCCGTGCGGGCACGCGAAAGGCAATACCAGGTGCGCGATGCCGACAAGCGCAAGGACGAGTTCCTGGCTACGCTCGCGCATGAACTGCGCAATCCGCTGGCGCCGATCCGCACGTCCATGGGCATCCTCAAGCATCTTTACCCGGATTCGGGCCAGATCACGCAGCTGCGCAATGTCGTGGACCGCCAGGTTGCTCACCTGACGCGATTGGTGGATGACCTGTTGGACGTGGCCCGCATCACCAGCGGCAAGGTCACCCTGAAAAGGGGGCAGATCACACTGCAATCAGTGATCAACCATGCGGTGGAGATTTCCTGCTCCGCCCTGGAAAGCAAGCAGCACCGGCTGGACGTGCAGGAGCCGGACGCACCGTATCTGCTGGATGCCGATCACGCGCGCCTGGTGCAAAGCGTCGCCAACCTTCTGGTCAACGCCGCCAAGTTCACGCATCCAGGCGGGCATATCGTGCTGCGCGCGGAAGTCGAGGGGCCTGTGGTGACTTTCCGGGTCGCCGACAACGGGATCGGGCTTGAGGCGTCTTCTCTGGCAAAAATCTTTGACCTGTTTGCCCAGACGCCCGTGCCTGGCGAAGCGCCGACCGGTCTGGGAATCGGTCTAAGCCTGGCCAGGCAGTTTGCCGAGATGCACGGCGGCACTCTGCACGCCAGCAGTGAAGGCCTGGGTCATGGCAGTGAGTTCGTCCTGGCGCTGCCGGTGGTTCTGGAGGGCGGGCAGCCTGCATCGCCTGTGCAAATGGCGGGCTCCGCCCGGTCCGGAAACGCCAAAAAAATCCTGGTGGTGGACGACAACGTGGATGCGGCCAATACCTTGGGCGCTTTGCTTGGCATGGACGGGTTTTCAGTGACAACGGCGTATGACGGTGTGGCCGCCGTTGCCGCAGCCAAGGCCCACAGGCCGGACGTTATCGTCATGGACATCGGAATGCCCGGCATGAACGGGTACGACGCAGCACGCTTGATCCGCCAGCAGCCTGCCGCTGAAAACATGGTCCTTATTGCGCTCACTGGCTGGGGACAGACAACGGACAAAGCCCTTGCCAGCCTGGCCGGGTTTAACCATCACCTGGTCAAGCCGGTGGATTACGAAAGCCTGATGTCCTGCCTCGTTGCCTGACGTAGGTAAAAACAGCGGCCGGAAAGCCGGGAATTAAAGCTCCAATCAAGGAAGTGGTGCCTGATTCGAGCTTGTCCTACACGCATTTCCTATCCTGCTGACGCATCGTGGCCAAGTGTGAACCTACAGTCAAAACCCAGCCACCCAAAGCCTTCATTGGCGCCGCCATGTTTCTAGACAGCTTTCCCCTGCACCAATCAGAAATCCGGGCACCCCGGCCTGTGCGCGAAGTCGCCATCGAGACGGGGAAATCCCGCAGTGCCTGGCCGTTCATCGTTACCGGCAACGGGGTTGGTGTGTCGGACGCTGCCAGTGATTTCCAGGGGGGAATGCCATCAATGTCTGCATCCGCATTTCCCGCCGCGGATTCCAGCAGCTTTGTTACGTGACGTTCCGCGACATGAAAGACACGAGATGGGCCTGAAAAAACGCATCGATCCAAAGAGTGATCGTGACCGCAAGAACGGGTCAGCCGCACCGCCTGACCCCATATCTGCCGAGGAATACGGCAGAGAGGGCACCAACAAGACCATCGCGCAGCCCAAAGCCGACAACGCGCCTTCCGAAGAATTGGGCAATACCCCGCATGTCGGGAAAAGCCCGTACACGCGCGGTTGAACTGCGGGGTTGATCCCCTGGATTAGCGAGCGGGAGCTACCTTTTCGGTCCTTAACTTCGCTACGCGAAGTGAGCCTGGGCTGAAGAACTAATACCGGGCTATCCGCCCGGCGGCATTACAGGCCGGCTGCAGCGCGAAGCGCAGCGGCTTTATCAGTTCTTTCCCACGTAAATTCCGGTTCGTCGCGGCCGAAGTGGCCGTAGGCGGCGGTTTTTTCGTAGATGGGGCGCAGCAGGTCCAGCATCTGGATGATGCCCTTGGGGCGCAGGTCAAAGTGTTCGTTGACGAGAGCCGAGAGTTTCTCGTCGGAGATCACGCCGGTGCCTTCGGTGTAAACAGTCACATTCATGGGACGGGCTACGCCGATGGCGTAAGCCACCTGGATCTGGCACTGCCGTGCGAGTCCTGCGGCCACAATGTTCTTGGCCACGTAGCGGGCTGCGTAGGCGGCCGAACGGTCCACCTTGCTGGGATCTTTGCCGCTGAACGCGCCGCCGCCGTGCGGACAGGCACCGCCGTAGGTGTCGACGATGATCTTGCGGCCGGTCAGGCCGCAGTCACCCTGAGGGCCGCCGATAACGAAGCGGCCGGTCGGGTTGATCAGGTACTTGGTGTCCTTGAGCCACTCTTTGGGCAGCACCGGCTTGATGATCTCTTCAATGATGGCTTCGGTGAACGAGGCCTTCATTTTGTGCGCGGTTTCGCTCTGGTCGGGGCTGTGCTGGGTCGACAGCACCACGGTGTCGATGCTGTGCGGCTTGCCATCCACATAGCGCATGGTCACCTGGCTCTTCGCGTCAGGGCGCAGGAAAGGCAGGCGTCCGTCCTTGCGCAGCTGGGCCTGGCGCTCGACGAGGCGGTGTGCGTAGTAAATCGGCGCGGGCATCAGGTCCGGCGTTTCGTCGCAGGCGTAGCCGAACATCAGGCCCTGGTCGCCGGCGCCTATGTTCAGGTGGTCGTCGGAAGCGTGGTCCACGCCCTGGGCGATGTCGTTGGACTGCTTGTCATAGCAGACCATGACGGCGCAACCCTTGTAGTCGATGCCGTATTCGGTGTTGTCGTAGCCGATGCGCTTGATGGTGTCGCGCGCGACCTGGATGTAGTCGACATGCGCGTTGGTGGTGATCTCGCCGGCCAGCACGACAAGGCCGGTGTTGGTCAGGGTTTCGGCAGCGACGCGGCTGCGCGGGTCCTGCTTGAAAATCGCGTCGAGGATCGCGTCGGAAATCTGGTCGGCGACCTTGTCGGGATGGCCTTCAGAGACGGATTCGGATGTAAAGAGAAAATCGTTCGCCATTGCGTACACTCCATGAAAAGTTTGTCGGCGCGTTGCCGGCTGGAATGCTTCGGCGAACGCTTTAGCAGTTTGGTTTAATGTCGCCCTGCAAGTTGTTCAGTAACTCGGCGACAGCCCGCATTATATGACGGCTGGATTTCCGCCGGCGTAACCTTTCGATACCCCTTTCGCCTGATTCATGCCCTGGTTGTTCCGCTTCTTTTCCCTCTGGCCACTGGCTGCGTTGCATGCGCTGGGCGGTGTGCTGGGCTGGCTGGTATGGGGTTTGAGCCCACGCTACCGCGCGCAGTTCAAGGCCCATGTGGCGCAGGCCGGCCTCCCTTTTTCGCTGGCCCGGCCGGCGATTGCCGAGGCAGGACGTTTTATTGCTGAGCTGCCGAAACTGTGGATGCGGCCCGCCACTGAATCCTGCCTGGGCAATGTCCGTGTTGAAGGTCAGGCGCACGCGGAGCAGGCTTTTGCCCAAGGCCGCGGGGTGATATTTTTTGGCCCGCATTGCGGCAGCTTCGAACTGGGCCCTCAGGCGCTCGCCGAACTGTATGGGCCCATTACCGCGATTTACCGGCCCGCGCGCAAGGCCTGGCTGGCCCGGCTGGAACGCCTGGCGCGCGACCGGGCCAATCTCACCGTCGTGCCCGCGTCCCTGAGTGGCATTCGCCTCATGCATAAAACCCTCAAAGCCAACCAGGCCGTCGCCTTGCTGACGGACCAGGTGCCACCCGAAGGCCTGGGCGTATGGGCGCCTTTTTTTGGCAAGCCGGCCTACACGATGACGCTGGCCGCACGGCTGACGTTGCAAAGCGGTGCGGTGCTGCTGCCCGTCAGTTGCGAGCGCCTGGCCCGCGGCAAAGGATATTTCCTCAAGATATGGCCACCGGTGCAGGGGATGGACGCCTCTGATTCCGGCGCGCGCGCCGACCTGCTGCATGGGGTGACACAGATCAACCGGGCGATCGAAGCCATTGTGCTGAGCCAGCCCGGCCAGTATTTGTGGGGCTACGCGCGCTACAAGACACCACGCAAGGAAACTCCGCTTTGAAGACCCCCCGCCAGATGGCCAGCCGGATCGTGACCCGCGGCGGCATTGCTTTCATGAGGGTGTTGGCCCTGTTGCCGCTGTCCTGGACCCGTGGCCTGGGCGTGTTGTTCGGCTGGATTTTGTACGCAGTGGTTGGCTCACGGCGGCGCGTGGTGGCCACCAATTTCGCGCTGTGTTTTCCCGGCTATCCGGCCGCAGAACGCCGCCGCCTCACGGTGCTGACATTTGTCTTTTTTGCCCAGGCCTGGCTGGACCGCGCGTGGCTCTGGCATGCGCCCCAGGCCTGGGTGCAGCGGCGCGTTAGGGTAACGGGTGCCGTGCAGGAACTGGAGGGCAATGAGCCCACGGTGATATTCCTGCCGCATTTCGTCGGCCTGGATGCGGCATGGGCTGGTGTGGCGCTGCAGATGCCGCGGCCCTCGACCACCATTTACACCGACCAGTCGAACAAACTGGTGGACCGCTGGATACTGCGGGGCCGTCGGCGTTTTGGCAACCTGCGGCTTTTTGGCCGGGGTGATGGCGTCAAGCCCATTGTGGCAGCGCTTCGGGAAGGGCAGCCGCTTTACCTGTTGCCCGACATGGACTTCGGCCCCGATGATTCAGTGTTCGTGCCTTTTTACGGCATACCCACCGCAACGGTCCCATCCCTGTCGCGATTTGCACGCCTGGGCCGCGCCAAGGTGCTGCCCCTGTTGCCCCGGATTACCCCGGCGGGTTATGAGGTGGAAGTGCTGCCGGCCTGGGCGGATTTCCCGAGCGACGACCCGGTAGCCGACACCGCGCGCATGAATGCGCAGCTGCAGGACTACATCAACACCATGCCCGCCCAGTACTACTGGGTGCACAAGCGCTTTAAAACCCGGCCTGAAGGCGATCCCTCCCTGTATTGACGGCGGACGGGGGCGAAAATTTAATGAAATGAGCGTTCCGCCCAGGCAGAGTCTGCACGATCAGCTATCAAATACATAGCAATTAATGCAGAAAATCCTGCAGGTGCGCCGCCACCAATGTGGGCTGCTCATGCACGATCCAGTGGGTTGCGCCTTCGATGCGGCGTAAATCCATCTGCGGTACATAGTCGCCCAGGCCTTCCAGCAGCGCGGGCGGCAAGGCCGTATCGTCCAGCGCCCAGAGCACCAGCGTCGGAAGGTGGACTTCCAGCATGTCGCGTGGAATGCTCACTGCGGCGGCCGCCGGGTCGTTGTGCGGCGGCCCGGGCCGGGGCGGGCGCAAGGGCGAGGCCCGGTAGTAATTGCAGGGGCCTGTCAGGCCCTGGCGCCAGATTTCGCGGTATTGGTCCTTGACGGCTTCAGTCAGCCAGGCGTGCGGCCCATCGGCTGCGCCCATGTTGGTAAAAAAATCCCAGAGCCTCCGAAAATCGTCTTCGGCCAGCAAGGCTTCGGCATCGGGGCGAATCAGGAAGTTCATGTAGGCGCTGGCGGCTTGCTGCGCCGGCGAATGCTGCAGTTCGCGCAGAAAAGTGCCGGGGTGCGGCGAGTTGATGATGGCCAGTTTTTTCATCAGCGCAGGATGAGCCGCGGCCAGGTTCCAGGCCACCGCACCGCCCCAGTCATGGGCCACAAGGCATTCCAGTTGGCCACCTTCCAGCGCAATCAGCGCTGCGATGTCCTGCACCAGGTGTTTGGGCCGGTAGGCGGCCGCCTCCAGCGGCGCGCTGGAATGTTCAAAGCCGCGCAGGTTGGGCGCCACACAGCGAAAGCCGCCGTTTTCGGGCCGCGCAAAGTGTTCCAGCAAGCCATCCCAGACAAAAGCGGCTTCCGGGAAGCCGTGCAGGAACATCAGGACAGGGCGGCCTTTTTCACCGGTTGTACGGCAGGACAAAGTAATGCCGTGGGGCAATGCGTACAAGCGGGTGGCGATCATATTGCTACTATTTTTATAGCTACTTGCGCTTGTCCCTGTTGGGCTGGAGTCGATATTTGCCTGAAGTTTCAGCGCCGGGGAGGTGTCTCAGTCATTGATCTCGGGCAGCTCTTCAGGCGCCGCTTTGGCAGGCTTTGCCGGCTTTTCGACCGATTTCTCTGCTGGATGGGCCCAGTCCCACAAATGCTGGGCCACTTCCTCGACACCGCGGCGCTTCAGCGAAGAAAAGAGTTTGACGTCTCCGCCGCCGGCCTGCAGTCGCACAATGGACAGCGCCTTGGCCGCTTCGGTCTTGTTGAGTTTGTCGGACTTGGTCAGCAGCACCAGGAACTTGAGGCCGTCTTCCACGCGCGGCCGGATCACGTCCAGCAGGATTTCGTCGAGCTCGGTCAGGCCCAGGCGCGGGTCGCACAGCAGCACCACCGCCTTGAGGTTGTCGCGCGTCTGCAAATAGTTGCCCATCACCTGCTGCCAGCGGTACTTGGCTTCCTTGGGCACGGCCGCATAGCCGTAGCCCGGCAGGTCGGCCAGCACGGCGTCGGTCACGCCCTGTTTGCCCAGGCTGAAGAGGTTGATGCTTTGCGTGCGGCCCGGCGTCTTGGAGGCAAACGCCAGCCGGTGTTGCTGCGTCAGCGTGTTGATGCAGGTGGACTTACCGGCATTGGAACGGCCGACAAAGGCGATTTCGGGCACGTCGACACGGGGCAGGTGCTTGAGCTCGGGCGCTGTGGTCAGGAATTTGGCAGTGTGCAGCCAGCCCATCGCGATTTTGGGGTCGGGCGCGCCGGTTGCGGCTAAAGGTGGTTTGGACGGAGAGGGTGAGGTCATGATCGGGCGGTCCCTGGAGATCGGTTGCACGCTACCGGCATGCGTTGGAGGGAGCAATGGCTTCGGGGACGGAACCCGGGAAGCGCTGAGGCGGTGCGGAGCTGCTGGCCCGTTGCCGCGGCAAGACCCGAATAATCGGGGATGCCCTGAAGCCATTGTAAAATCAGAAAGTTATAAGTTTTGTGCGCCAACCAATTAAAACCCCCGATATGAAGCTGTTCGTTACTTCTCTCCTGGCCGCCTTGCTGGCCGTGCCTGCCGTGTCGTCTTATGCTGCCGGCGAAGCCGCACCTGCGCATGGCGCCGCTTCGGCTCCCGCAGCAGCAGCCCTGGCCAAGGTTGCCAAGCCTGATCTGGTCAAGGGCGAGGCCAGCTTCACCGCAGTTTGCGCCAGCTGCCACGGCGCTGACGGAAATTCCGGCACCCCTGCCAACCCCAAGCTGGCGCAGCAGCACCCCGAATACCTGGTCAAGCAGCTGCAGGAGTTCAAGGCCGGCAAGCGCAAGAACCCCATCATGCAAGGCTTTGCCGCGGCACTGTCTGACGACGACATGAAAAACATCGCTTACTGGGCGACGTCCAAGAAAGCCAAAACCGGCTTTGCCAAAGACAAGGAACTGGTTGCACTCGGTGAGCGGATCTACCGCGGCGGCGTGCAGGACCGGCAGATCGCAGCCTGCGCAGGCTGCCACAGCCCGACCGGCGCCGGCATTCCTTCCCAATATCCCCGCCTGAGCGGCCAGCATGCTGAGTACACAGTGACGCAGTTGACGGCTTTCCGTGACGGTGGCCGCGGCAACAGCCTGCCCATGAGCCAGGTGGCCGCCAAGCTGAACGACCGAGAAATCCGCGCGCTGGCCGACTACATTGCCGGCCTGCGCTAGGCAAAGAACAGCAAAGGACTGGCAGGCGCGTGATTTTTTGCTGAAAGTACCCGCAGGCTGCCTGCAGTATTGAACCCAAGCCTCCAAAACCAATCACACCAAGGCGGGTCTTTCTGATGAAAGCCCGCCTTTTTTCTTTTTCCCTTCTTTTTCTTGTTCGCAGGCTTTCCTGAGCCAACCGCAGGTTCCATTTCAAGCATGACAGTTTCCACTGAGGGTATGAAGGTCAATTGGGGCTCCCGCAGCTGGCGGGCGGCGGTGGAGCTGCTGTCGTCCATGCGGTTTTCCATTTCGCTGCTGACGGTGATCTGCATCGCATCGATCATTGGCACGGTGCTCAAGCAGGCGGAGCCGCTGGGCAACTACGTGAACCAGTTCGGCCCGTTCTGGGCGCAGGTGTTCAGCCTGCTCAGCCTCAACACCGTGTACAGCGCCTGGTGGTTCCTGCTGATCCTGGCTTTTCTGGTGGTCTCTACTTCTTTGTGCATTGCGCGCAACGCCCCCAAAATCTTCGCGGACCTGAACCAGCTCAAGGAAAACGTCCGGGAGCAAAGTCTCAAGGCCTTTGGCCACCGTGCCGAGGCTGCGTTGGCCGAGTCACCCGAAGCGGCTGCGCGCCGCATTGGCCAGACGCTGGTGCAAAGCGGCTGGAAGGTGAAGCTGCAGCAGCGCGCCGGCAACGGCTGGATGGTGGCGGCCAAAAAAGGCGCGGCCAACAAACTGGGCTACATTGCGGCGCACAGCGCGATCGTGCTGGTCTGCGTGGGCGGCCTGCTCGACGGCGACATGATCGTGCGCGCGCAGATGTGGCTGAACGGCAAATCGATTTATGCCGGCGGCGGCCTGATTGCCGATGTGCCGGCCCAGCACCGGCTCAGCGACAAAAACCCGACGTTTCGCGCCAACCTGCTGGTGGCTGAAGGCACGCAGTCCAGCACCGCCATACTGAACCAGCCCGGCGGCGTATTGCTGCAGGAGTTGCCGTTTTCCATCGAACTCAAGAAATTCATCGTTGAGTACTACTCGACCGGCATGCCCAAGCTCTTTGCCAGCGACATCATCATCCACGACAAGGAAACCGGCGAGAAGATTCCGGCGCGCGTAGAGGTCAATCATCCGGCCAATCACCGCGGTATCGAGATTTACCAGTCGAGCTTCGACGACGGCGGTTCCAGCGTGACGCTCAAGGCCATTCCGATGGCCGCGGCGAGCAAGCCGTTTGAAATCCAGGGCACGATCGGGGGCTCGAGCGGCCTGACCAACGGGCAGGGCGAAGGCGCCGAAAAGCTGACGCTGGAATACACCGCGCTGCGGGTCATCAACGTGGAAAATTTTGCATCGGGCGGGAGCATGGGTTCCGGTGCGGATGTGCGCAAGGTCGACCTGCACCAGGCGATTGACACACGGCTTGGCGCGGCGAACAAGACCGTGACGCAAAAGGAGCTGCGCAACGTAGGCCCCAGCGTGAGCTACAAGCTGCGCGATGCTTCCGGGCAGGCCCGTGAATTCCACAACTACATGCTGCCGGTCAAGACGGACCCGGCTGAAGACAGCCCGGCGGTCTACCTGATGGGTGTGCGCGAGACACCGTCCGCGCCCTTCCAGTACCTCCGGATCCCGGTGGATGCCGAAGGCGGCATGGAGACCTTTTTGCGCCTGCGCGCGGCGCTTGCCAATCCGGCGCAGCGTGAGCTGGCGGTCAGGCGCTACGCGAGCCAGGCCATTGGCCCGGAGCGGCCGGAGTTGATGCAGCAGCTCGCCGCATCGACGTCGCGGGCGCTGGCTCTTTTTGCCGGTGACGTTGCAGACGCAGCGGGCGCCGCGCAAGGCTTGACTGGCAAACCCAAAACCGCTGCAGGCCTGCAGGCCATCTCTGATTTTATGGAAGCCAATGTGCCCGAGGCCGAGCGCAACCGCGCTGGCGAGGTGCTGATCCGCATCCTCAACGGCGCCTTGTTTGAGCTGACGCAGATGACGCGCGAGCAGGCCGGGCTCAAGCCGCTGGGCCAGGATGAAAAGACGCGGGCTTTCATGTCGCAAATGGTGCTGAGCCTGTCGGATGCCAATTTTTACCCCGCGCCCATGGCGTTTGAGCTCAAAGATTTCACCCAGGTCCAGGCCAGTGTGTTCCAGGTAGCGCGTGCACCGGGCAAGACCATCGTCTACCTGGGCTGCGCCTTCCTGATCCTGGGGGTGTTCGCCATGCTTTACGTGCGCGAACGCCGCGTCTGGGTCTGGCTGGCGCCGCGCGGCGCAGGGGGCGATCAGGCAGAAGATGGCAATGTTGCGGGTTCGATGCCAGAATCGGCCGAAGACCACAGTCAGGCCACCATGGCCTTGTCGACCAATCGCAAGACCATGGACGGCGACAAGGAGTTTGAGATGTTGAAAACGAAACTGTTGCAGGCGCCTTTATGAATACCTCCACGATCAACACCACCGCGGTGAACACCACCACGCTGAAGGCGGGCGGCGACAGCACGCTGAGCCTGAACGAGGGCTATTTCACCCGGCGTAATGTGCTGGATTGGGTGTTTGCCGCGCTCGTCGCCGGTGGCTTTCTGTATGCCTTCGCCCGTTACAGTGATTTCATGGATGTCTATGAAAAGGGCATCCTGTTCGCGGCCATTCCGGCGGCTATCGCCATGGGCTGGTTTTGGCGGCCGCTGCGGGTGCTGATGATGGTGGTCAGTGCCTTCGCACTGCTCGGCATCGCTTCCTACCAGGGTGACCTGGCGCGCGCCGAGCAGGTGTTCTGGCTCAAATACTTTCTCTCCAGCCAGTCGGCCATTTTGTGGATGAGCGTGCTGTTCTTCATGAGCACGATTTTTTATTGGCTGGGCATGTTCGCAAGCGGCGCGACCAATGCGCAGGGCCATAGCAGCCATAGCGCCGTGCTCGAGTCGGTAGGTTCAAAAATTGCCTGGGCCGCCGTCAGCATGGCCTTGATCGGTACGCTGGTGCGCTGGTATGAAAGTTACCTGATAGGCGCAGATGTGGGACACATTCCGGTCAGCAACCTGTATGAAGTGTTCGTGCTTTTCTGCTGGCTGACCACTACCTTTTATCTCTATTTCGAAGCGCAGTACAACACGCGCACTTTAGGGGCGTTTGTCATGCTGGTGGTCAGCGCAGCCGTCGGTTTTCTGCTTTGGTACACCGTTGTGCGGGAAGCGCATGAGATACAGCCGCTAGTGCCTGCGCTCAAAAGCTGGTGGATGAAATTGCACGTGCCGGCCAACTTTATCGGCTACGGGACTTTCGCACTCTCCGCGATGGTTGCGCTGACCATGTTGCTGAAAACCGCGACCGGCAAATCTCTGTGGATTGGCCTGGTTGCCTTGCCGACCGTCCTTGTTGTCTTGCCTTTGACGGCTGTGATGTTTTTCGGGTCGGCTGAAATGGCTCCCGCCATGGGTAAGGCTTTGCGCATGGTCGTTCCCACCATCATCTTCTTTGTGGCCGTCATTTGGGCGCGCAAGGCGATTAATGCGCACACACCGGATGCCGTCGTCATGGACG
Organism: Polaromonas sp. P1_F9; assembly: GCF_056405615.1. Classification (NCBI taxonomy): domain Bacteria; kingdom Pseudomonadati; phylum Pseudomonadota; class Betaproteobacteria; order Burkholderiales; family Comamonadaceae; genus Polaromonas; species Polaromonas sp. P1_F9. The sequence continues at coordinate 202,604 of NZ_JBFUBT010000004.1, read as the reverse complement.
ACCTGATGTACAAGGCCATCGCTGTAGGCTTTGCCTTCTTCACCATCGCCACGGTGCTGGGTGCCTTGTGGGCGGCCGAAGCCTGGGGCGGCTACTGGAGCTGGGACCCCAAGGAAACCTGGGCGCTGATCGTCTGGCTTAACTACGCGGCCTGGCTGCATATGCGGCTGATGAAAGGGCTACGCGGTACGGTCGCTGCCTGGTGGGCGCTGGTCGGGCTGGTCGTGACTTCCTTTGCCTTCCTGGGTGTCAACATGTTCCTCTCGGGCTTGCATAGTTACGGAACCTTGTAGCCGGCAGCAAGTCCTTGTAAGGTCGGGTTAATTCACCGGCGGGTTGAATCCCTGTAAGAAGTTGCTGCGTATTCAGACTAACCCTTAAACGGATTTCAAGGACCTCACATGCTCATCAGGACCCACGCCAGCGGCTTCGACCACCCCGTTCCCAGCGAGATCACGCCACAAGGCATTTATCACGCCCGGCGCGACCTCATCAAACTGATGGCCACTGGCGCTGCAGGCGCTGCCATGGCCGGATGGGCTGGGCGCGAGGCGATGGCGCAGACGGTGCAGAAACCCGGGAAGCTGGCAGCTCTTGCCGGCGGTAAGTCGGCAGTGCCTGGCGCAGTCACCATGGAAAAGATCACCGACTACAAAGACGCCTCCACCTACAACAACTACTACGAGTTCGGCACCGACAAGGCCGACCCGGCCAAGAACGCCCACACGCTGGTGACCAAGCCCTGGTCGGTGGCTGTCGAAGGCCTGGTCAAACAGCCCAAGACCTTCACCCTCGAAGACCTGATCAAGCTGGCTCCGCAGGAAGAGCGTATTTACCGCCTGCGTTGTGTGGAAGGCTGGTCCATGGTGATCCCGTGGGTGGGGTATTCACTGTCGGAGCTCATCAAGAAGGTCGAGCCGCTCGGCAACGCCAAATACGTTGAATTCGTCACCCTGGCCGATCCCAAGACCATGCCGTTTGTGGGCTCTCGCGTGCTCGACTGGCCTTATGTGGAAGCCCTGCGCATGGACGAAGCCATGCACCCGCTGGCGCTGCTGGCTTTCGGCATGTATGGGGAAGTGCTGCCCAGCCAGAACGGTGCGCCGGTGCGAATGGTGCTGCCCTGGAAGTACGGCTTCAAGAGCGGCAAGAGCATCGTCAAGATCCGCTTTACCGACAAGGAGCCGCGCACCGCCTGGAACAAGGCCGCTGCGCAGGAATACGGCTTTTATTCCAACGTGAACCCGGACGTCGACCACCCGCGCTGGAGCCAGGCCACCGAACGCCGTATCGGTGAAGACGGCCTCTTTGCCAAGAAGCGCAAGACGCTGATGTTTAATGGCTACGAAGCACAGGTGGGCCAGCTCTATGCGGGCATGGACCTTAAGAAGAATTTCTGATGGCGGCGTTCATGGCGGCGCGGCAGAAGTGGCTGCTGAATCCTGCTGCTAAACCCATTCTCTTCGCCATCTGCTTATTGCCTTTCGTCTGGCTTTTCTACGGCGCTTTTACCAACCAGCTCGGCGCCAATCCGGCCGAGGCGCTGATCCGCGCTACGGGTGACTGGACGTTACGCTTTATCTGTATCGTCCTGACGGTCACGCCGCTTCGGGTCATCACCAGCACGCCTGCACTGGCGCGCTTTCGGCGCATGCTGGGGCTGTTCGCGTATTTCTATGTAGTCGTCCACCTGCTGAGCTACAGCTGGTTCGACATGGGCTTTGATTTTGCCGATATTGCCAAAGACATCGCCAAGCGGCCGTTCATCCTGGTCGGATTCTCGGCCTTTGTGTTGCTGACACCCCTGGCGGCGACGTCCTTCAATGCGGCCATCAAAGCCATGGGTGCCAAACGCTGGCAGTGGCTGCACAAGCTGGTCTACCTGATTGCAGGCTTGGGGCTGCTGCATTTTTTCTGGATGCGCGCCGGCAAGAACAATTTTGCCGAAGTGTTCGTTTACGCTGCGATCATCGCCGTACTTCTCGGCTGGCGTGTGCAACAGTTCTTGAAGAAAAAGAGGCTGAAACCCATATACGACGTGCGCAATCAGCTATCATAATAATAGCAATATGCGTACTTTACCGAGGCCGCCGCGTGGCCGGTGAGCCCGGCTCCAGTCTTAACCCGTTACCAGCTGTTCCTGCCGCATCTGGTCTTCAGCGGTTTCCCGCCGGCGTATGAGGTGCACTTCACCGCCGTCGACCAGCAGTTCAGCCGCCCGGCCGCGTGTGTTGTAGTTGCTGGCCATGCTCATGCAGTACGCACCTGCCGACATCACCGCCAACTGGTCACCCGCTGCGACGGACAACACGCGGTCGCGGCCTATCCAGTCGCCGCTTTCGCAGACCGGGCCCACGACGTCATACGTCGCTTCGGCAGTTTTGCCTTCGGCCAACACGGGCACGATGGCGTGGAAAGCCTGGTACATCGCGGGACGCGGCAGGTCGTTCATCGCCGCATCGACGATGCAGAAGTTCTTGTGCTCGCCCGGCTTGACGTAGAGCACTTCCGTCAGGCAAACCCCCGCGTTGCCGACCAGTGAACGGCCCGGCTCGATCATCAGCTTTTTACTGCCGTAGCCGCGCGCGTCGATCTTCGCGAGCAACTGCTGCCAGAGCGCGTCGGCTTCGGGCGGGGTGTCGTTGTTGTAGTTGATGCCCAGGCCACCGCCGAAATCGATATGTTCGAGCGGGATGCCCGCGGCTTCAATGGCCGCCACCAGGTCGAGCACCCGGTCCATGGCGTCAAGATACGGTGTGGCGTCGGTGATTTGCGAGCCGATGTGGCAGTCGATGCCGACGACCTGCAAACCTTTCAGTGAGGCCGCGTGCCGGTAGATGCGCAGCGCGTCTTCGTGTGCCACGCCGAACTTGTTGTCTTTCAGGCCCGTGGAAATGTAGGGGTGCGTCTTGGGGTCGACATCGGGATTGACGCGAATGCTGACGGGCGCACGCATGTCCATGGCGAGAGCCACCCCGGACAGCACATCCAGCTCGGCTTCGCTTTCGACATTGAAGCAGCCGATACCGGCGGTCAGGGCCTGGCGCATTTCGCTGCGGGTTTTGCCTACGCCTGAAAAAATGATCTTCCGGGCCTCGCCACCAGCGGCAAGTACGCGATTGAGTTCTCCGCCCGAAACGATGTCGAAGCCGCAACCCGCCCGGGCAAACGCCTGCAGGATGCCGAGGGAGGAGTTGGCTTTCATGGCATAGCAAATTTGCGCGTTGCGCCCTGCAAAGCCACGCTGGTAAGCCGCCAGCGCCGAAAGCATGGCCGCCCTGGAATACACAAACAGCGGCGTGCCGTGTGCAGCGGCCAGGTCGCGAAGCCGGACATTTTCAACAAACAGCTCGGTGTCGCGGTAAGCGAAGTGGGGATGGCCGGGGAGAGGTTCGCGGGTCATGAAGAATGGGCTTTGAAGCGGTTGGAGTTATTGGCAACTATCTTAAGGAGCGCAGGGCTTGCGCGCCATGATCGATTGACGGCATGAACGGTCGGGCGCCTTTGGATTGAAGGCCCAGCCACCGGATGGCCTGAATCTTCAATGAATCGGCCAGGTTGCTGGTCAGCGAGCGGCCGACGCTGGCGTTGCAGGCGCGGCAGCCGGCGGCGCTGTGGTGGCCGTGGCCGGCACCTTCGGGGGGACTGGCAGGTAAAGTGGGCCTTTTTGTCCACAACCGGCCAGCAAGGCCGCGCCGACCACAATTGCAGCAAGGCCATAGCGGGAGGCCGAAGGGCGGATGCGGCCTAAAATTTGAGCTGAAGAAACCATGATGGGATTGTAATGACGGACCTTGAATACCAGGATCTGGCCGAGAGTGCACTCAGGGCCGTTGAAACCGCCTGTGACCGTATCAATGATGAGACCGACGCGGACATTGATAACCAGCGCACCGGTGGCATGGTCACGCTGACTTTCTCCAACCGCAGCCAGATCATCATCAACCTGCAAAAACCCTTGCAGGAAATATGGATGGCGTCCAAGGCCGGCGGATTCCACTACAAATTCAGTGGCGGGCAATGGGCTGACACCAAGGACTCGAGCGAGTTTTTTGCCAATTTGTCGCGCTATGCCAGCGAGCAGGCTGGCCAGGCCTTGGTGTTCGCGGCCCCGGCTGAAGTCAATAAGGCGTAGCTGCCGAAGCTTGCAGGTGTGCCTTGATTGGCACCAAAACAAAAAAGGGCTCCGTGGAGCCCTTTTTTGATGCGCTTCACGTCAGTTTTTGAACAGATCCAGGATGCGCTTTTTCTCATCTGAAGGCGGCAGCACCTGGATCGCCCCTGGCGCAGCCGGGGTACCGGCGGCTGCCGGGTCCTGTTGTATACCGACCGTACTGACTCCGGAGCCTTTGGCATATTCGCTGTAATACCACTCTCCGCCAACGTTGACGACACCCTCGGGCGCCGGGTATTCGGTCACCGGCACGCCCTTGAGGGCGTATTCCATGAAGTTGATCCAGATGGGCAGGCTCAGGCCTCCGCCGGTTTCCCGGTCGCCGAGTTTTTTCGGCGTGTCGTAACCCATCCACACCGCCGCCGTCAGAGTAGGCTGGAAACCCACGAACCAGGTGTCGATCGAGTCATTGGTGGTACCGGTCTTGCCAAAAAGGTCGGGGCGCTTGAGTGTGGCTTGCGCTTTGGCAGCCGTACCCGAGCGTGCGACTTCCTGCAGCAGGCTGTCCATGATGAACGCATTGCGCGCATCGATGGCCCGGGCCGATTCGTCCAGCACGGGTGGCTTGCTTTCCAGCAGGACTTTGCCGCGCTGGTCGGTGATTTTGGTGACCAGGTAGGGATTGACGCGGTAACCGCCATTGGCAAATACCGAATAGGCGGTGGCCATTTGTATCGGGGTGACCGATCCGGCCCCCAGCGCCATCGTCAGGTAGGCGGGATGTTTTTCGGCCTCAAAGCCGAAGTGGGTGATCCAGTCCTGTGCATACGGGGCACCGATAGCCTGCAGTATGCGGATGGAAATCATGTTCTTGGATTTCTTCAAGCCGGTCCGCAGACTCATGGGGCCGTCGAAAGTGCCGTCGTAATTTTTGGGCTCCCAGGGCTGGCCCCCAGTGACGCCGGCGTCGAAGAACAGCGGGGCATCATTCACCACGGTCGCCGGGGTAAAGCCCTTCTCGAGGGCGGCGGAGTAAATAAATGGCTTGAAGCTGGAACCCGGCTGGCGCCATGCCTGGGTCACATGGTTGAACTTGTTTTTTTCGAAATCGAACCCACCCACCAGCGCCCGGATGGAACCGTCGCGCGGATCAAGGGCCACAAAAGCGCCTTCCACTTCAGGCAGCTGGGTGATTTCCCAGGTGTTTTTCGGTGTTTTCGCGACGCGGATCAGTGCGCCGCGGCGAATCTTGATGTTGGGCCCTGCCTTGTCGGCCAGCCCGGACTGTGCGGGTTTCAGGCCATCGCCGGTAATTTCAACCGTTTCGCTGTTCTGGCGCATGGCCAGGATCCGCTTGGGATTGGCTTCCAGCACGACCGCCGACATCACATCTCCGTTGTCGGGGTTGTCAGTCAGTGCGTCGTCAATCGCATCTTCGGTTTCCTGCGCATTGGCCGGCAGATCGATGAACTTCTCGGGGCCCCGGTAAATTTGGCGGCGCTCATAATCCATGATGCCCTTGCGCAAGGCCTTGTAGGCGACCGTCTGGTCGCTGGCGCGCAGGGTGGTATAGACATTCAGACCGCGGGTGTAGGTTTCGTCCCCGTACTGGTTGTAAACCAGCTGGCGGACCGTTTCAGCGACATATTCCGCGTGCACCCGGCCCGCGTCGGGCCCGGTCCTGACCTTGAGCTCTTCTTCTTTGGCGGCCTTGGCCTGTTCGGCGGTGATGAAGCCGTTTTCTTCCATCCGCTCGATGATGTAGAGCTGGCGGGCCCGGGCGCGCTTGGGATTGATGATGGGGTTGTAGGCCGAAGGCGCCTTGGGCAGGCCCGCCAGCATGGCTGCCTCGGAGATGGAGATGTTCTTCAGGGGCTTGCCGAAATAGGCCTCTGAGGCCGCGGCAAAGCCATAAGCCCGGTTTCCCAGAAAAATCTGGTTCATATAGATCTCAAGGATCTGGTCCTTGGTCAGCAGGTGCTCCAGCTTGAAGGTCAGCAGGATTTCATAGATCTTGCGGGTATAGCTTTTCTCGGCTGACAGATAGACATTGCGGGCCACCTGCATGGTGATAGTGGAGGCGCCCTGGCTCTTGGCCCGGCCCACATTGGCAAAGCCGGCCCGGATCACGCCCAGGTAGTCCACGCCGCCATGCGAGAAAAAGCGGGCATCCTCGATGGCCAGCACCGCGTCCTTCATGACCTGCGGGATGTCCTTGATCGGAGTGAGGCTGCGGCGTTCTTCCCCGAATTCGCCAATAACCACCCCATCGGCGGAGTAAACCCGCAACGGCAACTTTGGCCGGTAGTCTGACAGGTCAGAGATATCCGGCAGGTTGGGGTAGGCAACCGACAGCGCTACAGCCACAAACAGCAAGACGGCGGCAACACCAGCCAGCAACAGGCCGCCGCTCCACAAAAAGAGCATGACCAGCCAGCGGGGGACGAGGGACTTTGCGCGACCTTGCTTGACCGGGGCAGAGTTTGAATCAGAAGACGTGGGTGTGGAGGGCATGTAGACAATCGTAAAGTCGCGTCACCATTATAAAAATCCCGGGAAGCGGGTTGTGCGGGGTGTCAGGGCAAGGGCCATACTTTTACGTTTGCAGACAACGTTTTAGGGAACCTTGCAAACTCCTGGTCCGGTACGACCGTCTGCTTTTGACAACGTTCCAGATGTCCAAAACAGGAAAAATCCTTACTGCACAAAGAGCTTACTGCTACTATTCAAGTGATTTCTTAAGTATGCAGGGCTACATATTAGCCGTCATTTGGGGACCGCCTTGATCTCTCTGGGATCGTTATTCAACCGCCAACAACCCGCTTTGCTGGGTTTAGATATCAGCTCATCCAGTGTCAAGCTGGTGGAGTTGAGCCGTGACAAGGCCGGTAATCTGGTGTTGGATCGCTGTGCGATCGAACCGCTGGAACGAGGCTGGATTACCGATGGTAACGTCGAAAAATTCGACGAAGTGGCCGACGCGGTGCGCCGGCTCGTCAAAAAAAGCGGAACCCGCACCAAGAATGTGGCGATGGCCCTGCCGGCTTCGGCGGTCATTACCAAAAAAATCATTCTCCCGGGCGGTCTCAGCGACGCAGAGCTGGAAATCCAGGTCGAATCCGAAGCCAATCAATACATTCCGTTCTCGCTGGATGAAGTCAGCCTCGATTTCTGCGTGGTGGGTCCGAGCGCTACCTCCAGCGGCGACGTTGAAGTGCTGATTGCCGCTTCGCGCAAGGAAAAAGTGCAGGACAGGCAGGGCCTCGCAGAAGCTGCAGGGCTCAAGCCCATCGTTATAGATGTGGAGTCGTATGCCTCTCGCCTGGCCACTGCCCGCCTCATTGAGAGCCTTCCCAACAAGGGCGTGGACACCATGGTGGCCCTGTTTGAAGTGGGTGCATTGACGACCAGCATGCAGGTCATCAAAAACGACGAAGTACTTTATGAGCGTGATCAGGCCTTCGGTGGCGCACAGCTGACGCAGCTCATCATTCGGCAGTACGGTTTTTCCCCCGAAGAAGCAGAAAGCAAAAAACGCAGTGGCGATTTGCCGGAAGACTACGAATCCGGTGTGCTGAAGCCTTTTGTCGAGAGCATGGCACAGGAAATCGGGCGGGCCTTGCAGTTCTTCTTTACCAGCACGCCGCACAACAAGGTTGACTATGTGATGTTGGCCGGCGGCTCGTCTGCCCTGCCGGGTCTGACCGATTCCGTCACCCAGCAGACTTCGTTTGCCTGCGTGCTTGCCAATCCTTTCGAAGGAATGGAACTCGGTGATGGGGTGCGTGAAAAGAAAATGCGGCGCGAAGCGGCGTCCTACCTGACCTCTTGCGGTCTGGCTTTGCGGAGGTTTCTGCAGTGATTCTCGTCAATCTGCTTCCCCACCGCGAAGCTGCGCGCAAGCGCAGGCGCGAAGTATTTTTTGCCACGCTGGGTATCGCGGCCTTGGTCGGCGGTCTTATTTGCGGTGCCGTTTATTCCTGGTACCTGGCCCAAATTGAGGGCCAGCGCGGAAAGAACAATTTCCTGAAAACGGAAATTACACGGCTGGAAGGGCAGATCAAGGATATAGCCACGCTGCAGGCGGAGATTTCGGCACTCAGGGCTCGTCAGAATGCGGTGGAAGATCTGCAGGGCAACCGCAATCTGCCGGTGTATTTGCTGAGCGAACTGGTCAAGCAGTTGCCGGATGGTGTGTACATCACAAGCATGCGGCAGGAAAACCAGACGGTGCTGATAACCGGCGTCGCACAGTCCAATGAACGCGTTTCGGAGCTGCTGCGCAACCTTGCTAACAACAGTGCGTGGCTGACACGGCCGGAGCTCGTAGAAATCACAGCCAGTACGGTGGCTTTGACTGCACGTGACCAGCGCAGGGTATCCAATTTTTCGATGAAGGTCGGGCTGAAGCGGGCCAGCGATCCGAAGACTGCTGGTTCTGCACCGACAGGGTCAGGGGCGGTACCGGTAGTGTCCGGGGCGGCTGCCAAGCCAGCCTCGGCCGTCTCGGCGCCAGCCAAGGTATGAGGCGGAATGAACGAGTTTGATCATGGCAAAAACCTCTAAAAATTCCATCGACTTTGCTGCCATTCAAAGCAGTCTGAAGTCCCAGTTTGTGGGCCTGGATCCCAACGATCCGCCTTCCTGGCCAGCGCTTCCGCGTTATCTTCTTTGCCTGGCCGTAACGATTTTTGTTGTCGTGGCCCTCTGGTTTGTGTGGCTCAGCGCATCCGATGAGGAGTTGACCGCAGAGAAAGCCAAGGAAGTCAAACTTAAGGAAGACTACACGGCAAAGCTTGCGCAGGCTGTCAATCTGGATGCGCTGAAGAAGCAGCGCGAACAGGTTCAACAATATGTAACCCAGCTTGAAAAGCAGCTACCGAGCAAGGCCGAAATGGACGCATTGCTTTCTGATATCAATCAGGCTGGTTTAGGACGTAGTCTGCAGTTCGAATTGTTTCGTCCAGGCCAGGTCAGCGTGAAGGAATATTATGCTGAGCTGCCGATCGCCGTCCGAGTCACTGGAAGGTATCACGACATCGGCTCTTTTGCGGCTGATATAGCCAATCTTTCACGCATTGTCACCTTGAATAACCTGACCATATTGCCAGGTAAGGACGGCGCGTTGGTCATGGATACTACGGCCAAGACGTTCCGCTACCTGGACAATGACGAGGTTGCCTTGCAGCGCAAGAGCAGTCCAGGAGCAAAAAAATGAATAAGGGCAAATACGCGTTAGCCGTCTGTGGGGTGGTAGGGGTTTTATTTGGCATGTCTGGTTGCGGCTCTTCTGGCCAAGAGGAGTTGCAAGAATGGATGACGCAACAGCGTAACGCGACCAAGCCTCGCGTGGCTCCTCTGCCGGAGCCAACCAAGTTTTCGCCACAGCCATATGGCCAAGAGGGTTCTATTGAACCTTTTAGCAATCAAAAACTGACGCAGGCATTGAAGCGCGAATCCAATCAATCGACGGCCAACGCCGCTTTGATTGCACCTGAACTGAGTCGGCGTAAAGAACCGCTCGAAGCATATCCCTTGGACGCCGTTGTTATGGTGGGCAGCCTGATCAAGGTTGGCCAGCCAGTTGCGCTGGTACGGGTAGATAACCTGGTTTACCAGGCTCGGGTAGGAAATTACCTTGGGCAAAATTACGGCCGAATCACGAAGGTGACCGAAACGAATCTCGCACTTCGCGAGATAGTGCAAGACGCAGCGGGTGAATGGATAGAGCGGACCGCGACATTACAGCTATTAGAGGGATCAAAATGAACAAGCAGACACAGGCATTAGAGGCGCAGGAAATCGGGGGCCGCCTGCAGCTTTTGTTGGGGCGTGTGTTGCGCTGTGCTTCACTCAGTCTGGCATTTTCTGTAACTGCTGCTCCTTTGGTGGCGCAGGCGCAAAATGCCATTCAAGCCGTATCTGGATCAGTTCAGGGTGGCTCGGAAGTCATTCGGATTGATTTGGCCGAGCCGTTGGCTGCAATCCCGACAGGATTTAGTATCCAAACACCAGCTCGCATCGCACTTGATTTCCCCGGAGTCGGCAATTCCATGGGTCGATCTGCAGTAGACCTCAATTTGGGCAATCTGCGCTCAGCAAACGTCGTACAAGCGGGGGAGCGGACTCGCGTGGTTCTGAATCTCAAAGTGCCGACGGCATACAAGGCTGAGATTCAAGGAAAATCGTTGCTGATCATTCTCGATTCGGTTGCCGCAGCCGCTCCTTCTGCGGTAGCGCCGCCGGTGTTCGCTGAGAATCGCAATACCGACACGCTTCCCTTGAAGGACATAGACTTTCGGCGCGGGGTCGAGGGTTCTGGGCGCATTGTTGTGGATTTGCCTAATAACCAAGTGGGGGTAGACATTCGTCAACAAGGCCAGACCTTGGTGGTCGAGTTCCTGAAAACCGCATTGCCTGAGGGCTTGCGCCGTCGCCTGGATGTAGGCGACTTCGGAACACCGGTGCAGACCGTCACCACGTTTCAAACAGGAGATAAGGTTCGCATGGTTGTAGAGCCCAAAGGGGCTTGGGAGCACAGCGCGTACCAAAGCGATAGCCAGTTTGTGCTGGAAGTGCGCCAGCAAAAAATCGACCCAAATAAGTTGACGCAAGGACCGGGATATAGCGGTGAGAAGCTTTCTTTGAATTTCCAGAATATTGAAATTCGCTCGCTCTTGCAGGTGATCGCGGACTTCACGAACTTCAATATCGTGACTTCAGATTCGGTTACCGGTGCCGTTACATTGCGTTTGAAAGATGTGCCTTGGGATCAGGCGCTGGATATTATTCTGCAGGCCAAAGGCCTAGGCATGCGAAAAACGGGCAACGTCTTGCTGATAGCACCCAAAGATGAACTCGCAGCCAAAGACAAGCTGGACCTTGAATCAAAAAATGCGATTCAAAGCCTTGAAACGCTCCGTACCCAGGATTTCAAGCTTAACTACGCGAAGGCTGCGGATGTTGCTGCGGGGCTACTGGGCACCAACGCCGGCGCTACCAAAATACTTTCAGCGCGGGGAAGCGTGATCTCGGAGACGCGTACCAATCAGCTGTTTGTGACCGACATCCCTTCGCGGTTGGAGCAGGTGCAAGCGCTGATCGCAAAACTTGATGTAGCCGTTCGTCAGGTACTGATCGAAGCACGTATTGTCGAGGCATCCGACTCGTGGGGTAAATCATTAGGTGTCAGGTTGGGCGGTCGGCCATTCAATACGACCAGTAATGTTATGTTTGGGAATACCTACATTCCACCTAATGTTCCTGCTGGTACTGCACCCCAACTCGGTTTAAACATTGGGACCAATGCGGGCGATTTTGTGAATATGCCCGCTGTTGGTCAAAACGGCTTTGGAGCTAATACATTTGCCTTGTCGCTTTTCAATTCATCGATGACCAGGCTGTTGAACCTTGAGATCTCGGCATCCGAAGCAGACGGCAAGACCAAAATTGTGTCCAGCCCGCGTATCATCACCGCCGACCAAGTTAAGGCTTTGATCGAGCAGGGTACGGAACTGCCGTACCAGCAGGCGACTTCCAGCGGCGCCACCTCCATTAGCTTCCGCAAAGCCAACCTGAAGCTTGAGGTCACGCCCCAGATCACGCCAGAAGGCAACATTATCCTGAATGTCGACGTGAACAAGGACAGCGTGGGCCGCGAAACGGCTAACGGCTTTGCGATTGACACCAAGCACATCCAGACGCAGGTGTTGGTGGAAAATGGCGGAACTGTGGTGATCGGCGGAATCTATGAGCAAAATGACCGTGATAACGAAACAAAGGTTCCGTTGCTGGGCGATATCCCCGGTGTTGGCAACTTGTTCAAACAAAGAACACGTTCAGCCACCAAGTCCGAGATGCTGGTGTTCCTGACCCCCAAAATGTTGACAAATGGGAGTGCTTTGCGCTGATTCAGACAGCGAGGTTGTCGGCAGGCATAGAGCATCGCGCGTCACTCTGTCCAATAGGACACCTGTTAACGTTCGCATAGTTTTTATATCACCCGCAAGCAGCACGCCGACCGGCGATGCTTGCGCGCCCGGCGGCCGTTTCATGGATCAATTGAATGCACATCCGTTGAGAATCGCCTGCGTGGGCTTGCCTGGGTCGGGAAAATCCACTGTCGGCAGGCATCTTGCCCGAAGAATGGGGTTGCGGTTCATTGACTCGGATCAGGTGATAGAGCAACGCATCGGTTGCTCCATCCGTGAGTTTTTTGAGCGCGAAGGTGAAGACGCATTTCGCGACATCGAGCAGCTGGTCATCGATGAATTGACTCAGGGTGAGGCTTGTGTGCTCTCCAGCGGCGGAGGGGCTGTGCTGCGCCCCGCCAACCGGCAACATCTTCGGGAGCGGGCGCAGGTGGTTTACCTGCATTCCATCCCCGAAGAGGTTTTTCGCCGTTTGCGGCATGACCAGAACCGCCCCTTGCTTCAGGTGGCCGATCCGCTGGCGCGACTGAGGGACCTTTACGCCGCCCGCGACGCCCTCTATCGGGAAACGGCACACTATGTCATTGAAACTGGCCGCCCTTCGGTCTCTACACTGGTCAACATGATCCTGATGCAGCTGGAGCTGGCAGGCGCGATGGCTCCGCCTCCCGACCGGCCGTAACCATTGGCAAGCCTTGGAAAGGGTGGAAGCCTCTACACTTCTTCCATGCAAGAAAATTCCTCTTCCGCCGTTGCGACAATCCGGATAGATCTGGCCGAACGCAGCTATCCGATCGTCATTGGCAGCGGGCTTCTGGGAAGCAGCAATACCTACCAGGACGTGCCCAAAGCCGCGACGGCGCTGGTGGTGTCAAACACCACCGTGGCACCGCTGTATGCCGTGCAACTCACCCGGGCATTGCAGCAACGCTATGACAAGGTGCTGCTGGTCACCTTGCCGGATGGTGAAGCCCACAAAGACTGGCCTACCCTGCACTTGATTTTTGATGCCCTGCTGGAAAACGGCTGCGACCGAAAGACGGTGCTGTTTGCCTTGGGCGGTGGCGTGGTCGGCGACATGACCGGCTTTGCCGCGGCCAGCTACATGCGAGGCGTACCATTTGTGCAGGTGCCCACGACATTGCTGGCCCAGGTGGATTCCTCGGTAGGCGGCAAGACGGCGATCAACCACCCGCTGGGCAAAAACATGATCGGTGCGTTCTACCAGCCCTTGCAGGTGGTGTGCGACCTGGATGTCCTGGCGACGCTGCCGTCTCGCGAACTGAGTGCGGGTCTGGCCGAGATCATTAAATACGGCCCCATTGCCGACATGGCATTCCTTGAATGGATCGAGGCTAACCTGGAAGACCTGCTCGCCAGGGAGCCCGTGGCCATGGCCCACGCCATCCGGCGCAGTTGTGAGATCAAGGCATGGGTTGTAAGCCAGGACGAGCGGGAGTCGGGCTTGCGGGCCATCCTGAATTTCGGTCACACCTTCGGTCACGCGATTGAATCCGGCCTGGGCTATGGAGAATGGCTGCATGGCGAAGGTGTGGGCTGCGGCATGGTGATGGCCGCGCATCTGTCAGAGCGTCTGGGCTTGGTTGACAAGCCTTTTACGGAACGCCTGACCAATCTTGTCCGACGATGCGGCCTGCCGGTGCGAGGACCTGTTCTGTCAACCACCGACAATGCCGGCCGCTATCTCGAACTGATGCGCATCGACAAAAAATCCGAAGCGGGTGAGATAAGGTTTGTTGTGATCGACGGCCCCGGGAAGGCAGCCGTTCGCAGCGCGCCGGATGCCATGGTGCGCAGTGTCATAGATATGTGCTGTGCATAAGCGGTGGAAAATGTGGAAGGAGTACCTGAGATTGCTATCAATTCAGGAACTGCTTGCGCTTGTACCGTATGGGATTCCGGTCGTATTTACGTTTAGTCCATGAATCTCCAGCCCTATGCCTGTGACCCTTCGCGTTCGCGTGGCCGCCGCTTTGCCGAGCCTGCTGCGCCAACCCGGTCCGAGTTTCAGCGCGACCGCGACCGTATCGTGCACTCCACCGCTTTTCGGCGCCTGGTGTACAAAACCCAGGTGTTCCTGAATCACGAAGGTGATTTGTTTCGCACCCGGCTGACTCATTCGCTGGAGGTCGCCCAGCTGGGAAGGTCCATCGCCCGCACGCTTCAGCTCAATGAAGATCTCGTGGAAGCCATTGCGCTTGCGCATGACCTGGGCCATACGCCGTTCGGCCATGCCGGCCAGGATGCCTTGAACGCTTGCCTGAAGGCCTGCAACCCGGACAGCGCAGGCTTTGAGCACAACCTCCAAAGCCTGCGCGTGGTGGACTCCCTTGAGGAGCGCTATCCGGCCTACAACGGGCTGAACCTGACCTTTGAGACGCGAGAAGGAATCCTGAAGCATTGTTCCAGGCGCAATGCACGCCATATTGAAGCCCGCGAGCCGGACGGTGTTGCCCGCCGGTTCGTAGAGCCCGCTGACGGGCCGCGCTGGCTGCAACCCGGCCTGGAAGCACAACTGGCCAACCTTGCGGACGAAATAGCCTACAACGCGCACGATATTGACGACGGCGTGCGCTCCGGCCTGTTAAGCCTGGAGCAACTGGAGGGTGTCGAGCTGTTCGCGCAACACTGCCGCGAAACGCAACTGGCGCACCGGGCGTTGAAAGGCCGGCGGCTGCTATTCGAGACCATACGGCGCATGCTCAGTGCCCAGGTCTATAACGTGATGGATGCGACATCGCTTGCGATTCACAAGGTTGCCCCTGCCAGCGTGGACGAAGTTCGCAGGCATCCGGCGCTGGTGTGTTTTACCGAAGAAATGGCGACGCAGTCTGCATCCCTCAAACGTTTTTTGCTGCGAAACCTGTACCGCCACCCGAAAGTGGTGGAAACCACGCAGGCTGCCAAGCAGGTAGTCCGTGACCTGTTCGACGCCTATATGGCCGACCCGGCCCAGATGCCCCAGGCTCACATCGACCGGTTTGACGGCATTGACGCCCCCCATGCGGCGGGCGCAAAACCCGAGAGGGTGGTCGCCGACTACATTGCCGGCATGACAGACCGCTTCGCCGCCAAAGAGCATGAACGCCTTAAGGGGCGCGCAGCTTTTCCGGTTTAGGTGGAGTTGTAGCGGCCCATAGGCAGCAAGCGTGACGGAGCCCCGACCAACAACAACCCCGAGCCCGAACGCGGCCTGGTACGTGATGGCTGCCGGTGTGGTGGCCGCCCTTTACGTGGGAAAACTACCGCCTGCGCTGCCTGTACTGGGAAAGGTATGGGGCGTGACATTGCTGCAGGCCGGATTTCTCCTGTCGCTGGTGCAGCTGGCGGGTATGGTGCTCGGGCTGCTCATCGGGCTTGTTGTGCAGCGTGCCGGCCTCAAGCGCAGTATGGTGGCCGGGCTGCTGGTGTTGGGTGGTGCGGGCTTGCTGGGTGGAATGTCTCCCGATGTGCATTGGCTGCTGGCCGCACGTGTATTCGAAGGGCTGGGATTCCTCTGGGTGGTGTTACCGGCCCCAGCCATGATCCGCCAGTTGGTGCCACAAGAGCGGCTCAACGGCATGCTGGGAGTATGGGGCGCCTACATGCCGCTGGGGGCCTCTCTGGCCTTGCTGGGTGGCCCCGCGATCATCGGGCTGGCCGCACCGGACTGGGGTTGGCGAATTTTGTGGTGGTTTCTGGCCGTACTGGCCGCAGTGCTGGCTTTGCTGGTCGTGTGGCAAGTCCCCGCACAGGGGCATCTGCATGATGGCATGTCCTCCCGGCAGTCGCCGGCTCCTCATTTCCGTGGCGGAGATATTGTCCGCGCGACCCTGCGGTCGCGCGCAGCCTGGTACATGGCTGTTGCTTTTGCGATGTACTCGGGGCAGTGGCTTGCCGTGGTCGGTTTCCTGCCGTCCATCTACACCCAGGCTGGTGTGAGTGGTGCATGGGTGGCCTGGCTCACGGCGCTTGCGGCTGCCGTCAATATCATCGGCAACGTCGCGGCAGGCAGGTTGCTGGAGCGTGGTGCACGACCGGTGGTTCTGCTTGGGGCAGGCTTCCTGTCGATGGCTGGAGGTGCCCAGCTCGCATTTGCCGTCCAACTGCCCCCGGAAATACAGTACGTGGCCATACTGGTCTTCTCGATGGTGGGCGGCCTGATCCCCGCAACGCTGTTTAACCTGGCCATCCAGCTTGCGCCCCGCCGTGATGCCGTGTCCACCACCGTTGGCTGGGTCCAGCAGTGGTCGGCGCTGGGGCAATTTGCCGGTCCTCCGCTGGTTGCCTGGGTGGCCGGCACTGCGGGAGGGTGGCAATGGACGGGTTGGCTTGCGACGGCCGGCTGTGCCGTCGCCCTCGTGTTGGCAATCTTGCTTCATCGCTTGCCTGGATCTGCTTGCCAACGCACTTGAACGGGCGTAAGTTGGCGCCCCATGCGCATAGGCTTATGACGTGTTGGCATTCCCACGCTGGTTTTTGGTGGTTGTACAGATTACGCTGAGGGTCTGCGCACAATCTGTGACATTTCTTCGGAATATTGAGCGCATGCTGAGGTACGGGCATCAAACCTGCTTTGGCTATTTCGTCTCTCAAAAGGTGTTCTCATGGGTCTCAATCGACGTCAACTAATTCTGCGCGGGGTTTCCGCGGGCGCTGCGGTAGCAAGCCCTGCGCTCTGGGCTCAAAGCAAAACCAGCCGCAAGATTCTTCTTGGCCAATCGGTGCCCTTGACCGGTGCAGCCGACCAGATCGGTCTGGCGTATCTGAATGGAGCAAAGATTTATTTCGATGCCATCAATGCAAAGGGCGGTGCCGGCGGCCATAAGATAGAAGTCAAGACACTCGACGACGGCTACAACCCGGCCAAGGCTGCCGCCAATGCCAAGCAGTTGATCGACGAAGGCGTAGACGCGCTGTTCGGCTTTGCCGGAACAGCCAGCTGTGACGCCGCGTTTGCCGCTTCCAAGGCGTCCGGAGCGCTCTTTTTCGCGCCTTTTGCGGCGTCGGACGCGCTGCACGATCCTGCTCTGGCAAACATATTTCATGTGCGCCCGGCGCTGGCTGACGAGGCCTACAAAATTGCACGCCACTGCGCCACCCTCAACCAGGACCGTATCGGTGTATTTGCCGAAGATGACGCCATGGGGCGGGGCGGCCTTGCAGCGGTCAACCAGGCCCTGATCGATCTGAAGCGCCCGGCCATCGTTGGCAGCGCCCTGTCCCCGGTCAACAGCGACAAGGTCGATGCCGCAGTAGCGCAGCTGATGAAGGCGCAACCCCAGGCCGTGATCCAGGTCAGCCTGTTCAATTCATCGGCGGCGTTTATCCGCAAGATGCGCCAGGCCGGCTTCGGCGGGCAGTTCCTCAATTTCTCCGTCGTGGGTATCGATCCGCTGTTCAGTGCCTTGGGCAAGGAGATAGGCGGCGTGGTGATCTCGCAGGTGGTGCCGTCGCCACGCAGTACGGGTACACCCATCATCAAGGAGTACCTGGATGTACTGAACCAGACGGACCAGACGCCGAGTTACGAGAGTGTGGAGGGTTATATTGCTGCCCGTACTTTTGCCGAAGGTGTGCGCCGCAGTGCGGCCGGCAGCGGCAAACCCGACAGGGCAGGCCTGCAAAAGGCGTTTGAAACCATGACGGACTACGACGTGGGCGGCTTTCGTGTGAACCTTCGCCCCAAGAAATACGAATCGGTGCGCGCGATTGACCTGGTCACCATCACGCCTGACGGCAAAGTCGTTCGTTAAGCGTTCTGACTCTGTGCGGGCGCCCGCCTTGCCGGCGCTTTGAAGGGTGTCCATTTGCGCAATATCGGAACGGCGAAATTGGGGTCAGATTCCTTTTATCATGGTGCAAACTCCAGGCATCGCACCCTATGGCCCGTCTTCCCCGGCTGACGCTTCCCGGCTATCCCCACCATATCATCCAGCGGGGCAATAACCGCCAGACCGTCTTTTCATCGGTGGCCGACCACCAGATGTTTTTGGCGCTTCTGGACGAAAGCGCCCGCAAATTCGGCGTCGCCCTGCATGCCTATGTGCTGATGGAAAACCACTTCCATCTGCTTGCAACGCCTTCCACGGCCGAAGGGCTGCCGAGGATGATGCAAGCGGCGGGGCGGCGCTACGTGCGCTATTTCAACGACAGCCAGGGCCGCTCCGGCACCCTGTGGGAAGGGCGTTACCGCGCCACGGTCATCGAGGCCGAGCGCTACCTGCTGCCGTGCATGGCCTACATGGACCTCAACCCGGTTCGCGCGGGGCTGGTGGCCGAGGCCAAAGACTACCCCTGGTCCAGCTACGTCCACTATGCCGGCTTGCGGCTGGACAACCTGCTGACGCCGCATCCGCTGGTTTGGGCGCTGGGAAACACACCCTTCGCCCGGGAGGTGGCCTACGCCGAACTGGTGCGCGCCGGCATCACGCTGGAGCAGCAGGAGCAGCTGACCCGTTCGGCCTTGAGCGGTTGGGCGCTGGGAGGTGAGGGCTTTGTCTCGGAACTGCAAAAACGGACAGAGCGCCGCATCACCAAAAACCTGCCCGGGCGGCCAGTTCGCATCCAAAATGAGGAAGAAAATGGCCTATAGCCCAGTCTTTATGTGGATTTATTGCTATCAAATTTGATGTGTCCCTAATTTAATGTTGATTAAATTGATCGGTATTTAATTAGAATCTGACCCTATTTAAAACGCTTGGCATTGTTGTTGCAATGCAATATGCTCCCATTCCCTGCGAAAAATTATGAACCTTGCGGATGGATGCGTTGCCGGGGCCTTTTCAGAAGCCGCGCGGCATCGCCGTCATCCCAACTGACGAGGAATTGCCATGACCACGGCTGCTGAAATCAAGCATTTTGAAGAAAACGGTTTGTACTCCGGTGCGAACGAACACGATGCCTGCGGCGTCGGTTTTGTGGCCCACATCAAGGGGCACAAAAGCCACGCCATCGTCCAGCAAGGCCTGAAAATCCTCGAAAACCTCGATCATCGGGGCGCAGTGGGCGCTGACAAATTGATGGGCGACGGCGCCGGCATCCTGATCCAGCTGCCTGACGCGCTTTACCGCGAAGAAATGGCCAGCCAGGGCGTGCAGCTGCCGCCGCCCGGCGAATACGGCGTCGGCATGGTGTTTCTGCCCAAAGAGCACGCCTCCCGCCTCGCGTGCGAACAGGCGCTGGAGCGCGCCGTCAAGGCCGAAGGCCAGGTACTGCTGGGCTGGCGCGATGTGCCGGTCAACCGCGACATGCCGATGTCGCCCACCGTGCGCGAAAAAGAACCCATCCTGCGCCAGATCTTCATCGGCCGCGGCAACGACGTCATCGTGCAGGACGCGCTGGAGCGCAAGCTGTACGTGATCCGCAAGACCGCCAGCGCCGCCATCCAGAACCTTCGCCTGACGCACAGCAAAGAGTATTACGTGCCCAGCATGTCCAGTCGCACCGTGGTCTACAAAGGCCTTTTGCTGGCTGATCAAGTGGGTACCTACTACCGTGACTTGACGGACCCACGCTGCGTCTCCGCGCTCGGCCTCGTGCACCAGCGTTTTTCCACCAACACCTTCCCCGAATGGCCGCTGGCCCACCCCTACCGCTATGTGGCGCACAACGGCGAGATCAACACCGTCAAGGGCAACTACAACTGGATGAAGGCGCGCGAAGGCGTGATGTCATCGCCGGTGCTGGGCGCCGACCTGCAAAAGCTCTACCCCATCAGCTTTGCCAGCCAGTCCGACACCGCAACGTTTGACAATTGCCTGGAGCTGCTGACCATGGCCGGCTACCCCATCAGCCAGGCTGTGATGATGATGATTCCCGAACCTTGGGAACAGCACACCACCATGGACGAGCGCCGCAAGGCCTTCTATGAATACCACGCCGCCATGCTGGAGCCCTGGGACGGCCCGGCCTCCATCGTGTTCACCGACGGCCGCCAGATCGGCGCCACGCTGGACCGCAATGGCCTGCGCCCCTCCCGTTACTGCGTGACCGACGACGACCTGGTCATCATGGCCTCCGAATCGGGCGTGCTGCCGATTCCCGAGCACAAGATCGTGCGCAAATGGCGCCTGCAACCCGGCAAGATGTTCCTGATCGACCTCGAGCAAGGCCGCATGGTCGACGACGAAGAAATCAAGGCCACGCTGGCCCACAGCAAGCCCTACAAGCAGTGGATTGAAAACCTCCGTATCAAGCTGGACGACCTGGCCGGCAAAACCGCCAAGACTGCTCCGGTCACTGTGCCCGCCGCCTCCAGCATTGCCTTGCTTGACCGCCAGCAGGCCTTCGGCTACACGCAAGAAGACATCAAGTTCCTGATGTCCCCCATGGCCGCCAACGGCGAAGAGGCCACCGGCTCCATGGGCAACGACAGCCCTCTGGCCGTGCTGTCCAACAAGAACAAGCCGCTCTACAACTACTTCAAGCAGTTGTTTGCGCAGGTGACCAACCCGCCTATCGACCCGATCCGCGAAGCGATCGTGATGTCGCTGGTGTCCTTCATCGGTCCCAAGCCCAACCTGCTGGACATCAACCAGGTCAACCCGCCGATGCGGCTGGAAGTCAGCCAGCCCGTGCTCAACGTGGCCGACATGCAAAAGCTGCGCGACATCGAAGCGCACACCCAGGGCAAGTTCAAGAGCTACACCCTGGACATCACCTACCCGCTGACCTGGGGCCACGAGGGCGTTGAGGCCAAGCTGGCCTCGCTGTGCGCCGAGGCGGTTGATGCGATCAAAGACGGCAAGAACATCCTGATCATCAGCGACCGCGGGATTAGCGCCACACAGGTTGCCATTCCGGCCCTGCTGGCGCTGTCGGCGATTCACCAGCACCTGGTGAAAGAAGGCCTGCGCACGACCGCCGGCCTGGTGGTTGAAACCGGCTCCGCGCGCGAAGTGCACCACTTCGCCGTTCTGGCCGGCTACGGCGCTGAAGCCGTGCATCCCTACCTCGCCATGGAAACCCTGGCTGAGCTGTCCAGGGGCCTGCCGGGCGACCTCAGCACCGACAAGGCCGTCTACAACTACACCAAGGCCATCGGCAAGGGCCTGTCCAAGATCATGTCCAAGATGGGTGTGTCGACCTACATGAGCTACTGCGGCGCGCAGCTGTTCGAGGCCATCGGCCTGAACAAGGGCACCGTGGCGAAGTTCTTCACCGGCACGGCCAGCCAGGTCGAAGGCATGGGCGTGTTCGAGATCGCCGAAGAAGCGCTGCGCATGCACCGCGCGGCTTTCAGCGACGACCCGGTGCTGGCCAACATGCTGGACGCCGGCGGCGAATACGCCTGGCGCGTGCGCGGCGAAGACCACATGTGGACGCCCGATGCGATTGCCAAGCTGCAGCATTCCACCCGTTCCAACAACTGGAACACCTACAAGGAATACGCCCAGCTGATCAACGACCAGAACCGCCGCCACATGACGCTGCGCGGCCTGTTCGAGTTCAAGATCGACCCGTCCAAAGCCATCCCGATCGACGAAGTCGAGCCGGCCAAGGAGATCGTCAAACGTTTCGCCACCGGCGCCATGTCGCTGGGCTCTATCAGCACCGAGGCTCACGCCACACTGGCCGTGGCCATGAACCGCATCGGCGGCAAGAGCAACACGGGCGAGGGCGGTGAAGACCCGAACCGTTACCGGCAAGAGCTCAAGGGCATCCCGATCAAGAAGGGCGAGACGCTGAAAAGCGTGATCGGCCCGAAACAGGTCGAGGTCGATTTGCCGCTGCAAGACGGCGACTCGCTGCGTTCGCGCATCAAGCAGGTGGCGTCGGGCCGTTTCGGCGTCACGGCTGAATACCTGGTGTCTGCCGACCAGATCCAGATCAAGATGGCGCAGGGCGCCAAGCCCGGCGAGGGCGGCCAGCTGCCCGGCGGCAAGGTCAGCGAATACATCGGCTCGCTGCGCTACTCAGTGCCCGGCGTGGGTTTGATCTCGCCGCCTCCGCACCACGACATCTACTCCATCGAAGATCTGGCCCAGCTGATCCACGACCTGAAGAACGTCAACCCGCGCGCCAGCATCAGCGTCAAGCTGGTCAGTGAAGTGGGTGTCGGCACCATCGCGGCGGGCGTGGCCAAGGCCAAGTCCGACCACGTGGTGATTGCAGGCCATGACGGCGGTACAGGCGCTTCGCCGTGGTCGTCCATCAAGCATGCCGGTTCGCCTTGGGAAATCGGCCTGGCCGAAACCCAGCAAACCCTGGTGCTCAACCGCCTGCGCGGCCGCATCCGTGTGCAGGCCGACGGCCAGATGAAAACCGGCCGCGACGTCATCATTGGCGCGCTGCTGGGCGCCGACGAATTCGGCTTCGCCACGGCGCCGCTGGTGGTTGAAGGCTGCATCATGATGCGCAAGTGCCACCTCAACACCTGCCCTGTTGGTGTCGCTACGCAAGACCCGGTGCTGCGCCAGAAATTCAGCGGCAAGCCCGAACATGTCGTCAACTACTTCTTCTTCGTCGCCGAAGAGGCGCGCCAGCTCATGGCGCAGCTCGGCGTGCGCAAGTTTGACGACCTGATCGGCCGCGCCGACCTGCTCGACACGCAAAAAGGCATTGAGCACTGGAAAGCCAGCGGTCTCGATTTCGCCCGCCTGTTCTACCAGCCGAATGTGCCGGCCGACGTGCCGCGCATGCACGTCATGGAACAAGACCACGCGCTCGAAAAAGCGCTGGACGTGCGTCTGATCGAAAAGTCCAAAGCCGCGATTGAAAAGGGCGAAAAAGTCCAGTTCATCGAGGTGGCGCGCAACGTCAACCGCACCGTCGGCGCCATGCTGTCGGGCGAGCTGACACGGCACCACCCACAAGGCTTGCCCGACGACACGCTGCGCATCCAGCTGGAAGGCACCGGCGGCCAGTCCTTCGGCGCCTTCCTGGCCAAGGGCATCACCATGTACCTGATCGGTGACGCCAACGACTACACCGGCAAGGGTCTTTCCGGCGGCCGCATCGTCGTGCGCCCCAGCATCGACTTCCGCGGCGACGCGGTGAAGAACACCATCGTCGGCAACACCGTGCTCTACGGCGCGACCACCGGCGAGGCCTTCTTTAGCGGCGTGGCCGGTGAGCGTTTTGCCGTGCGCCTGTCGGGCGCCACGGCAGTCGTCGAAGGCACGGGCGACCACGGCTGTGAATACATGACGGGCGGCACCGTCGCCGTGCTGGGCAAAACCGGCCGCAACTTCGCTGCCGGCATGAGCGGCGGCGTGGCTTATGTATATGACGAGGACGGCTTGTTTGCCACGCGTTGCAACACCTCCATGGTGTCGATGGACCGCGTGGTCACCACATCCGAACAGCACACGCATGACAAGGCCGAATGGCATGCGGGCGAAAGCGACGAGGAATTGCTCAAGCGCCTCCTGCAAGACCACAACCGCTGGACCGGCAGCAAGCGTGCGCGCGAACTGCTCGACAACTGGAGCGAGTCACGCCTGAAGTTTGTGAAGGTCTTCCCGAACGAATACAAGAAGGCCCTGATTGAGCGCAAGGAACGCCGCCTGGAAGCCGCGACCGAGACCACAAGGGCCCAGGTCGCCACCAACCAGGAAGCGGTGGCGGCCAAGTAAGGCTGCTGAAGCTCTCACGCCACCTTACGTTTGCTATTAAATTTATAGCTGCTTGCGCTTATCTTTAAAGGGCTGGCGGCATAAAACGCTTAAAAGAATTGCACAGGACTTCATCATGGGAAAAATCACCGGCTTCATGGAATACGAGCGCATCGAGGAGGGCTACAAGCCCGTGCCGGAGCGCCTGAAGAACTACAAGGAATTTGTCATCGGGCTGGACGACGCGCAGGCCAACAAGCAGGCCGCGCGCTGCATGGACTGCGGCACGCCCTTTTGCAACAGCGGCTGCCCGGTCAACAACATCATTCCGGACTTCAACGACATGGTGTTCCGCTCTGATTGGAAAAACGCGATCGACACGCTGCACAGCACCAACAATTTCCCCGAGTTCACCGGCCGCATCTGCCCCGCGCCCTGCGAAGCCGCCTGCACGCTGAACGTGAATGACGACGCCGTAGGCATCAAGTCGATTGAGCACGCCATCATCGACCGCGCCTGGTCCGAAGGCTGGGTCAAACCCGTGATGCCCAAGCACAAGACCGGCAAGAAGGTTGCCGTGGTCGGTTCCGGCCCCGCCGGCATGGCCGCTGCGCAGCAACTGGCGCGCGCCGGCCATGACGTGACGTTGTTCGAGAAGAATGACCGCATCGGCGGCCTGCTGCGCTACGGCATCCCCGACTTCAAGATGGAAAAGGTCCACATCGACCGCCGCGTCGAGCAGATGAAGGCCGAGGGCGTGAACTTTCGCACCGGTGTGATGGTGGGCAGCCTGCCAAAGGACTCCAAGGTTACCAACTGGGCGAAAGAAAGCATCACGCCCGAGCAACTGCAAAAAGACTTCGACGCCGTGATCCTCACGGGCGGCGCCGAGCAGTCGCGCGACCTGCCCGTGCCCGGCCGCGACCTGGACGGCGTGCACTTCGCGATGGAGTTTTTGCCCCAGCAAAACAAGATCAACGCAGGTGACAAGGTCAAAGGCCAATTGCGCGCAGACGGCAAGCACGTCATCGTGATCGGTGGCGGCGATACGGGTTCTGATTGCGTGGGCACCAGCAACCGCCACGGCGCTGTCAGCGTCACGCAGTTCGAGCTGATGCCCCAGCCGCCCGAAGAAGAAAACCGCCCCATGACCTGGCCTTACTGGCCGATCAAGCTGCGTACGTCTTCCAGCCACGAAGAAGGCTGCGAGCGCCAATTCGCCATCTCCACCAAAGAGCTGATGGGCGAAAAAGGCAAAGTCACGGGCCTGAAGACCGTTCGCGTCGAATGGAAAGACGGCAAGATGGTGGAAGTGCCCGGCTCCGAGCAAACCCTCAAGGCCGACCTGGTGCTGCTGGCTATGGGCTTTATCTCACCGGTGGCGTCGGTTCTGGATGCGTTCGGCATCGAAAAAGACAACCGCGGCAACGCCAAGGCCCATACCGACTTCACCGGCGGCTACGCCACCAACGTGCCCAAGGTGTTTGCGGCAGGCGACATCCGCCGCGGCCAGAGCCTGGTGGTCTGGGCGATTCGCGAAGGCCGCCAGGCCGCGCGTGCTGTCGACGAGTTTTTGATGGGTTTTAGCGATCTGCCTCGCTAAGTGCCAGCGTTTATAAATCGCCAAAAAAGGGCGATCAAGAGGCCCAGGTTGGTGCCCGGGTTGCGTGAAATGGCGCCAAACCCCCAGGAATCCCCCAATTGGCGTGACGGTCCGTTGCGCTTTGCGCACACCTGCCTGGTTGGCAAATAACACCGAAAATCCCGGGCGCTATCAAAAAAATAGCTGCTTGCGCCGGATGGTCGTGGCTTGCGGCCACTATCTGCCCGATAAAGCGGCCGTTTTTTTGGGCCACCCTCGCTGCTTTAGGCCGCTCAGCCCAAGGTTTTTGGTTTGCGGTCAGGGGCTGTATAAGGGCAAACCCCGTATCATTCGGTATTACTTACCCAAGCCAGCACGCCTGCTGGCCTGTCTTTTCTCCTTCAATGCCCGACATTTCCGCTTCATCATTGGTTGAGTTCAAGGATGTGACGTTTTCCTATCCCGGCTCCGCCGGTGATCGCGTCATCCTGGACAAGGTCACGCTGTCCGTGCCTCGCGGCAAGGTTACCGCGCTGATGGGCGCTTCGGGAGGCGGCAAAACCACCGTGCTGCGCCTCATCGGCGGGCAGCAAAAGGCTGTCAGCGGCGCTGTGCTGTTCGACGGCAAGGACGTCGGCCAGCTGGCCCAGGCGGAACTCTACGCCGCGCGCCGTCGCATGGGCATGCTGTTCCAGTTCGGTGCGTTGTTCACCGATCTGAGTGTTTTCGACAATGTGGCGTTTCCCTTGCGCGAGCACACCGAATTGGGTGAAGCCCTGATCCGCGATATCGTGCTGATGAAACTCAATGCGGTGGGCCTGCGCGGCGCGCGGGACCTGCTGCCCAGCGAGATTTCGGGCGGCATGGCCCGCCGGGTTGCGCTGGCGCGGGCCATTGTGCTGGATCCGGAACTCATCATGTACGATGAACCGTTCTCCGGGCTCGATCCGATCTCGCTCGGCACCGCCGCGCAGCTCATACGCCAGCTCAATGATACGCTGGGCATCACCAGCGTGGTGGTGTCGCATGATCTGGAAGAAACCTTCCGCATTGCCGACAAGGTCATCATCCTGGCCAATGGCGGCATTGCGGCGCAGGGCACACCCGACGAGGTGCGTCGCTCCACCGATCCGCTGGTGCACCAGTTTGTCAATGCCGAAAGCGAAGGCCCCGTGAAATTCCACTATCCGGGCCCCACTGTGGAGGCCGATTTCGGCAGCCCGGCGGCCAAATCAGGGAAGCGCGCATGAGCCGCTATAGCCCTGCCGCCCTGATTTCAGGCCTCGGTTTTTCCGTGCGCAGCCAGCTGGCCGAGCTGGGCTATGCTGCGCGGCTGATGTCCCGGCTGGTGGCCCTGACCGGCCCCGCCCTGGCCCGCTTTGGCCTGGTGCGCGACCAAATCTTCTTTTTGGGCAACTACTCGCTGGCCATCATTGCCGTGTCCGGCCTTTTTGTCGGCTTTGTGCTGGGGCTGCAGGGCTACTACACGCTGCAGCGCTATGGCTCGGCAGAAGCACTGGGCTTGCTGGTGGCGCTCAGCCTCGTGCGCGAACTCGGGCCGGTGGTCACTGCTTTGCTGTTTGCCGGCCGTGCCGGCACGGCGTTGACGGCCGAAATCGGCCTGATGAAAGCCGGCGAACAGCTCTCAGCCATGGAAATGATGGCGGTGGACCCGGTGCGGCGCATCCTGGCGCCCCGTTTCTGGGGCGGCATCATCGCCATGCCCCTTCTGGCTGCCGTGTTCAGCGCGGTGGGCATCATGGGTGGCTGGCTGGTGGGCGTGGTCATGATCGGTATTGATGCGGGCTCCTTCTGGAGCCAGATGCAGTCGGGAGTCGATGTCTGGCGCGACGTAGGCAACGGCATCATCAAGAGCTTTGTGTTTGGCGTCACGGTCACTTTTGTGGCCTTGCACCAGGGTTTCGAGGCCCAGCCGACGCCCGAGGGCGTGTCGCGCGCGACCACGCGGACCGTGGTGGTTGCGTCGCTGGCCGTGCTCGGGCTGGATTTCCTGCTGACCGCCTCGATGTTCAGCCTTTAAAACCGTCTTCATACATTTTTAATTCGCCCATGAGAAAATCCTGCTTCCCAGTGTTTGCCTTGGGTGAGCCCCACAAGGACAAAACAGCCCGGAATGGCGAAAACGCCGGACCAGGCCACTGAAAGAAAACGATGCAACGTTCCAAAAATGATCTGTGGGTGGGTTTGTTCGTGTTGATTGGCGGCGCCGCCATCCTGTTTCTGGCGCTCAAGTCCGCGAATCTGCTCAGCCTGAATTTCGACACCTCGTACAAGGTGACGGCGAAATTCGACAACATTGGCGGCCTCA
Organism: Polaromonas sp. P1_F9; assembly: GCF_056405615.1. Classification (NCBI taxonomy): domain Bacteria; kingdom Pseudomonadati; phylum Pseudomonadota; class Betaproteobacteria; order Burkholderiales; family Comamonadaceae; genus Polaromonas; species Polaromonas sp. P1_F9. The sequence goes on along the minus strand of NZ_JBFUBT010000004.1, from coordinate 175,090 downwards.
AGCCGCGAGCCGCGGTCAAAAGCGCTGGCGTGGTGGTGGGCAGGGTTGAAAACATCACTTTCGATGACAAGTCCTACCAGGCCAGCGTCAATCTGGCCATGGAAAGCCGTTACGTGTTTCCGAAAGACAGCTCGCTGAAGATTTTGACCAGCGGGTTGCTGGGCGAGCAGTACATCGGCGTGGAGGCCGGTGGGGACGAGAAAAATCTTGCCGCGGGGGACGTAGTCAAAAACACGCAGTCCGCCGTGGTGCTTGAGAATCTGATCAGCCAGTTTTTATACAGCAAGGCGGCAGACAGCAGTTCCGGATCAGGGTCTGCGCCGCCATCAGGGACGCCAGAAAAAAAATGACAGCAGAAATCATGATGAAAAAACCGGCCGGCTGGGCTGCGGCAGTGCTTGCACTGGCATTTCTTCAGGGGTGTGCTACCGGTCCCAATGCGAGTCCGTCCGATCCGCTGGAGCCGTTCAACCGGACCATGTTCAATTTCAATGACGGTGTGGACCGCGCCGTCGTCAAACCCGTGGCAACCGCGTACCGGGATATCACGCCTGCGCCTGTGCGCACCGGTGTCACCAATTTCTTCGGCAACATTTCCGACGTGTGGTCCACCGTCAACAACCTGCTCCAGGGTAAAGGCCAGGCTTCTATCGAGAGTTTTTTCCGCGTCACGACCAATACCATCTGGGGCGTGGGTGGCATTTTTGACGTTGCCAGCGATCTGAAAATTCCCAAGCACTCGGAAGATTTTGGCCAGACGCTCGGCGTTTGGGGTGTGGGCTCGGGTCCCTACCTCGTGCTGCCTTTGCTGGGCCCTTCTTCCGCGCGTGATTCGGTAGGTTCGCTGGTTGATTACCAGGGCGACCTGGTAAGCCGGATCGACAATGTCCGTGCCCGCAATTCCCTGACGACTTTGCGCCTGGTGAATGCCAGGGCCAACGTGCTCGGGGCCGGCGATGTCCTGGACCAGGCCGCACTCGACAAATACAGCTTCACCCGCGAAATCTACCTGCAGCGCCGCCGCAGCCTGATAGGTGGGACTTCGGAAGAGAAAGAGGAGCGTTACGATTTGCCGGAAGGCGCATCGGCCGCCCCCGCGGCACCAGCCTCCGCCGCCAAATAGCGTCCTGCCGGGTTTGAACAGGGGTCAAAAGGTTGTTGATTGCAAACAATATTTACAAGACTGCCGTAAAACTTCATTCACAGCCCGGAAACCATCCCGCAGAATAACCATCGAACCATCGGTTGCAGCAGCGACGTATCTATACGGGGTACTGCAATTTTCGCAACCGCATGCTTCTTCAAAGAAGGAAAGTCATGAAACGTAGAACACTTGGCCATTTATTCACCGCCGCCCTCAGTCTGGCCCTGATGGGGTCCGCGCCTCTCGTTCGCGCAGCCGATGAGGCACCCGATGCCCTGATCAAGCGCGTCTCGGCCGATGTGCTGGACAACATCAAGACAGACAAGGCTGTGAAAGCCGGTGACCTCACCAGGGTGCTCGCGCTCGTCGATAGCAAGATCATGCCCAACGTGAACTTCACGCGCATGACGGCCTCTGCCGTCGGCCGCAACTGGCGCCAGGCCACGCCTGAGCAGCAAAAAAAGCTACAGGACGAGTTCAAGACCCTGCTGATCCGCACCTATTCAGGCGCACTGGCACAGGTCAGTGACCAAAGCGTCAACGTCAAGCCCTTGCGCGCAGCACCGGAAGATACGGAGGTCGTCGTCCGCACTGAAGTTCTGGGCCGGGGCGATCCAATCCAGCTGGATTACCGTATGGAAAAGACCGCCACGGGCTGGAAGATCTATGACCTCAACGTGCTGGGCGTCTGGCTGGTGGAAACCTACCGTACCCAGTTCGCCCAGGAAATCAGCGCCAAGGGCGTTGATGGCCTGATCGCTTCCCTGGTTCAGCGCAATCAGTCCAATACCGGCGCAGGCGCGGCTGTTGCCAAGAAGCCCTGAGCGGGCATCGCCAGTGCTGACGCTTCCTTCTGTCCTCACGCATGCCGAGGCTGCCGGGTTTGCCCTCGGCCTCAAGCAGGCCGTGCTGTCCCAGCCGGCCGGCGTGGTGGCCGATGCAGGCGCGCTGAAGGAGTTTGACTCCTCCGCGCTGGCGGTGCTGCTGGAGTGCCGGCGTGAAGCGCTGGCTGCCGGCAAGGCGTTTTCGGTGGCTGGCTTGCCGGCTCGCCTGCGTCAGTTGGCAGGCCTGTATGGCGTGGCAGAGCTGATTCCCGCCGCTGCCGCCCCGGCGGCCTGAGACGCCGCTTTCGGGTTTCTTCCCCCATCGGGGTTCTGACGCAGGGCATTCAGCCGCCGACCCGGATAAAAACAGCATCCGCCCTTAAAATGGCGGGCTCATGCCAGCGATCTCATTTCAGTCCGTCTCCAAAACCTACTCATCCACGCGAAATCAGACGGGGCCTGCTGTCAAGGCGCTGGACGACGTCAGTTTTGATATCCGGCAAGGCGAATTTTTTGGCTTGCTGGGCCCTAACGGCGCCGGAAAAACCTCTCTCATCAGCATACTCGCCGGCCTTTCGCGCGCGAGCAGCGGCCGGGTCCTGGTGCATGGCAGCGACGTGCTCACCGACTATGCCAATGCAAGGCGAAAACTCGGCGTCGTACCCCAGGAGCTGGTGTTTGACCCCTTTTTCTCCGTGCGCGAGGCGCTGCGCATCCAGTCCGGCTATTTCGGCATCAAACGCAACGACGACTGGATCGACGAACTGCTGGTCAGCCTGGGGCTGGCCGACAAGGCCAATGCCAACATGCGCCAGCTCTCCGGCGGCATGAAGCGCCGCGTGCTGGTGGCGCAGGCGCTGGTGCACAAGCCGCAGGTCATCGTGCTGGACGAGCCCACTGCGGGCGTTGATGTCGAACTGCGCCAGACGCTGTGGCAGTTCATCGCCAAACTCAACAAACAGGGAAGCACGGTGCTGCTGACCACGCACTACCTCGAAGAAGCCGAGGCCCTGTGCAGCCGTATCGCCATGCTCAAGCAGGGGCGGGTGGTGGCGCTGGCGCAAACATCCGAGCTGCTCAAGGCCGCGTCCTCCAATGTGCTGCGCTTCAAGATCGACAGCGAATTGCCGGTACACCTGGCCGCGCAGGCCCGCATCACCGGCCGCATCGTGCAGTTCCCGGCGCATAACGCCAATGAAATCGAACAATACCTCGCGGCCATCCGTGAGGCGGGGCTGATAGCGGAAGACGTTGAAATCCGCAAGGCCGACCTGGAAGACGTGTTTCTGGACGTTATGAACAAAAAGCCGGTTGCCGACACCGCAGGCGTGACGGTAGATTTCGCGAAAGTAGCAACATGACTGGCTGGCAAACACTGCTCTACAAGGAAACCCTGCGCTTCTGGAAAGTGGGTTTCCAGACGGTCGGAGCCCCGGTGTTGACCGCCGTGCTCTACATGCTGATCTTTGGCCACGTGCTGCAGGATCAGGTCAAGGTTTACGACCAGGTCAGCTACACCGCCTTCCTGGTGCCGGGTCTCGTGATGATGAGCGTGCTGCAGAACGCGTTCGCCAACAGCTCTTCCTCGCTGATCCAGAGCAAGATCATGGGCAGCCTGGTGTTTGTGCTGCTCACACCGCTGTCGCACTGGCACTGGTTTTTTGCGTACGTCGGCTCGTCCGTCGCGCGTGGCCTGCTGGTGGGCACCGGCGTGTTTGCCGTCACCGTGTTTTTTGGACAGCCCGCTTTTGTGGCGCCGCTGTGGATTGTGCTGTTTGCGGTGCTGGGCGCCGCCATGCTGGGTGCGTTGGGCGTGATTGCCGGCCTCTGGTCTGAAAAGTTCGACCAGATGGCGGCCTTCCAGAACTTTGTCATCATGCCGATGACCTTTTTGAGCGGTGTGTTTTATTCGATTCACTCGCTGCCACCGTTTTGGCAAAAGGTCAGCCACCTCAACCCGTTTTTCTACATGATTGATGGCTTCCGTTATGGATTCTTTGGTGTCAGCGATGTATCTCCCTGGTTGAGTCTGGGCATCGTGGCCACCGCGCTATTCGTCGTCAGCGCAGTCGCCGTCAACATGCTGCGCACCGGCTACAAAATAAGACACTGACTGAACAACAACATGACCAGCGAAGAACTCCAAGCCATCATTGCCGCAGGCCTGCCCTGTGAGCACATCGAGCTGTCGGGCGACGGCCGCCACTGGTACGCGACAATCATCTCCAGTGCCTTTGAGGGCCTGCGCTTGATCCAGCGCCACCAGAAGGTGTACGCCACGCTGGGTGGCCGCATGCAGACCGACGAAGTGCATGCGCTGTCGATGAAGACCTATACGCCCGCGGAATGGGCCAACAACAATACGCAATAAAAGAACATGGACAAATTACTCATCAGGGGCGGCAAATCACTCGCCGGCACGGTCGAAATTTCCGGCGCCAAGAATGCCGCGCTCCCGGAGCTTTGTGCAGCCCTGCTGACGGCCGACACGGTGACGCTGCAGAATGTGCCGCGCCTGCAGGATGTGGCCACCATGCTCAAGCTGGTGCGCAACATGGGCGTGCAGGCCGAACGCAGCCAGGACGTGCCCAGCACCGTGGTTCTCAATGCCGGTGGCCTGAGCTCACCGGAAGCCCCTTATGAGCTCGTCAAAACCATGCGCGCTTCCGTGCTGGCCCTCGGCCCGCTGCTGGCGCGCTTTGGCGAAGCGACTGTGTCACTGCCCGGCGGTTGCGCCATTGGTTCGCGCCCGGTCGACCAGCACATCAAGGGCATGCAGGCCATGGGCGCTGAAATCGCCGTGGAGCACGGCTACATGATCGCCAAGCTGCCGCCTGGTCAGAAGCGACTCAAGGGCACCAGCATCACCACCGACATGGTGACGGTGACCGGCACTGAAAACTTCCTGATGGCGGCCAGCCTGGCAGAAGGCGAAACCATCCTGGAGAACGCCGCGCAGGAGCCCGAGATTGGCGACCTGGCTGAAATGCTCATCAAGATGGGCGCGAAAATTGAAGGGCACGGCACGCGCCGCATCCGTATTCAGGGCGTCGAGCACCTGCATGGCTGCACCCACCAGGTGGTGGCCGACCGCATTGAAACCGGCACCTTCCTGTGCGCGGTGGCCGCTGCCGGTGGCGACGTGGTCTTGAAGCACGGCCGCGCCGACCACCTCGATGCCGTGATCGACAAGCTGCATGAAGCCGGCGCCGTGGTGACTGCGGGCGAGGGATTTATCCGCATCCAGGCCAGCGGCCGCATGAAGGCGCAATCCTTCCGCACGACCGAATATCCCGGCTTCCCGACCGACATGCAGGCCCAGTTCATGGCGCTGAACGCCATTGCACAGGGCAGCAGCACGGTGACCGAGACGATTTTTGAAAACCGCTTCATGCACGTCAACGAAATGGTACGTCTGGGCGCGAAGATCCAGATCGACGGCAAGATCGCCGTCATGGAGGGCGTTGAAAAGTTGTCGGGTGCCACCGTGATGGCCACTGATTTGCGCGCCTCCGCCAGCCTGGTGATTGCCGGCCTGGTGGCCGAAGGTGAAACCATGGTGGACCGTATTTACCATCTGGACCGCGGCTACGACCAGATGGAAGCAAAACTGCGCGGAATCGGTGCCGACATAGAGCGAGTCAAGGCATGATCACCCTGGCGTTATCCAAAGGCCGCATCTTCGACGACATCCTGCCGCTGCTCAAAAGCGCCGGCATCGAGGTGCTGGACGACCCGGAAAAATCCCGCAAGCTGATTCTGGACACCAACCAGCCCGGCCTGCGCGTGGTGCTGGTGCGCGCCACCGACGTGCCCACCTATGTGCAGTACGGCGGCGCCGATCTCGGTGTGGTCGGCAAAGACACGCTGATCGAATCGGGCAGCCAGGGCCTGTACCAGCCGCTCGATTTGCAGATCGCCAAGTGCCGCATCAGTGTGGCTGTGCGCGAGGGTTTTGACTACGCCGCCGCCGTGCGCCAGGGCTCGCGCCTGAAAGTGGCCACCAAGTACGTGGCGATTGCCCGCGACTTTTTCGCCACCAAGGGCGTGCACGTCGACTTGATCAAGCTCTACGGCAGCATGGAGCTGGCACCGCTCACGGGCCTGGCCGACGCGATTGTCGACCTGGTGTCGACCGGCAGCACGCTCAAGGCCAACCACCTGGTCGAGGTCGAACGCATCATGGACATCAGCTCGCACCTCGTCGTGAACCAGACCGCGCTCAAGCTCAAGCAAGAGCCCATTCGCAAGCTGATCGATGCCTTCGCCGCTGCCACAGCCAAATCTTGAGTTTTGATGCTATGAAATTAATAGCTGCTCCCGCACGTTTATCAACGGCTACGGCCACTTTTGATACTGAATTCAAGGCTAGGCTGCATTGGTCTGCCGACACCGACGCGGCCATCGAGCAGCGCGTGGCCGACATTCTGGCGGACGTGCAGCAGCGTGGCGATGCGGCGGTGCTTGAATACACGGCGCGATTTGACGGGCTGGACGTTTCTTCCATGGGCCAGCTTGAACTCACCCAGGCCGAGCTGAAAGCCGCGTTCGATGCCATCCCGGCTGCCCAGCGTGATGCCCTCGAAGCCGCCGCACGCCGTGTGCGCAGCTACCACGAGGCCCAGAAGAAGGCCAGCGGCGAAAGCTGGAGCTACCGCGACGAAGACGGCACCTTGCTGGGCCAGAAGGTCACGCCACTCGACCGCGTCGGCATCTATGTGCCCGGCGGCAAAGCGGCCTACCCGTCGTCGGTGCTGATGAACGCGATTCCCGCCCACGTGGCCGGTGTCGGCGAAATCATCATGGTGGTCCCCACGCCCAAGGGCGAGAAAAACGCCCTGGTGCTGGCCGCCGCCTACGTGGCCGGCGTCACTCGCGCCTTCACCATCGGCGGTGCGCAGGCTGTGGCCGCACTGGCCTACGGCACGCAGACCGTGCCCAAGGTCGACAAGATTACCGGCCCCGGCAACGCCTATGTGGCCAGCGCCAAAAAGCGCGTTTTCGGCACCGTGGGCATCGACATGATTGCCGGCCCGTCTGAAATCCTGGTACTGGCCGACGGCAGCACGCCCGCCGATTGGGTGGCCATGGACTTGTTCAGCCAGGCCGAGCACGACGAGCTCGCGCAAAGCATCCTGCTGTGCCCCGACGCCGGCTACATCGACGCCGTGCAGGCCGCCATCGACCGCCTGCTGCCCGAGATGCCGCGCGCCGAGATCATTGCCAAATCCCTCACCGGCCGCGGCGCGCTAATCCACACCCGCAGCATGGAAGAGGCCTGCGAGATCAGCAACCGCATCGCACCCGAACACCTCGAAGTCTCAAGCCGCGACCCGCACGAGTGGGAGCCACTGCTCAAGCACGCTGGCGCCATCTTCCTGGGCGCCTATACCAGCGAATCACTGGGCGACTACTGCGCCGGCCCCAACCACGTGCTGCCCACCAGCGGCACGGCACGCTTCAGCTCGCCGCTGGGCGTCTACGATTTCCAGAAACGCTCCAGCCTCATCGAGGTCAGCGAAGCCGGTGCGCAAGTCCTCGGCAAGATCGCCGCAGAACTTGCTTATGGCGAGGGCCTGCAGGCGCATGCGCGGGCGGCCGAGATGAGAATGAAAAAATGAGCGCAGCAAGCGACAAGTCAGACCTCTCCTCACCAGCCGGGGCCGCGGAACCGGCTTTGCCGGGCCGCAGGCGCAGCGCCCCTCTTCTTGGTGAAAGGGGCAGCGTACCGCCGAAGGCACGCGAAGCGACAAGCGTGGGGGCCCACATCTTTCGCCAGGACGTGCAGTCCATGCACGCCTATGCCATTCAGGAATCGGCCGGCATGGTCAAGCTCGATGCCATGGAGAACCCGCACCGCCTGCCGGCATCGCTGCAGGCCCATCTGGGTCAGCGACTGGGTGCGCTGGCATTGAACCGCTATCCCGATGGCCGCGTGAATGATCTGCGCAAGGCCCTGGCCGACTATGCGCAGATGCCCGAGGGCTTCGACATCATGCTGGGCAATGGCTCGGACGAGCTGATCTCGCTGCTGGCCATGGCCTGCGATGTGGAAGGCGAAGCAGGAAGCGGCGGCCGGCCAGCCGCCGCGATATTGGCGCCGCTGCCAGGCTTTGTGATGTACGCCATGAGCGCGCAGCTGCAAGGCCTCAAATTCATCGGCGTGCCGCTGACGGCCGACTTCGAGCTCGACGAAGCCGCCATGCTGGCCGCCATTGCCGAGCACCAGCCGTCCATCATTTACCTGGCCTACCCGAACAACCCGACGGCCAACCTGTGGGACGACGCGGTGATTGAAAAGATCATCGAAGCCGCGCCCGGCCTGGTTGTTATGGACGAGGCCTACCAGCCGTTTTCGAGCAAAAGCTACATCGACCGCATCGCCAGGCATGGCCATGTGCTGCTGATGCGCACCCTGAGCAAGTTCGGCCTGGCCGGCGTGCGCATCGGCTACATGATGGGCCCGAAGGCGCTGATCGCCGAAGTTGACAAGGTACGCCCGCCCTACAACATCAGCGTGCTCAACTACGAATGCGCGTTGTTCGCGCTGGAGCACCAGGGTGAATTCGCCGCCCAGGCCGCGGAGCTGGTGGCCCAACGTGCTGTGTTGCTGCAGGCCCTGGCCGGCATGGCGGCCAAGGGCGTCAAAGCCTGGAAAAGCGACGCCAACATGATCCTGGTGCGCGTGCCCGACGCCGCCAAAACCTTCGAAGGCATGAAATCGCGCAAGGTCCTGGTCAAAAACGTTTCTAAAATGCACCCATTGCTGGCCAATTGTTTGCGCCTGACGGTCGGCACCGCGGACGAGAACGTGCAAATGCTGGCGGCGCTTGAAAAATCCCTATGACCATCCCTACCCACGCTCCCCGCATTGCCGAGGTTTCACGCAACACCGCTGAAACCCAGATCACCGTCAAGCTCAACCTGGACGGCACCGGCAAAGCCAGCCTCTCCACGGGCATCGGTTTTTTCGACCACATGCTGGACCAGATCGCCCGCCACGGGTTGATCGACCTCGACATCCAGGCCAAGGGCGATTTGCACATTGATGGCCACCACACGGTGGAAGACGTGGGCATTACGTTGGGGCAAGCAGTGGCCAAGGCCGTGGGCGACAAGAAAGGCCTGCGTCGCTACGGCCACGCCTATGTGCCGCTCGACGAGGCACTGTCGCGCGTGGTGGTCGATTTCTCGGGCCGTCCGGGCCTTGAGATGCATGTGCCCTTCAAGAGCGGCATGATCGGCACTTTCGACAGCCAGCTCGCCTACGAATTCTTTCAGGGCTTTGTGAACCACGCCTTTGTGACCTTGCACATCGACAACCTCAAGGGCGAAAACGCCCACCACCAGGCCGAAACCGTGTTCAAGGCATTTGCCCGCGCGCTGCGCATGGCGCTGGAGATCGACCCGCGCGCCGCAGGTGTGATCCCATCGACCAAGGGCTCGCTGTAGTCCTCCCAACCGCCCAAAACGCTGGAAACACGTTCAACCCTGTTTTTTAATGCCTGTTTTCGCCTCTGGCCCAATAGTGGCAAGCGCAAGCAGCTATTAAATTTATAGCAACAATACCTTTCGACCCCAATGGCAAAACCCAAAACAGTCGCCGTGGTCGACTACGGCATGGGCAACCTGCATTCCGTATCACAGGCTGTCCGCCATGTGGCGGGCGGCAGCGGCTTTGACGTGCTGGTCACCTCCCGGGCCGAAGACGTGATGTCGGCCGAACGCATCGTGCTGCCCGGCCAGGGTGCCATTGCCGACTGCATGCGCGAGCTGGCCGAATCCGGCATGCTGGAGTCGGTGCTGCACGCGGCCGCCAACAAGCCGCTGTTCGGCGTTTGTGTTGGCATGCAGATGCTGCTGAGCCACAGCGACGAAGGCCAGCCCGGCGACGGCGGCGTGGGCACCGCCGGCCTGGGCCTGATCCCGGGTGAGGTCATCAAATTCGAGCTGGCAGGCAAAATCCAGCCCGACGGCAGCCGTTACAAGGTGCCGCAGATGGGCTGGAACCAGGTTTACCAAAATGGTGCGGGCACGGCCAGGGCCCACCCGGTATGGGCTGGCGTGCCCGACGGCGCGTACTTTTATTTTGTACACAGCTTTTATGCCCGGCCGTCGGATGCACACCACATCGCGGGAGAGGCCGACTACGGCGCGCGCTTTACGGCGGCGATTGCACGCGATAATATTTTTGCCACCCAGTTCCACCCCGAAAAGAGTGCCGACCACGGGCTGGCCCTGTACCGCAATTTCCTGCACTGGAATCCCTGAATACCTTGGGTCAGACCCGGTACCGGGGCGTCCGGCTTTTTGTTACCCTGAGCGTCCGCTTTGTCTTTTACCGTTTTACCGTCTTTAACCGCACATGCTACTTATCCCCGCGATTGACCTGAAAGACGGTCACTGCGTCCGCCTCAAACAGGGCGACATGGATCAATCCACCATCTTCAGCGAAGACCCGGCCGCCATGGCGCGCAGCTGGGTCGACAAGGGCGCGCGGCGCCTGCACCTGGTGGACCTGAATGGCGCCTTTGCAGGCAAGCCCCGCAACGAGGCCGCCATCAAGCAGATCCTGGCGGAAGTCGGCAGCGAGATCGACGTGCAGCTGGGCGGCGGCATTCGTGACCTGGACACTATTGAACGTTACCTCGATGCCGGCTTGCGCTACGTCATCATCGGCACGGCCGCTGTCAAAAACCCCGGCTTTTTGCAAGACGCTTGTACCGCTTTCGGCGGCCACATCATCGTTGGCCTGGACGCCAAGGACGGCAAGGTCGCCACCGACGGCTGGAGCAAGATGACCGGCCACGAGGTCGTAGACCTCGGCAAGAAATTCCAGGACTACGGCGTCGAATCCATCATCTACACCGATATCGGCCGCGACGGCATGCTGACCGGCATCAACATCGACGCCACCGTCAAGCTCGCCCAGGCACTGACGATTCCCGTGATCGCTTCGGGCGGCCTTTCGAACATGGCTGATATTGAGAAGCTGTGTGAAGTCGAGGAAGAGGGCGTCGAGGGCGTGATCTGCGGCCGCTCGATTTACAGCGGTGATCTGGATTTCGAAAAAGCGCAGGCGAGAGCCGACGAATTAAACGGATGACTGCTACTCCAAGGGTTAGTGGCTCTTCACGCCAGCAGGGGCCGCGGAACCGGCTTTGCCGGGCCGCAGGCGCAGCGGCCCCCTCGGGGGGCAGGGAGCTACACGCAGTGAGCGACCGTGGGGGCTTATGTTAGCCAAACGAATCATCCCTTGCCTAGACGTCACCGGCGGCCGTGTGGTCAAAGGTGTCAATTTCACCCAGCTGCGCGACGCGGGTGACCCGGTGGAAATTGCTGCGCGCTACAACGAGCAGGGCGCCGATGAGCTCACCTTTCTCGACATCACAGCCACCAGCGACGGGCGTGATCTGATCCTGCCCATCATCGAGGCGGTGGCTTCGCAGGTCTTCATTCCTCTTACCGTGGGCGGCGGTGTTCGCACCGTTGAGGACGTTCGCCGCCTTCTCAACTCCGGCGCCGACAAGACCAGTTTCAACTCGGCCGCCATCGCCAACCCGCAGGTGATCGCCGACGCTTCCGCCAAATATGGCTCGCAGTGCATCGTGGTGGCAATCGACGCCAAACGCCGCGGCGCGGAAGACGAAAAGCGCCTTACGCCCGCCGGCGAACCGGTCGGCCCGGGCTGGGACGTCTACAGCCACGGCGGGCGCAAGAACACCGGCCTGGACGCCGTGGCCTGGGCCACCGAGATGGCGCGTCGCGGTGCCGGCGAGATTTTGCTGACCAGCATGGACCGCGACGGCACCAAGTCGGGCTTTGACCTGGCCCTGACCCGCGCGGTGAGCGATGCCATTAGCGTGCCGGTGATCGCCTCGGGCGGCGTCGGCAACCTGGAGCACCTGGCCGACGGCATACAAAACGGCGGCGCCGACGCGGTGCTGGCCGCCAGCATCTTTCATTACGGCGAATACACGGTGCAGCAGGCCAAGCAGCACATGGCTGCACGCGGTATTCCTGTGAGGTTGTAGTTTTTAGAGTTTCGGCATCCAGCCCTTACCCCGCATGCGCAAGCAGCTATCGATTTGATAGTGACTACTTGCAAGCCGCCCCTGCTCTCCCAAACCAGCATGAGCCGCGGGACTGGCTTTGCCAGACCGCAGGCGGGCGGCCCCCTCGGGGGGCAGGGAGCACACGAAGTGAGCGACCGTGGGGGCGATAATACTTTTATGAACTGGTTAGATGAAGTCAGCTGGGACGACAAGGGCCTGATCCCTGTCATTGCACAGGAAGCCTCCAGCGGCGATGTGCTCATGTTCGCCTGGATGAACCGCGAGGCGTTGAAAAAAACCGCCGAGCTCGGCCAGGCTGTGTATTTCAGCCGCTCGCGCGGGCGCCTCTGGCACAAGGGTGAAGAGTCCGGCAACCAGCAAACGGTGCATGAGATCCGCCTGGACTGCGACAACGACGTGATCCTGCTCAAGGTGACGCAGCTGGGCCACACGCCGGGCATCGCTTGCCACACGGGCCGCCACAGCTGCTTTTTCAGTGTGTATAAAGACGGCCAATGGGTGGTGACCGAGCCGGTCCTGAAAGACCCGACAACCATGTACAAACAGACTCCCGGCAAACATGACCACGAATGACTCCCTCCAGCGCCTGGCGCAGATCATCGAAAGCCGCAAGGCTGCCAATGGCGGCGACCCGGACACCAGCTATGTGGCGCGCCTGCTGCATAAAGGCCCCGACGCCTTCCTGAAAAAAATCGGTGAAGAAGCCACGGAAACGGTGATGGCGGCCAAGGACATCGACCACGGCGGGCCCACGGCGGAGCTCAAGGGCAAGCTGGTTGGCGAAGTGGCCGACCTGTGGTTTCACAGCCTGATCGCGCTGGCGCATTACGGCCTCAGCCCGCTGGACGTGATTGCCGAGCTGGAGCGCCGCGAAGGCACCAGCGGCATCGAGGAAAAAGCCCTGCGCAAGGCCCAGCGCCGTGATGCGGCCGAAAAGCCCTGAGCCGGGCATTGCTGGCTGGCATTACCTGTGGCTGATTTTCTTCCCCCTGTATCGCCTCATATCGCTTTGACTGGAACCTGAACGCATGGAAACCGACCTGGCCGAATTCGAAGGCAAGAATCCCAACGACCGCACCATCATGCATGTGCTGTACGGTCTGCACACGCTGGCCTGGTTCAGCGGCGGTGTGTTTGCGGTGATCGCCGTCATCATCAACTACATTCGCCGTGCGGATGAAACCGATCCGCTCTATATCGACCACCACAGCTACATGATCCGCACCTTCTGGTGGACGCTGGCCTGGCTGGTGCTGCTGTCGCCGCTGTGGCTGTTGATTGTGCCGGGGTGGGCGGCCTATGGCATTGTCTGCCTCTGGTACCTGTACCGCTGCGTGCGTGGCTGGATGCGTTTTAACAGCCACCGTCCTGCGTAATTCCTTGAGTCACGCCCAGCCATGAACCATTCCGACACCTGCATTTTCTGTAAGATCGCCGCGGGCACCATCCCAAGCCGGAAGGTGTACGAAGACGACGAGCTGTACGCTTTTCACGACATCAACCCGTGGGCGCCCGTGCATTTCCTGATCATTCCGAAGGACCACATTCCGTCCATGGCCCAGGTCGGCCCTGAGCACGCTGCCTTGCTGGGCCGGATGATGGTGCTGGCTCCCAGGCTGGCGATGGAGCAGGGCTGCAACCCTTATCCGGAGGGCGGCTACCGGATCGTGACCAATACCGGCGCCGAAGGCGGGCAAGAGGTGCATCACCTGCACTTTCACGTGATCGGAGGGCCTCGTCCATGGCTGAAAGGTTGAGTTTTATTGAACCCTCGTGGGTGCCTGGCCTCTAACCACCCTGTCCGGCGGGTGGTATTAGCCGTTTGAGAGGGCCTGGCCTTTAGAATCAACATATCGGCCGCTCAAACCGGCCAAACCTGCAATTTCATATTTAGGAGCAAATCATGGGTGGACTGAGCTGGATTCACTGGTTGATCGTGTTGCTGATCGTGGTCATGATCTTCGGTACTAAAAAACTCAAGAATATGGGCAGCGACCTGGGTGGCGCCGTCAAGGGATTCAAGGACGGTATGAAGGACGGCAACCAGCCTCCCGCCGATGTGCCTGTGCCGCCTGCCAGCGTAACCAACGCTCAGGCAGCCGACAAGACGACGATCGACGTCGAAGCCCGTCAAAAGTCCTGATCCGGCCTGACGTTCAGTGATTGATCTTGGCATTTCCAAAATGGCGCTGATCGGTGCCGTGGCGCTGATCGTCATCGGCCCGGAAAAGCTGCCGCGCGTGGCGCGCACCGTGGGCACGCTGCTGGGCAAGGCGCAGCGTTATGTGGCCGACGTCAAAAACGAGGTCAACCGCTCCATGGAGCTGGACGAGCTCAAGAAGATGAAGGAAACCGTCGAGGGCGCTGCCCGCGACGTCGAGAACACCATCCAGACCAACGCCAGCGATTTTGAAAAATCCTGGGCCGAAGCCACGGGCGAGTCGTCTTCCGGCGCCTTGCCGGGCATGGAAATCTTCCCCGAGTACAAACACCCGAAAAAGAAGTGGCGGCTCAAGCAGGGCGCGACGCCCCAGTGGTACAAGGCGCGTTCCGGCGTACGAACCAAGGCCCAGTCAGGCGCCGCCCGGGTGGCGCGCTTCCGTCCGCAGCCGGGCCGCATGCCTTGAGCTGCTTTCCTGCTGATTCCTTCCTGTTTGCGTGCCTCCCCGCGCAGTCCCACCGGCACAAATTTCTCCCATGAGCGACCCCAACACCGAGAAGCCCGACGAACTCGCAGGCACCGAGCAGCCCTTTGTGCAGCACCTCATGGAGCTGCGCGACCGGATGATCAGGGCGGTGATCGCCATCGGCATTGCCGCGATCGTGCTGGCATTTTTCCCCGGTCCGGGTGCGCTTTACGACATCCTGGCCGCGCCGCTGGTGGCCTCGCTGCCCAAGGGCGCCACGCTGATTGCCACCAACGTGATTTCGCCTTTCGTTGTGCCGATCAAGATTTTGTTCATGGCGGCCTTCATGATCGCGCTGCCGGTAGTGCTCTACCAGGTGTGGGCTTTTGTGGCGCCCGGCCTTTATTCGCACGAGAAAAAACTCGTGATGCCGTTGGTGGTCTCCAGCACGCTGCTGTTTTTTGTCGGGGTGGCGTTTTGTTATTTCGTGGTGTTCGGCCAGGTGTTTCATTTCATCCAGAGCTTTGCCCCCAAGTCGATCACCGCCGCGCCAGACATCGAGGAGTACCTCAATTTCGTCCTCGGCATGTTTCTGGCCTTCGGGCTGGCTTTTGAAGTGCCGATCGCGGTGATTTTGCTGGTGCGCATGGGTGTACTCAGCGTGGCCCAGTTGCGCGAATACCGCGGTTACTTCTGGGTTGCGGCAGCCGTCGGCACCGCGCTGGTGACGCCGCCTGATGCGGGTTCGATGCTCATGCTGCTGGGCGTGGTCGGCGGCCTGTATGAGGTCGGCATCATCGCCGCGCAGGTGTTCGTCAAGCACACCAAAAAGCCCGAAGACGACGCCGAAGCCGAGGCGGCCCAGTCTTGATTGAGCTGGGGCTTTACGCCCCCGCCCTATGTGCAGGGCATCTCAAGAATTTCAGATAAAAATGGCTGCAGCCCAATATGGACGGACGCAAGCGGCTACTAATTCGATAGCATCTTCACAGGGATAGGAGCGGGCTCAACGTGCGCGGCCGTTCAGCGCTGCTGAACCTTGGGCCGCTGGCGCTTGCCGGGCGTCACCGGGATCTCGGTCTGCTTGTCCTTGCGCAGTACCGTCAACGGCGCCGGCGTACCGGGCTTGAGGGCCGCAACAGCGGTCAACAACTGGCTCACGTTGTGCACGCCCTTGCCGTTCACGGCGGTGATCACATCGCCAGGCAGAAGGCCGGCTTGCGCGGCCGGGCCGTTTTGCAGAACGCCGGTGATAATGACACCGCCTTCTTTGGCCGCAGCCGCCGGAAGGCCGAATGTTTCGGCCAGTTCGGGGTTGAGGTCCTGCGGCTCCACGCCGATCCAGCCCCGCGTGACCTGGCCGTCCTTCACAATGCCGTCAAGCACCAGCTTCGCGGTCGACACCGGGATGGCAAAACCAATGCCCATGGAGCCGCCCGAGCGTGAATAAATGGCGGTGTTGATGCCCATCAGGTTGCCGTTCACGTCGACCAGCGCACCGCCCGAGTTGCCGGGGTTGATGGCGGCATCGGTCTGGATGAAATTTTCAAAGGTGTTGATGCCCAGCTGGTTGCGGCCCAGCGCGCTCACGATGCCGCCGGTGACCGTCTGGCCCACGCCAAACGGGTTGCCGATGGCCAGAACTGCGTCGCCCACCTGCAGGGTGTCGGAGTTGCCCAGCACGATGACGGGCAGCTTGTCCAGGTCGATCTTGAGGATGGCCAGGTCGGTGTCGGGGTCGGTGCCTATGACTTGTGCTTTTGCCTTGCGTGTGTCGTTGAGGATGACTTCGATCTCGTCGGCGCCTTCCACCACGTGGTTGTTGGTCAGGATGTAGCCGCTGGCGCTGATGATGACGCCGCTGCCCAGTCCGCCCTGCGGTTCATTGGGGCTCTGGTCGCCGAAGAAAAACTTGAACCACGGGTCTTCGGCATGCGGGTTTTTGGCAGCGGCCTTGCTGGTGTTGATGCTGACCACCGCCGCAGAAGCAATTTTGGCCGCCGACGCGAAGCCGCTTCCGGCGCCGCCGCTGCGCGGCGCGCTGCCGGCCGGAGCCTCGATGACGGACACGCCCGGCATGTTGCCGCGGTCCAGCCACTGCGGCTTGAGCGTGGCCACCACGAAGTAGGCCGCCAGCAGGACGGTGACGGTTTGGGAAAAAAGAAGCCAGGTGCGTTTCATGAGGCGTGAGGGTCGGCGTGCCGGTACGAAGGTGCGGAAGACGAAAGGGGGCGGGAATCCGGGGCGGCACAGGGCCGGAAGGGGCGCGGCGCCAACTGATGGAGTTTATCGCTTCGGGTTCCCGCTCGCTGTAAGGAAGCACGCCGGCTGGCTCCGGTACCATGTTCCTGGCTGCCGCAAGGCCGCAGCCGCGGGCAGCCTGAACCGCTGCCTGCGGTCAACAACCATAACGGAGGTGACAACATGCATCAGTGTTCAAGGCGGACTTGGCTCGCGCGTGGCGCGGCCGCATTGACAGCGGGTTCGGCGGGACTGGCATTGCCGGTTCTGGCCGCACCCACGGCGACGAAATTTCCAGCCAGTGTGGCGGCGCAGGGCACCACACTGCAGCTCAACGGCGCCGGCACCCGCTTCAAGGCCATTTTCAAGGTCTATGACATGGCCCTGTACACCAGCCGCAAGGTCTCGTCGGCCGACGAGGCGATGAAGCTGGGCACGCCCATCCGCCTGGCTTTTGTGGCGCTGCGCGAAGTCTCAGGCACCGACCTGGGCCGGCTCTTCCTGCGCGGCATGGCCGACAACTCAAGCCGCGACGCGGTCAGCCGCCACTCGGTGTCGAGCAACCGGCTGATCGACATCTTCTCGGGCCGCAGCAAGCTGATGCCGGGCGATTCGTTCGCGATGGAGTTTGCTCCGGGCAAGGGCACCAGCTTTTTCATCGCCGAGCAGCCGCAGGGCGCAGCGGTCGGTGATGCGGAGTTCTTTCGCATGGTGCTGGGCATCTGGCTGGGGTCCGTTCCGGCGGACTTCATGCTCAAGGACGCTTTGCTGGGCCTTGAGAAAAGCTGATCGTCCTGAAGCAGCGCCCTGAGACAATGGGGCCATGAGCACCACACGACAGGACTTGCTGCAGGCCTTTGACACGCTTTTGCAGCCCGCGCGCTTCAAGGACTACGGCCCCAACGGCCTGCAGGTCGAAGGCAAACCGTCGGTCGGCAAGATCGTTTCCGGCGTTACCGCCAGCCTGGCGCTGATTGAAGCGGCGATTGCGGCGCAGGCCGACGCCGTGTTTGTGCACCACGGCCTGTTCTGGCGTGGCCAGGACGGCCGCGTGACGGGCTGGATGAAGCAGCGCCTGGCCTTGTTGCTGGCGCACGACATCAACCTCTATGCCTACCACCTGCCGCTGGATGCGCACCCCGAGCTCGGCAACAACGCCCAGCTGGGCTTGCAACTGGGCCTCACGGCGACGGGGCGCTTCGGCGAACAGGACCTGGGTTTTATCGGCGGGCGTGTCGGCGGAGGGCAGTTTTCAGATGCCGGCGCACTGGCAATACATGTTGAAAAAATACTTAATCGGGCTGTAACCAAAGCAGGGCCAGCGCAAACAGCTATCAAAAACATAGCATGGTGCACGGGCGGCGCGCAGGGGTATTTTGAGGCGGCGATTGCCGCAGGCGCCGACGCCTTCATCACCGGCGAGATTTCCGAACCCCAGGCGCACTACGCGCGCGAGATGGGCGTGGTCTTTATTGCCTGCGGGCACCACGCCTCCGAGCGCTACGGCGCGCCGGCCGTGGCGGCGCAGGTTGCCACGCAGCTCGGCCTGGCCCACCAGTTCATCGACATCGACAACCCGGCCTGAAGCGTTTCTTGCGGGGATCAGGCCGGCTTGTGGCGCTGCCGCCCGGCGCGGCTGGCGTTGGGGCTGGCGGGTTTGCCCCGCAGCGGGCTTTGCGGCGTGGCGTTTCGCAGCGCATGCCAGCTGGAACCCAGCTCGGCATGCTCCACCGGCACGGCGGTGCGGGTTTCCGGGTCCAGCAGCGCAGCGCGGGAGCGCATGGCGCGGGCAGCTTGCGCCACAGACTGCGCTTCGTGCAGCAGCTGGGCGACGTCCTTGCCGGCGACCGACAGATGAACGATGCCGACGGCAATGTCCGGCTTGATCCGGGCACGACCCCCGCCAAGGGCCGTCACGTCCATCGGGCGGCGCAGGTCGGAGGCCACACGCAGGCCCAGGGTGCGTATCCAGCGCGGCGAATGCATGGTTTCCAGCAGCACGACAAAGCAGCGGTCGTAGTAGCGGCCGGCCGGGTTGACGGCGCCCGTGTGGCGCTGGATGCGGCGCGCCATCTGGATATAGATTTCGTTCAGGCCGGCCTGGCCGATCTGGGGCAGCAGGCTTTCGGGTTCGAACAGCAGCACGGCCATCAGCGCGCCGTCGCGCCGCGTGCGCAGACGCCGGCGCTGCGCGCGGATGATTTTCTGCACCATCGCCACGCCGTCATAGAGCTGGGTGATCGGGTCATGCCCCGACGCTTCGCCGTGCTTCAATTGCCGGGTCTGCCGGTTGCGCAGCCACAGCATGGCGGCCGTGATGACCACACTGAGCAGGGCTGCCATGGCCACGCCGGCCTGCAGCGGCAGTGAAAACCGGGTAGGGCTCAGCGCCAGGCTGTACAGGCCGATCTGCGCGGGCAGCGTCAGCAGGCAGCCCAGCGCCAGGCCCCAGGCCAGCCGGTCACCGAGTTGCGTGGCGCGCACCGACAGCCACAGCACCACGGAAAGATTGACGACGGCGAGCGTTGCCGAGGCGGGCAGGGCCCACTGCGGCTCCAGTAGCAGGCAGAGCGGCCCACCGGCGATGCAGACCAGCGTGATGGTGAGCAGGCTGACCTTCATCAAGTGGTCGCGCTGGTGGGCCGACAGCCATTTGCTGGCGCCGAAGCTGCCCATCGACGCGCAAGCCGGCCCGACAAGGAGTTGCGCAATGCCTAGCGACTCCTTGCCGTCCGGCCAGAGCTCCATGGGCAGGCCGCACAACAGCATCACCACCAGCCAGCAAAGCGCGAGGTAAGCCAGGGTCTGCCAGGCAGCGCGGGTGCGGCTGTAAAGGGCATCGGCCAGGGCCAGCAGCAGCACCAGGCCAAGTGCGCCGGCCGCAGCACTCCACAGCATCATTTCACCGTCGGACATCAGGACGGGCATGGCAGCATTCATGGCAGGCTGATGTCCTGTGCGCCGGCAAGCTGCCGCTGCGATGTGGTTTGCGCCAAAATACCCCCAGCATGCATTTGACCGTCCCCCCTGAATTCATTGATCCGGCGCCGCGCTGTGCAGCCGGTGTGTTGACCTGTTTCTTTGTGATTATGGGCTGTCCTGTAACCAAATGCACCCTGCGGCCGCAATTCACCGCGACGCCCGGCTTGTGAACAAGCCGCTGCTCATCACCATGGGTGACGCCGCCGGCATCGGCCCGGAGATCATCGCCAGGGCTTTTCGCGATGCGCCCGTTGAAATGGCGGGCTGCGCCGTGGTGGGTGATGTCGCCACAATGCGCCGCGCTGCTGCGTTGACAGCGTCCCCGCTGGCGTTGCCGGTGGCCAGGCTGGACACCCTGGCCGATGCGGCGGGGGTACCCCCCCATTGCATCGGGGTGTTGCAAAAATGCGAGTTGGAGGCCGTGCCTTACGGCCAGGTCAATGCGCGGGCGGGCCAGGCTGCGGCCGACTGCATCGTCTGGGCTGCCCGCAGCGTGCTGGCCGGTGAGGCCTGTGCCATGGTGACGGCACCCATCCACAAGGAGGCATTGGCAGCGGCCGGCGGCTGGGCGGCGGCCTTTCCGGGCCACACCGAAATGCTCCAGGCTGAAGCGGCCGCTTTTCTGGGTAAATCGGCGGCGGACGTGCCGGTGCGCATGATGCTGGCCAATGATGAACTCAAGACCGTGTTGGTGAGCATTCACATGTCGCTGCGGCGCGCCATTGAGGCCGTCACCTATGACAACGTGTTGCAGACCTTGCGCATCACCCATCGCGCGGTGGCTGCCAGCCTGGGCCGGGCACCGCGCATTGCGGTGGCAGGGCTGAATCCGCACGCCGGTGAAGGCGGACTGTTCGGCAGCGAAGAGCAGGCCATCATCGCGCCGGCCATCGCTGCCGCTCGCGCAGAAGGGCTGGATGTGAGCGGTCCCTTCGCACCCGACACGGTATTCATGCGCGCGCGCCATGCCGCCGGCAAGCCCGGCGAGTTTGACGTGGTGGTGGCGATGTACCACGACCAGGGGCTGATCCCGGTCAAATACCTGGGCGTGGAGCAGGGCGTGAATGTGACGCTGGGCCTGCCGCTGGTACGCACGAGCCCCGACCACGGCACGGCGTTTGACATCGCCGGCACGGGGCGCGCGGACGCATCCAGCTTGCTGGCGGCTGTTCGCATGGCGCGCCAGCTTGTTGCCGGCTAAAAATCAAGCGAAATCGGGCTCTGGCCCAATAGCAGTCTGCGCTAGCAGCTATTAAATCAATAGCATAGCCATGTCTTCGCAAGCGGGGGCCGCGGTCTGGCTTTGCCAGCCGCAAGGCGCCGTCCCCTGCAGGGGAGAGGCCCGCTACACGAAGTGAGCGGGCAACAGGGGGGTAGATATCTTTCAAGCGGGGGCCGCGGTCTGGCTTTGCCAGCCGCAAGGCGCCGTCCCCTGTAGGGGAGAGGCCCGCTACACGAAGTGAGCGAGCCACAGGGGGGTGCTTACTTTTTTAGGCTGTCGCGGATTTCGCGCAGCAGCACGATGTCTTCAGGCGGCGCGGCGGGCGGTGGTGCAGCTTCGTGGTGACGTTTGAGCCGGTTGATCTGCTTGACCATCAGGAAAATGATGAAAGCGAGGATGACGAAGTTGACGCTCACCGTCAGGAAGTGGCCGTAGGCAAAGACCGGGACGCCGGCTTTTTTGAGGGCTTCAAGCGACATGTCGGTGCCCGGCGGCACGGTGCCCAGCAATACGTACATGCTGGAAAAGTCCAGCTTGCCGAAGACCAGGCCCACCAGCGGCATGATCAGGTCGCTCACCACGGCGTCGACGATCTTGCCGAAAGCGGCGCCAATGATCACGCCTACGGCCAGATCGATCACATTGCCCTTGACGGCAAATTCCTTGAATTCCTGCATCATTCCCATTAGTCTCTCCTGTTATTGGCAGCGGTTGCCGGCCGTGCCGGTGTTCTGCGAAAAAAATGATTATGAAGGCTGGGCGTGTTTTCGGGCGGCGCGGAAGGGTCGGCTTGCAACAAAGTATGCGAAGGCGGCCGGCTGCCTTAAAAACAGGCACTTCCAGCCCAGCCATGCGGGCCGCCACCGCCCGGGCCGGGCCCTCTGCCTTGAAAAACGACATCGCGCTCCGCTACAATTGCGGGTTGACCCCACTAAGCCTCCCACCAAGCCTATTTCAAGCCAGTTCTTGAAGGACTCTCATGACCCAAGCAAGCGAAGCAAGCGCGAACGGTGTGCCCCACGGCGCCCCCGTCGATAAAGATAAAAGAAACTGGCTCGTGGCCACCTGCGCTGTAGGCGGCGCAGGCGTTGCAGCCACCGCAATCCCCTTTGTCAGCACTTTCCAGCCCTCCGAAAAAGCCAAGGCTGCCGGTGCGGCCGTCGAGGTCGATATTTCCGGCGTGAAACCCGGCGAAAAGATCACGGTGGAATGGCGCGGCAAGCCCGTCTGGATCATCAAACGCACGCCCGAGCAGCTCGCCGAGCTGCCCAAGGTCGACGCCCTCCTGGCCGACCCCAAATCCGAGCGCAAGCCCGACGAACTGACCCCTGAATACGCCCGCAACGAAAACCGTTCCATCAAGCCCGAAACGCTGGTGGTGGTGGGCATCTGCTCGCACCTGGGCTGCTCGCCTTCCGACAAGTTCCAGCCTGGCGCGCAGCCTTCGCTGCCCAACGACTGGGCCGGCGGCTTCCTCTGCCCCTGCCATGGCTCGACCTTCGACATGGCCGGCCGCGTGTACAAGAACAAGCCCGCGCCGGACAACCTGGAAGTGCCGCCGCACATGTACCTCTCGGACACCCGTCTGCTGATTGGTGAAGACAAGAAGGCCTGAAGGCGCTTGCCGTAACCCGCGTTAACCAAGCTCCTTCACAAGACCCTGTAGCCAGCACCTGATACCCGCCGACCTTTCTGCCGCGTACCAGGTGCTTGCCAAAGAATCCCACCGAACCAGGATCAGTTATGGCTGAATTCAAAGAAATTTCCCCCGATGCCCCGCTCGCCGTCAAGGCGATGAACTGGGTCGACAACCGGTTTCCCGCCAGCAAGCTCTACAAAGAGCACATGAGCGAGTACTACGCACCGAAGAACTTCAACTTCTGGTACATCTTCGGCTCGCTGGCCATGCTGGTGCTGGTCATCCAGATCGTCACCGGCATCTTCCTCACGATGAATTACAAGCCCGACGCCGCACTGGCTTTCGGCTCGGTCGAGTACATCATGCGCGACGTCCCCTGGGGCTGGCTGATCCGCTACATGCACTCCACCGGCGCTTCCGCTTTCTTCGTGGTGGTTTACCTGCACATGTTCCGCGGCCTGCTCTACGGCAGCTACCGCAAGCCGCGTGAGCTGGTCTGGATCTTCGGCTGCGCGATTTTCCTGTGCCTGATGGCCGAGGCCTTCATGGGCTACCTGCTGCCATGGGGCCAGATGAGCTACTGGGGCGCCCAGGTGATCGTCAACCTGTTTGCCGCCATCCCTTTCATCGGCCCTGACCTCGCGCTGCTGATCCGCGGCGACTATGTGGTGGGCGATGCGACGCTGAACCGCTTCTTTGCTTTCCACGTCATTGCCGTGCCGCTGGTGCTGCTGGGCCTGGTGGCCGCGCACATCATCGCGCTGCATGAAGTCGGCTCCAACAATCCCGACGGCGTTGAAATCAAGGGCCCCAATGCGCCCAAGGATGCCGCAGGTCACCCGCTCGACGGCATTCCCTTCCACCCGTACTACACGGTGCACGACATCTTCGGTGTGAGCGTCTTCCTGATGATCTTCACGGCGATCATCTTCTTCGCGCCCGAGTTCGGCGGCTACTTCCTGGAGTACAACAACTTCATCCCGGCCGACCCGCTGAAGACGCCTGCACACATCGCACCGGTCTGGTACTTCACGCCTTACTACTCGATGCTGCGCGCCATCACCGGTGAAATGGCCGGTGCACTGGGCATCATCGCGATCGTCGCCGCCGTGCTTGCCGCCCGCAAACTCTCCGGCATCTTCAAGCCGGCCGTGCTGGTGATTGCCGTCGGCGCAGCCTTGCTGCTGGGCTTGCTGCCTTCCATCGCCAACTGGATCGGCCTGGTCATTCCTTCCGCCGGCGCCGGTATCGCGCACGGCCTGGATGCGCTGGCCAAACCGCTGGCCGGCGTGCCTTTCCTGGGCGAGCTCTGGGGCATGATGATCAAGGGTATCGACGCCAAGTTCTGGGGCGTGGTCGTGATGGGTGGTGCGGTCATCATCCTGTTCTTCCTGCCATGGCTGGACCACAGCCCGGTCAAGTCGATCCGCTACCGCCCTGACTGGCACAAATACCTCTACGGCATTTTTGTCGTGAATTTCCTGGTGCTCGGTTACCTGGGAGTTCAGCCGCCATCGGCCATCGGCGAGCGCGTGTCCCAGCTCGGCACCCTGTTCTATTTTGGTTTCTTCCTTTTGATGCCGTGGTGGAGCCGCCTGGGTACGCCCAAAACACCGCCTGACCGTATTATTTTCCACGGTCACTAAGCAGGAGATAACAACAATGAAAAAACTGATTTTTTCCCTGATCGCGGCCCTCGGCCTGGTTGCCGGTGCACACGCTTCCGAAGGCGGCATGGCCTGGGACAAGGCGCCGAACAATACGAATGACCTTGGCTCCCTGCAAAACGGTGCCAAGCTGTTCGTCAATTACTGCCTGAACTGCCACTCCGCTGCTTTCATGCGCTTTAACCGCCTCAAAGACATCGGACTGACCGAGCAGCAAATCAAGGACAACCTGCTGTTCACGACCGAAAAGGTCGGCGACACCATGAAGGCCGCGATTGATCCCAAGCAGGCGAAGGACTGGTTCGGCGGCAATCCGCCCGACCTGACCGTGATTGCACGTTCGCGCTCGGGTGCCGGCGGCACGGGTGCCGACTATCTTTACACCTACCTGCGCAGCTACTACCCCGACAACACCAAAGCCACGGGCTGGAACAACCGCGCTTTCCCGAGTGTGGCCATGCCGCATGTGCTGTGGGAGCTGCAGGGTACTCGCGAGCCGCAGTACGACTACAAGGAAGAGCACGGCCACAAAGTGGAGATTTTTAAAGGCTGGAAGCAGGTCACGCCCGGCACCATGACGCCGCTGCAGTATGACCAGGCGATGGGCGACCTCGTGGGTTACCTGCAATGGATGGGCGAGCCGGCCCAGAACACCCGTATTCGCGTCGGCGTCTGGGTGCTGATTTTCCTTCTCGGCTTGACCTTTGTTGCCTGGCGCCTGAATGCGGCGTTCTGGAAAGACGTCAAGTAATTTTTCGCCGGGGCTAAGCTCCCGGCACCTTCTGGAGTGGATGCTTTCAATGTATCCACTCCTTTGCATTTAGGAGTTCCGCACCATGATGGTCCTTTATTCAGGCACAACCTGCCCCTTCTCGCACCGCTGCCGTTTTGTGCTGTTTGAAAAGGGCATGGATTTCGAGATTCGCGATGTTGACCTGTACAACAAGCCCGAAGACATCAATGTGATGAACCCTTACGGACAGGTACCTATCCTGGTCGAGCGCGACCTGATCCTGTACGAATCGAACATCATCAACGAGTACATCGACGAGCGCTTTCCGCACCCGCAACTCATGCCCGGTGACCCGGTTGACCGTGCGCGCGTGCGCCTCTTCCTGCTGAACTTCGAAAAAGAACTGTTCGTCCACGTCAGCACGCTGGAATCGCGCGCCTCCAAAGGCAACGAAAAGGCGCTTGAAAAAGCCCGTTCGCACATCCGTGACCGCCTGACGCAGCTCGCACCGATCTTCCTGAAAAACAAGTTCATGCTCGGCGACAACTTCTCCATGCTGGACGTGGCGATTGCTCCGTTGCTGTGGCGCCTGGACTACTACGACATTGACCTGTCGAAAAATGCCGCACCGCTGCTCAAGTATGCGGAACGCATTTTTTCGCGCCCCGCCTATATCGAAGCACTGACGCCGTCCGAGAAGGTGATGCGAAAGTAATATGGCCCCCACGCTCGTCACTGCGTGTACTTCGCTGCCCCCCAAGGGGGCGCTGCGCCTGCGGCCCGGCGAAGCCGGTTCCGCGGCCCTGGCTGGCGAAGAGAGATCTCTCACGGCCGGTGAAGAGGGTGCCCACGTGATGATTCGGGTCTAACTTGGCTGAATTCATGAACGCCCTGGACTCCACGTCGACTCGCCCGTATTTGATACGGGCCTTGTACGAGTGGTGCACCGACAACGGCTTCACGCCTTATGTGGCCGTGTCGGTGGACGACACGGTGCAGGTGCCGCGCGAGTACGTCAAGAACAACGAGATCGTGCTCAACATCAGTTTTGACGCGACCTCGTCGCTCAAGCTCGGCAACGATTTCATCGAGTTCAAGGCGCGGTTTGCCGGCAGTGCCCGGGAAATCATGGTGCCCATCAGCCACGTGATCGCGATCTATGCCCGTGAAAACGGGCAAGGCATGGCTTTTCCCATGGTTGCGGCTTCCCCCGGTCCGGTTTCCGGCGCTGAGGCGGGCGCCGAAGACCCCCATGGCGCACCTCCGGTGGCTGCCGCGCCGGTCGCGCATCCGCACAATCCGGCGGAAGGCCCGGAAAAGATCATGCAGCTGGTGCCCGAAAGCAACGCTGATACGCAAGCCGATGACGGTTCCGAGCCGCCGGATCCGCCCAAGTCGCCGCGCACACGGCCTTCACTGAAACGGGTCAAGTAAAATAGCTTTGTGCCGCTTTAGCTCAGTTGGTAGAGCAACCGCCTTGTAAGCGGTAGGTCGTCAGTTCGATTCCGACAAGCGGCACCATTTCCCCTTTCCTGTTGCCTTCCCCATGCCATATGGGTACCATACGCTACGAAATTGGTAGCAGGCAATGTGATCAACATGCGGGCCAGGACGTATTGAGGCTTCTGTGAGCCGGTCTGGACGACTACTTTTTGGCTATTAGTATCTTGAGCCGAATTGATGTAACCTTCCAACCTTTGCCGAGAAGGCGCGCCTGGATCAGGGGGAGCAACTGCCGGATTTTTGCAGCAGCCGCATTGCCATTTACCAGCAGGCACCAGGTTTCACCGTCAATCGGTCCGGCCTGAACGGCGGGCCGAAGGGCTTCAGGAAGCAGCGATTCAATGGCCTTGAGCCTTTCGCCGGACTCCTGAACGAGCTCCGTCAGCCGTGCCAGGGAAGGTGAATTCCCGGCCGCCTGGTAAACGGAAAGCGCCTGGGGAAGGCGCCGGTCAGTGGTCATGATGGGCAGATAGCAGCCTGGCAAGCGCAAGCTGAAAAAAAAGAGGTAGACAAGTGCATTTGATTATCACGGATGCGTGGCTGGCGAAAAGCCGGGCCATTTATTTAAGCGGTACCAAACTGGTGCTGGCCGGCTTTGTCGCCGCCCTGGCGCTCATGCTCGTGGCTGCGGGCCTCTATCACTGGGTGTTCCTCAAGGGAGCGCGGGAAGGCTGGCCGGTCGTCGGCTCGCTGGTCAAGCTCATGGTCAAGGACGAATTCGACCAGCGTGACCGCTTTATGCGTGAGAACCTTGATGTCATGGCCAGGCGGGTCGGTGAAATGCAGGCCAAGATGATGCAGCTCGAAGCGCTCGGCGAGCGCGTGTCGGGCCTGGCAGGGGTCAGCCCGAATGACATCAAGGTGACGCCCGGCCGCGGCGGCGTGCTGGTGGCGGGGCCCTCGCTGACCATGGAAGAGCTGCAAGCCACCCTGGCTGACCTGGACAAACTGACCGACCAGCGCGTGGACCTCATGACCGTGATGGAGTCGCGCCTCTTCGACCAGAAGATCAAGAAGATGATGGTTCCCACCCAGGAACCGGTGGCCGGTGGCAATCTGGGCTCACCTTTCGGCTGGCGCATTGA
Source organism: Polaromonas sp. P1_F9 (assembly GCF_056405615.1). NCBI lineage: Bacteria > Pseudomonadati > Pseudomonadota > Betaproteobacteria > Burkholderiales > Comamonadaceae > Polaromonas > Polaromonas sp. P1_F9. Next base: position 147,347 of record NZ_JBFUBT010000004.1, on the reverse strand, counting down.
CCCGATGAACGGACGCTCGGCCTTGCACACCGGCCTGGATTTCCCGTCCGAGCCCGGTACCGCGATTCTGGCCGCCGCAGGCGGTGTGGTCGTCACGCAGGAATACCACCCCGCCTACGGCAACATGGTGGAAATCGACCATGGCAACGAACTCGTCACACGTTACGCCCATGCGTCCCGCGTGCTGGTCAAAAAAGGCGACCTGATCAAGCGTGGCCAGAAGATTGCAGAAGTGGGCACCACGGGTCGTTCCACCGGTCCGCACCTGCATTTCGAGGTGCTGGTCCAGGGCGTCTTCCAGGACCCGCAAAAATTCCTGACCGCAGGGCAAAAACTGCCCGGGCCCACGGTGGCAGCGGTTTCTCCGCGGCCGGCCGTGCCGGCTCCCCAGTTGCCGCGCCCCCACTAGGCGCTTGCCGCTGCCGTGCCAGGTGCACGGCTTTTGGCTTGCCGCTGCGGTTTTACGGCGGCGGGCCATGCGACTCCCTTGGCAGAGTTAAAATCAGGGGTTTGGGCCCAGTTGAAGTAACTGTTGGCGCCCACACCTAGGTTCCGTACACAAAAAGGGATTTCGGCCGCATTGCCTAGCTCGCGGGAGCGGTCAAAGGCGGCCTCGCATTTATGGCTTCCAACATCCTGACCAAAATTTTCGGCAGCCGCAACGACCGCCTGCTCAAAACCTACCGCAAAACCGTAGAACGCATCAATGCGCTGGAACTCGAGTATGAGAAGCTGAGCGACGACCAGCTGCGCACCAAAACCCAGGAATTCAAAGACCGGGTGGCCGCAGGCGAAGAACTCGATGCCATTCTTCCCGAAGCTTTTGCCGTGGTCCGTGAGGGCAGCAAACGCGTCATGAAGATGCGTCACTTTGACGTGCAAATGCTGGGCGGCATGTCGCTGCACAACGGCAAGATTTCCGAAATGCGCACCGGGGAGGGCAAGACCCTTACCGCCACGCTGCCGGTCTACCTCAACGCACTGACCGGAAAAGGCGTGCATGTGGTGACGGTCAATGACTACCTGGCCAGCCGCGACGCGCGCTGGATGGGCAAGCTCTACAACTTCCTGGGCCTCACCGTCGGCATCAACCTGCCCAACATGTCGCGCGAGGAAAAGCAGGCAGCCTACGGCTCCGACATCACCTACGGCACCAACAACGAGTACGGCTTTGACTACCTGCGCGACAACATGGTCTACGAGGTGGCTGACCGCGTGCAGCGCGGCCTGAATTACGCCATCGTTGACGAGGTCGACTCGATCCTGATCGACGAAGCGCGCACGCCGCTCATCATCAGCGGTCAGGCTGAAGACCACACCGAGATGTACCTGGCGATGAACAAGGTCGTGCCCTTGCTGACGCGCCAGGAAGGCGAAGCCGATCCGCGCACCGGCGAAGGCGTGACCAAGCCCGGCGACTACACCATCGACGAGAAAACCCACCAGGTCTTCCTTACCGAGCAGGGTCATGAAAACGCCGAGCGCCTGCTGTTCAACCTCAGCCTCATCCCTGAAGGCGCCACGCTGTACGACCCGGCCAATATTTCGCTGATGCACCACCTGTATGCAGCGCTGCGCGCCAACCTGCTCTACCACCGTGACCAGCATTATGTGGTACAGGACGGCGAGGTCGTGATCGTTGACGAATTCACCGGCCGCCTGATGTCGGGCCGCCGCTGGAGCGACGGCCTGCACCAGGCTGTCGAAGCCAAGGAAGGCGTGCAGATCCAGGCTGAGAACCAGACCCTGGCCTCCATCACCTTCCAGAACTATTTCCGCCTGTACAGCAAGCTGGCCGGCATGACCGGAACGGCCGACACCGAAGCCTACGAATTCCAGGAAATCTACGGCCTCGAAACCACGGTCATCCCGCCCAACCGCGTCAGCCGCCGCGACGACCAGCTGGACCGCGTCTACAAGACCACCCGCGAGAAGTACGAAGCCGCGATCAAGGACATCCGTGAATGCTATGAGCGCGGCCAGCCCGTGCTGGTCGGCACGACGTCGATTGAGAACTCCGAAATCATCGACCAGCTGCTGATCAAGGAAAATCTGCCGCACCAGGTGCTCAACGCCAAGCAGCATGCCCGCGAAGCCGACATCATTGCCCAGGCCGGGCGGCCGAAAATGATCACCATCGCCACCAACATGGCGGGCCGCGGCACCGACATCGTGCTGGGCGGCAATGTGGAAAAATTGATTGAAGCGGTTGAAACGGACGAATCGCTCGATGTGGCTGCCCAGGAAGCGGAAATCACCCGTCTGCGCGCGGTCTGGAAAGAAGAGCACGAACAGGTTACCTCCCTGGGCGGCTTGCGCATCATCGCGACCGAACGTCATGAATCGCGCCGTATCGACAACCAGTTGCGCGGCCGCTCAGGCCGCCAGGGCGACCCCGGTTCATCGCGCTTCTATTTGAGCCTGGACGACCCGCTGATGCGCATCTTCGCGGGCGACCGCGTCAAGGCCATCATGGAGCGGCTCAAGATGCCCGACGGCGAGGCGATCGAGGCGGGCATTGTGACCCGCAGCATCGAGTCGGCCCAGCGCAAGGTCGAGGCGCGCAACTTCGATATCCGCAAGCAGTTGCTGGAATATGACGACGTGGCCAATGACCAGCGCAAGGTGATTTACCAGCAGCGCAACGACATCATGGATGCGGCCAACCTGCAGGCGCAAATCGCTTCCCTGCGCGAGGGCTGTTTCACCGACTTGGCGCGGCAGTATGTGCCGGTTGAGAGCGTTGAAGAGCAGTGGGACATCGCCGGGCTCGAGAACGTGCTGAGCGACGAGTGGCAGATCGAGTTGCCCCTGCGCCAGGAGCTGGAGGCCGCGACCGCCATCACCGACGACGAAGTCGTGGAAAAAGTCATCGCTGCGGCCAACGCCGCATTCGCCGACAAGGTCGAAAAAATCGGCGAAGAAAACTTCACGCAGTTCGAACGCATTGTCCTGCTGCAAAGCATCGACAGCCACTGGCGTGAACACCTGAGCGCCCTCGACTACCTGCGCCAGGGCATTCACCTGCGCGGCTATGCGCAGAAGCAGCCCAAGCAGGAATACAAGCGCGAGGCTTTTGAACTCTTCGGCCAGCTGCTGGACAGCGTGAAGAACGAGGTCACCAAGGTGCTGATGACGGTCAAGGTCCAGTCGGGCGAACAGCTGGAGCAGGCTGCCGAGGAACTGGAAAACCGCGCCGAGAACATCACCAACGTCACCTATACCGCCCCCACCGAAACCGGTGAAGTGGAAACGACGCTGGACAGCGAATCTCAGCGCCGCGCATCGGCCATACCGGCCGACGAAGTGCCGCGTGTGGGCCGCAACGACCCTTGCCCTTGCGGCTCGGGCAAGAAGTACAAAAACTGCCACGGCCGCCTGAACTGAGCACCACCCTGCGCTGAACACTGCCGATTTAACCCTGATTTTCCGGAGTCCTGGAACATGCCCGTCAATCTGGTTGCCACGCCCGCTGCAGACCTTTACCCTGTGCCCGGCGTGCGCTGGGGAATTACCGAAGCGGGCATCCGCAAGGCCAATCGCAAAGACCTGTCGGTGTTGCTGCTCGACGAGGGCGCCTCGGTCGGGGCCGTCTTCACGCAAAACCGCTTTTGTGCTGCGCCCGTGCAGATCTGCCGTGAGCATCTGGCCAAAAATGACGGCAAAACAGCCGGCATACGCGCCATGCTCATCAACACCGGCAATGCCAACGCCGGCACCGGTGACGACGGCCTGAGCCGCGCGCACGCCAGCTGTATCGCACTGGCCCGTCTGCTGGATATTGCGCCCGAGCAGATCCTGCCGTTTTCCACCGGCGTCATCATGGAGCCGCTACCCAACGACCGCATCGCGGCGGGCCTGCCGGCCGCGCTGGAAGCCGCCAAGGCCGACAACTGGGGCAACGCCGCCGAAGCCATCATGACGACGGATACCGTCGCCAAGGCTTTCTCCGCGCGCGTCAAGATTGCGGGCGCCGACATCACCATCACCGGCATCAGCAAAGGTGCCGGCATGATCCGGCCCAACATGGCCACCATGCTCGGCTTCATGGCGACGGATGCCTGTGTTGCCCAGCCGCTCATGACGCAACTGGCCACGGAGCTGGCTGAGGGCTCCTTCAACCGTGTGACGGTCGACGGCGACACCTCGACCAATGACTCGTTCGTCGTGATGGCCACCAACAAGGCGAAGCACCCGCCCATCACCTCGCTGGACAGCGCGGAGGGCAAGGCGCTGCGCGCCGCCATGCTGGACATTGCCCGCAAGCTGGCCCAAGCCATCGTGCGCGACGGTGAAGGCGCGACCAAATTCATGACCATCCAGGTCGAAGGCGGCAAGACCGGCGAAGAGTGTCGCAAGGTCGCCTACGCCATTGCGCATTCGCCGCTGGTGAAAACCGCCTTCTTCGCCAGTGATCCCAACCTCGGCCGTATCCTGGCGGCCGTCGGTTATGCCGGCATCGACGACCTGGACCAGACAAAAATCGATCTGTACCTGGACGATGTGCTGGTCGCCAAAAACGGCGGCCGCCACCCCGGCTACGTGGAAGCTGACGGCCAGCGCGTGATGAAGCAGAGCGAGATCACTGTGCGTGTGGTGCTGGGCCGGGGCAATGCAGCCGACACGGTCTGGACCTGCGATCTCTCTTACGACTACGTCAAGATCAACGCCGATTACAGATCATGAAACACTCCCGAAGCGCCTTCGGCGCCTCCCCCTCAAGGGGGCGCCACCAGCGGCCCGGCAAAGCCGGTTCCGCGGTGGCCTGCGAAGGGAAGGGCCTGTGAACGACAAGTTTGAGCGATTGATAGAGCGCGTCGAGTCCCTGATGGCGCGGATTGAATCCGTGCTGCCGCAACCGCTCACTGCACCCGACTGGAGCGCTTCGATTGCCTACCGCTACCGCAAGCGCAGCTCCGGCCACGGCTCGCTGGAGCCGGTGCGCCACATCGGCAACATGAGCCTGGGCGACCTCAAGGAAATCGAGGACCAGAAGGAAAAGATCCGGCGCAACACCGAGCAGTTTGTCAGCGGCAAGCCCGCCAACAACGTGCTGCTGACCGGCGCCCGCGGCACCGGCAAGTCTTCGCTGATCAAGGCCTGCCTCAATGAATACTCGGCGCGTGGCCTGCGGCTGATCGAGGTCGACAAGGCCGACCTCACCGACCTGCCGGACATCGTTGACGTGGTGTCCGGGCTACCCGAAAAATTCATCGTCTTCTGCGACGACCTGAGTTTTGAAGAAGGCGAGCCCGGCTACAAGGCGCTCAAGTCCATCCTCGATGGGTCCGTGGCAGCGGCTACGCCCAACGTGCTGATCTACGCGACCAGCAACCGGCGCCACCTGCTGCCCGAGTACATGACGGAAAACCTCACCTATACGCACGGCGACGATGGTGAGGTGCATCCTGGTGAGGTGGTCGAGGAAAAGATTTCGCTGTCCGAGCGTTTTGGCCTGTGGGTCAGTTTTTACCCCTTCACCCAGGACGAATACCTGACCATCGTCGCGCAGTGGCTGTCGTCCTTCGGCGTGGGCCCTGACGCAATTGCGGCCGCGAGGCCCGCATCGCTGGTCTGGGCGCTGGAGCGCGGCTCGCGCAGCGGCCGCGTGGCCTACCAGTTCGCCCGCGACTACGCCGGCCGCGACAGCGCCAGCCGACCTGTGGCGGCTGCGCCCATCGCGGCGTATGAGCGGCCGGGCGCGGCGGCGACGGCCCCATCTGACCAAGCTCCAGACCATTCGACATGAGCGTGCTGGTCGCTGACGGCGAGCGCCCGCGCGAGGGCGGTGTGGACCGCAAGGTGGTCGACGTGGCCGTCGGCGTGCTGATCCGGCCGGATGGCGATTTCCTGCTGACCTCACGCCCGCCCGGCAAGGTCTACGAAGGTTATTGGGAATTCCCCGGCGGCAAGCTCGAAGCCGGTGAAACCGTCGAAGAAGCCTTGCGCCGCGAGCTGCAGGAAGAAATCGGCGTCACCATAGGCGCCGCCCAGCCCTGGAAAGTCGAAATGGTCGACTATCCGCACGCGCTGGTCCGCCTCAATTTCTGCAAGGTCTTCGACTGGACCGGCGAGCTCCACATGCACGAAGGCCAGTCCTTTGCCTGGCAAAACCTGCCGGTAACGGTGCAACCAGTGCTGCCGGGCACGGTGCCCGTGCTGGACTGGTTTGCCGCCGAAAAATAGAACACCCCCGTTCAGGCTCACTTCGTGTAGCCTGCTCCCCCCTTGCAGGGGGCGGCGCCTCCAGGCCGGCAAAGCCGAAAACTAAGTTCACCCCGTCGAACGCTCACTGCGTGTAGCGCCTTCCCCCTTCCAGGGGCGGCGCCTGCGGACTGGCAGAGCAAGATCCGCGGCCCCTGCTGGCAAGGCAGCCGGTCGCTATTAAATTTATAGCTGATCGCGCCCGACAGCATTGGGCTATGGGCACTATTCATGGGTAAAAAGAGGCCAAAAATCCCCTTTTAGAGACCAAAATGCCTTCAGGACTCGTTGTATTGGCCGTAAAACATCGTCAAAACCTTGTTTTCAGGCATTAAATCGGACCTCAGCCCAATAGGGACGTGCGCGAGTAGCTATTGAATTGATAGCGCCATGCTGTATCAAGCTGGGGCCGCGGAACTGGCTTTGCCAGGCCGCAGGCGCCGCCCCCTGCAAGGGGGGGAGCAGGCTACACGCAGTGAGCCTGAACGGGGGTGTGCCGATGGCACCGCGGAACCGGCTTTGCCGGGCCGCAGGCGCCGCCCCCTGCAAGGGGGAAAGGGGCTACACGCAGTGAGCCCCGATGGGGGTGTGCCTAGAACTCCCAGGCTTTGCTGGCCCCCATCACGGCATTGGGATAAGGCGACTTGCCCCGCGATCCGTTGTAGCGGCCCAGGCCCATGAAGAGGTCGCCGCGTTCGCGGTCCAGGTAGTGGCGCAGGATCACGCAGCCAAAGCGCAGGTTGGTCTGCATGTGAAAGAGCTTGGACGGGTCGCCGTCGCCGATCACGCGCGTCCAGAAAGGCATGACCTGCATGTAGCCGCGCGCGCCGACGTTGCTCACGGCGAACTTGCGGAAATTGCTTTCCACCTGGATCAGGCCCAGCACCAGCGTGGTGTCCAGCCCGGCACGGCGGCTTTCGTACCAGACGGTCTGCAAAAACTCCTTGCGGATCTGCCACTCGGGTTTTTTCTTCTTCAGCCGTTCGCTCATGGCGCCCAGCCAGCGCAGGTAGGCGAGCCGGCTTTCGGTGTCCTTGAACTCGGGCACGGGCGGCGCCTGGTTGGCAATCGCCGAACTCAGCGCGGTGCGTACCGAGTCGATCAGCGGCTCTTCAACCTGCGCGCCGGCATGCGCCTGCTGCGCCAGCAGCAGTGGGCTGAGGGCGATGGGCAGGGCCTGCAGGCAGCTTCGCCTGGAAATCCCCTGCGCCCTGGCCTGGGCGGCAGCTTCGGATGCGGACAGGGTCAATGAGCGCACGGAAACCATTGGAGCGTCAAAGCGCCAGCTTTCCCTTGAGGAAATCAAAGGCGCCGGCAACGTCGATCTTGCTGGAAGCTGCATCGCGCCGGTGCTGGTATTCGAGCTGGCCGTCTTTCAGGCCGCGGTCGCCGATGGTGACGCGGTGCGGCACGCCAATCAGTTCCCAGTCGGCAAACATGGCGCCGGGGCGTTCACCGCGGTCGTCCAGGATCACGTCCACACCGGCTGCGAGCAGTTCTGCGTAAAGCTTGTTGGCGGCCGCTTCGACTTCGGGAAAGCGGTCGGGGCTGATGGGGCACAGCACCACGGTGAAGGGCGCAATCGCGTCGGGCCAGATGATGCCGCGCTCGTCGTGGTTCTGCTCAATGGCGGCGGCCGGCAGGCGCGTGATGCCGATGCCGTAGCAACCCATTTCCAGGAATTGGGGCTTGCCGTTTTCACCGAGGAAGGTGGCGTTCATGGCCTGGCTGTATTTGGTGCCGAGGTAAAAGACGTGGCCGACCTCGATGCCGCGCTCAATCACCAGCGCACCCTTGCCGTCGGGCGAAGGGTCGCCCGCGACCACGTTGCGGATGTCGGCCACCAGTTCGGGCTCGGGCAGGTCGCGGCCCCAGTTGACGCCGGTGGTGTGAAAGTCCACTTCGTTGGCGCCGCACACCCAGTCGGCCATGGCCGCGACTTCGCGGTCCACCACCAGCTTGACGGGCTTCTTCAGGTTGAGCGGGCCGAGGTAGCCGGGCTTGCAGCCGAAATGGTCTTCAATTTCGGGCAGGGTGGCAAAGCGGAAGTCCGCCAGGCCCGGCACCTTGCCAACCTTGACCTCGTTCATGTCGTGGTCGCCGCGCAGCAGCAGCAGCCAGACCTGCGTCTTGACGATCTTGCCGGTTTCATCCATCTGGTCGGTGGCCAGTACCAGCGACTTGACGGTGGAAGCGAGCGGGATGCCCAGCAGCTCCGCCACGTCGGCGCAGGTGGCTTTGCCGGGCGTGGCGGTTTTGGTCAGTGCCTGGGAGGCTACCTTGCGCGCGCCCTGGGGCGCCAGCGATTCGGCTTTTTCCATGTTGGCCGCGTAGTCGCTGCCGGGGCAATACACGATGGCGTCTTCGCCGGTGGCGGCGATCACCTGGAACTCTTCGCTGAGGTCGCCGCCGATGGCGCCGCTGTCTGCCGCGACGGCGCGGTAGGTGAGGCCAAAGCGATCAAAAATCTTGCGGTAGGCCGCTGCCATGACCTGGTAGCTGGCCTTGGCGCTGGCCTGGTCGCGGTCAAAGCTGTAGGCGTCCTTCATGATGAACTCGCGTCCGCGCATCAGGCCGAAGCGCGGCCGGCGCTCGTCGCGGAACTTGGTCTGGATCTGGTACAGGTTTTTGGGCAGCTGCTTGTAGCTCTTGATGTCCTGGCGCATCACATCGGTGACGACTTCCTCGCTGGTCGGCTGGACGACAAAGTCGCGGCCGTGGCGGTCCTTGATGCGCAGCAGCTCGGGGCCCATTTTTTCAAAGCGGCCGGTTTCCTGCCAGAGCTCGGCCGGCTGGATCACCGGCATGGTCATTTCGATCGCGCCGGCGCGGTTCATTTCCTCGCGCACGATGGCCTCGACCTTGCGGATCACGCGCAGGCCCATCGGCATGTAGTTGTACACGCCGGCGCCCAGTTTCTTGATCATGCCGGCCCGCATCATGAGCTGGTGGCTGACGACTTCCGCGTCGGCAGGCGCTTCCTTGAGGGTGGAAATAAAGAACTGGGAGGCTTTCATGGGCGGTTTTCGGGGATTCCGGGGTTGGAAAAAAGGATGGAAAAGAGTCGAAAAAGGAACGAAAAGGGAACGGGAAAGGGGTGCTGCAGCCCGCCGTGCGCTTGGCGCTGGGGCCTTCGCTGTGCATAATGGACTCAGTTTAAAAAATTGAGGTTTGATTATGCTTGACCGGGACGGCTTTAGGCCCAACGTCGGCATCATCTTGCTCAACCAGAGAAGTCAGGTATTTTGGGGCAAACGTATCCGTACCCACTCGTGGCAATTTCCGCAGGGTGGCATTGACCGGGGCGAAAATCCCGAGCAGGCCATGTACCGCGAGTTGCATGAAGAAGTGGGGCTGTTGCCGCAGCATGTGAGTGTGCTGGCCCGAACCCGAGACTGGTTGCGCTATGAGGTGCCTGACCGGTTCATCCGCCGCGATGCGCGCGGACATTACAAAGGCCAGAAACAAATCTGGTTCCTGCTGCAACTGGTCGGCCACGACTGGGACTTGAACCTGCGCGCCACAGACCATCCGGAGTTCGATGCCTGGCGCTGGAACGACTACTGGGTGCCGCTGGACGTGGTGGTCGAGTTCAAGCGCGGCGTGTACGAAATGGCCCTGACCGAGCTGTCGCGGTTCGTTCCGCGAACGGACGCGCGTTTCGAGCAACGCCCCGACCACCGCAACCGATATTTGCGCGGGGGCTTGCATCAGCGTGACCACGCGGGCCAGGCCGGCGAGGGCGGTTTTGCACCCGCTGGCGAGCCCTTTCATGCACCACTGACACGGCTGGGAGCGTCTTTTGAATTGCCGCCCGGCGCCACTTTTGAACCCGATCCGCAGACCAGCCTGGATGCGAACAGCCAACCGACCAAACCATGAATCTCAAACCCGCCCTTGTGGCCGCCACGCTTTTGCTGGGGATCAGCTTTACGTCATGGGCCCAGACCCCGATGGAAGACCCCGAGTGGAAAGAAGACAGCGTCTCGGCGCCGCCGGCCTTCGACCTCACCAAACTCGTCACGTTTGAGGTGTCGCCCAATTCCCAACTGGTATACGGCGTGGACCCGGCGACCATTCAGATTTCGAGCCAGGACAGCGTCGTGCGCTACGTGATCGTGGCCTCGAATGCCAGCGGTGCGCGCAATGTGATGTACGAAGGCATACGCTGCAGCACAGGTGAATTCAAGACCTATGCCCGTTATTCGGACGGCAAATGGACCAACGTCAGCAATCCCGAATGGAAGTCAGTGTTCGGCAATATGCCGTCCAAGCATGCCTTTCGTTTGGCAAGGGCCGGCGCCTGCGACAGCGCGGCACCTGCGCAAACAGTGGATCTGATGGTGTCGCGGCTGAAGAACCCGAATTTCAGGACCCGGGAATAGGGCGCAGGAAGCAGGGCCGCAGCCGGCAAAGCCTAGCGGGTCAATACCAGGTTGGTGCGGTGAACCATCTCGGGCTCGCCCGTGTAGCCCAGCAGTTTCTCGAACTCTGACGATGCCTTGCGGCAGATCATGCGGGCTTCGGCGCTTGAGTAATTGGCCAGGCCGCGCGCGATCTCGGCGCCTCCGGGATCCCTGATGGCGATGACATCGCCGCGTGAAAACTCCCCCTGAACGGCCGTCATGCCGATGGGCAGCAGGCTTTTCCCCTCATCGCGCACCTTGCCCACGGCACCTGCGTCCACAGTCACTGAGCCCCGCATTTGCAGGTGATCGGCCATCCATTGTTTGCGTGCCTGCATCTTCTGGGTTTGCGCCACCAGCAGCGTGCCAATGGGCTCGCCCCGGGTCAGCCGGACCAGCGCTTGCGGCTCGCGGCCCCAGGCGATAACTGTCGATGCACCTGAGCCCGCGGCGCGTTTGGCGGCCAGGATCTTGGTGATCATGCCGCCCTTGCCGATGCTGGAGCCGGCGCCTCCCGCCATGGCCTCCAGCGCTGCGTCGCCGGCCTTGGCTTCGTGAATAAAGCGAGCGCCGGGGTCTTTGCGCGGGTCGGCGCTGTAAAGGCCTTTCTGGTCGGTCAGGATGACCAGTGCATCAGCGTCCACCAGGTTGGCGACCAACGCACCCAGGGTGTCGTTGTCGCCGAACTTGATCTCGTCGGTGACTACCGTGTCATTTTCATTGATCACCGGCACCACGCCGAGCTGCAGCAAGGTCAGCAGGGTAGAGCGTGCGTTGATGTAGCGTTCGCGGTCAGCCAGGTCGGCATGAGTCAGCAGCACCTGAGCACTGGCAAGGCCGTTTTCGCGCAGCTTGGTTTCATAGACCTGCACCAGGCCCATTTGCCCGACGGCGGCGGCGGCCTGCTGCTCATGGATGGCCTTGGGTCGCGTCGCCCAGCCCAGGCGTTTCATGCCCTCGGCAATCGCGCCGCTGCTGACCATGATGACCTCCCGGCCGTCCTTCACGAGGGCTGCCAGCTGCTCGCACCACTGGCCGATCGCCACGACGTCCAGTCCGCGCCCCTCATTGGTGACCAGGCTGGAGCCAACCTTCACCACGATGCGTTTGGCGTTGCGCAGGACCAGGGAGCCGGTTTGTTCTTGCATTTAAGTATATTTTAGGGCGCTAGACCAATCAGAGTGAGCGCAAGCAGCTATCATTTATATAGCAAGCGCCGGCGGCGTTTGCCCGGAAATCAGCGGGGAAAGGCCGTTACGGGGATTCCGGCGGCAGTTCGGCAAATCGCGGATCAACCTCTTCCACCGGCTGTTCGCTTTTCTGGACGCTCTTCACATGCTGGTAAATGGTTTTGACCAGCTGCTCGCAACCCTCGCGCGTCAGGGCCGAGATTTCGAAGACGGGGCCCTTGAACTTGAAGCGCTTGACGAAGTCCTTCACCAGCGCGGCACGTTTGTCCTTGTCCACCATGTCGAGCTTGTTGAGGACGAGCCAGCGCGGCTTGTCGTACAGCGCCTCATCGTATTTTTTGAGTTCGCCCACAATGGCCTTGGCCTGCGCCACCGGGTCCACGCCTTCATCGAAAGGCGCCATGTCGACAATATGCAACAGCAGGCGGGTGCGCTGCAGATGCCGGAGGAACAGGTGGCCCAGGCCGGCGCCTTCCGAAGCACCCTCGATCAGGCCGGGAAGATCTGCCACCACGAAGCTTTGTTCCGGGCCCACGCGTACCACGCCGAGGTTGGGGTGCAGGGTGGTGAACGGGTAGTCTGCAATGCGCGGGCGCGCATTCGACACGGCCGAAATGAAGGTGGACTTGCCGGCATTGGGCATGCCCAGCAAGCCGACGTCGGCCAGCACCTTGAGTTCGAGCTTGAGGCTTTTGCGCTCGCCGGGCCAGCCGGGTGTCTTGCTGCGTGGCGCGCGGTTGGTCGAGCTTTTGAAGCGCAGGTTGCCGAAGCCGCCATCCCCGCCCTTGGCAATCAGCACTTGTTCACCGGGGACCAGCAGCTCGTACAGCACTTCCCCGGTTTCGCCGTCAGTCAGGATGGTCCCGACCGGCATTTTCAGGATGATGTCGTCGCCCTTGGCGCCGAACATGTCTGAACCCATGCCGTGCTGGCCGTTACGGGCCTCGTGGCGGCGTGAAAACCGGAAGTCGACCAGGGTGTTCAGGTTGATGTCGGCCACCGCATACACGTGGCCGCCGCGTCCGCCGTCGCCGCCGTTGGGGCCGCCGAACTCCTTGTATTTTTCATGGCTGAAGGAGACGCAGCCACTCCCGCCATCGCCGGCGGCAATGTCAATAAAGGCTTCGTCAACAAATTTCATGATGGAGTGCTGCGGTTAAAACAGGGGGGCGTCAGGGGCCGGAGATCAAGTTTACAAACAAAAAAGCCCCGACAGGTCGGGGCTTCGTTTCAGTCGAAGTGACTTATCGAAGTGATCAGCTTACGCCGGGGTCACATTCACGGTGTGCTTGTTCAGCGCACCCTTGACGGAAAACGAGACCGAGCCGTCAACCAGCGCAAACAGCGTGTGGTCTTTGCCGATGCCGACATTGACGCCTGGGTGGAACTTGGTGCCGCGCTGGCGCACGATGATGCTGCCTGCGTTGATGACTTCACCGCCAAATTTCTTGACGCCGAGCATTTTGGGCTGTGAATCACGCCCGTTTCGCGTAGAGCCGCCGCCTTTTTTCTGTGCCATTTTTCGTTACTCCTGGTACGTCCCTGCTTAGCCGGCGATGGCGCCGATTTGCAGTTCCGTGTAGTTTTGCCGGTGGCCCTGACGCTTTTGGTAGTGCTTGCGACGGCGCATTTTGAAAATGCGAACCTTGTCGTGCCTACCCTGAGAAAGGACAGTGACTGTAACAGTGGCGCCGGACACCAAGGGCGTACCAACCGTGATTGTGCTGCCGGTGCCGACAGCCAATACCTGGTCAATAACGATCTCTTGGCCTACGTCCGCAGCAATCTGTTCTACTTTAATTTTTTCTCCAGTAGCAACTTTGTATTGTTTGCCACCGGTTTTTATGACCGCGTACATGTAAGACCTCTTTATTGAGTTCTGCAGACGGATTTCCGCAGAGCCCAATATTCTAGCATGCCGGGCCAAAATTGGCCAGCCACCTGTTTTCCGGGCTTTTTCGGGCCGGATGAGGGGCTGGGCCGGGTATGGCGGGCGGGGGTCTTCCTATAATCTGCCCAAACTTACGTCTGGACCCGCCTTTTGTCTGCCAATTCTTCAAGCACCGCCGCAGCCCTCGCCCTGATTGCAGACGACATGCGGGGAATGGACGCGGTCATCGAGCTTCGCCTGAAGTCCGAGGTGCCCCTTGTTAGTCAGGTCTCCCGGTACATCGTCGCGGCCGGCGGCAAGCGGTTGCGGCCGGCACTGCTGCTTTTGATGTGCGGTGCTTTGGGCTACAAAGAGGCTCAGCGCTACAACCTCGCCGCCGTCGTCGAGTTCATCCATACCGCGACGCTTCTGCATGACGATGTGGTGGACGAGTCCACCTTGCGCCGCGGGCGGGCGACCGCCAACGAAGCCTTCGGCAACCCTGCCAGTGTTCTGGTGGGTGACTTCCTCTATTCCCGGGCGTTCCAGATGATGGTCGAAGCCGGCAATATGCGTGTCATGCAGACACTTGCCGAGGCAACCAACGTGATCGCCGAGGGCGAGGTGCTGCAGCTCATGAACATGCACGATGCGACGCTGTCGGAGGAGGGCTACCTCCGGGTGATCCGATCCAAGACGGCCAAGCTGTTCGAGGCCAGCGCCCGTCTGGCGGCCTTGCTGGCCCAGGCGCCGCCAGCCATCGAGCAAAGCTGCGCGGACTACGGACAGGCGCTGGGCACCGCATTTCAGGTGATCGACGACGTGCTGGACTACGACGGGGATGTGTCCGAAATGGGGAAAAACCTGGGGGACGACTTGCGCGAAGGCAAGGCGACACTCCCGCTGATCATTGCCATGCAGCGAGGTACCGAGGCCGAACGCACGACCATCCGGCAGGCGATCGAGACTGGCGGCACGGGCCAGATGGCGCAGATCATTGCCATCGTGCAGCAGACGGGGGCACTTCAGGCCACCAGGGATGCCGCAGCTGTGGAGGCACAGCGCGCACTGGATGCCTTGCAGGCATTGCCCCAAAACATTTACAGTAATGCCCTGGTGCAGCTGGCCTCCCAATTGCTTGAGAGGCGTTTCTGACAGCTGCCGGATCGGGGTGTAGCTTAGCCTGGTAGAGCGCTACGTTCGGGACGTAGAGGCCGGAGGTTCGAATCCTCTCACCCCGACCAGGAATGTTTCTGCCTTAGCCATATCTGTGCGTTTCTTCGCATACTTCCAACGTCTGGCAGGCCTCTGGCGCGTTTTCGATTTACACCTTGTAATCTATAAGCGATGATACCTATTTAAGCCTATCCAGAGAACCCATGGCCGCTGTCGACACCGCTATCAACCAACCGCCATCCATGGCATTGCCGGGTCTGGGCCGAGCTCTGGTGATTGCGGGGAAACTGGGGCAAAAGGCCGCTGAAGACATTTTTCGCAAAGCCCAAACGGGGCGCACCAGCTTCATCGCCGAACTGACAGGCTCCGGAGCGGTTTCTGCATTTGACCTTGCGCACACCATGTCGACCGCCTTTGCGGCGCCTTTGCTTGACCTGGATGCCATAGACATACAGCGCCTGCCCAAGGGGCTGCTCGATACCAAGATTTGTGCAACGTATCGCATCGTTGTGCTGAGCAAGCGCAATAACCGGCTGATTGTTGCGACGGCAGACCCTTCCGACCAGGAGGCGGCCGAAAAAATCAAGTTTTCCACCCAGATGGGGGTCGACTGGGTCATCGCCGAATACGACAAGTTGTCCAAGCTGTCGGAAACGTCCAATACCAGCGCCTCCGAGGCGATGGAAAGCATCATCGGTGACGACTTTGAGTTTGATGAAACAAGTGTGGATTCTGGCGCCGCGGAAGATGATGTGGCGGGTGTCTCAGAAGTTGAGGACGCACCGGTTGTCAAATTTCTCCAGAAGATGCTGCTCGACGCTTTCAGCATGCGTGCTTCCGATCTGCACTTCGAGCCGTTTGAACATACTTACAGGGTTCGCTTCCGGGTGGACGGCGAATTGCGTGAAATCGCGTCGCCGCCAGTGGCTATCAAGGAAAAGCTCGCTGCGCGTATCAAGGTTATTTCCAAGCTGGATATCTCGGAAAAACGCGTGCCGCAAGACGGCAAGATGAAGCTCAAGATCGGTCCTGATCGTGTCATCGATTTCCGGGTGAGTACCTTGCCGACCATGTATGGCGAAAAAATCGTTATCCGTATTCTGGATCCCAGCAGCGCCAAGCTGGGCATCGATGCGCTGGGGTATGAGGCGATTGAAAAAGAGCGTCTGATGGCCGCCATTCAGCGGCCCTATGGAATGGTGCTGGTGACGGGGCCGACGGGCTCCGGTAAAACCGTGTCGTTGTACACCTGCCTGAATATTCTGAACAAGCCGGGCGTCAACATTGCCACCGCTGAAGACCCTGCCGAAATCACGTTGCCCGGTGTCAACCAGGTCAGCATGAATGACAAGGCCGGCATGACTTTTTCTGTCGCGCTCAAGGCCTTTTTGCGCCAGGATCCGGACATCATCATGGTCGGTGAGATTCGTGACCTTGAAACGGCTGATATTGCCATCAAGGCCGCGCAGACCGGGCACATGGTCATGTCCACGCTGCACACCAACGACGCGCCGACCACATTGACGCGTATGCGCAACATGGGCATTGCTCCTTTTAATATTGCTTCCAGCGTGATCCTGATCACGGCCCAGCGCCTGGCCCGCCGGCTTTGCCCCAACTGCAAGTCCCCTGCGGATATCCCCCGCGAGACATTGCTGGAGGCTGGGTTCAAAGAGGATGACGTCGACGGCTCATGGACGCCGTATCGGCCTGTGGGGTGCTCCATGTGCACAAATGGTTACAAGGGTCGTGTCGGTATTTATCAGGTGATGCCGATTTCCGAAGAAATCCAGCGTATTGTCCTTCGCGACGGAAGTGCGCTTGAAATCGCCGCGCAGGCTGAACTCGAAGGGGTCAGAAGCCTGCGCCAGTCCGGATTGCAAAAAGTTAAACTCGGAATGACCTCTCTGGAGGAGGTTTTGGGTTGCACGAATGTTTAAATTTACTCACGTAAAGTGCTGATCAATCGGCGTCTGTAGCGAAAGGTGGCTTGGGCCATCGATAAAACGAGAAAACCATCATGGCAACTGCAGCATCCACCAGAGGCGTCAAGGAATTTGTTTTCGAGTGGGAGGGCAAGGACCGCGGCGGCAAACAGGTTCGAGGTGAAACCCGGGCCGCCGGAGAAAATCAGGTCAAGGCTTCCCTGCGCCGCCAGGGCGTTTTGCCCACCAAGATCAAGAAGCGCAGCATGCGCTCCGGCAAGAAGATCAAGCCGAGGGACATCGCCATCTTTACCCGCCAGCTGGCTACGATGATGAAAGCGGGGGTTCCGCTTTTGCAGTCTTTTGATATTGTGGGTCGCGGCAATGCGAATGCCAGCGTCACCAAACTTCTCAACGATGTGCGCACTGACGTGGAAACCGGTACCTCCCTAAGCGCGGCTTTTCGCAAATACCCGATGTATTTCAATGCGCTGTATTGCAATCTGGTCGAGGCCGGTGAAGCTGCAGGTATTCTGGAATCCCTGCTGGACCGCCTTGCGGTCTACATGGAGAAAACTGAAGCCATCAAATCGAAGATCAAGTCAGCCCTGATGTACCCCATTTCGGTGGTGATTGTGGCCTTTGTGGTGGTCGCGGTGATCATGATTTTTGTGATCCCGGCTTTCAAGGAGGTTTTTAAATCTTTTGGCGCTGATTTGCCGGCGCCGACGCTGTTCGTGATAGCCGTCAGTGAATTTTTCGTTGCCTATTGGTGGCTCATTTTTGGTGGCATCGGTGGCGGTCTCTACTTTTTCTTCCAGGCCTGGAAGCGCAACGAAAAAATGCAAAAATTCATGGACAGAGCCTTGCTCAAGGTGCCTGTCTTTGGCTCCCTGATTGAAAAATCGTGCATTGCCCGATGGACCCGCACCTTGTCCACCATGTTTGCCGCCGGCGTTCCACTGGTTGAAGCGCTGGATTCCGTGGGTGGAGCGTCGGGCAATTCCCTCTATGCCGATGCCACCGAGAAAATCCAGCAGGAAGTCTCCACGGGCACCAGCCTGACGGCCGCGATGGGCAATGCGAATCTGTTCCCGACCATGGTGTTGCAGATGTGCGCCATCGGCGAGGAGTCCGGCTCCGTCGATCACATGCTCGGTAAGGCCGCTGACTTCTATGAAGCGGAAGTCGACGAGATGGTGGCCGGCCTTTCGAGCCTGATGGAGCCCATCATCATTGTGTTCCTGGGTACCCTTATTGGCGGCATCGTGGTATCGATGTACCTGCCCATCTTCAAGCTGGGTCAAGTCGTTTGATGGAGACGGGTATGGGCCCGGCGTTTGATGCGTCGCTGGCCGCCATCCTGGGCCTGCTGATTGGCAGTTTCCTGAATGTTGTGATTTACCGCCTCCCCAAAATGATGGAGCGGCAGTGGGCGCAGGAATGCGCGGAACTGGCTGGGCATCCAGCAGAACCTTCTGACAAATTCAATCTGCTGGTGCCACGTTCACGGTGCTCCAGCTGCGGCCATGCCATCCGCTGGTACGAGAACATTCCGGTGGTCAGTTACGTGTTCCTGCGCGGCAAGTGTTCGGTATGCGGCTCGCCCTACGGTATGCGCTACCCCGTCGTCGAAGCGGTGACGGGCACCCTTTTCTTCTTTTGTGTGTGGCGTTGGGGTTGGTCGCTGACTGCTCTGGGCTGGTGTGGCTTTTCGGCCGCACTGCTGGCCCTGGCGGTGATCGATTGGGACACCACCCTGCTGCCTGACGATATCACCTTGCCTTTGCTGTGGGCCGGCCTGATCGTCGCCGCCCTGCAGTGGAACCCGTCGGTTAACCTGCCAACGGCTTTGTGGGGCGCAGTTGCCGGCTACCTGTCTCTGTGGCTGGTGTACTGGGCCTTCAAACTGGCCACCGGCAAGGAAGGCATGGGCTATGGCGACTTCAAGCTTTTCGCGGCACTCGGTGCCTGGTTCGGCTGGCCTGCGCTGGTTCCCATGATCCTGATGGCTTCGGTGATTGGTGCTGTCACAGGCATTGCGCTGAAGTTCTCCACGGGCTTGCGTGACGGCGGGTATGTGCCCTTTGGGCCTTTCCTGGCCGGTGCGGGGTTCACGGCCATGATTTTTGGGCCGCAATCCATTTTGCGATTTGTGGGCCTGTGATGCCATGTCCCGTGCAGCCCTGCGTATTGGACTGACCGGTGGCATAGGCAGCGGTAAAAGTACGGTTGCCGGCATTTTGGTTGCGCAGGGCGCGGTGTTGGTGGATGCCGATGCCATTTCCCGCGCCGTCACGGCAAGTGGCGGAGCGGCTGTACCGGAAATTGTGGCGTTGTTCGGTGCAAACCTGATCACCCCTGAAGGAGCCATGCACAGGGAGCGGATGCGAAAGCTGGTCTTTGATGACCTATCTGCGCGGCGCAAGCTCGAGTCCATCGTGCATCCCTGGGTAAGCCGGGAAACCCTGCGCCAATATGAGCTGGCGGTCGCAGGCGGCAGTGCTTGTGTCATTTTTGACGTCCCGTTGCTGGTGGAGTCGGGACGGTGGCGGCAACAGCTTGACCAGATTCTGGTGGTGGATTGCAGCGAGGTGACCCAGGTTGACCGCGTGATGGCCCGAAACGGCTGGCCACGGGAGGTGGTGGAGAAAATCATGGCTGGCCAGGCAAGCCGCGCGCAGCGCCTGTCTGCGGCTGACATATGCCTTTAT
Source organism: Polaromonas sp. P1_F9 (assembly GCF_056405615.1). Taxonomy (NCBI): domain Bacteria; kingdom Pseudomonadati; phylum Pseudomonadota; class Betaproteobacteria; order Burkholderiales; family Comamonadaceae; genus Polaromonas; species Polaromonas sp. P1_F9. The sequence goes on along the minus strand of NZ_JBFUBT010000004.1, from coordinate 127,862 downwards.
AACGATGGCCTATCTCTGGCGAGCCTGGAAGCCCTGGTCCGACAGCTTGCCAAGCGCTTCGGGCTATGATGCGCAAACAAACCTCCTCATTCAAAGCCGACGAAATCTAGCGCTGTGATCCTTTACGAGTATCCTTTTCACGAACGCATACGCACGTATTTGCGACTTGAACACCTGTTCCGCCGTCTCGGCGAACTGGTGGAACGTGAGAGCCCGACGGATCATCATTTCGCGATCACGACCATTTTTGAAATCATGGACGTGGGTGCACGGGCCGACCTGAAGACCGACGTGCTCAAGGACCTTGAGAAACAAAAACATGTCCTCAATGGTTACCGTGGCAACCCGGCCATTTCCGAGGCCGTTCTTGACGAGGTGACCGGCCAGCTTGAAGGCTGTTTTTCCGCTTTGAACAACCTGCCGGGCAAAGCCGGTCATTCCCTGACGGAAAACGACTGGCTGATGAGCATTCGCAGCCGTGTCGGCATCCCGGGCGGGACCTGTGAGTTTGATTTGCCGGCCTACTATGCATGGCAACACCTGGACACCGAAACACGCAAGCAAGACCTGCAGCGCTGGATCACGCCGCTGGTGCCGCTGGCCGAATCCATACGTGTACTGCTGACGCTGTTGCGTGACTCCGGGGCGCCTCAAAAAGTGGTGGCGCCTGGCGGGCAATACCAGCAGACGTTGCCGCAGGGGCGTACCTTCCAGCTGTTGCGCCTGCGGATAGACCCGGCTCTGGGGCTGATTCCCGAAATCAGCGGTAACCGGCTGATTGTGTCGGTGCGCCTCATGCGTCACGGCAGTGACGACCGGTTGCATGCCAGCACGGAAGATTCCGAGTTTGAGTTGACGCTTTGCTCCTGAACCCAAGGCCTGCTGCGCACTTGCCAACAGACTCGATCAATCCCCAGACCTGTCCACAAACATGCCTGCGATGAAAAAAGATTCCCCGCCTCTCAAACGGGTCGTTTGCCCGGGCTGCGGCGGTGAAAGCATTTACGCTCCCAGCAACCCTTTTCGCCCATTTTGCAGCGAGCGTTGCAAGAACATAGACTTGGGCGCCTGGGCCAGCGAAGGGTTCCGCCTGCCGGCTGATGTGCCACCGGATGATGAACAATTTGGCGACCCCAAGCTGCAATAAAGCTTGAGGCGAAACGCGGTGTCACCTGCGTTTGCGAAAGAATAAAAAGGGAGGAAAAAGTATGAACAGGAATTTTTGCAATGCGCTGGCAGCCGTCCTGGCCATGGCGCTGCTGGGCGGTAATGTGCAGGCTCAATCGGCCCAGGATGGGGTAAAGCCCGCCAAGGCCAAAAAAACCAGGAAGACCGCCGCGCAGCCCGGTGCGACACTTCCAGGTGGCAAGGTGAAATTCATCTCCGGATCCGCAGAGACAGCCGGCCAGCGCGATGCCCGGCTCAAGCGCGAATGCAAGGGCGCAGTGAATGCGGGCGTCTGCACGGGCTACACGCGCTGACACACTGGCAGCGCCGGTGCGAAGCGGGCGTCGCTACCTGTAATGCTCAGTTGGTGGTGGGGGTTCCCAGCACCTGTTGCAGCTCGCCGTTCTGGTACATCTCCATCATGATGTCCGAGCCGCCGATGAACTCGCCTTTCACATAGAGCTGTGGAATGGTCGGCCAGTTGCTGAACTCCTTGATGCCGTGGCGGATTTCCTCGTCTTCCAGCACGTTCACCGTGGCGGGCTTGTTCACGCCGCAGGCCTTCAACACCTGGATGGCACGGCCGGAAAAACCGCACATCGGGAATTGGGCCGTGCCTTTCATGAAAAGGACCACATCGCTCGATTTGACGATTTCGGCGATGCGTTGCTGGGTAGGGTCTGTGGTGCTCATGGTGAATCCTTTTGGGGTGTAGGCCGAAGCGCCTGTATCGGGCCGAAAAACGCGTTTCGGCGAGGCTGTTTCAAATACATGGAATCTGGAAACCAGAATTCAACCTCCCGATTATCCCGCCGTTTGATTTCCCGTGTGGATTCATCGTTCGCCGGGCCACAGCCCGCCAGAACAGCGTTCAATGCCTGCCAGGTCGCGCCGGCTCTGAACCTGTACAAAGCCCTCCTGCGCCAGCAGTGACCGCACGGCTTCAGCCTGGTCGTAGCCGTGCTCCAGCAATAGCCAGCCGCCTGGCAGCAGGCTGGCGGGCGCCTTCCGGGTGATCTCCCGGATGTCGTCCAGCCCGTCCAGCCCGGCGGCCAGCGCTGTCAGGGGTTCATGGGTCAGGGCGTCCAGATGGGGGTCGGCACTGGCGATGTAGGGCGGATTGCTGACGACAAGGTGAAAGTGTCCGCTAACTTTCTCAAGCCAGTGGCTTTGGATGAAATCCAGGTCGAGGCGTAAACGGGCCGCGTTTTCGCGGGCCACGACCAAGGCGTCCGCGCTGGCGTCCACGGCCACAACCCGGCCTTCGCGACAGGCTGTTTTCAGGCTATGCGCGATGGCCAGCGCAATCGCGCCACTGCCCGCGCCCAGGTCCAGAATCGCCGGTGCTGCGGGCGCGGTGGGGGTTTGCAACAGCTCCAGCGCCCAGTTCACCAGGGTTTCGGTGTCGGGCCGCGGCACCAGCACGCGGGCATCCACCTGCAGTGTGAGGCCGAAAAACTCCTTGTTGCCGACGATATAAGCAAGGGGTTCTCCCCCGGCCCGGCGCAGGCTCAGGGCGCGAAAGTCGTCAGCTGCTTTTTGCGCAAGCACATCGGTGTCGTGCGCCAGCAGCCAGGCGCGGGCGTCGGCGGGCTTGCCCAGCGCGTGCAACAGCAGCAATTGAGCGTCCAGGCGGTCCAGCCCCAGAGTCTGGGCCGCCGCCAGGGCCTGTGCGCAGCTGGGTGGGTTCATGGCAGATGACTATGTTTGCTATTAAAAATATAGCTGCTCGTGCATGATCTATAAGGGCTGGAGGCCGATTTCATACATAAAACTGCCATAAAAGCATCAAAAAGGCCCTTCAGAGGCCGTTGTTGGCCGTCTCAAGCTCCGCCAGCAGCTCGGCGCCGCGCGCCACCTGCAGCGCGGTGACCACGTCGCCCAGGTCGCCTTCCATGATGGCCAGGAGCTTGTACAGCGTCAGGTTGATGCGGTGGTCGGTCAGCCGCCCCTGCGGGAAGTTGTAGGTGCGGATGCGGTCGCTGCGGTCGCCCGTGCCCACCAGCCCCTTGCGCAGGGCGGCATCTTTGGCGGCGCGCTCGGAGCGGTCTTTTTCGTGGATGCGTGCCGTGAGTACCTTGAGCGCCTGGGCCTTGTTGCTGTGCTGGCTCCGGCCTTCCTGGCATTCCGCGACGATACCGGTCGGGATGTGCGTGATGCGCACGGCCGAATCCGTCTTGTTGATGTGCTGGCCGCCGGCACCGCTGGCGCGGTAGGTGTCGATGCGCAGGTCGGCCGGGTTGATCTGGATGGCCACGGCTTCGTCCGGCTCCGGCATCACGGCCACCGTGCAGGCGCTGGTGTGGATGCGGCCTTGCGTTTCAGTGGCGGGCACGCGCTGCACCCGGTGGCCGCCCGACTCAAAGCGCAGCTTGCCGTACACACCGACGCCCAGGGCGTCCGTAGCGCCGTCAATACGCAGGACGACTTCCTTGTAGCCGCCCAGTTCGCTGGAGGATTCACTGATGATTTCCACCTGCCAGCGGTTGCGTTCGGCAAAGCGGGTGTACATCCGGAACAGGTCACCGGCGAACAGCGCCGATTCGTCACCGCCGGTGCCTGCCCGGATTTCGATGAAAGCCGCGCGCGCATCGTCCGGGTCCTTCGGAATCAGCATCAGCTGCAGGGCTTCGTCAATCTGCGCGATGTCGGCTTTTGCCGCGGCGATTTCTTCCTCTGCCATCGCAGCCATCTCAGGGTCATCTTTGGCTTCAGCCAGCATGCCTTCAGCACTGCTGAGGTCGGCCTCGCGGCTGGTGAGCCGCAAATACTGGTCGGCGATCACGCTCGCCTCGGCATGTTCCCGGGTCAGCGAACGGAAGCGGTCCAGGTCGCTGACCACGTCGCTGGCGGACAGCAACGAGTCCAGCTCGTGCAACCGCAGCAGCTGGCGGTCCAGGGTTTGGCGAAGAAAAGGTTTCATGGGAATGGAGTACTGGAAAAGGGGGGCCGCAAGGCCGTCAGCAACGACGCTCCGCCAGCGGAGCCACCGGCTCGCGCCGGCAGGGGGAGTCAGCGCGTTGGCGGCCGCTAACGCTCTTTGTCGCCGGACTGGATTTTGGGCAGCTGGCCGCGCAAGAACAGCCTGGACACGGTTTGTGCCGTGGCTTCGCGGCTGTTGGCGTCGCCCGCATGCAGCTCGGCCAGCGCGCCGTGCAGCATTTTCTGGGTGAGGCCGCGGGTCAGCGCGTCCAGCACCGTGTCGATGGGCTCGCCCCGGGCCAGCAGCTTTTTGGCCCGCACGATCTCGGCGGCACGCCACTCGTCGGTCTGCGCGTTGAGCTGCTGGATCAGCGGCACGCTGCGGCGCTGGCCCAGCCAGTGCATGAAATTCTGAACGCCCGCGTCGATGATGACCTCGGCTTGCGCCACGGCGGCCTTGCGGTTGTCCTTGCCGGTCTGCACCACGTGGGCCAGGTCGTCCACCGTGTAAAGGTAAATGTCGGGCAGCGCCTTGACTTCGGGTTCGATGTCGCGCGGCACGGCCAGATCAACCATGAACATCGGGCGATGCTTGCGCAGTTTCACGGCGCGCTCGACAGCACCGAGGCCGATGATGGGCAGCGTACTGGCGGTGCAGCTGATCACGGCGTCGAATTCATGCAGGCGGCTGGGCAGATCGGCCAGGCGCATCACTTCGGCGCCGAAGCGGCCGGCCAGTTTTTCGCCGCGCTCGAGCGTGCGGTTGGCAATCGCCATGGCTTTGGGGTTCTTGGCGGCAAAGTGGGTGGCAGCCAGGTCAATCATCTCGCCGGCGCCGACAAACAGCACCTTGATGTCGCTCAGGTCTTCAAACAGCTGGCCGGCCAGCCGCACGCTGGCCGCCGCCATGCTGATGCTGTGCGCGCCGATTTCGGTGCTGCTGCGTACTTCTTTGGCCACGGCAAAGGAGCGCTGGAACAGCTGGTGCAAGGTGGTGCCCATGGCGCCCGCGTCCTCGGCGGCGCGCACGGCATCCTTCATCTGGCCCAAAATCTGGGGCTCGCCCAGCACCATGGAATCGAGCCCGCTGGCCACGCGAAAAGCATGACGGGCCGCTGCATCGTCGTGCAGGGTATAGGCATGTGAGCGCAGCAGGGCGGGCGAGACGCCGCCGCTGTGCGCCAGCCAGTCCAGCGTGTGGTCCAGGTCGTTCTTTTCGCCAGCGCAGTAGATTTCAGTACGATTGCAGGTAGAGAGCAGCGTGGCCTCAGGCTGGCGGGCCAGCGACTCGCGCAAACCGCGCAAAGTGGGCTCGACCTGGTCCAGGGCGTACGCGAACCGGCCGCGCAAATCGAGCGGTGCGGTGTTGTGGTTTAGCCCAAGGGCCCAGACTGACATCCTCCGATTATAAAATTGAAGCGACCAGGCCGGTACAAAGGCCGGACAATCGCCCTGATAGTCCTTTTTTTTGGCCGTTTTGAAGCCTGTTTTGGAGCTGTTCTGAAGCCGGGCGAGTTTTTAACTACCCCTACGCGCATGACCTTTTACCTGCTGGCGAACCACCTGCTCAATCTTGTCCTGCCGGCCGCCGCGGTGGCCCTGCTGCTGGTACTGGCAACTCAGCTTATGGGTGGATTATTTAGATCAAAAAGCCCTCTGACCCAGACCTGGTATGCGCAAGCAGCTATTGTTTTTGTAGTAAACGTGGTGGTGCTGGTGGCCGGGCTGGTGTTCTTCGGCCATGACGGGAAGATGCTGACGTATGCCGCCATGGTGGTCGGCGCGGCCGTCTGCCAGTGGGTTTTGCTGGGCGCCTGGCGGGCCTGAAGGGGTTCTATAAATCCAATTGCCGGGCGCATGGCTGCGTTGCGCGCTGCTCGGAATCCTCATGCACCCAAGTGCATTCCGGTGTCCTGCGCTCCGTGCGCCTTGCCCTGCACCCGGTAATTGAATTTCTAAAGTCCCTTCGAATAGCGACTACAAATCGGGCTTGAAGACGTTCACTGCGTCGGTGATGATGCCGTCGGTGCCCAGGGCCAGCAGCCGCTGCACGTTCGCTTCGTCATTCACCGTATAGCTCAGCAACTTGAAGCCGGCTTTTTTGGCCTGGGCCACCGTATCGGCGTTCCAGAGTTTGTGGTTGCAGACGATGGCCACGCAGCCCAGCTGAGCCGCTGTTTCCAGCCAGTTGGCGGGGAGTTGGTCGAGCAGCAGGCCGCGTGGCAACTGGGGCTGGGCATTTCGAGCCGCCTCCAGCGACAGCGGCTGGAAGGACGTCAGCAGTGGGGGAATGGCTTGGCCCTGCCACAGCCGGGCCGCTTCGTTGGCCACCACGGTGCCGGTGTGACTGTCGATGCCCGGTGTGGGCTTGATCTCGATATTGAGGAAGTAGCCCTTGTCCAGGCAAAAGCGGGCGATGCGCTCAAAGCTGGCGAGGCCCTCCGCGGCAAACGCCGGGGAATGCCAGCCGCCGGCGTCAAGCTTGGCCAGCGCCTCCCAACTTAACTCGCCAGCCACACCTTTGCCGTTGCTGGTGCGCTCCAGCGTGGCGTCGTGCAGCAAAAAGGGAACGTCGTCGGCGCTCAGTTTCACGTCGCACTCGAACATGCGGTAGCCATGGCTGGCGCCCATCATGAACGAGGCCAGCGTGTTCTCAGGCGCCAGCTTGCCGGCGCCGCGATGCGCTACCCAGCGCGGGTAGGGCCAGTTGGCAGCTGATACGGGGTTTGTCATGGGTGTGCTCAGGACCTGTGGAGACGAGACGAAAGCCGGAAATTAGATCCGTTTGCCCGTTTCCGAGTCAAACCAGTGCAGGCGATCTGCGCGCGGCGTGACATGGATGGTCGCGCCGATTTCGGGCGCCGTTGACAGGCTTTCATCGGTACGCACGATCAGGAATTCTTCGCCCATACGGCAATACACCAGGCGCTCCGCACCCAGCATTTCAATCGTATCGACCTGCACGGCCCAACCCGTAGCGCCCACCGTCAGGTGTTCGGGCCGTATGCCCAGAATGGCGCCGGGCTTGCCGCCGAAATCGTTGTTCGGCGCCTGCTTGAGCAAATTCATGGGCGGCGAGCCCATGAAGCTGGCCACAAAGGTGGTGGCGGGGCGGTTGTACACCTCTTCGGGCGTGCCGAACTGCTCCATGCGGCCGGCGTTCATCACCATCATGCGCTGGGCCAGCGTCATGGCTTCGACCTGGTCGTGCGTGACGAAGAGTGAGGTGATGCCGAGTTCGCGGTGCAGCTTCTGGATTTCAAGACGCGTCTGCACGCGCAGCTTGGCGTCCAGGTTGGACAGCGGCTCGTCAAACAAAAACACCTGCGGCTGGCGCACGATGGCACGGCCCATGGCCACGCGCTGGCGCTGCCCGCCCGAAAGCGCGCGGGGTTTGCGGTCCAGCAGGTGGCCCAGCTCCAGGATCTTGGCGGCCTTGTCGACACGCGTCTTGATTTCGTCTTTGGGCACCTTGGCGATTTTCAGGCCGTATGCCATGTTGTCGAACACGCTCATGTGCGGGTAGAGCGCGTAGTTCTGGAACACCATGGCGATGTCGCGCTCGGAGGGTTCCAGCTCGTTGACGACCTTGCCGCCGATGGAGATCTGCCCGTCGCTGACTTCCTCCAGCCCGGCCACCATGCGCAGCAGGGTGGATTTGCCACAGCCCGAAGGCCCGACGATGACGATGAACTCGTGGTCCTTGATTTCAGCGTTCACGCCGTGCAGAACCTGCAGCATGTCCTTGCCGGTGCCGTAGCGCTTGATGACATTGTTGAATTGGAGTGAAGCCATTGAGATAACCTGTGTTGGATTTAATTCAAGCGGACGCCGCGGAACCGGCTTTGCCGGGCCGCTGGTGGCGCCCCCTGGGGGGAGGCGCCGAAGGCGCTTCGGGGGAGGATCATTTCTCGGTGTCGACCAGGCCCTTGACGAACCATTTCTGCATCAGCACCACCACCAGGGCGGGCGGCAGCATCGCCAGAATGGCGGTGGCCATGACCACGTTCCATTCGTTCTGGCCGTCGCCGCCGGCGATCATGCGCTTGATGCCAACGACCACGGGGTACATGTCTTCACTGGTCGTGGCCAGCAGCGGCCAGAGGTACTGGTTCCAGCCGTAGATGAACTGGATCACGAAGAGCGCGGCGATCGAGGTTTTCGACAGCGGCAGAAGTACGTCAAAGAAAAAACGCATGGGGCTGGCGCCGTCCATGCGTGAGGCTTCTGTGAGTTCGTCGGGCACCGTCAGAAAAAACTGGCGGAACAAAAAGGTGGCTGTGGCCGAAGCGATCAGTGGCACCGTGAGACCCGCATAGGTGTTGAGCATGTTCAGGTCGGACAGCACCTTGTAAGTGGGCAGAATGCGCACCTCCACCGGCAGCATCAGCGTCACAAAGATGGCCCAGAAGCAGGTCTTCTTGAACGGAAAGCGGAAGTACACGATGGCGAATGCCGACAGCAGCGAGATCGCAATCTTGCCGATGGCGATCACCATCGCCGTGACGAAGCTGACCCACATCATGTGCGCTACGGGTGCGTTGGAGCCAACAGCGGATTCGCGCCCGAACAGCGCCGCCTTGTAGCTGTCGAGCATATTCGTGCCCGGCAACAGCGGCATGGGCGCCTGCACGATGTCCTGCGCGGTGTGGGTGGAGGCCACGAAGGCCAGGTAGAGGGGAAAAGCAACAATCAGGACGCCCAGGATCACGATGACGTGGGCAAGGATGCCGTGGGTTCCGCGTTTTTCAACCATGGTATGACCCCCACGGTTGCTCACTGCGAGCCTGCGGCAACGCCCTGCCCCTTGCACTGGTCAAGGGGCCGCTGCGCCTGCGGTCTGGCAAAGCCAGTTCCGCGGCCCCTGCTGAACAGGAATTCAGATGTTTTTTGGAGATCATTTAGTACTGAACCTTTTTCTCGACGTAGCGGAATTGAATTACGGTCAGCGCCACCACGATCACCATCAAGACGACCGACTGCGCAGCCGAACCTCCCAGGTCCATGGCCTTGAAGCCGTCGTAATACACCTTGTAGACCAGGATGGCCGTGTCCTTGCCCGGCCCGCCCTGCGTGGCGGCGTCGACGATGGCAAAGGTGTCGAAAAAGGCATAGACCACGTTGATGACCAGCAGGAAGAAGGTGGTAGGCGACAGCAACGGGAACTGGATGGTCCAGAAGCGGCGCCACGGCCTGGCGCCATCGATGGCGGCGGCCTCGATCAGCGATTTGGGAATCGACTGCAGGCCCGCCAGGAAGAACAGGAAGTTGTAGGAGATCTGCTTCCACACCGAGGCCATCACGATCAGTGTCATGGCATGACCCGAGTCAAGCAGGTGGTTCCAGTTGATGCCGATCTTGCCCAGCGCATAGGCCACCACGCCCAGTGAAGGCGAAAACATGAAAACCCACAGCACGGCCGCCACGGCAGGTGCCACCGCGTAAGGCAACACCAGCATGGTCTTGTAGAACATGCCGCCGCGCGTGATGCGGTCGGCAAAAACGGCCAGCACCAGCGACAGGCTGATGCCGATGCCGGCGACCATTACCGAGAAAAAGGCGGTGGTCTTGAACGACTCCACATAGCTCGGGTCGTCCAGCAGCTGCCGGAAGTTGGCCAGGCCGACAAATTCAATGGAAGTTCCAAAGGCATCCTGCTGCTGCAGCGACTGCAGGATGGCCTGCGCCGCAGGCCAGAAGAAGAACACCAAAATGACCGCCATTTGCGGCAGCAGCAGCAGCCAGGGCAGCCAGCTGGATCGAAAGACAACGCGTTTTTCCATAGGGCCTTCAGTGGGCAAAAACTGGTGAGTGCTAAAACATAAAAACCCGCCTGGCCTTCCCTGATCGAGGGGAGGGTCAAGCGGGCCGAGTGTAGCCCGCCAGGCGGGCTTGGCTCTGTCTCTTGCGGATCAGCCCTTGTTGGCTTTCTGGAAGCGCTCAAGCTGTTCGTTGCCGCGCTTGACGATGGTGTCCAGGGCTTCCTTGGCTGTTTTCTTGCCATTCCAGACCTGCTCGAGTTCTTCGTCCTCGATCGCACGTACCTGCACATAGTTGCCCAAGCGGATGCCGCGGCTCTTGTCGGTCACCTTGCGGATCATCTGCGTCACGGCCACGTCGGTGCCGGGGTTTTGCGTGTAAAAGCCCGACTTCTCGGTCAGTTGGTAAGCCGCGGTGGTCACAGGCAGATAACCCGTGCGCTTATGGCTGGCCGACTGCACTTCAGGCGTGGAGATGAAACTGAAGAACTTGGCCACGCCCTTGTATTCGGCAGGCTTCTTGCCCGACATGACCCAGAGGCTGGCGCCGCCGATCACGGTGTTTTGCGGCGCGCCGGGTACGTCCTGGTAGTAGGGCAGCGGAGCCAGGCCATAGGCGAATTTGGCGTTTTTCGCCACATTGCCGTAAAAGCCCGACGAGGTATTGATCATGGCGCACTCGCCCGAGATGAAGCTGGCTTCCGGTACGTTGCCGCGGCCCTTGTAGATAAAGAGGCCTTGCTTGGCCATGTTGGCCAGGTTCTCGATATGGCGCACATGCAGCGGTGAGTTGATCTTCATGCGCGCATCAAGCCCGGCCAGGCCGTTGCTCTTGGTCGCGAACTCGACGTTGTGCCAGGCCGAGAAGCTTTCGAGCTGCGTCCAGCCCTGCCAGGCCGTAGTGAAGGGGCATTTGTGGCCCGCGGCCTTGAGCTTGGCGGCGGCAGCCACCACTTCCGGCCAGGTTGCAGGCGCTTTGTCCGTCGGCAGGCCGGCGGCCTTGAAGGCATCCTTGTTGATATAAAAAATGGTGGTGGAGCTGTTGAACGGGAAGCTCAGCATCTGGCCGTTAGGCGCTGTGTAGTAGCCGGCCACAGCCGAAATGTAGGCGGTAGGATCGAATTTTTCGCCTGCATCCCTCATGACCTGACCGACGGGAATGACCGCGCCCTTGCTGGCCATCATGGTGGCAGTGCCGACTTCAAACACCTGCAGGATGTGGGGCGCGTTGCCGGCGCGGAAGGCCGCGATGGAGGCGGTCATCGATTCGTCGTAAGTGCCCTTGAAGGTAGGGACCACCTTGTATTCCTTCTGGCTTTCGTTGAACTGCTTGGCCAGGTCATTGACCCATTCGCCATTAACGGCTGTCATCGAATGCCACCACTGGATCTCGGTTTGCGCCTGGCTGGCCAAAGGCACGCAAAGGCCTAGGGCCGCAAAAGCGAACGCGGAAAGACGGTTTTTCATCAAAACTCCTGGGATTTGGGCGCGCACAAGGGGCGCCAAGTTAAACGAGACAGTCTAGAAACTGTTTATGACACACGGATTTAAGCGATTTGGAAGACTCCCGGCAAGCGGGATTTCCATAAGACGACTTAGGATTGTGCCCGGGGCAGCGCGGCACTGGCCAAATGTTGCGCTGCGGTAATATAGGGCAACAGCGCTGGACACGGGTCCGAAGCCGCTGGCTTTTCACGATGAACGCCCCTACTACCCTCCAAGAATTGAACGTCTTTGCCGATGACGCAAAGGCTGGCGAAGCCCGCATCCGCGAGATTCCCTATAACTACACCTCGTTTTCCGACCGCGAAGTGGTCATCCGCCTGCTCGGCGAGCGGGCATGGGACCTGCTGAACCGCCTGCGCGACGAGCGTCGCACCGGCCGCTCCGCGCGCATGCTGTATGAAGTGCTGGGCGATGTCTGGGTCGTGCAGCGCAACCCCTATTTGCAGGACGACCTGCTCGACAACCCCAAGCGGCGCAAGCTGCTGGTCGACGCCTTGCAGCATCGGCTGACTGAAGTCGAAAAACGCCGCACCCCGGATGCAGACCAGCAGCGCGACGCCATCGTGGGCGAACTGCTGGACGCCGCTCGCGGCGCCGTCGCCCGCTTCTACACCTCCTTTAGCGAGATGTACGACCTTCGCCGCCTGACGGAACGCAAGCTGCGCAAACTGACCCTCAAGGACAACATCAAGTTCGACGGCCTTTCGCGGGTGTCGCATGTCACCGATGCGACCGACTGGCGCGTCGAGTACCCCTTTGTGGTGCTCACGCCTGACACTGAAGCCGAAATGGCCGGCCTGGTCAAGGCCTGTATCGAGCTCGGCCTGACAATCGTGCCGCGCGGCGGCGGCACGGGCTACACCGGCGGGGCGATTCCGCTCACCTGGAAGTCGGCTGTCATCAACACCGAAAAACTCGAAGCCATGACCGAGGTCGAAATGGTCTCGTTGCCTGGTGTTGAGAACCCGGTCGCCACCGTGTGGACTGAAGCCGGCGTGGTTACCCAGCGCGTGGCCGACGCCGCAGAGCGCGGCGGTTTTGTGTTCGCAGTCGACCCGACCTCTGCTGAAGCCTCCTGCATAGGCGGCAACATCGCCATGAACGCGGGCGGCAAAAAGGCCGTGCTGTGGGGCACCGCTCTGGACAACCTTGCTTCATGGCGGATGGTTACGCCGCAGGCCCAGTGGCTGGAAGTCACGCGCGTGGGCCACAACCTCGGCAAGATCCACGACGCCGAGATGGCCAGTTTCGATCTTCAGTATTTCGAAGCCGATGGCAAAACGCCCATTCGCACCGAGCGGCTCGATATTCCCGGCAAGACATTCCGCAAGGAAGGCCTGGGCAAAGACGTCACCGACAAGTTCCTGAGCGGCCTGCCCGGTATCCAGAAGGAAGGCTGCGACGGCCTCATCACCAGCGCGCGCTGGATCGTGCACCGCATGCCGGCGCACACCCGCACGGTGTGCCTGGAGTTCTTCGGCAATGCCAAGGACGCGGTGCCCAGCATCGTCGAGATCAAGGATTTCATGTTCGCCGAGCAAAAGCGCGGCGGCGCCATCCTCGCGGGGCTGGAGCACCTGGACGACCGTTACCTCAAGGCGGTCGGCTATGCGACCAAATCAAAAAAGCACGGCGGCCTGCCGAAGATGGTGCTGTTTGGCGACATTGCCGGCGACGATGCCGACGTCGTGGCGCGCGCCACGTCGGAAGTCGTGCGCATTGCCAACTCGCGCCATGGCGAAGGTTTTATCGCCATCAGCCCCGACGCGCGCAAGAAATTCTGGCTGGACCGCAAGCGCACCGCCGCGATCTCCAAGCACACCAATGCCTTCAAGATCAATGAAGACGTGGTGATTCCTTTGCCCCGCATGGCGGAGTACACCGACGGCATCGAGCAGATCAACATCGAGCTCAGCCTGGCCAACAAGATTCGGCTGTGCGACGAGCTGGAGGCGTTTTTCCTCAAAGGCAACTTGCCGCTGGGCAAATCGGATGATGCCAACGAGATTCCTTCGGCAGAGCTGCTGGAAGACCGCGTTGGCCAGGCGCTCGCGCTGCTGGCTGAAGTACGGGCTCGCTGGTCGGGCTGGCTCGCAGGCGTTGCCACCTTGTTCCCGCAGCTGCAGGACCACACGCTGCGTGCCAGCTGGAAAACCGATATCCGCGCCCAGCTTCAGGCGATCTTCTCGGGCGGTGCGTTTTTGCCGATCCTGGAAGAGTGCAATGCCATCCACAAGCGCGTGCTCAAGGGTCGCGTGTGGGCGGCGCTGCACATGCACGCCGGCGACGGAAATGTGCACACCAACCTGCCCGTCAACAGCGATGACTACGAGATGCTACAAACCGCGCATGTGGCTGTGGCGCGCATCATGGTGCTGGCCCGTTCGCTGGACGGCGTCATCTCCGGCGAACACGGCATTGGCATCACCAAGCTGGAGTTTTTGACCGACGAAGAGCTGCGGCCCTTCACCGAATACAAGCAAAAGGTCGATCCGGAAGGGCGCTTCAACAAAGGCAAGCTGCTCCGAAATCAGGAGCAGCTTGCGCACGAAGGGCGTGGCCTGCAAGCCGATTTGACCAATGCCTACACCCCCAGCTTCGGTTTGATGGGGCACGAGTCGCTGATCATGCAGCAGTCCGACATCGGCGCCATTGCCGACAGCGTCAAAGACTGCCTGCGCTGCGGCAAGTGCAAGCCGGTGTGCGCCACCCACGTGCCGCGCGCCAACTTGCTGTACAGCCCGCGCAACAAAATTCTGGCCACCTCGCTGCTGGTCGAAGCCTTCCTGTACGAAGAGCAGACCCGGCGCGGCGTGAGCATCAAGCACTGGGAAGAATTCGAGGACGTGGCCGACCACTGCACGGTGTGCCACAAGTGCCTGACGCCTTGCCCGGTGGATATCGACTTCGGCGAAGTCTCGATGAACATGCGCAACCTGTTGCGCAAGATGGGGCAAAAGTCCTTCCGGCCTGGCAACGCGGCTGCCATGATCTTCCTGAACGCCACCAGCCCGCAAACCATCAAGTTCATGCGCGGCGCCATGGTGGACGTGGGCTTCAAGGCCCAGCGCCTGGCCAACGACCTGATGCGCCGGCTGGCGCGCAAGCAGACGGCGTTGCCGCCCGCCACCGTCGGCAAGGCGCCCGTGAAAGAGCAGGTGATCCACTTCATCAACAAGAAGATGCCGGGCGGGCTGCCCAAAAAGACCGCGCGTGCGCTGCTGGACATCGAAGACAAGGACTACGTCCCCATCATCCGCAACCCCAAGAGCACCACCTCTGAAACCGAAGCGGTGTTCTATTTCCCCGGTTGCGGCTCCGAGCGGCTCTTCAGCCAGGTGGGCTTGGCCACGCAGGCCATGCTCTGGCATGCGGGCGTGCAGACCGTGCTGCCGCCGGGTTACCTGTGCTGCGGTTACCCGCAACGCGGCAGCGGCCAGTTCGACAAGGCCGAGAAAATCATCACCGACAACCGGGTGCTGTTCCACCGCGTGGCCAACACGCTGAACTACCTGGACATCAAGACGGTGGTGGTCAGCTGCGGCACCTGTTATGACCAGCTGCAGGGCTATGAGTTCGACAAGATATTCCCGGGCTGCCGCATCATCGACATCCACGAATATCTGCTCGAAAAAGGCATCACCCTGCGCACCGACCAGCCCGGTGCGGGCTACCTTTATCACGACCCCTGCCACAGCCCGATGAAGCTGCAGGAGCCGATGAAGACCGTCAAGGCGCTGCTGGGCGACAACGTGCTCAAGAACGACCGCTGCTGCGGCGAATCGGGCACGCTGGGCGTCACCCGGCCCGACATCTCGACGCAAATCCGCTTTCGCAAGGAGGAAGAGCTGCGCAAAGGCGAGGCCGCCTTGCGGCAGGCCGGGGCTGTGGCTGAGACCGGCAACGTCAAGATCCTCACCAGCTGCCCGAGCTGCCTGCAAGGGCTCTCGCGCTACGGCGATGATCTGCAGAACGGCCTGCTCGAGGCGGACTACATCGTGGTGGAAATGGCCAACCAGATTCTGGGCAAGGAGTGGCTGCCGACGTATGTGGAGGCAGCCAATCACGGCGGTATCGAACGGGTGCTGGTCTAGGCCGTTTCCTGGTTCCAATGTCAACGGGCTTATTGCCAAAATGCCAAAACCTTGAAGGCCTGATCCGTCCGGCCTTCCTCTTTCAGAAAGCGATTCCTCCATGGCAGGCCTGCAACCCGGTTCACCCACTCCCACTGCGCTGACGGTTCATAGCCAGTCGCGTGTCCTTGAAATCGCGTTTTCCGACGGCGCCGAGTTCAAAATCCCGTTTGAGCTCATGCGCATCTATTCGCCCTCGGCAGAAGTGCAGGGCCATGGCCCCGGCCAGGAAATTTTGCAAACCGGCAAACGCGAAGTGAATGTGGTTGAGCTCGAGCCTATTGGCAATTACGCGGTCAAGCCCGTGTTTTCCGATGGCCATGAGAGCGGAATCTTCTCGTGGGACTACCTCTACAAACTGGGCGCCGACCAGGCCCAGTTATGGGACGAGTACCAGAGGCGCCTGCAGGCGGCCGGTGTTGAGCGCGATGCACCCATGGCCGCGCCCGGCGGCCACGGCTGCGCAAGCCACTGATTCCGCGCGAGCGGTGCGCGGCCACGGCGTGGCCGCGAATGGGCATTTCGCACCACTGTTGTTTTTCCAGCATAAAAGTGGGCAATAAGCCGCAATGCCCCATGTCAGCTCAGGGTTGTCGAGAGCAATTACACCTTTGCCCTCTAGCATTGATGGTATGAGCAGTACCCATTTCGGTTTTGAATCCGTCGACGAGCAGGACAAGGCACGCCGCGTGCGCGGGGTGTTTGACTCTGTGGCCCCCAAATACGACGTGATGAACGACCTGATGTCCATGGGCCTGCACCGTGCCTGGAAGGCCTACACGGTGCTGGTGGCCAATGTCAAAGAGGGCTACCAGGTGCTGGACATCGCCGGCGGCACGGGCGACCTGGCGCTGGCCTTTGCCCCCAAGGTGGGCAGCACCGGCCGTGTGGTGCATACCGATATCAACGAGGCGATGCTCCGCGAAGGCCGCAACCGGCTGCTCGATGCTGGCGTCAGTTTGCCCACCCTGGTGTGCGACGCCGAACACCTGCCGTTTCCCGATGCGAACTTCGACGTGGTGACTGTCGCCTTCGGGCTGCGCAACATGACGCACAAGGAAGATGCGCTGCGCGAAATGAACCGCGTGCTCAAACCCGGTGGCAAGCTGCTGGTGCTGGAGTTCTCCAAAGTGGCCAAGCCGCTGGAAAAAATTTACGACTGGTATTCCTTCAAGGTGTTGCCGCGGTTGGGCAAGCTGGTGGCCAATGACGATTCAAGCTACCAGTACCTCGCTGAATCAATTCGCATGCACCCCGGCCAGGACGAACTGAAAGCCCTTATGCATAAAAGTGGTTTCGGCCATGTGGACTATCACAACATCACAGGCGGAGTTGTGGCATTGCATGTTGGAATCAAGTGTTGAAAAGTCAAACGGCCTCAAACCGTGATCAAGGAGACGATATGAAAATCTGGTCGGCAATTTTTTCCGCAGCGCTTGCGTTAGCCCTGACTCTGGGGGGAACGGCTGCTGACGCCAAACGACTGGGCGGTGGTTCGTCATTTGGCAAACAGTCGTCCAACGTGACCAAGCGTGAAGCGGCGCCTGGCGGTGCCAATGCCGCCAAACCGGCGGCCCCTGCGGCAACGCCGGCGCCTGTTGCGCCCAAGAAACCCTGGGGTGCCATGCTGGGCGGCTTGGCCGCAGGTCTGGGCCTGGCGTGGCTGGCTTCGTCGCTGGGCCTGGGCGGCGCCTTCGGCCAGATCATCATGTTCGCCTTGCTGGCACTGGTGGTCATGCTGGTGGTCGGCTTCATCATGCGCAAGCTCAAGGGTGGAGCGGCTGGCGCGCAAGGTTCTGCGCCCGGGCAGACGCCCTTTGCCTTCCAGGGTGCGGGGAATGCCACCGCCCCCAAGAACTACAGCCCTGAGAACGTCGGCAACGATGCATCCGCACGCCCCTGGGAGCGTAGCAGCATGGCTTTTGATGCCAACAAATACGATGCGGCAGCGCCCGCAGGCGGCTCCATGATCGGTTCGGCCCTCCTCGGTTCGCAGTCCTGGGGCGTTCCGGCCGGTTTTGACGCCGAAGGCTTCCTCAAGGCCAGCAAGGCCAACTTCGTCACGCTGCAGGATGCCTGGGACCGCTCCGACATCCAGAACCTGCGCGCCATGATGACGGACGACATGCTCGAGCAGATCAAGACCCAGCTGGCTGACCGCGAATCGCACACCGGCGGTGTGGTCAACAAGACCGAGGTCGTGATGCTGGATGCGCAATTGCTGGGCATCGAGGAACTGAGCGACGTCTATATGGCCAGCGTGGAGTTTTCCGGCATGATCCGCGAAGACGCTTCCGCAGGCGCCAGCCCCTTCCGCGAAGTCTGGAACATGACCAAGCCACGCAGCGGCGGCAGCGGCTGGCTGGTTGCCGGTGTACAGGCATTGCAGTAGCCCCCACGGTCGCTCACTGCGTGTAGCTCCCTGCCCCCGAGGGGGCCGCTGCGCCTGCGGCCCGGCAAAGCCGGTTCCGCGGCCCCGGCTGATAGATAAATAGGGGGCTTAACTTGTCAGGCGTTTTATCCTGCAAAATCGGGGTCGTATGAACACTACGACCCCTTTTTCATTTCTGGAATCCGTTGCCACCCGCTTTCAGCCGCCCGCCTGGGTGGTGGATGAGGGGCAGCAACGACTGGTGCTCTTCCTGAACCATGTCCTGATGCAGGAAAAGCAGGCGCAGGATCGACTGCTGCGGCAAAAGGGGCGCGTGGTGCATCTGCGCTGGGGTCTGTTTGCGATTGACCTGGTGGTGACACCGGCGGGCCTGGTGGACCGGGCCCAGCCTGCTGCCAAGCCGGACCTGCTGCTGGCTGTGGCTACCGAATCCCCGCTGACCGTGATGCAGTCCGTATTGGCCGGCAAGCCGCCGCCGGTGAAAATCGAGGGTGATGTTCAGCTGGCCGCTGAACTGGGCTGGCTGGCCGAGAACCTGCGCTGGGATGCCGAAGAGGACCTTTCCCGGTTGATCGGTGACGCGCCTGCGCATGCCGTGG
The DNA here is from genome assembly GCF_056405615.1 of Polaromonas sp. P1_F9. NCBI lineage: Bacteria > Pseudomonadati > Pseudomonadota > Betaproteobacteria > Burkholderiales > Comamonadaceae > Polaromonas > Polaromonas sp. P1_F9. Next base: position 109,384 of record NZ_JBFUBT010000004.1, on the reverse strand, counting down.
CCGACGCCGGGCGGCGAATCTTTGCGGGGCTCAAGCAGTTTTTGGCAAGTACACCTCTTGCGTCGGTTCCTCCTTCCTCCGCGGCAGCAACCTCCGGTGCCGAACCCCCTGAAACGGCGCCCAAGGCGGGTCCTTCTGCGGCAGGCGGCGATGCCGAGCCAGTGAAAGCACCTGCTGCATGAGTCGCCTCTTCCGAGGTGTTTTTATCGTCTGGACCGTGCTCCGGTTTGGCCTGGATGAGCTGGTGCTCTCCAGTTTCGAGCGTCCCTGGATCCGTTTGCTGACCCGCATCGTTTCGCTGGGCCGCAACCTGAAGGCACCGCGCGGCGAGCGCCTGCGCGAAGCGCTTGAAAGCCTGGGTCCTATTTTTGTCAAGTTTGGCCAGGTGATGTCGACACGGCGCGACCTGCTTCCCCCCGACATCGCCGACGAGCTTGCGCGCCTGCAGGACCGGGTGCCGCCTTTTGAGTCCGCCGTCGCCGTCGCCATCATCGAAAAGGCCTTTGGCCGGCCGCTGGACCGCATCTTTGCAAGCTTCGAACAAATCCCCGTCGCCAGCGCCTCGATTGCCCAGGTGCACTTCGCCACCTTGCCAAATGGCCGCGAAGTGGCCGTCAAGGTGCTTCGGCCCAATATGCTGCCTGCCATTGAGAAAGACCTGGCGCTGATGCACATGATGGCCGGCTGGGTGGAAGGCGCGTCGGCTGATGGCAAACGCCTCAAGCCCCGCGAGGTGGTGGCCGAGTTCGATAAATACCTGCACGACGAGCTGGACCTTCTGCGCGAGGCGGCCAATGCGGCCCAGCTGCGCCGCAACATGCAGAACCTCGACCTGGTGATGATCCCTGAAATGGTCTGGGACTTCTGCATGCCCGACGTCATGGTGATGGAGCGCATGAAGGGCGTTCCGATCAGCCAGGCCCAGCGCCTGCGCGATGCCGGTGTCGACATGAAAAAACTGGCGCGCGACGGCGTCACCATTTTCTTCACCCAGGTGTTCCGCGACGGTTTCTTCCATGCCGACATGCATCCCGGCAATATTCAGGTCAGCCTGGCGCCGGAAACATTCGGCCGCTACATCTCGCTGGACTTCGGAATCGTGGGCACCCTGACCGAAGTCGACAAGGAATACCTGGCCCAGAACTTCAGTGCTTTTTTTCAGCGCGACTACAAACGCGTGGCCGAATTGCACCTGGAATCCGGCTGGGTTCCGCCCGAGACGCGGGTGGACGAGCTGGAAGCCGCTATCCGTGCCTGCTGCGAACCCTACTTCGACCGGCCCCTCAAGGAGATCTCGCTGGGCCTGGTGCTGATGCGGCTGTTTCAGACCTCGCGCCGCTTCCATGTCGAAATCCAGCCCCAGCTGGTGCTGCTGCAAAAGACCCTGTTGAACATCGAGGGCCTGGGCCGCGAGCTGGACCCTGACCTGGACCTCTGGAGCACCGCCAAGCCTTTTCTCGAGAAATGGATGCTCGAGCAGGTGGGACCGGAAAAACTGCTGGCGCAGCTCAAGGCGGAAGCGCCCGCTTATGCGAAGCTACTACCCGGTTTACCACGCCTGTTGTCCCAGTACCTGAAATCGCCCCCCGGAATCAGCCGGCGGGAGCTTGAGGAGCTGCTGTATGAGCAAAAGCGTACCAACAAACTGCTGCAAAGCCTGATTTATGGCGGTTTGGGCTTTGTGTTGGGGCTGATTGCCATGCAGTTTGTCCTGCGGATACGGGTGTTTTAGGGCCGGCCGGGGAAGGTCTCAACGGCCTATAATTGAAGGCTTTGCATCTGGGAGCCTTTTCCAGGCAAATTCCCCGGGATATTCCCGGGAATACCCCGGGGACAGCCCCTCAAAGCCTTAAGCACTATGCCAATCTACGCCTATAAATGCGAGTCCTGTGGGCATGCCAAGGACGTTCTGCAAAAAATCTCCGATGCACCCCTCTCGGTGTGCCCGCAATGCGGCGAACCCGCATTCAAAAAGCAGGTCACGGCGGCGGGTTTCCAGCTCAAGGGCTCGGGCTGGTACGTGACGGACTTCCGCGGCGGCAACAGCACAGGCGTGCCCGCGCCCAAGACTGACGGCGGCGAAGCCGCCACTGCCAGCGGCAACGGGGCGGACAGCAAGCCGGCCGATTCCGGTGCAGCCGCGCCGGCAAGCACCGCAGCAGCCCCCGCTCCCGCGCCAGCCGCACCCGCCAAGGCTTCGGCCAGCGACTCCTCTTCCAAGACTTCCTCGTGATGGCTTCGATCCGCCGATGGCTTCTGGCCGGACTGTTGGTGCTGGTGCCCCTGGCCATCACGCTGTGGGTGCTCGACTGGATTGTTGGCACGCTGGACCAGACGCTGCTGATTCTTCCCGGCGCCTGGCATCCCGACAAGCTGCTGGGTTTCCATATCCCCGGTTTCGGCGTGCTGCTGACGCTGCTGATCGTGCTGCTGATGGGCGCGGTTGCCAGCAATTTCTTCGGCAAGAAACTGGTCCGCTGGGGCAACTCATTCCTGAGCCGCATTCCCATCGTCCGCTCCATCTATTCCAGCGTAAAGCAGGTCTCCGATACGGTGTTTTCGGAAAACGGCAATGCCTTTCGCAAGGCATTGCTGGTGCAGTGGCCGCGTGAAGGTGTCTGGACCATCGGCTTTCTGACGGGACTGCCCGGCGGCGATGTGGTCAATCACCTGCAGGGCGATTACCTGAGTGTTTATGTACCCACCACGCCCAATCCCACCGGTGGCTATTTTGTGATGCTGAAAAGAAGCGACTGCATTGAGCTCCAGATGAGCGTTGATGAGGCTTTGACCTACGTGATTTCCATGGGCGTCGTGGTGCCCTCCAAACCTGTACCGCGGCCGCTGACCCCTCCCCTTTAAACGGCGAAAATTGCAACACTGCGCGCGAGGCGCTGAAAGTCCGAGATTTTTATGGCTATCGTTTCCCAAATGCGTTCGAACTATTGCGGTCTGGTGACCGAGGCCTTGCTGGGCCAAACCGTGAGCCTGTGCGGCTGGGTCAATCGCCGCCGCGACCATGGCGGGGTGATTTTCATCGACCTGCGCGACCGCGAAGGCTATGTGCAGGTGGTCTGCGACCCGGACCGCGCTGATATGTTCAAAACCGCCGAAGGCGTGCGCAACGAATTCTGCGTGCAGGTCAAAGGCGTGGTGCGAGCCCGCCCTGAAGGCACGACCAACGACAACCTCAAAAGCGGCAAGGTCGAGGTGCTGTGCCACGAACTGATCGTGCTGAACCCGAGCGTGACGCCGCCGTTCCAGCTTGACGACGACAATCTGTCGGAGACGACGCGCCTCACGCACCGCGTGCTGGACCTGCGCCGCCCCTACATGCAGAACAACCTGATGCTGCGCTACCGCGTGGCCATGGAGACGCGCAAGTTCCTTGATGCCAACGGCTTCATCGACATCGAAACCCCGATGCTGACCAAGAGCACGCCCGAAGGCGCGCGCGACTACCTGGTGCCCAGCCGCGTCAACGAAGGCATGTTCTTCGCGCTGCCACAAAGCCCGCAGCTGTTCAAGCAGTTGCTCATGGTGGCGGGCTTTGACCGCTATTACCAGATCACCAAGTGCTTCCGCGACGAAGACCTGCGCGCCGATCGCCAGCCCGAATTCACACAGATCGATATCGAGACGTCCTTCATGGGCGAACAGGACATCCGTGACCTGTTCCAGGGCATGATCAGCAACATTTTCAAGACCGTGCTCAACACCGACCTGGGTGAATTTCCGGTGATGGCCTACAGCGAGGCCATGCATCGCTTTGGTTCCGACAAGCCTGATTTGCGTGTGAACCTGGAGTTCACGGAACTCACCGAAGTCATGGCGACGGTGGACTTCAAGGTCTTCAGCACGCCTGCCACTACCGTTGGCGGCCGTGTGGTTGCCCTGCGCGTTCCCGGGGGTTCCGAAATGAGCCGCGGCGAGATCGACGGCTACACCGAGTTCGTCAAGATTTACGGTGCCAAGGGCCTGGCCTGGATCAAGGTCAATGACATCACCAAGGGCCGCGACGGCCTGCAAAGCCCCATCGTCAAGAACATCCATGACGCGGCGATTGCAGAAATCCTCAAGCGCACTGGTGCCCAGAACGGCGACATCCTTTTCTTCGGCGCCGACAAGGCCAAGGTTGTCAACGACAGCATCGGCGCGTTGCGCCTGAAGATCGGCCACAGTGAATTCGGCAAGAAAACCGGCCTCTTCACCAAGGGCTGGAAGCCGCTGTGGGTGGTTGATTTTCCGATGTTCGAATTTGACGAAGAAGGCCAGCGCTGGAGCGCGGTGCACCATCCGTTCACCGCACCCAAAGACGGGCATGAAGACTGGATGGACACCGACCCGGGCCGCTGCATCGCCAAGGCATACGACATGGTTCTCAATGGCTGGGAGCTGGGCGGTGGCTCGGTCCGTATCCACCAGGCGGACGTGCAGAGCAAGGTCTTCAATGCCCTGAAGATCGGACCGGAGGAAGCGCAGCAGAAGTTCGGCTTCCTGCTGGACGCATTGCAGTACGGCGCGCCGCCCCACGGCGGCCTGGCCTTCGGCCTGGATCGCATCGTCACCATGATGACGGGCGCCGAGTCGATCCGCGACGTGATCGCTTTTCCGAAAACCCAGCGCGCCCAGGATTTGCTTACGCATGCCCCGAGCCCGGTGGACGAAAAGCAACTGCGCGAACTGCACATCCGCCTGCGTAATCCACAGCCAGTTTAATGTGGCCCCCACGGTCGCTCGCTGCGCGTAGCTTCCTGCCCCGCGAGGGGGCGCTCTTTTCCTTGGGGCGGCCCGGCGGAAAAGCCTGTCGCTCACAAGCAAGCGCACGCATCTGAGTGACGAGGGGCAGCTTGAAAGCCTTCAAGATCCCCGAGTCTGTGCTGGTCGTTATTCACACACCGCAGCTGGACGTGCTGCTGATCGAACGCGCCGACAACCCGGGGTTCTGGCAGAGCGTCACGGGCTCCAAAGATACGGCGGGCGAACCCTTGCTGCAGACCGCGGTGCGCGAGGTGCTGGAAGAGACCGGCATCGCAGCCGCGCCCGGCCAGTTTCGCGACTGGGGCCTGTCCAACGTCTACGAGATTTATCCAGTCTGGCGCGCCAGGTATGCGCCCGGCATCACCCACAACACCGAACATCTCTTCAGCCTGTGTGTGCCTCAGGCCTGCGATGTGAAGCTCAGCCCCAGGGAGCACACCGCCTGGCAATGGCTGCCGCACTACGCCGCTGCCGACCGGTGTTTTTCCCCTTCGAATGCGGAAGCGGTGCTCCTCCTGCCGAAATTCATGGCTTGAGCCGCGCAGCGCGCAGGCGCAACACTTTGTGAGTTTGGCGTTTCACTGGATTGGCAAACATCGGCCAGTCGGTTCAAATGGAATAGACCTTCCCGCCAACTCTCCACACTTCCAGGAAAAAAGCCGCTGGCCATGTTTCCACTCCACAAGTCCGGTGCGTTGCAACTGCTCCAGGGCGGCCGGGACTTTTTCCCTGCACTCGTCAAGGCCCTGGACGCGGCGCAGACCTGGATCCAGCTGGAAACCTATATTTTTGATTTCAACGGTGCCGGCGCGGATGTCGCCGAAGCACTGGTTCGCGCGGCCCGGCGCGGCGTAACAGTGCAGGTGCTGGTCGACGGCATAGGCACCGGTCCCCTTCCGGCCGAGTGGCGCGAAAAATTCGCGGCGTCGAAAGTCGACTGGTGCGTGTACTCGCCCCTGGGGACGGGCCTGAGCCGCCTGGGCCTGCTGCTGCCCGAGCGCTGGCGCCGGCTGCACCGCAAGCTCTGCGTGGTGGACCAGCACACGGTGTTTTGCGGCGGCATCAATGTGCTCGATGATTTCTACGATCCCAACCACGGGGAGCTCCAGACTCCGCGCGTCGATTTCGCCGTGGCTGCCACCGGCCCGCTGGCGCAGGAGGCCGCCGATGCCATGGCGCTGCTGTGGTGGCGTGTGCAGGCCGGTTACAGCGCGCGGCAGCGTCACATGGCCGCCGCATGGGAGAAGTTCAGGGCGGCGGGGTACGGCGGGCGCACCGGCGCCACATCGCTCGTGGTGGGTAACGGGTCTGGCGTTGCCGGCCCCAAGGCAGCGCTGATCCTGCGCGACAACTTGCGTAACCGTAGCAGCATCGAGCGCGCTTACCGCAGGGCCATCGGCAGGGCGCACCGGGAAATCATCATTGCCAACGCCTATTTCCTGCCGGGCGGCAAGCTGCGGCGCGCCCTCATCGGGGCGGCCAGACGCGGTGTGCGTGTTACCTTGCTGCTGCAGGGGCGCTACGAGTACTTCATGCAATACCATGCGGCCCGGCCCTTCTACGGCGCCCTGCTGGAGGCCGGCGTGGAAATCCATGAATACGAGGCCGGCTTTCTGCACGCCAAGGTGGCCGTGGTGGACGGGCATTGGGCCACCGTGGGCTCCTCCAACCTGGACCCCCTGAGCCTGCTGCTGGCCCGCGAGGCCAATGTGGTGGTTGAGGACAAGGCCTTTGCCGAAAGCCTGGCGGGTATTGTGCGCGAGGCCATGGCGAAACAGGGGCGGCGCATGGAGCCGGCCGACCACAGCCATCGTCCTTTTGGCCTGCAGCTGCGAGGCTGGATAGCCTATGCCCTGGTGCGGCTGGCGCTGCTGGTGGCAGGCCAGCGCTATTGAGGCCCCTTGAGCCAGCCCGGCCTTCATGTCGTTAGCTATTAATTTGATAGCTGCTCGCGCTCATGAGGAAAGGGCTGGAGGCCAAAAACCTTATCAAATTCCGGACAAGACGGTTTAGGGGCAGGCTGGTAATATCTGGCATGCTTATGAAATCCGATACGCCCCCCCAGGACGCGACCGACGAGGGCACGCCCGTCTCCGTCAAGATCCGCGAACGCCTGGCCCAGGCTCGCAAGCGCTTTCACGCCAACGACAACATCGCCAAGTTCATTGAACCGGGCGAGCTCGAAAAGCTGCTGGACGAAGTCGAAGTCAAGATGCAAGGCGTGCTCGACAGCCTGGTGATCGACACCGCCGGCGACCACAACACCCACAACACCGCGCGCCGCGTGGCCAAGATGTACCTCAACGAGGTGTTCAAGGGTCGCTATGTGCATGCGCCCACCATCACCGAGTTTCCCAACGCCGAGCACCTCAACGAGCTGATGATCGTCGGCCCGATCACGGTTCGCAGCGCCTGCTCCCACCATTTTTGTCCCGTCATCGGCAAGATATGGATCGGCGTGCTGCCCAATGAGCACACCAACGTGATCGGCCTGTCCAAGTACGCGCGCCTGGCCGAATGGGTCATGGGTCGTCCGCAGATTCAGGAAGAAGCGGTGGTGCAGCTGGCCGACCTCATCATGGAAAAAACCCAGCCCGACGGCCTGGCCATCGTGATGGAGGCCAGCCACTACTGCATGGCCTGGCGCGGCGTCAAAGACATGGACAGCAAGATGATCAACTCGGTGATGCGCGGTGTGTTCCTGAAAGATTCCACCTTGCGCCGCGAATTCCTTGCATTGATCCCGCAGAAAGGCTGACCATGCTCGTTCGTTTACTTTATGCAAGCCGCGCAGTCGACACCAGCCCCGAAGCCATCGAGGGCATCCTCTCGCAATCGCGCCAGCACAACCCCTCGTCCGGCATCACCGGCATCCTCTGCTACGGCGGCGGTATCTTCCTGCAGGCCATCGAAGGCGGCCGCATGGCGGTCAGCGAGCTGTTCGGCCACATCCAGCAGGACGCCCGCCACAAGGACGTGATCCTTCTGCATTTTGAGGAAATCTCCGAGCGGCGCTTTGGCGGCTGGACCATGGGCCAGGTCAACCTGTCCAAGCTCAACCATTCCATCCTGCTCAAATACTCCGAAAAAGCCGAACTCGATCCGTACTCGGTCTCCGGCAAAGTCTCGTTCGCACTGCTCGAAGACCTGATGGCGACCGCCTCTATCTGCGGCAGGGTTTGAGGCCCGCGTACCGCCAGGCCTGACGCGTGTCTTTAGGCGCCCTGGCCCTCGTACTTCTCGCCGGACTGATTCACGCCAGCTGGAACATCGCCGCCAAGAAGGCCGGCGGTGATGCCCGCTTTGCCGCTTTTACCGGCGTGGTGCTGCTGGTGGCGTGGGCGCCGCTGGGTATCTGGTTCGGCATAACCGAGCTGCCGCGCTGGGGTTGGGCGCAATGGCTGCTGCTTTGCGCCAGCGCCTTGCTGCACACCATCTATTACATTGTCCTGTTGCGCGGCTACCGCAAGGCGGACCTCACCGTGGTCTATCCGCTGGCGCGGGGCTCGGGGCCGCTGCTGTCGTCGCTGGCCGCCATCTTGCTGCTGGGCGAGCAGATTTCCGCGCTCGGTGTTGCCGGTATCGCGGGTGTCGTGGGCGGCGTGTTTCTGGTCGCCGGTGGGCCGGGCCTATGGCGCGCCTCGCACGACCCGGCGCAGCGCCAGCGGGTGCGCAGGGGCATGCTCTATGGCTTGCTGAGCGGCGCCTTTATCGCCAGCTACACCGTCGTCGATGGCTATGCGGTCAAGATCATGCTGATGTCGCCGATCCTGGTGGATTACATGGGCTGCCTGCTGCGCATGGTGGTGCTGGCACCCGCCTTGCTGCGCGACCCCGCTGCGGCCAGGGTGTTGTGGAAGCAGCAATGGAAGTACGCGGTGTTTGTCGGTGTCGTCAGTCCCGTGTCCTATGTGCTGGTGCTGTACGCCATGCAGACCGCGCCGCTGTCGCATGTGGCGCCTGCGCGCGAGGTGTCCATGTTGTTTGCCGCGCTGATAGGCGGCCACTTGCTGGGCGAGGGCGACCGTGCCTTACGCCTGATCGGCGCCGCCTGCATTGCGGCGGGCGTGATGGCGCTGGCGCTGGGCTGAGACCATGATTGAGGCCGCGATGACGGTGCCCTTGCTGCTCGGCTGCGATTTCTCCAGCAGCCCTACCCGAAAAAAACCCATTGTTTTAGCCCTCGGGTCTATGTTTCATGGGCGCTGCGTGCTATCAAAAATAGAGCGGCTGGAGTCCCTGGCGGCGTTCGGGCACTGGCTGCAACAGCCCCAGCCCTGGCTGGGCGCGTTTGATTTTCCATTTGGCCTGCCGCGTGAACTGGTGGCGCATCTGGGCTGGCCGATGCAGTGGGAAGCCTGCATGCACCACTATGCGGCCTTGAGCCGCGAAGACATCCGGAGCACCTTTGCCGCCTTTTGCGACGCGCGGCCAGTGGGCGGCAAGTTCGCCCATCGTGCCGCCGACGGCCCGGCCGGCTCCAGCCCTTCGATGAAATGGGTCAACCCACCCGTGGCCTACATGCTGCACGCCGGTGTGCCGCGTTTGCTCGCGGCGGGCGTGCACCTGCCGGGCCTGCATGACGGCGACACCCAACGTGTGGCGCTCGAAGGTTACCCAGGCCTGCTCGCGCGCGAGGTGCTGGGCAGCCGCGCTTACAAAAGCGACGACAAAGCCAGGCAGACGCCCGAGCGGCTGATTGCACGCAAAGACCTGATCACCGCGCTGGAGAACGGCCAAACGCGTCTGGGGCTGCGCCTGAAGGTCAGCCACGCGCAGCGCGACCTGCTGGCCGACGACGCCAGCGGCGACAGCCTCGATGCCGTGCTGTGCCTGATGCAGGCGGCCTGGGCGGCGCAGCAGGGTGCGCCCCGCTACGGCTTGCCGGTGGAAATGGATGCGCTGGAAGGCTGGATCGTTACAGCGTGATCAGGGCGGGAATGAAGCTGTTTATTTGTACAGTATATTCAGGGCTTCTCGCTCCTCTTTAATGCGCGCCGGCGACGACAGCACGGAAACGAAGCGGCCGATCTTCAGTGTTCATCAAGATTTCTGCCTCCAGGTCAATATTGGCGGGCGCAAACAGCTATCAATTTAGTAGCAAATTAACGTGACGAAAAATTCCGCAGTCCAGGCCGTGGGCGTGTTCTTTCTGGTGGCGCTCATGCATGGGAGCGTGTCGGCGCGCACGGCCTCGCCTCCCGTCGCGGCCTGGCCCGGGATCGTCACCTATGTGGTGGATGGCGACACCGTCCGGGTGCGCCCGGTAGCGGGGGGTAAACCGGTCAGCATTCGTATCCAGGGTATTGATGCGCCGGAAATCTGCCAGCCGGGCGGGGCCCTCGCGCGCGATGCGCTGATGCGCCGGCTTCTGGGCAAGCGTGTGGCGGTGCATGGCCAATACCACGACGACTACGGCCGCCTCCTGGCCAAGGTGGTGTTCAGCGGAGAAGATGCCGGCAAATGGATGGTCGCAAACGGTATGGCGTGGTCCTACCGCAGCCGCGGCAATGCAGGTCCCTATGCCCGGGCGGAAAAGCGTGCCCAAGCCGCAAGGCTGGGACTGTTTGCATCGACAAAGGGCGCGCCGCCTGTGTATCCGGCGCTGTTCCGCAAGCAGCATGGAAGTTGCCACTGAAAAGACCCGGGCCTGGGACTTGCAGGAAGACTGCTGCAGGCTCCAGGCGCCGCAGTGGCCGCAGCGGCCGCATCGCCGCCTGGTCACAACGAAAAAAAGCAGGCACAGATTATCTGTAGCCTGCTTTTTTTAGCCACCTGCGCGGTGGCCCGGCTTGTTCAGCCGCTTACGCTCAAGGACGAACGACGATGTCGTTACGCACACCCTTGACGTTCTTCACATTGCGGGCAATGTTTTCGGCCTGGGCTTTTTCAGCGCTGGACTTGGCAAAACCGGACAGCTGAACGGTGCCATTGAGCGTTTCCACCTTGATGGAGGACGCGGCAACGGTTTTGTCCTCGACGAACTTGGCCTTGACTGACGTGGTGATGGCAGCATCATCAACATAAGCGCCAGCAGTTTCCTGACCACGCCCAACGGCGCAGCCGCTGCCGATGATGGTGATGCCTGCCAGTGCGGCGAATGCAATTGCGCGAGCGTATTTCATATTGTTTTCCTCTAAGTTGATTTAATCGTCTGGTGCATGGTTAAAAAGGCCTGTCGACTGGCGGCACCACGCCGGCCGACCTGCGGTAATCGTTATTTCTCCAGCCAGTCCTTGAGCTCGTCGGCATGCTCTTCCTCATCGGCAAGAACATCTTCGAGCAGGCGGCGTGTCGTGGGATCCTTGTCGCCGATCAGCGCAATCATCTGGCGATAGGTTTCAACCGCGATGCGTTCGGCGATCAGGTTGACCCGCACCATGGTTTTGAGGTCGTTCGATTCGTCGTAATCCGCATGGCTGCGCTGCAACAGAGTGGCCGGCGAAAAGTCCGGCTCGCCTCCCAGCTGCACAATGCGCCGGGCAATGCGGTCCGCATGTCCGGATTCTTCATTGGCGTGGACCAGGAATTCGTCGGCGATGGGCGGTGACGACACACCGCTGGCCGTGAAGTAGTGCCGCTTGTAGCGCAATACGCAAACCAGTTCTGTTGCCAGTGCGTCATTCAGCAGCTTGACGATCGCATCGCGGTGCGGCCCGTAGGCCGGCGTGATCGCGCCGTCATTGAGGCTGTTGCGGGCCGCGTTCAGCCCTGTTTCGTCAAGCGCCAGCTCCTCTGGAGCGGTGCGGGAAAGCGTGGAGGTGTTCATCGTGTGTAGGGTGTTTTTTCAGGCTTGTGCGGCGCGCCAGACAACATGGACAGCAAGGTGCCCGGGAGTTCGGACGTCTTGAGGGCAGCCAGCAGCAAGCCGCCAAGTGATACCAGTCGCCATGGCCGCAGTACGACCGCTGCGGCGCCTGCCGCGGCTGCAATACCCAATAGCTGTAACGGTTTTTCTTCGGCGTACCGGTCAATCATCGGCCGGGCAATGTCAACCGCAACGCTCACAGGGTGATGCCGCCACCAGCTCCCCAAAGCATGTTTGAGAACGCCCCAGGTTCCGCGGTCGAGAAAGTGCGCCGGATCATCCTCCGGGCCGGCCTCTGGATTGCCCGGGTTTTCCTCCTGGTCCAGTTTTTCCCGGCTCATGTGCCGGACAATGGCCTTGCGGCTACTGGCCAGTCTTTCCTGTGGCGTTGGGGCGGTGAGGGTAGACATTGTGGTTTCTGCCGGCTCGCGGGCTCAGGCGGCCATGCGCAATGCACGTGCGTCGCTGTCGATCTGGGCTTTCAATTCGGGAAAGCGTTCATTCGCGAAAGGTTTTCTGGCCCGCAGTGCCGCCCCGATGGCGATGGCCAGCGCAATGCCCGGAACCATCACCAAGGCCCAATGAAACTGGTTTTGAAGCGCCCCCAGCATGACGGCTGTTCCTGCGAGCCCCACAAATACGGCAGCCGCCAGCACCGCAATCACCCACGCCACAGCCCGTGCAACCAGCTCGGCACCCGCATCGGAAGCCTCTTCATGAAAGAGCGCCGCGTAAGCAGAGACATGGTCCATGACGAGGTCAGGCCGCTGCACGATGGTGGAAAACAGGGGGTGAAGCATTGGGTGGGCGAATCTGCGTGCGGGGGGGTGTACCGGGAAAAGGGGGCGGGAGCCTGGCGATCAGTAACGGTTTTGGTTGCGATGGCGTGCAGACGACACCAGCAGCGCGATGCCGGCGCCGACGGCGGCGGCAATCAGCACCGAACGCAGGGGTTGCTCGGCAACATAACGGGTGGTTGCACCTGCGGCATTGGACAGCGACTGTTGCGCGCGATGCTTGGCTTCAGAGGCGATCTCGAGACTCTGACGGGCAAGGTGCTGGGCCTTGGACGCCAACATGTCCACGACGGGATCCACACTGCCGCGCAGTTCGCGCACTTTGGTTTCTGCCTTGTCAAATGCCTCGTTGGCATAGCTGCGGGTGGAGTCAACAGCTTTTTCTGCGTTCTGCAGCAACTCATCCGAGCTTTGGCGGGCAGTCTTGGTGGCGGTTTGGGTATTCATGTCAGGTCCTTGGTGAGTTGAGTGAATGACGATGGAGATGCAAGGAGAGAGCGCGCCGCTCGCTCGTAAAAAGCGTTCGGCACTCTCGGAATGGCTGGATCAATTCTTTCGGAGCAAGCTGATGACAAAGCTCACGATGGCCATGACGGCGAAGATGAAAAAGAGGATCTTGGCGATCTCGACGGCACCTGCGGCGATGCCACCAAAACCGAACACGGCAGCGATCAGCGCGATGATCAGGAAAACGACGGAGTAGTGCAGCATCTCGGGCTCCTTGCTTGGCTAAAAGGGGGTGGTGCTTCTTTTGAAACGCCTTCAGCAAGGTTAATGAGTGCCTTCAATTTCCTTCATCGGCTGCCAGCGTGTGCCCCTGTCAGTTCGAGCGGCCACGCCCTGTAGGAGGTGGCCGACATTTTGTTACGCTGGCAGCGCAGCACGTGCCTCGAAAAGCTGAGAGATGTTGAGCCCTTTGGCGGGCAGGGCAGGGCATGGCAGCAGGCGGGTTGCTTGCGCCGCGTTCAAAGACTGGTCACAGTGTTTTGGGCAGCACTGCTGAAATTCGCGTGCCGTCGCCTTCTGTGCTCGATACCGTCAGCCGTCCGCCTGCGGCTTCGACGCGATGGCGCATGCCGGCAAGGCCATGGCTTCCCGGGCCCACGCTCTCAAGCTTGAAGCCTTTGCCGTTGTCTTTGACTTCCACCGTGATGTAGCTGTCGAAATTGTGAAGGCTTATCTCTGCTTGCCTGGCTTCCGCGTATTTGCCGATGTTGGTCAGTGACTCCTGCACCAGCCGGTAGATGGTCAGCTGCGCCGAGCCGCCGAGTTCCACAGGCTCCAGATCGGTGGTGATGGAAAGTCCTGAGCGTTCTTCAAACTCGCGTGCGAGGATCTCGAGAGAGGCGACCAGCCCCAGGTGCGACAGCGAGGACGGCCGCAGGTCTTCCACAATGCGGCGTTTCAGCGCAATGCCGCTGTTAAGCGTGTTGGTCAGGTGCGTCAGCCGTTCAGCCGCTTCCGGCAGATTGCCTGCCAGGCGGGATTTCAATCGGGCCACATCCAGTTTCGCGGCAGTCAGAAGCGCGCCCAGTTCGTCATGCAGTTCACGCGCCAGGTGACCCCGTTCGTCCTCGCGCACGTTTTGCAGGTGGGTGGCGAGCTCGGCCAGGTTGGCGGTTCTTTCACGTACCTGTATTTCGAGGAAGTCGCGCTCGCGTTGCAGGGATTCCTGCTCGCGCCGGCCGGAAGCGAGCAGCGCCTTGGTTTGAAGGAGGTACATGTAAAAAGCCAGCAGGCCCGCCAAAGCCATGGCCGCAATGCCGATGCGGGAGAGCTCCAGCGCTTTCTTGATCTGAACCTGCCCCTGTTCCATTTTGCTGACGCTGTTGGAAGCCAGTTTCGCGGACTGCGCGCGAATCGCCTCCATGTGCTCCTTCCCGACATCCGTGGTCAGGACAAATTTCCAGGCGTCCTCGTTGCCTTCCTTGCGCATGCGTACGCTCAGGTCCATTTCGGCCAGCTTGCGCGAAACATGCCTGGACATGACGCCGAACTCTGAAAGTTGCTCCTGATAGGGGGTGAACAACCGGCGCAAGGCATCCAGGTTTTGGTCGATATCGGCCAGGGCGGAGTTGTAGGGCTCGAGATATCGAACATCTCCGGTCAGGAGGTAGCCGCGCTGCCCGGTTTCCGCATCCAGCATGTGCTGCATCAACCGGTTGATGGCGCCGCGGGTTTGCTGGGCCTCTTCAATACTGGCCGCCGCCTCCGTGGATTTCTGGAAGCTTGCCTCATTAATGAAGATGAGAATGGCGGCAGCCAGTACCGCCAGGGGTAGGCTGATGGCCATTTTTGGGATCGCAAATCGTTTCACGGCAAACTCCGTTCAGTAATTCGGTGAGAATTTCGTCAATAATGAACACTGAAAATCAATGCGGATGTCCTGCAGGCCATCTTTTTCATTGCGTTGCCCGCTTGCGCAGACCTTATAGAAAGACAGCGACATGATCAAAATTGGAATTGTGGACGACCATGCCATTGTGCGTTCTGGACTCAAACAGTTTTTTTCCGACCAGGTAGACCTGCGCGTCGTGGGGGAGGCCGGCAGTGGCCGCGAGGCAATTGATCTGGTGCGTAACGTTGAGCTGGATATTCTGGTCATGGACTTGTCCATGCCTGGGCAAAGCGGCATCGATGCGCTGGCCATGATTCGCGCCAAGGCGCCTGATGTCGGCATCCTCATTCTGAGCGGTTATCCCGAAGAGCACTATGCGGTCAACCTGATTCGCCAGGGCGCCAGCGGTTACCTGAACAAGGAATGCGATCCATCCGAAATTGTGGATGCGATCCGCGTGATTTCGCTTGGAAAACGCTACATAACCCCGGCGGTGGCAGAGCTCCTTGCGCAGCAACTGAACCGGCCCAACGACGTGGCCTCCCACGAACAATTGTCCGAGCGGGAGTTCCAGGTTTTTCTCAAGCTGGCCAAGGGTGAAACCGCAGGCGATATTGCCAAGGCGCTTTCGCTGAGCGTGAAAACCGTGAGCACTTACAGGACGCGTGTCATGGAAAAAATGAGCCTGTCGTCCAACAGCGACCTCACCTACTACGCGCTCAAGAACAAGCTGATCGATTGAGTTCAATCTGAAATGGTGCTCTGCTGGATGCAATAGTCCACCAGGGCATCGATTTCGTTGGACTTGTCAAAAACGGCATCAACGCCGAGCTGGGCACATCTTTGGCGGATGTCTGCAGTAGCGTAATTGCTGAGGACTACGACTTTTTGCGTGGAGGGGCGATCGCGGCAGGCAGCCAGCACACCCAAACCGCTTCCCTGTTTGAGAAACAGGTCAACAATCGCCAAATCCCAATCGCCGCTGTTCTCGACAAGCCAGGCCTTGCCTTCGTTTTCAGTTTCGGCCGTGCCTACCGCGTTAATGCCTGCCAATTCCTCAAGCGTCCCGATCAGATTCTCTCGAATGGTGGGATTGTCTTCTACGATGTACGTTTTCAGTCTCACTGCTCGGGTCCAGGTGGGAAGGCTACGTGCTTCTCGGAAATATTACAAAAGGCTCAAGAACGCGGTGTCCTTGTTTCCTAATGTATCTTTTTATTGTGGCCCATTCTGCCAGTGACCAAGGGTAGTGCCTGTAGGAGGTTTCCTACGACCCGCTCGAAAAAACTGTAGGCACATGCCCACAGCGTCTCATGGCGCTTGCCGACTGCCCTCTGGAGTGAGCTGTCGCACATTTGAATGTGATTCTCTGTAGTTCAGCGCGCTTCGCTTGCTTGCATGGTGATGGACATTGCCGGTAGCCGCGCATTGTTGGCCATTACAGACTGCCTTTGCAATGGTTTGAACGATTCCTCCCCCAGCATGAACAACATCTTGTCCCCATCGCCTCTTCTGCGTAGAACACTCATAGGCATTGCCGTATTGGTGGCGGTTCTGGTGCTGGTTGCGGTGTTTTTTCCGTGGGACATGCTTCGTGGCCCGATCAATCGTCACGTATCCGAGCAACTCGGGAGGCGCTTTGAAATTACCCGGCACCTGTCGGTCCAGCTCGGACGTACTGCGACAGTCAAGGCCGACGGGGTGGAAATCGCCAATCCCGAATGGGCCAGCAAACCCTATCTGGTGACGGCAACCACCGCAGAATTTGATATCCGGCTGTTGCCGCTTCTTTTTGGCCGGGTAGAGTTGCCCAGGATTGTGCTGACCGAGCCGCAGATAGGGCTCCAAATAGAGCCCGATGGCCGCCGGACCTGGGCCTTGTCGCGGGATACGTCCGATGAAGGATCCGTTCCACGAATCGACGCGTTGGTCATTGACCGCGGCACGGTTGACTATCAGGCTGCAGCGCAAGGCGCCAATATCCATGTTCAGTTCTCACTGGCACAAGAAGCAAATGAGCAGTTACCCCTGAGCTACAAGGCCACCGGAAAATGGAAAAACGAGTCCTTCAATGCGACTGGCCGCACCGGCGGCGTACTCCAGCTGAGCAAAGACCTCGAAGCGCCGTTTCCGGTAGAAGTGAGCGCCGTAGCCGGCAAGACCAGCCTCAAGGCCAAAGGCTCGGTGTCCAATCTCGCGGAGCTGGCCGGCATCGACGCGACCTTCGACCTGCAGGGACGCAACCTGGAAGAACTCTACAAGCTGGTGGGCGTTGTGCTGCCTTCAACACCGCCCTACAAAGTCCGGGGCAAACTGGCCAGGCATGGCAAGGTGTGGGCCGCCAGCCAGATGCAGGGCGTTCTGGGAGGTTCGGATATCAATGGGGCGCTCAGTTTTGACCAGTCTGCTGCCGTGCCGCTTCTGACCGGCAAGGTCCAGTCCAGGCTGCTTGATTTTGCCGATCTCGCGCCCGTGATCGGCCTTGCGCCATCAGGGAAGGCCGCACCTGCCAGTGCCGACACACCCGTCGCCAGGACTGACAGCGATTCGGTGGCGGCACCGGGCAGAAAAACGGTGCCCGCTGCGCGCAAGGTTCTGCCTGTCGCAGTGCTTGATGTGACGCGGTTGCAGGCGATGAACGCCGACGTGATTTATTCTGCGGCTGATATACGGCATGTGAAAGTGCTGCCGCTTGACAAGGGCAGCGTTCATGTCCAGCTGAAAGCCGGTGTTTTGCAACTCGAACCGATCTCGCTGGGCATTGCAGGCGGTACGGTGGCAGGCAGTATCCGCATCGACTCCAACCCTGTGCCTGCGGTTTTCACGACACGGTTGGACCTGCGGGCCGTGCAGCTCAACCAGCTCTTTCCTGCCGTTGAAACGACCAGGAGCAGCCTGGGCAAGGTCAGCGGCCAGCTGGACCTGAAAGGGCGTGGAAATTCACTGGCGCAAATGCTGGGCACCGCATCCGGCGACGTCGCCGTGTTGATGGGCAAGGGCGAGATCAGCAATATCCTGCTCGAGTTCATGGGCCTGGACGGCGGAGAGGTTATCAAGTTCCTGGTTCGTGGTGACCGCAATGTGCAGTTGCGCTGCGCTGCTGCGGCTTTTGCAGTGAACAAAGGCCTGATGACCACCAAAACGATTGTGCTGGATACGACAGATACGGTGATCAACGGTCGCGGCACGGTTAGCCTTGCCGATGAGACCTTGGACCTTGTTCTGGATCCGGCCCCCAAAGACCGCAGCATACTGAGCTTGCGGTCTCCCCTGAAGATTGGCGGTACCTTCGCCTCCCCATCGGCTGGCCCCGACAAGGGAGCCCTCGCGGGACGTGCAGCCGTTGCTATCGGACTGGGCGTGATCAATCCCTTGCTGGCATTGGCCGCTACCATTGAAACCGGACCGGGCCAGGACGAAAACTGCGCAGCGATTCTTGCGAAGGCCGCAGCGTCTGCTGCCGGTTCGCGGATGCCGGCATCGGCCACCAGATAAGGTTTCCCCGCAGCCTTTCGGCCGGATTTTTTCAGGGAATTTTTTTGACCCCGCCGCCGCAGACTGCGCATGCCGCATGGGGCGCAATTTTCATCTCGCTCCATTCCATGTGCTTGCCGTCCAGCATCAACAGCCGTCCGGTCAACGACCCGCTGATGCCGCAGATCAGCTTCAGGGCTTCGGCCGCCTGCGTGCTGCCCATGATGCCGACCATAGGCGCAAAAACGCCCATCGTCGCGCAAAGGGCTTCTTCCAGCTGGTCTGATTCGGGAAACACGCAGGCATAGCACGGCGAATCCTCACGTCGTGAATCGTAGACGGAGATCTGGCCGTCAAAGCGGATGGCTGCACCCGATACCAATGGCTTGCGGTGTTTGACGCAAGCGCGGTTGATGGCATGGCGCGTGGAGAAGTTGTCCGTGCAGTCCAGCACAACATCGGCGTCCCGGACCAGCTGATCGAGCAGTGCGCCCTCTGCGCGCCGGGTAACCGGGGTGACCACGACGTCGGGGTTGATGGCCGCGATGGACTGGGCAACGGATTCTGCCTTGAACGTTCCGATGCGAGACAGGTTGTGGGCGATTTGCCGTTGCAGGTTGGTGGCGTCCACCCGGTCATGGTCAGCGATGGTGATGCGGCCGACACCGGCGCTGCCCAGATAAAGCGCGACGGGCGAGCCCAGCCCGCCCGCACCGACGATCAGCACATGCGACTGGAGGATTTTTTCCTGGCCTTCGATGCCGATCTCGTCGAGCAGGATGTGCCGCGAGTAACGAAGCAGCTGTTCGTCGTTCATGAGGGGAAACCGTTCAGGCTGCAGGACGGGCTGGCCCGGAAGGGGCGGGCGGATCCGGCGCAAGCCGGCTCCGCTCTGCGCATCGGCCTAGTTGTCTTTTTTCTCGTTTTTCGGTTCGACCACGGCTGTCTTGCTGACCAGCACGGGACGTCCCTTGAGCTTGTTGATCGCCTGAGCCAGCTGGAAGTCCTTGTCGCTACCCAGTTCAGGCGGGCGACGTTGCTCAGGTGTCTTTTTGGCTTCTTCTTCAAGGCGTTTCAGGGCCTCTTCGCGAGCCTTCTCGCGGCCGGTGTCTTTCACTTCAGCGCCCTGGCCGCTGTTGAGGTGTTTCTCAAGGTCGGCTTCGCGGGTGCGCAATGCGGCAAAAGGACTGCCTTCAGCGGTTTCATCGACCATGACGTCAGGCACGATGCCGCGCGCCTGGATGGATTTCCCGCTGGGCGTGAAGTAACGCGCCGTGGTGAGCTTCAGGCCCGTATCCGGCCCCAGGGGGCGGACGGTTTGCACCGATCCCTTGCCGAAAGTCTGGTTGCCCATGATGGTGGCACGCTTGTGGTCTTGCAAAGCACCCGCGACGATTTCGCTGGCAGAGGCCGAGCCTTCATTGACCAGCACCACCAGCGGCACGTTCTTGAGGGCAGCCGGCAGGCGCTTGAGCGGGTCGGCGCCGTTGCGGCGCTGGTAAAACTCCGGTGCAGCTTTGTAGGTGAATTTGCTTTCAGCCAGCTGGCCGTTGGTGGACACCACGGTGACGTTTTCAGGCAGGAAAGCCGACGAGACAGCGACTGCCGCATCCAGCAGGCCGCCCGGGTCATTGCGCAGATCCAGCACCAGGCCCTTGAGGTTGGGCTCCTGCTTGTAAATCTGCTCAAGCTTGGTCACGAAGTCGTCGACCGTGCGTTCCTGGAACTGGCTCAGGCGAATCCAGGCATAGCCGGGCTCCACCACTTTGCTGCGAACCGACTGGGTGCGGATTTCTTCGCGCGTGATGGTGACCGGGAAAGTGCGGTTTTCGTCCTTGCGGAAGATCGTCAGCAACACCTTGGTTTTGGGTTCGCCGCGCATTTTCTTGACCGCATCGTTGAGGCTCAGGCCCTTGACCGCCGTGTCATCGATACGTGTGATCAGGTCGTTCGGCTTGAGGCCGGCACGGTCCGCAGGAGAGCCTTCGATGGGAGACACCACCTTGACAAGGCCGTCTTCCTGGCTGATTTCGATGCCGACACCGACAAAACGGCCTGTGGTGCCTTCCCGGAATTCCTTGAACGACTTTTTGTCGAAGTAAACCGAGTGCGGATCAAGGCTGGCCACCATGCCGGAAATGGCGTCGGTGATGAGTTTTTTCTCGTCCACCGGTTCGACATAGTCGGTCTTGACCATGCCAAAGACGGCGGCGAGCTGCTGCAGTTCTTCCAGGGGAAGAGGTGCCAGACCGGCACGGGCCACGGCTTGCAGCTGCACGGTGGTGAGGGCTCCGGCCACGGCACCAATTGAAATCCAGCCTGCTATCTTGAGCTTCTGACCCATAGAAAATACCTTCGTAAACCTGTTGAAGAGCCCCTGCTCCCCCTAGGTGAAGCAATATACACCTTGGAGAAAGACCAGTCGCCACAGTTCCGCCATTCATGCGGCCTGGCGCCGCAAAAGAGCCAAAACGGGCAGTATTTACAGGACTTTTACAAGAATGGCTCCCGCAGGACTGCCAGGAGCCATTGAATTGCCCCTCAAGCCTTGCCTTGTGCACCCACGGCCGCCGCCGCCTTGGCCGCGGCCTCACTGTCACCGAGGTAGTAATGGCGCAAGGGCCGCAGTTCGGCGTTCAGCTCATAGACCAGCGGGATGCCGTTGGGAATGTTGAGTCCCACGATGTCGCTGTCGGAGATGTTGTCCAGATACTTCACCAGGGCGCGGATGGAATTGCCATGGGCGGCCACCACAATGCGCTTGCCTGCCTTGATGGCCGGTGCCATGGACTCATTCCAGAACGGCAGGACGCGATTCACCGTGTCCTTGAGGCATTCGGTCAGCGGCACCTGACCGGGCTGCAGCCTGGCGTAGCGCGGGTCGTTGCGTTCGCAGCGCTCGTCGGCGGGATCAAGCGCCGGGGGCGGCGTGTCATAGCTGCGGCGCCAGATCAGCACCTGCTCGTCGCCGAACTTTTTCGCTGTTTCGGCCTTGTTCAGGCCCTGCAGGGCACCGTAATGCCGCTCGTTGAGACGCCAGCTGTGCACCACGGGCAGCCAGGTGCGGTCCATTTCGTCCAGCGTGTGCCAGAGCGTGCGGGTCGCGCGCTTGAGCACGCTGGTGTAGGCCACGTCAAAGTCATAACCTTGGCTTTTGAGCAGTTTGCCGGCGTTTTTAGCCTGTTCGATGCCGGTTTCGGTGAGGTCAACGTCGGCCCAGCCGGTGAAGCGGTTTTCAAGGTTCCAGGTCGATTCGCCGTGGCGGATGAGCACGAGTTTGTACATGGTCGGGATGGTGGATTAGGGATGTAAAAGAAGGGAAACAGGGGCAATGGACAGTGCCGCAAGGGCGGTTTTGCCCCTCCATTCTAAAATCACGGGTTAGGTGAAAAATATACAAAGGGTACAACGTG
The DNA here is from genome assembly GCF_056405615.1 of Polaromonas sp. P1_F9. Taxonomy (NCBI): domain Bacteria; kingdom Pseudomonadati; phylum Pseudomonadota; class Betaproteobacteria; order Burkholderiales; family Comamonadaceae; genus Polaromonas; species Polaromonas sp. P1_F9. Next base: position 87,793 of record NZ_JBFUBT010000004.1, on the reverse strand, counting down.
AAATTTCTGATCGATAACTGGATGCTGATTTCGATAGCGGTCGCCTCGGGCGGCATGCTGGTCTGGCCCATGATTGCCAGCGGCATGAACGCCGGCGCGCTCACGGCCAGCGGCGCCGTACAGCTGATCAACCGCGAAAAAGCGGTGGTGGTGGACGTCAGCGAGGCCGATGAATTCGCTGCTGGCCATGTCACGGGCGCCAAAAACGTGCCTTTCAGCGAGCTGGAAGGAAAACTGCCCGCCACCGTCAAAAACAAGGCTTTGCCGCTGATTCTGGTGTGCGCTAGCGGTGCACGCGCCGGCCGCGCCGTCGCGGTCGCCAAAAAGCTCGGCTACGAGCAGGCCCAATCACTGGGCGGTGGGCTGAAAGCGTGGAAAGAAGCTAACCTGCCACTTGAGAAGGCCTGATCAGTTCGGTTCTGACCCCGTTTCCTGATCCGGTTTTTTGGCAGGCACGAAAGCTGCAATGCCATGGTTACCGGGCGTTGGCCCGGCTTTCACCCTGGCTATCCATTTTTCCTGCGCTGCGCGTAGACCAGCCCCTCCGGAGGAACCATGCAAACCGTCAAAATTTACACCACGGGTACCTGCCCTTATTGCATCCAGGCCAAGCAGATATTGAAGCAGCGCGGCGTCACCGAGCTAGACGAAATTCGTGTGGACATGGTGCCTGGTGAACGCCAGAAAATGATGGACATCACCGGCCGGCGCACCGTGCCGCAGATTTTTATCGGCGAAACTCACGTAGGCGGCTGCGACGACCTGATGGCCCTCGACAGCCGCGGCGGCCTGATGCCTCTATTGAATCCCGCCGCCTGATCTCTCTTCGCCAGCATGAACCCCCCGGAACCGGCTTCGCCGGGCCGGAGGGCGGGCGGCCCCCGAGGGGCTGGAGCCCGCGGCTCCAAGCCTGCCTGCGCAGGCTTGGACGGGCGACAGGGGTGAAGCGTCTCGCGAGCCGCGGCCTGCAAGGCCTCGGGAGCTACACGAAGTGAGCGACCGTGGGGGCCACATCCACGGGTCCATATAATCATTCGCTGGTCGCCGGCTTGCCGCGCATCTGAACCTCAACTTTCCCCCGTACCCGAAAGAGCACCATGGCTGAAGCCAATCTTGACCCCGTATTCCAGATCCAGCGCGTTTATCTCAAGGACGTGTCGCTGGAGCAGCCCAATTCGCCTGAAATCCTGCTGAGCCCGGAGCAGCCTGCGGTGGACATCCAGCTGGGCGTGGGCGCCACCCCCGTGGCAGACGGCCTTTTTGAGGTTTCCGTGACGGCCACCGTGCAGACGAAAATCGGCGACAAAACCGTGTTTCTGGTGGAAGCCAAGCAGGCCGGCATCTTTGAAATCCGCAATGTGCCCGATGACCAGATGGGTGCCATCCTGGGCATTGCCTGCCCGCAAATCGTCTACCCCTACCTGCGCGGCAATGTCGCTGACGTGATCCAGCGCGGCGGCTTCCCGCCTGTGCACATGGCTGAAATCAACTTCCAGGCCATGTACGAACAGCAGCAGTCCCAGGCCGCTGCCGAATCGGCTGCGCCCCAGATCATCGTTTAACGGCTTGCCGGGGTTTTCCCGGCAACTGTCTTCCTGCCCATCCACGCATGAAAATCCTGGTCATCGGTGCTGGCGCCTGGGGCACGGCTGTGGCCGTGAGCAGCGCCGCCCGCCACCAGGTCACCTTGTGGGCGCGCGATGCTGCGCTGGCCAAAGACTTGCAGGCCAGCCGCACCAATGCCCGCTACCTGCCTGGCGTTCCCCTGCCTGCCAGTCTGCGGCTGCAAGGCGGCGATGTACCCCTGGCAGAGGCGATTCAAGGGCAGGATCTCATCATCCTGGCAACGCCCGTTTCAGCGGCGCGCAGCATGCTGCAGTCCCTGCAGCACGCCAGGGTTCCGGTGGCCTGGCTGAGCAAAGGCTTTGAGGCGCCGCTCGATTCGGCGCCGCCTTCAGCATCATTTGGCCTGATGGTCCATGAAATACGGGCGCAAGCTGCTATCAATTTAAGAGCGGGCGTGCTCAGTGGGCCCAGCTTCGCCCTCGAAGTCGCTCGCGGCCAGCCGACCGCGCTGGTGGCTGCCAGTGAACATCCCGAAGTACGCGAAGCGCTGGTGGCCGCCTTTCACAGCGCCACCCTGCGCGTTTACGCCAATGACGATGTCGTGGGGGTGGAGGTGGGTGGCGCCGTCAAGAACGTGCTGGCCATCGCCACGGGGCTTTGCGACGGATTGCAGCTGGGGCTGAACGCCCGCGCTGCGCTGATCACCCGCGGCCTGGCCGAAATGACACGGCTGGGCGTGGCGCTGGGCGCGCGTGCTGAAACCTTCACCGGCCTTTCCGGCCTGGGCGACCTTGTGTTGACGGCCACCGGCGACCTGAGCCGCAACCGCAAGGTGGGCCTGTTGCTGGCCGAGGGCAAGACGCTGGCGCAAGCGGTGGATTCACTGGGGCACGTGGCCGAGGGCGTGTATTGCGCCCGCACCGTGGTGCAGCGCGCTGCCGGCTTGGGCATCGAGATGCCGATTGCACAAAGCGTGGTGGCCTTGCTGGACGGCAAGCTCAGACCGGCTGAGGCTGTGGCGGCGCTGATGGGGCGCGATCCGACTGCCGAACTGGCCTGACCACGCGATCGATTTTTCCGGTTCCCGTTTTTGCTATCGAATTAATAGCTTCTTGCGCATGTCCCTATTGGGCTAAGGCTCTAAAGCATCATTAATTCGCGAAGCAGGAGCCGACCCTACTTTCGCAAATGCAGCGTTACCAGCAGCGATGCATCCTGCACCGCGGTCAGGCCGTGTTCCACGCCGCCCGCCAGCCACAATAGCTGGCCTGCCTTCATGCGCTGGGTTTGTCCCTCTGCCGTGAAGGCCACTTCACCCTCCAGGCATTGCACGGTGATTTCGCCCTTGACCCGGTGCGAGGGCACCAGCTTGCCGGCCGGCACGATGAGGCGCATGACTTCCAGCTCATCGCTTTTGAACAGCGCGACGGTTCGGGCCTCCAGGAGCTTGCCCGCGAGCGGCTGGACGTCGATGAGTTGCCCGGAGGCGGCGTGGGGAATGGCCATGGTGAAACTCCTGCAAAGGTGGCGGCATGTGCCTGAACCTACTGAAAGCGTTATACCCCAAGGCCCGCACGGGCTGAAGCTGTGCTCGCGGCGGCTAAACCATTTTGTTGTACGCCAGGAAGACGTCGTCACGAATCCAACCCAGGGACTCATACAGCGCCTGCGCGGTGTGGTTGGTCCTGGCGGTGGTCAGGTCCAGCCGGGCAAAGCCGTGCTGTTTTGCGTGCAGGTGGGCGGCCTGCATCAGGGCGCGGCCGATGCCGCTCTTGCGTGAAGCGGGCGCCACATACAGGTCATACAGCGTGTAGATGGGCTGGGCGATCACCGAGCAGAAGCCGGGATACAGCTGGCAAAAACCGGCGAGCGGGCCGGCACCGGGTGCGCCTTGCGGCTCGGCCACCAGGATGACCGATTCGCGGTTTCGCATCCGGTTGCCGACGAAGTCCAGCGCCAGCGCGGCATCGGCGGGCTGTTCGTAAAACTGGCGGTAGGCGTCAAACAGCGCGGCCACGGCAGGCTGGTCGTCCAAAGTGGCAAGGCGTACGGAAAAAGAGGTCATGTCGGTCTGTCGAGAACAAAATCAGCCGGTCGGCAGCTTTTTTGTGAATAAAAGGGGCTACAGCCCAAGCAAAACCTGCGCAAGCAGCTATCAAAAAGAGAGCAAAAAGAGAGCACTGAGAGGGTGGTGAGAGCGCCAGGAGGGAGCCACACCAGCTGCCCGCGCGGGCGGTGGCCGGGGCGAGCGCCCGGGCCTAGATTTCCAGGTTGTCGATCAGCCGGGTGCTGCCCAGCTTGGCCGCGCCCAGCACCACCAGCGGCACGTCGGCCAGCGGGCCGTGCGGCACCTGCAGGTCGGCGCGGCGGCGCACGGTGAGGTAGTCGGGTTTCCAGCCGCGGCGGGCCAGCGCCTGCATGGCCTGGGCTTCCAGCGCGGGCAGGTCGGGCGTGCCGCCGGCGCGGGCGGCTTCGCCCAGGGCGCGTATCGCTTTGGAGAGTTCCACTGCCTCGGCGCGCTGGGTGGCGTTGAGGTAACCGTTGCGTGAGGACAGCGCCAGGCCGTCGTCGGCGCGCTGGGTTTCACCGGCCAGGATTTCGATCGGCAATGCAAACTGCCGCACCATGCGCTGCACCACCATCACCTGCTGGTAGTCCTTCTTGCCGAAAGCCGCCACGCCCGTGGGCATGCCGGCAAACACGCAGGAAAAGAGCTTGAGCACCACGGTGCTCACGCCGATAAAAAAACCGGGCCTGAAGTGACCTTCAAGCATGTCGCTGATGTCGGTGGCCGGGTGCACCTTGTAGCTTTGCGGCTCGGGGTAAAGGTGTTTTTCCAGCGGTGCAAACAGCACGTTGCAGCCTGCCTCTTTCAGGCGCTCGGCGTCGGCGTCCAGCGTGCGTGGGTAGCTGTCGAAGTCTTCATGCGGCGCAAACTGCAGGCGGTTCACGAAGATGCTGGAGACGCTCACGTCGCCCAGCGGCTTGGCCTGCCTGACGAGGGCGATGTGGCCGTCGTGCAGGTTGCCCATGGTGGGCACGAAGGAAGGGCGCTTAAACGGGCTGAGGGCCTCGCGCAGCTCCGGGATGGTGTGGACGATCTGCATCTTGTCTCCTGAAAGGGGCGTGCGTGAAGGGGCGGCTACCACGCGTGGGTGGCGTTCACCGGAAAGCTGCCGTCTTTCACGGCGCGCACATAGGCTTCCATGGCGCCGCGCACACTGGCGGTCTTGTTGTCCGGGCCTTCCATGAAATTGCGCACAAACTTCGGCATCTTGCCCAGGTTCATGCCCAGCATGTCGTGCAGCACCAGCACCTGGCCGGCAGTGCCGTTGCCCGCACCAATGCCGATGGTGGCGCAATGGGTGAGTTCTTGTGTGAGCGTGGCCGACAGGGCCGCAGGCACCATCTCCAGCACCATCATGGCGGCGCCTGCGTCCTGCAGCTCGCGCGCGTGGCGCGTCATCGTGGCAGCGGCTTCGTCGCCCTTGCCCTGCACGCGGTAGCCGCCCAGCGCGTGCACGGTTTGCGGTGTCAGCCCCAGGTGGGCGCAGACCGGGATGCCGCGCTCGACCAGAAAACGCGTCGTCTCGGCCGTCCAGCCGCCGCCTTCGAGCTTGACCATGTGGGCGCCGGCCTGCATCAGCACCGCGGCGCTGCGCAGCGCCTGCTCTTTGGACTCGTGATAACTGCCAAACGGCAAATCGCCGATCAACCAGGCCGTGGCCTGCGAGCGGCGCAGGCCGTTGGCCACGCATTCGGTGTGGTGGCGCATGGTCTCCAGGGTCACGCCGACGGTGCTGGTCAGGCCCTGGCAGACCATGCCCAGCGAGTCGCCCACCAGGATGCATTCCACACCCGCGGCATCGGCCACGGCGGCAAATGTGGCGTCATAGGCGGTCAACATGGTGATCTTTTCGCCATGCGCCTGCATCTCGCGCAGGCGCGGCAGGCTTACCGGCTTGCGCGCAGGCGGCGTGGCAGGCGTAGACGAAGGCGGCAGCGTGCCGTAGGGCGTGACGGAAGTATTGGCAGGTGTCGTCATGGGGCAGGTCCGGAATTTAGCGAGAGTCTAACCAGCTTCGCCGTGCTTTTTTGTGTCCGATTTAGAGAGTCCAGACAAGCCGTGCGTTTAAGAACCTGTTCACGGCCTAAACGGGGCCGCGCAAGCACCTTGTCGGGATGGGATGCAAGGCGCGGTGCGCTGCCCATAGCATAGCTATGGGTTAGCGCCGCAACGCCGCAGACCGCCCGAGAAGGCGCTTGCCCTCCGGGTTGGGGTGAAATCGGGCGATTGAGCCACCCAAGCCCTTGCATGGGCATTAGCCCATGCAGCGTTCCCGGTCGGCCCACTCATCCCGATTGCACCCCAACGCGACCCCGTTTAGGCCGTGAACAGGTTCTAACGCGCCTCAGGCGCAGACCGGCTCATGCCCAGGCGCTCGAGCAGCTTCACATCGGCCTCGGTGTCGGGGTTGCCGGTGGTGAGCAGCTTGTCGCCGTAAAAAATTGAATTGGCACCGGCCAGGAAGCACAGCGCCTGCACGCCATCGCCCATTTGCTGGCGGCCGGCCGACAGGCGCACGCGCGCCGTCGGCATGGTGATGCGCGCCACGGCAATCGTGCGCACGAATTCAAACGGGTCCAGGTCGGCCTGGTTGGCCAGCGGCGTGCCTTCAATTTTCACCAGGTTGTTGATGGGCACCGATTCGGGGTAGGGCGTGAGGTTGGCGAGTTCGGCCACGAGGCCGGCGCGCTGGCGTCGCGTTTCGCCCATGCCGACGATGCCGCCGCAGCAGACCTTGACGCCGGCGCTGCGCACGCGCGCCAGTGTGTCCAGGCGGTCCTGGTAGTCGCGCGTGGTGATGATGTCGCCGTAAAAATCAGGCGCGCTGTCGAGGTTGTGGTTGTAGTAGTCCAGGCCCGCGCTTTGCAATGTTTGCGCGTGGCCGTCTTCCAGCATGCCCAGCGTGGCGCAGGTCTCCAGGCCCAGCGCTTTCACGGTGCGCACCAGCTCGGCGACTTTTTCAATGTCGCGGTCTTTGGGTGAGCGCCACGCGGCGCCCATGCAAAAACGTGTGGCGCCCGCGGCCTGCGCACGCTGGGCGGCAGCCAGCACTTCGGCCGGCTCCATCAGCTTGCTGGCTTCCACGCCGGTGTCGTAGCGCGCGGCCTGCGGGCAGTAACCGCAGTCTTCGGCGCAGCCGCCGGTTTTTACCGACAGCAGTGTGGCGAATTCGATGTGCGTAGGGTCGAAGTTTTCGCGGTGCACCGTTTGGGCGCGATGCATCAGTTCCGGAAAAGGCAGGTTGAACAGCGCTTCGATGGCGTCTACGCTCCAGCGCTCGGCGCCGGCCTTTTCAGCTGGCGATGGCTGAGGGCGCGGGCGGTGGAGCGTAATGGTTTGTTCTGCAACGTGGGACATGGTTCTCTTTCCTTTCGGGGAATGGTTTTTGAGTCTATCTGATGCGTTTTTTAGTAGCCTGCTTCAGCCTGGCAGCGAATGCTTTGCCAGGGCCGTCAGGGCTTCGACCAGCAGGTCGATATCGGCTTCGGTGTGCGCGGCCGACAGCGCAATGCGAAGGCGTGCCGTGCCATCGGGCACGGTGGGCGGGCGAATCGCCGGTACCCAGATGCCGCGTGCGCGCAAGCCCTCCATCACGGCCAGGGCTTCGTCGCTGCGGCCGATCAGCAGCGGCTGGATGGCCGTCTGCGAGGGCGGCAGTTGCCAGTGGCTGCCTTTCAGGCCCGCCAGCAAGCCGCTGCGCAAGCGCGCAATGAGTTGCTGCAAATGCGTACGGCGCCAGTCATCCTGTTCAATCAGCGCAAGGCTGGCACGCAGCGCGCTGGCCAGCAGCGCCGGCGCGGCAGTCGCAAAAATATAACTTCGGGTTTTTTGCAGCAGCCATTCAACCAGGGCCTCGTCGCCCGCCACAAACGCGCCCGCCACACCAGCCGCCTTGCCCAGCGTGGCCATGTAGAGCACGCGGCGCGAGGCCTTGGCGCCATACAACCCCGCGGCGGCCAGGCTGCCGCGCCCTTGAGGGCCCAGCACGCCAAAGCCATGTGCATCGTCCAGCAGCAGCAGGGCGTCATGGCGCTCACACAGCGCCAGCAGGGCGGGAATGTCGGCGCTATCGCCATCCATGCTGAACACCGCGTCGCTGATGACCAGCTTGCGCGGTGCGTCGCTTTGCGCGAGCTCTCGCGCCAGCGCGTCCAGGTCGGTGTGTGCGTAGCGGTGGATTTTTGCGCGCGACAGCCTTGCGCCGTCAATCAGGCAGGCGTGATTCAGCGCATCCGAAAAAATCGCGTCACCGGCACCCACCAGCGCCGGCACGATGCCGATGTTGGTGGCGTAGCCCGCATAAAAATACAACGCGCGTGGCAGACCGACGAAGGCCGCGAGTTCGCGTTCCAGCGCCTCGTTGGCGGCGCTGTGGCCGCTGACCAGTGGCGATGCGCCCGACCCGACACCGTAGGCTTGTGCGCCGGTGCAAGCCGCCTGCACCAGGGCCGGGTGTGTGGCCAGGCCGAGGTAGTCGTTGCTGCAAAAGGCCAACATGCTTTGCCCGTCAATCGAGAGGCGTGCGCCGCTTTCAGGCATGACCGCGCGGCGCTGGCGGCGCAGGTGCGTGCGGTCCAGTTCGGCCACGCGTGCCGGAAATTCGTCGAGCCAGGAGGAGATGATGTTCATTGCCATTCAGTAGGGAGGTTGATGGTGACCTCGCGTGCGTCAATATTGGGTTGCCAGGGAACAGTGGCCAGCAGTGGCGCCTGCAACTGCTTTTGTAGAAAGGCGATGTTGTCCCCCTGCGCCAGCATGTTTGGGTCAATGTGGTTGGCGACCCAGCCGACCAGCGTGAGACCGCGCGCGCGGATGGCTTCGGCGGTGAGCAGGGCGTGGTTCAGGCAGCCCAGCCGCAGGCCCACCACCAGTACCACGGGCAGGCCCAACACTTGAGCCAGATCGGCACCGGTCTCCGTGGGCGAGAGCGGCACATGAAAGCCGCCCGCGCCTTCCACCACCACGGCATCGGCCTGCAGCGCGAGTTGGCGGTGGCAGGCCACCAGGTGGGCAATGTCAATGCGTGCACCAGCGCGGGCGGCTGCGATGTGCGGTGACACCGGGTCGGGCAGCAGCACCGGGTTGTCGAGTTCGGGGGGTACGCGGCAACTGGAAGCTGCGCGCAGGGCGAGCACGTCTTCGTTGGCATCGACACCGTCAATCGGCACCGTGCCTGCCGCCACCGGCTTCATGCCCACCACACGAAGGTGCCGGCGGGCCAGCGCATGTAACAGTGCAGCGCTGACCAGCGTTTTTCCCACGCCGGTGTCGGTGCCGGTCACGAACAGTGAAACCGTCTTGTGCGCCGCTTCAGCCATGTGCAGCAATTTCTTCGGCCAGGGTGGCGTCAAGCGCGGCCAGCGCGCCGCGCGCCAGGTGATCAATCGCCTCTTCGTCCATCACATAGGGCGGCATGGCGTAGACCGTCTGGCCTATCGGGCGCAGCAAGACACCGTGGGCCATCGCGTGCTGCGTGTAGCGGCGGGCAAAGTGGGGCGCCGTCGTGGGCTCGATGTCCCAAGCCCAGATCATGCCCAGCCTGCGTGCGTTCCGTACAGCGGGGTGCTGAGTCAGCGGCGCGAAGGCCAGGTCCAGGGTGTTGGCCAGGACTGCGTTGTCTGCCAGCACATCAGTTTGCTCGAACAGCTCCAGCGTAGCCAGCGCGGCGCGGCAGGCCAGCGGGTTGCCGGTGTAGGAGTGCGAGTGCAAAAAGCCGCGCGCCACGTCGTCGTCGTAAAACGCTTCATACACGGTATCGGTCGTCAGCACGGCCGACAGCGGCAGCGTGCCGCCTGTGAGGCCTTTCGAGAGACAGATGAAGTCAGGCTGTATGCCTGCCTGCTGATGCGCAAACATGGTGCCGGTGCGGCCAAATCCGGTGGCGATTTCATCGGCAATCAAATGCACTTCATAGCGGTCGCACAGCGCGCGCGCTTCGCGCAGGTAGGTGGCATCGTGCATGGCCATGCCGGCCGCGCACTGCACCATGGGTTCCACAATGAGCGCGGCGGTTTGCGCGTGATGCTGCTCCAGCCAGCTTTGCAGGTCTGCCGCTGCGTGTCGCGCTACGTCTGCGGCGCTTTCACTGGGCTGTGCGCCGCGTGCGTCGGGGCTGGGCACGGTGGCTGCCAGCCGCACCAGAGGCGCATAGGCTTCGCGAAAAATGGCAATGTCCGTCACAGCCAGTGCGCCCACGGTTTCACCGTGGTAGCCGCCGGCCAGCCCGATGAAGCGGCACTTTTCAGGCTTTCCAGTGTTGCGCCAGTAATGCGCACTCATCTTCAGTGCGATCTCTGTGGCGCTGGCGCCGTCGCTGCCGTAAAAAGCGTGGCCCAGTCCGGTCAGTGCGCCCAGCCGCTCGGACAGCTCCACCACGGGCTGGTGCGTGAAACCGGCCAGCATGACGTGGTCAAGCCGATCCATCTGGTCGCGCAGCGCCGCCTTGATGTGCGGGTGGCCGTGGCCGAACAGGTTGACCCACCACGAACTGATGCCGTCCAGGTAGCGCTTTCCTTCAAAGTCGTACAGCCAGACCCCTTCGGCCCTGGCGATGGGCACAGGAGGTTGCGACTCGTGCAGCTTCATCTGCGTGCAGGGGTGCCACACATGGCGCAGGCTGCGCTGGATCATTGAGAGGTTGTCCATGAAGGCCCGTGGTGAAGAGTGGAGGGCGAAAGCCCAGGCGTGCGCTGCAAGCCGGGGCTAAAGCACGAGTCGGACGCGGGTCAGGGCTTCTGCACCGGAATGGTCGAGCGCTCTTCCTTGATGCGGTTATCGGGGTTGACGAACACCAGCTTGGGGCTGAAGCCCGCGACATGCTCTTCATGCACCTGCGCAAACGCCGCAATGATGACCAGGTCGCCCACGGCAGCCCGCCGTGCGGCGGAACCATTGACCGAAATGATGCGGCTTCCGCGTTCGGCACGAATGGCGTAGGTGATGAAGCGTTCGCCGTTGTTGATGTTCCAGATGTGCACCTGCTCGTTTTCGGCGATGTTGGCGGCATCCAGCAGGTCTTCGTCGATGGCGCAGGAGCCTTCGTAGTTGAGTTCGCAGTGGGTTACTGCAGCGCGGTGAATCTTGGACTTGAGCAGTGTTCTGAACATGGTGTGTGGAGGGTGTACTCAGGCAAAAGGAAAACGCCGGGGTGGGCGAAGGGGGCCGGCGGCGGGCAGCGGCAAAGGGCGCTGTAACATTCGCGGCAGTTTTGAGGTCTACTCAATAGTTTAGTGCAGGGTACTGCGCGGTTTCTTTCTTAGATTGCTTATGAAAAAGTCATTTGATTTCACGATAGAAGCGCTTGGCGCCCTGGCCCGGGCGGATGCGGCGCGCGCGCTGGCCGAGGACATTGGCAGCGGCGACCTGACCGCCGCACTGATTGACCCGGCCCGCCAGGCACGGGCGCAGGTGGTGGCGCGTGAAAGCGCGGTGGTATGTGGCAGCGCCTGGGTCGAAGCCACGATGCGGCAGCTGGACCCACAGGCCCAGCTGGTCTGGCATGTGAAGGATGGCGAGCGCTGCGAAGCCGGCCAGGTGGTGTTTGAGGTGCGCGGCCTGGCCCGTGCCCTGTTGTCGGCTGAACGCACGGCGTTGAATTTTTTACAGCTGTTAAGCGCCGTTGCGAGTAAAACGGCTGTTTATGTTGACATCGTGAAAGGCACGCGGGCTGCTATTGTGGACACACGCAAGACCCTTCCCGGCCTGCGGCTGGCGCAAAAATACGCAGTCGTTGCGGGGGGCGGAACCAACCACCGGGTAGGTTTGTATGACGCGGTGCTCATCAAGGAAAACCACATCGCGGCCGCGGGCGGTATTGCGCAGGTGCTGGCGCGCGCTGCGGACGTCGCCGCACAGGCCGACTTTGTAGAGATTGAAGTCGAGAACCTGGACGAGCTGGCCCAGGCGCTGAATGCCGGTGCGCGCATGGTGCTGCTCGACAACATGAGCCTGCCCGACCTGAAAGAAGCCGTGCGCATCAACAACGGGCGAGCGATTCTGGAAATTTCGGGCGGGGTCACCCTGGAGGGCCTGCGCACCCTGGCCGAAACCGGCGTCGACCGGATTTCCATCGGCACCCTGACCAAGGACGTGCGGGCGATTGATTTTTCCATGCGCTTTGACGCCGAGAGCACGGTGGCGGCATGAGCGCGGTGCTGCCGATCATTCGCGTTGACTACGAGCAGCCTGAGGGCGCTGCTTGCAGCACGCACCAGGCCTGGGCCCGGGTGCCGGCCGAGCCCACGCAGGCCGAGCGTGCCGGGCTGAAGGCACGCATCCGCGAGCTGCTCAAGGCCCGCAACGCCGTCATGGTGTCGCACTACTACGTACACCCCGACCTGCAGGACCTGGCTGAAGAGACCGGCGGCCTGGTGTCGGACTCGCTGGAGATGGCGCGCTTTGGCCGTGACCATGCGGCACAGACGCTGATGGTGTCGGGTGTGCGCTTTATGGGCGAGACGGCAAAGATTCTTTCACCCGAAAAACGCGTTCTGATGCCCGACCCTGACGCGACCTGTTCGCTTGATCTGGGCTGCCCGGTGGATGAATTCAGCGCGTTTTGCGATGCCCACCCGGACCGCGCGGTGGTGGTCTATGCCAACACCAGCGCCGCGGTGAAGGCGCGGGCCGACTGGGTGGTGACATCCAGCTGCGCGCTCGACATCGTGCGTGCGCTCAAAGACCAGGGCCAGAAAATCCTCTGGGCGCCCGACCGGCACCTGGGCGGCTATATCCAGCGCGAAACCGGCGCTGACATGGTGTTCTGGAATGGCGCCTGCATCGTGCACGACGAATTCAAGGCCTTTGAACTGCAGGCCCTGAAAAAAGAGCACCCCGGCGCCAAAGTGCTGGTGCACCCCGAGTCACCCGCCGACGTGGTGGCGCTGGCCGACGCCGTGGGTTCAACGTCAGGCATTTTGAAGGCGGCACGCGAGATGGACGCGCGCGAATTCATTGTGGCGACCGACAACGGCATGCTGCACAAGCTGCGTACGCTCAACCCCGGAAAAGTGTTTATTGAAGCGCCCACCGCCGGCAACAGCGCCACCTGCAAAAGCTGCGCGCACTGCCCGTGGATGGCCATGAACGGCTTGGCCGGTTTGGCCCATGTGCTGGAAACCGGTACGCATGAGGTGAAGATAGACCCCGCACTGGGCCTGCGCGCCCGGCTGCCGATAGACCGCATGCTGGCTTTCACCGCCGCCCTGAAAAACGGCCAGCCCACGGCGGGGCTGGTGCCGCATATCGGTGCGGCTTGAGGCCTGATCCGGGTACGGTAGATGCTCCTGTTTTGATAGCTGCTCGCGCTTGTTCTGTATGGGCTGGAGGCCGATATGAGCCCCATAACGGCCTGTATTGACTTCTCGGACCCGCATGATGGCACCGCGCCGCGCCTGCGCCGTGCTTTCGGCGCGCCGCGTGCGGTGCTGGTGGCACGCAAGCTCGACGAGGTACGGCCGGTACTGGATGCCGTGCAGGCCGCTGCCGTACAGGGCGCCTGGTGTGTGGGTTACCTGCGCTATGAGGCCGCACCGGCTTTTGACGCCGCGCTGGCCGTGCACGATGTGGATGGGCCGCTGGCCTGGTTTGCGGTATATGACGAAGCCTTGCCCTGGCCACAGACTGTGCCAGGTGCCGATGTGCAGGTGCAGTGGCAGCCGGGGCTGGATCGCCCGGCTTTTGACGAGGCCCTCGGCACGCTGCAGCGGGCGATTGCCAACGGCGCCCACTACCAGGTTAACTTCACGGCCCAGATGACCGGCCGGTTGCTGCCGGGCCAGGAAGCCGCGCCGGCCCATGCCTTGTTTGGCGCCCTCCAGCGCGCGCAGCCCGGCGGTTATGCGGCCTTCCTGGATACCGGTGATGAGCAGATTTTGTCGGTGTCGCCCGAGTTGTTTTTTGACTGGCGCGCCGGCCAGCTTCTGACGCGGCCGATGAAGGGCACGGCGCCGCGCGGCACGACGCCCGAAAGCGATGCGGCCCAGGCCGAGACGCTACGCACGTCAGTCAAGGAGCGTGCCGAGAACGTGATGATCGTGGACCTGCTGCGCAATGACCTGTCGCGCATCGCCGAACCCTTCAGCGTGCGCGTGCCGCGCCTGTTCCATACCGAGGCGCTGCCCGCGGTATGGCAGATGACGTCCGACGTCGAGGCGCGCACGCGGCCCGGCTGTAGCCTGGCCGAGGTGTTTGCCGCGCTGTTCCCCTGTGGTTCGATCACCGGCGCACCCAAGGTGCGCGCCATGCAGGCCATTCAAACGTTGGAACCCGGGCCGCGCGGTGTGTATTGCGGAGCCGTCGGTGTGGTGCAACCCGGCGGCGCGGCGACTTTCAATGTGCCGATCCGCACCGTCAGCCTGCGCGGCGCCCAGGCCCGTTGTGGTATCGGCAGCGGCATCACCTCGGGTTCTGTGGCTGAAGGGGAATGGCAGGAGTGGCGCCACAAGCAGGCCTTTCTGGCGCGTGCCAGCATGCCCTTCGAGATTCTGGAAACCCTGGCGCTGGAAGCGGGCCAGTTGCGCCATAGGGAAGACCACCTGGCGCGCATGGCGGTTTCTGCGGCCCACTTTGGCCACCGATGGGATGCGGCGCAAGCCTACGCGTGCCTGCAGGCATTGGGGGAGGCGCACGCGCAGGGGCTCTGGCGTGTGCGGCTGCTGCTCAGCGCCGGCGGGAAGTTTACCGCCCAGGCTTATGCCATGGAGCCGTCACCGCCCCAGGTGCGACTGCAGCTGGCCGACCGGCCGTTGCTGGAGGCGCACAGCGAGTTCGTCCGCTTCAAGACCACGCGCCGCAGCCACTACGACTCTTTCAGCACGCCAGCCGGAGTCTTCGACACCTTGCTGTGGAACGCTGCTGGTGAAATCACGGAATGCACACGCGGCAATATCGCACTGCTGCTGGATGGCCGCTGGGTCACACCGCCGCTGGCCTGCGGCCTGCTGGGTGGCATAGGCCGGGCCAAAGCGCTGGCAGACGGCAGGCTGGTGGAGGCGGTGGTGCGCGTGGACCAGCTGCCACGGGTACATGCCTTCGCCTTCGTCAACAGCTTGCGCGGCTGGATAGATGCGGATCTGGCCCGTCCACATACGGCCCACTGAACCTTGCGTACAACGTGCTTACGCACGTAGCTGCGGAATCCTTGACGCAGATCAAGTCCATGCCCTTGGCATGCCTGCACAGTTGCACCACTGATCACCAGGAACAACCCTAGGCATCCGGATTTCCGTACTGAAAGAAGCACTTTCAGATTGCGGCCACTGCTGTACCGGCGGCCGCCTGGCTTTGAATGCCCCTGCAACAGAACCCTCCGGCAAAAAGCCGGCCGTTTCACTGCCACCCCATGGAGTCCATCATGTTCCAGCAAGCACTTGATTACGTTCGCATCCACGGTAAATTGCCCACCCGCTATGGGAATTTCATCGGCGGCAAATGGCAGGCGCCCATCGAAGAACAATATTTCACCGACCACAGTCCCATCAATGGCGCAGCGTTGGTCCAGGTGGCCAAATCGACTCCGGCCGACGTCGAATTGGCGCTGGATGCCGCGTATCGCGCCAAGGATGGCTGGGCGCGGCTGCCCCCCACCGAACGCGCCCGCACACTGAATCGCGTGGCCGACCGACTGGAAAGCAATCTGGAGTTGTTTGCGCTGGCCGAGACGCTCGATAACGGCAAACCGATCCGTGAAACCCGTAACGCCGATGTGCCGCTCGCCATCGACCATTTCCGTTACTTCGCGGGCTGCGTGCGTGCCGAAGAGGGCGCCATTTCAACCATCGACGAAGACACCATTGCCTACCATTTCAAAGAGCCACTCGGCGTGGTCGGGCAAATCATTCCGTGGAACTTTCCACTGCTGATGGCGGCCTGGAAAATTGCGCCGGCACTGGCTGCCGGGAATTGCACGGTGATCAAACCGGCATCGCAGACACCGCTCACTTTGCTTTTGTTCGCCGAATTGACGGCCGACATCCTCCCGCCCGGTGTGCTCAATGTCGTCACCGGCCCCGGCGGCTCGGTCGGGCAGGCGATTGCCGCCAATCCGCGTATTGCGAAAGTGTCTTTCACCGGCGAAACCACGACGGGCAGACAGATCATGCACGCCGCCGCCGAACACCTGATTCCGCAAACGATGGAGCTGGGCGGCAAGTCGCCCAATATATTCCTGGCCGACGTGATGGACGAAGACGACGATTTTCTCGACAAGGCCCTGGAAGGCTTCGCGCTGTTCGCCTTCAACAAAGGGGAGGTCTGCACCTGCCCGTCGCGCGCACTGGTGCATGCATCGATATACGACAAATTCATGGAAAAAGCCGTCAAGCGGGTTGCCGCCATCAAGGTCGGCAATCCTCTCGCCGCCGATACCCAGATGGGCCCCCAGGCATCGCTGGACCAAGTCAACAAAATACTTTCCTACATCGATATCGGCAAGCAGGAAGGAGCCCAGCTCCTGACCGGCGGTGCGCGTGCGCATCTGGGCGGCGAACTGGAAGAGGGCTATTTCCTGCAACCCACGGTGTTTTTTGGCCATAACAAGATGCGGATATTTCAGGAAGAAATTTTCGGCCCCGTGTTGTCGGTAACAACATTCAAAACGGTCGAGGAAGCCATCGCGATCGGGAACGACACCGTCTATGGACTCGGCGGCGGAATCTGGACCCGCAACGGCACGCAGGCGTACCGCGTCGGACGCGCCATTCAGGCCGGCCGGGTATGGACCAACTGCTACCACGTCTATCCGGCCCATGCGGCATTCGGTGGCTACAAGCAGTCTGGGTTCGGCCGCGAAAACCACAAGGCGATGCTTGACCACTACCAGCAGACCAAGAATCTGCTGGTCAGCTACGACAACAAGGCGCAAGGCTTCTTTTAAGCGATCAACCTAATCCAACAGGAGAACAGTCATGGGCAAGATGATGAAAGCCGCCGTAGTCCGGGCCTTTGGCAAGCCGCTACAGATTGAGGATGTTCCGGTGCCCACACCCGGTGTCGGGCAGGTGTTGGTCAAGATCGAGGCCTGCGGCGTTTGCCATACCGACTTGCACGCCGCCGAGGGCGACTGGCCGGTCAAGCCCAATCCGCCGTTCATCCCGGGACATGAAGGTGTGGGTTATGTGGCCGAGGTCGGCGCCGGGGTCAAGCATGTCAAGGCCGGCGACCGTGTCGGCATTCCGTGGCTGTATTCCGCCTGCGGCCATTGCGAGCATTGCCTGGGCGGCTGGGAAACGCTGTGCGAATCGCAGCAAAACACCGGCTATTCGGTCAATGGCGGCTTTGCCGAATATGCACTGGCCGACGCCGACTACGTCGGCCATTTGCCCAAAGGAATCGGCTTCGTCGACATCGCGCCGATCCTGTGCGCCGGTGTCACGGTGTACAAGGGGCTCAAGGTCACCGATACCAAACCCGGCGACTGGGTGGTTATTTCAGGCATAGGCGGTCTCGGCCATATGGCGGTGCAATATGCGAAAGCCATGGGGCTGAACGTGGTTGCGGTCGATATCGACGACGGCAAGCTCGCACTGGCCAAACGCCTGGGCGCGGCCCTGACCGTGAATGCCAAAACCACCGACCCGATTGCCTTTATCAAAAAGGAAATCGGCGGCGCGCACGGCGTGCTGGTGACTGCTGTGTCGCCCAAAGCCTTCTCGCAAGCACTTGGCATGGTGCGGCGTGGCGGCACGGTCTCGCTGAATGGTTTGCCGCCGGGCGACTTCCCGTTGCCGATCTTCGATATGGTGTTGAACGGCATCACCGTGCGCGGCTCCATCGTCGGCACGCGGCTCGATCTGCAAGAGTCGCTGGTTTTTGCCGACGAGGGCAAGGTCAAGGCAACCGTGTCGACGGAGCGCCTCGACAATGTCAACGAGGTGTTTGCGCGCATGCGTCGCGGCGACATCGAAGGCCGGGTCGTGCTCGACTTTGCATCCGCATAGCGCCGCGTTTGTGGGCAAAGCGGCATATATGGCGCGATAGCCTGCGCGGCTGGATAACCGTGGAGCTGCAGCGGCGCGGCGTTTAGCTATTATTTTTATAGCTAATAGCGAAGGTAATACCTGCGCCAGAGCCCGATTTTCTATAATTTTTCGGGTACCAGCACTGTTGGCTCTGACGATGCTGCCAGCTCGGGGTAGTCGCGGCTGAAATGCAGGCCGCGGCTTTCGTGCCGGCCGTGCGCCGAGCGGACGATCAGATCCGCCACCTGCACCAGGTTGCGCAGTTCCAGCAAGTCGCGCGTGACACGGAAGTTGGCATAGAACTCCTGGATCTCCGCGTTGAGCAGGGCGATGCGGTGCGCCGCACGCTCGAGCCGCTTGGTGGTGCGCACAATGCCCACGTAGTTCCACATGAAGCGGCGCAGCTCGTCCCAGTTGTGCGAGATCACCACGGCTTCGTCGGCATCGGTGACCTGGCTTTCGTCCCAGACGGGCAGGTCGGGAACTTCGGCGGGTGCCCGGGCTTCAATCGCGTGGGCCGTGGCGCGTGCGAGCACCACGCACTCCACCAGTGAATTGCTCGCCAGGCGGTTGGCGCCGTGCAGGCCGGTGCAGGCGGTTTCACCAACCGCATAGAGGTCCGCCACATCGGTGCGCCCGGCCAGGTCGGTGATCACGCCGCCGCAGGTATAGTGCGCGGCGGGCACCACCGGGATGGGCTGGCGCGTGATGTCGATGCCGAGCTCAAGGCAGCGCTTGAGGATGTTGGGGAAGTGCTCCTGCAGAAAAGCCGGGCTCTGGTGCGAGATGTCCAGGTAGACACAGTCGAGGCCGTGCTTTTTCATCTCAAAGTCGATGGCGCGGGCCACCACGTCGCGCGGTGCGAGCTCGGCACGGGCGTCATGCGCGGGCATGAAGCGCCCGCCCCCGGCCGAGGGCGGCAGCAGCAGCTTGCCGCCTTCGCCGCGCACGGCTTCTGTGATCAAAAACGATTTCGCGTCCGGGTGGTAGAGGCAGGTCGGGTGGAACTGGATGAATTCCATGTTGCCCACGCGGCAGCCGGCCCGCCAGGCCGCGGCGATGCCGTCGCCGGTGGCGGTGTCGGGGTTGGTGGAATAGAGATACACCTTGCCCGCGCCGCCGGTTGCCAGGATCGTGTGGCCGGCGCTGAAGGTCAGCACCTCGCCGCTGGCGGTGTCGAGCACATAGGCACCATAGCAGCGGTTACCGGGTTGTTTGAGATGCCGGTCGGTGATGGCGTCGACCAGCATGTGGTGCTCATAGAGCGTGATGCCGGGCGTCTTGCGGACCTGCTCCATCAGCGTGCGCTGCACGGCGGCGCCGGTGGCGTCGGCCGCGTGCACGATGCGGCGCTGGCTGTGGCCGCCCTCGCGGGTCAGGTGCAGCTCGCCGGGATGGCCGGCGTCTTCGGAAAAGGCCACGCCCAGCCCACGCAGCCAGGCAATGGCTTCGGGCGCACCTTCGACCACCGCGCGTGTGGCGGACAGGTCGCAGAGACCCGCACCTGCGACAAGCGTGTCGCTCACATGCTGCTCCAGCGAATCGCCCTCGGCCAGCACGGCAGCCATGCCGCCCTGCGCCCAGCCGCTGGCCCCGTCGCCAAGCGCACGTTTGGTCACTACCGCCACACGCCGGCCTGGCGCCAGCAGCAGCGCAGCAGACAGGCCCGCCAGGCCGCTACCGACAATAACCACGTCAAAGGCGTGTTGCGTGGAGGGCTCGGCCTTACCGGGTTGCCTGTGGCCGGAGGCGGGAAGGGCGTTCATGGGCAGTATGAGTCTGTAGGGTCACGCAGCAAGCCAGTGGCCGGATATCCTGTGGTCAGGAAATCGCAAATTATCAGCCAATCGCCAGGTGGCCGGGTTTAGACGCGAAGTTATTGAGCCGGGTGCCCAGGCTGTTAGGGTGTGGCGGAAGGCTGACGTTGCGTACCCCCATTAATGTCATAGGACCCGAAAACTTCTTGCGCGGTCCGCGTTTCGGGCAGGATGTACACGATGCCGTTGGTTCCGGTGAAAGCCGGACTGACCACCTTGTCGTAAAAACTGACAGGAACGTTGATGCAGCCAAAGGTGATGCGGTTGTCTGCAGAAGTGGTGCTGCTCAGGCGCTGGGCGCGCTGCTCGGCGGGCGTTCCCCTTACCACCCTGTGAAGGGAGATGGAGGTGGCGTAGTCAATCCAGAGTATTTCTACGCCATGAAGGTTCCGGTCCAGCGAGGCGACAAACCGGCCGGCGGGTGTGGTGCGTTCGTGCGCCAGGATGGTGGAGAGCTTGCGTTCGCCAATGCCGGGTGTGGAGTCGTCGCCGCGTGCCAGGCCAAGCAGTGCGGGCGCCGCGCCTATGAGTTGTCCGTCCTTGCCAAGGACCAGAACCTGCGCGTTGACCTTGTCGACAATCATGAAGGGCATGCCCTGGTTGTCGGCCGAGTGAACAATCCACGCAGCCAGACCGGAGACCTCCCTGGACACCTGTTGCTGCCCGAAGCTGGCATGTTGGGGCGAAACGGATGCGGAGGTTGAAGCTGCGCCCGCGGCCCATGTGCCCTGGAGGGCCGGCATGGTCAGGAGGGCGGCCAGGCATATTCCCCGTGCAGTAGGTGCTCTGGCGGCTTTTGCCAGGGATACGCAGGCGCTCGCAAGAAGCGGAAGTGACATGTGGTGAGCCAGTTCTTGAGTCTGCTCGTTAGTTGCGTTCAGGTTTTGGGGCATAACGCCGGGCCACATAGGGTTTGGGCGGGATGAGCGGAATGGCCGTGGGAGCCACTTCCTGTTCCTCGGCAAGAGCCAGAAACACGTCGTTGTTGCCGGCGTAGGGCGTTGGCATCAGGTCCAGAGGGAACGCACCCGCCATTGCGACCACGGTCATGCCCATGAAGGGAGTGGTGGCCCCAAGAGCTGCGAGAACCCCAGGAGCCACAAGAGTCGCAGGACTGATGGTCCCGGTGGTCTTGCTGACAATCGGCCCGCAACAGGACGTGGCCAGCGCATATTGGGCAGCATCGGGCCCTGCCAGGCGGTAGCCGGTAAAGGTCACGGTTTTGCCGGTCCCCGGGTCTGCGCCGTTGAACACGGCGGTGCTGCCCGGATCAGCCACCAGGCTGACCCCCGCCGGGTTGCCTTTCAGGGACACGAGGGTGGCGGCGGTGCTTCCGTCGTAGGTTTTGGTGACTTCAGGGAACACCAGCATGCGTTGGGCCAGCGCTGCTCCGGCGGTCAGCGTGAATTTGGTTGAATAGTCCGTCGGTGTCGTGTAAGAAACCGGGTTGTAAGTGACCGTGACCGGCGCATTGGTGATGGCCCAGGCAGGCGCAAGCGGGGCGAAAATCACGGTGCCGCCCGCGACGCCAGGCCCGGTGCCATCCGTGTCCGCAATGATCGTCAGCCCGCGCGGCAAGCCCAGGCTGCGTGTCGGATCAAGGGTGCCATTGTCCAGCGTGAGTGCGCCGGCGAGGCTCACGTCATTGGCGGCGCAGATCATGATGTTGCCGTTGGTCGCCGTCATGGCACCGACCTTGTTGAAATTGCGCCCGGCGCTCATCAGCATGCTGCCCCGGGTTGTTGTGATGGCTGCATTGACATTGATATCGCGTCCGCAACACACGGCCAGGTTGCCATCCGTGGCCGTGATGGGGGCATTGATATTGACGTCCCTGTCCGCATTGAGGGTTAACGTGGTGGTGGGCGCACCAACGGGGGTCGTCCAGCTCACTGCCTCGTTGATAAAAATATCCCCGTTGCCGGGCCCGGGCGCGGTGGCGATAGTGACGTTGCTGTTGACCAGGTCGAGCCCAAGCTGGACGCCCGAGATATTGCCGCCGGGGCCAACGACGAAGTCTTGGGGATCGATGAGCCAGGTGCCGGGCAGGCCGAAAGGAGCGGCTGTTGTGCGCACCCCGCTCCCAATGCTTACTGTGGCGGCCGAGGTTTCGATGAAGCCGCCGTTACCTCCGTTCGGTGCGCTGGCATCCAGAGTGCCGGCCACATTCATCGTGCCGGAATCCATATCGCCGAGCAGCAAAATGGTGCCGTTGCGGTTTCCGATGGTCTGCGCCTGGATGACGCCGGTGTTGTTGACCGCGGTGTGCAGCAGGCTGCCCGCCGCCTGTGTGGTCATGAGGACCTTGCCACCATCGGCGCGGATCATGCCGCCGTTTTCCACCAGCGCGTTGACCGCGCCTTGCGTCACGGACACACGCAACATACCGTCGCCTGCCAGGTCGAGCGTGGCTGCCTGACCTCCGGCCAGGGCCACGCTTCCCAGGCGGGCGGTGATGACGCCCTGGTTGGCGACGTTTTTCCCCATCAGGGCCACGTATCCGCCATCCGCTGCGTTGATCGTGCCCTGGTTGATCACCGATCCGTTCCCCGCATTGGTGAAGCTGTGGTCACCCGCCATGAATTTCGCATCGCTCAGGCTCATGGTGGTCGCGACCAGGCCGCCGACATTGACTTGCGCGCCACTGCCGAACAGGATGCCGTTGGGATTGAGCAGAAACACCTTGCCGTTGGCCGACAAGTTGCCCAGGATGCTGGAAGCGTCAGCGCCCAGCACGCGGTTCAGCGCGACGGAGGTGCTGCCGGGTTGCACAAACTGTACGGTCTGCCCGGCTGCAATGCCGAAGCTTTGCCAGTTGATCACCGCATTGGCGGTCGACTGGTTGATGGTGGTGGTGGAGCCGGTGCTGGAAATGGTGGCCGAGCCGGCTGCAACCACGCCATCGGTCGGCAGCGCATGGGCGGCACCGCCCAGGCCCATCATCAGGGAGACCGAAAGCAGGTTGCCGGCAAAAGACGGACGCATCGCGCTCGCAGCGGCGCGCGACGATTTTTGTTTGCCCCGACCGCTTGCGTTTTCGGCGACGGCGACAAGGGCGCTGGCATTGGCGTTCCAGATGGTTCTGTAGATGTGGTTCATGAGGCGTCCTTCAAAAGCTTGCTGGGTGCGGGGTGGCTCGGCCTGCCGCGCTTAAAAATACTTGATAGCCTGGATCCAGAAACGGCCCGATTTGTCTGGCGCCGAGGTGGCCGCTTTGTCACCGAGCTTGCGTGCGTAGTAGGTCCGGATCGCAAAATTGCCGGGCTCGCCCCATGTCAGCCCCACGCCGTAGGCTCCGAGGCTGACGTGGTTGTTGCCCGCCGCCCAGGGCTTTTTGTTGACGGTGGCGCTGCCTCCATCTACAAAGCCGATCAGGTGAAACTGGCCGGGCAAACTTTCTGGTTTGGGTAGCAGCTGGCGGGCTTCCAGGGTGACGATGTACCCCTGGTCGCCGAAAGCCTCGCCCTGCGGATAGGCCCTGACGCCGTCCATGCCGCCCAGAACCATTTTTTCGGAAGAGTCCAGGTTTTTGGAGGCCAGCTGTCCGTTGATGCCTGCGTAGAGGGAGAGGGTGTCGGTGACGCGCTGCAGCCGGCTCGCACCGAATGCCAGCTTGCCGTAGGAGCCGTTGGTGCGTGCACTGGCCGCATCGGCCGCCAGCGCAGCAGGCGTTTCAATATCCAGGTTGCCGGCAGACAGCCCCAGCGAAAAAGCGCTCACCCCGCCACCGCCCAGGTTGTCAAGGTGGTTCCCGTAGAGACTGCCAGTGACGACGTTCGCCTTCTTGTCAACGACCGAGGGGATCGCGTCCACCCGGTCCTGAAAGATCCGGTGGTCGTAGTTGAGACCGACGTTCAGATTGGTGTTGCGTGAGCGAATCAAGGGATAGCTTCCGTACACGCTGACAATTTCTGCTGTGCCGTTGGCCCGCAATGGGGCAAATTCCCTGCCCAGTTCGTAGGCCAGGCGGCTGTAGGCAACGCCCGCTGTGGCTTTGCCCAGCTGAAGCTGGTAGGACGCGCGACCGTAGTTCAGCCCCGAACCGGACGTCACCCCCCGAAAACTGGCGACGTCGCCCTGGCCGAGCAGGTTGTTGATATTGACCGTGGCACCCAGGCGGTATTCCCCGGTGTAATAGTTCCCGGCGTTGTCTGCGTCCACGCTGCCGCTGATGCGCTGGCCTGGCGTGATGTCTACGAGCAGGTCGGAACTGCCGGACGCTTCTCCGGGCACCAGTGTTGACTTGACCTTGACGCCGGGAATGTCTGAAAGCAGCAGCAGCCGGCTTTCCAGTGTGTCATTGGTGATGGGGTCGCCGCTGTTGATGCCGCCCAGGATGTTGAGGACCAGTGCATCA
Source organism: Polaromonas sp. P1_F9 (assembly GCF_056405615.1). Taxonomy (NCBI): domain Bacteria; kingdom Pseudomonadati; phylum Pseudomonadota; class Betaproteobacteria; order Burkholderiales; family Comamonadaceae; genus Polaromonas; species Polaromonas sp. P1_F9. The sequence goes on along the minus strand of NZ_JBFUBT010000004.1, from coordinate 64,027 downwards.
GAGAGATGGGTCTGATTGCTCAGGACAATCTTGCCGTACTGTCCTTCGCTGACTGCGATGGTGACGGCGTTGTCTTTGACGCTTTGCGCAGGCAGGTAGGCCCGGGCAACAAAATAGCCGTTCTTCCTGTAATGCTCGGTGATGCGCGCGGCCATGGCCTGCAGTTCGGCCAGGGTCAGCTCCGTATTGGCGACAAAACCCGTGAGCCCGAGAAGCTCTGCTTCAGAAAACACGCGAGCGCCCGTCACTTGCAGGCTTTTAACCAGAATTTTGGCGGTGCCGGGAGCTGATTTGATGGGTGCTGCGCCTTCCTCAATCCGGATTTCCGGCGCCGCCTTTTGCGGTACAGGAGCGGGTGGAAGTTGCTGGATCTGGCTGCCGGCTCCCGGGAGCTGCTGGGCCAGAAGGTCGTGACCAAGAGCCAGCATCGTCAAGGCAAGCAAGGTTTTTTTCAAGCCCCGGGGTGTAGGGGCGCGTCCTTGCGCAGTTTTCATGGAGTCCTAAGTAGTGACCCATGTTCCGCTAAGGACTTCCAGAAGGGAGTAGGACGCAACGCCGCTACTCAGCAAGGTAGAACTGCCAGAACCAATTAATTTGAAAAATTCATTAAACCAGGCTGACGGGGCAAGCCTGCGGGCTTCTTTGGGCCCTGGGACGGGCTGAACGCCAGCGGGAGCGCTCAGGCCGGCGTATACGCCAGGCGCACGTAAATCGGCGCAAAAGCCTCGGCTTGTGTGACTTCCAGCAATCCTTCTTTGGAGAGCTCGAGCAGCGCGATGAAGGTCACCACCAGCACCGGCATGCCGCGTGTGGCATCGAACAGGTCTTCAAATTCGAGGAACTTTCGGCCCTGCAGCTTGCGCAGCACGATGCTCATGTGCTCGCGCACCGAGAGTTCTTCGCGGCTGATGACGTGATGCTGTATCAGGCGGGCGCGTTTGACAATGTCGCGCCAGGCGTCCTGCAGGTCCACGATGTGCACATCGGGAAAGCGCGGCTGCAGCGACTGCTCGACATACACCTGCGCGCGCAGGAAGTCGCGGCCGAATTGCGGCACTTCGTTGAGCTTGTGGGCGGCCAGCTTGATCTGCTCGTACTCGAGCAGGCGGCGAACGAGTTCGGCGCGCGGGTCTTCGGGCTCCTGGCCTTCCGCCACCTTCTTGGGCGGCAGCAGCATGCGCGACTTGATTTCAATCAGCATGGCCGCCATCAGCAGGTACTCGGCCGCCAGTTCCAGGTTGGTGCTGCGGATTTCGTCGACGTAGGTGAGGTACTGGCGCGTCACCGCCGCCATCGGGATGTCGAGGATGTTGAAGTTCTGCTTGCGGATCAGGTACAGCAGCAAGTCCAGCGGCCCCTCAAACGCCTCCAGGAAGACCTGCAGCGCATCCGGCGGGATGTACAGGTCGTGCGGCATGGCAAACAGCGGCTCGCCGTAGAGGCGGGCCAGCGCCACCTGGTCGATCACGGCGGGCATGTCCGGGCTCAGGGCTGCGGACAGCTCCTGCCCGGCGGCCGGCGGCAGCTCCTGGGGGGACGGTGAAAAAGGGGTTTGGGACATGAAAGAGGCCGAAGCGGTGCGCGCGTTAAAGATTTGCTATGAAAAAGATAGCTGCTTGCGCTCGTCCTGCAAGGGCTGAAAGCCTGTTCGGCCCTTATTTTCCGTTCGGATGGCTGCTGGTGCCGTACACGTAAGGCTGCTGCGGAACCTTGGCCTCGCCGTATTCCGCCTGTTCGGAGCGGTTCAGGTTCTTGTCCCACAGCAGCGCGCGCCCGGCGCGTTGCTCGGCTTCCAGGGTGGGCTTGTTGGCCTTCAGCTGGTCGATGAACTGCGTGGTATCGGAGGTGTAGTCGGAGCGGCGGAAGAAGTTGAGGAGGGACATGGGTCTAAACTGCCTGAATCGTATAGTTGGCTGATTTTACCGGGGTCTGCCTTGCGCCCATTGTTACCACCTTCCCCACCCTCCTTCGCACCGGCCCGAATGGGCTTTTCAGCACTTTTTTCCGTCAGGACGGTCATCTGTATGGGTCTGCTCTCATTTGTCCTGGGCCTGGTGGCATGCGACGCGCAGCGCATTGCCGAACTGGAAGAAGGCGTGGCCACGGAAGCCGATGTACGCGCGCGCTTTGGCGAGCCCGAGAAAGTGTGGGAAGCGGCCGACATGGCCGAAACACCGCAGCCCGGCGCTGCGGCGGCGCCCGGCGCCCGCACCTTCGAATACAACCGCCAGCCGGAGGGCAAGGTCAACTACATGATCACGATAGGTGCAGACGGCAGGATGAGCGCGCTGCGGCAGGTGCTGACACCGCAAAATTTCGCCAAGGTGCAGCCCGGCATGCGGATGGAGCAGGTGCGCAAAATGCTGGGCAAACCAATGAAGGTCACACCCTATGCGCTGAAACAGGAAACCCACTACGACTGGCGTTATGTGGAGCCACCGTCGGCGGCGCGTATTTTTACCGTGGTGTTTGACGGGGACCTGAAGGTGGTCAGCACGGGCTCGGTGGACGATGAAAGCGCGAGCGCTTCAGGTGGCAATCGCTGACGTGGTGAGTTTATAAAGGAAAATGGGCTGCAGCCCAATAGGGACGGGCGCAAGCAGCTCCTGTTTTTATAGCGTTTCAATTTTCTCCAGGAAGCCCGAGCGCTGCATCACGGCCCGCGGCTGGGCATTGAGCCCTGCCATGACCAGCCGGCCGCCGCGCAGCACGATAGCCTTGTGCAGCTGCTCCAGCACATCGAGCCCGGAGGTGTCCAGCGACTGCAGCGATTGCACGTCCAGCCGCACCACCAGGCCTTTGGGCGCGCTTTCCACCACGTTCAGGATGGGGTCGAGCTTGGCGACCGCGCCAAAGAACAGCGAGCCGTAGAGCTGGAAGCTGGCGCCATCGGCGCTGCGCGAGACCTCCACCACCTGAAACAGGGTGCTCATGCGCCGCACAAACAGCACGCAGGCCAGGATCAGGCCGACCTGCAGGGCTACCGTCAGGTCAAAAACCACGGTCAGCAAAAACGTTCCCAGCATGATGAGCCGGTAGTGGCTGCTGGCCTGGCGCAGGTGGGCGAATTCGCGCCACTCGCCCATGTTCCACGCCACATACAGCAGGATGCCGGCCAGCACCGCCAGCGGCACATGCACGGCCAGCGGGGCGGCCACCAGTACCACCACCACCAGCGTGAGGGCATGCACCACGCCCGAGACGGGTGAGGTGGCGCCCGAGCGCACGTTGGTCACCGTGCGGGCAATGGTGCCGGTGGCGGGCATGCCGCCAAAGAACGGCACCACAAAGTTGGCTACGCCCTGGGCCATCAGCTCCTGGTTGGGGTCGTGGCGCGGCAGGCCGGAAATCTGGTCCGATACGCGCGCGCAGAGCAGCGACTCCACTGCACCCAGCAGTGCAATGGTGATGGTAGGTGCCACCAGCAGCCGCACGGTTTCCCAGGAAAAGTCGGGCAATGCAAATGAAGGCAGCGCACGCGGTATGCCGCCAAAACGCGTGCCGATGGTCTCCACCGGCAGGTGCAATAAATAGGCAAATGCGGTCAGCGTAACCAGCGCGACGATAGGCCCCGGCATGCGCGAGGCCATGCGCGTGGCCCGTTTGAGCTGCACGCCCTCGACGGCCTGCATCAGCCTGATCAGCCGCGTGGTGAAACCGCCGGCGCTTCGCGTGTGCGCGGCAAACAGCTTGGGCCACACAAAGAGGCCGAGCAGGCAGGCCAGCCCCAGCCCCAGCGCGTAAGGGTTGAAGCTGTCCAGGTGCCCGCCAATCACACGCAGCTGCGAGAAAAAATCGGCCGGCATCTTGGGCACCACCAGCCCCAGCAGGTCCTTGACCTGCGACAGCACGATCAGCACTGCGATGCCGTTGGTAAAACCCACCACGATGCTCACCGGCACGTAGCGCACCAGCGTGCCCATTTTGAAAAACCCCAGCAGAAAGAGCAGCACGCCCGCGCAGGCAGTGGAGATCAGCAGGTTGGCCAGGCCGTAGCGTTCAAGAATCCCGTAGACGATGACGATAAAGGCGCCGGCCGGGCCGCCTATCTGCACCGCCGAGCCGCCCAGCGCAGAGATCAATGCGCCTGCGATGATGGCCGTCCAGATGCCGGCCTCGGGTTTGAGGCCGGAAGCGATGGCAAAAGCCATGGCCAGGGGCAAAGCCACAATACCCACCGTGACGCCGGCCCCGGCATCCTTGAAAAACCTCTCACGGGTGTAGCCGGCAAGCGCTGAAAACAGGCGAGGGCGGAACGGGGCGAGATAGGCCGGTAAATGCATTATGCGGCGGGCGTCGGGCGTGGGATTTGCGTGACTGGTGGTATGGGCAACGGCGCAGGCATTGAATGCCCCGTATGACTTTTTTCCATTGTTCGAAGCCTCAACATTCGGTACATTAGAAGGTTTTGTTAGGTAGAAATAGTTACTTTTCGTGTGATTTCAGGGTCGAATCATCAGTGTCGTCCCGTTTTGATCATCTGCGTATGGTTTTTTGGGGAAGTGATTGTTTGGCCTTTTAAGTTTTTTGTCTGCGATGCCGCCGCGCCTGTCCGCCTGCCTGGCGGCATTGCTATTGGCCCACGCTGCAGCTGTTGCACAGGAAACGGCCGCCCCGCCTTCCCCCGTCGCGGCTGTTGTTGCACAAAGCGTGCCGTCCGACGGCTACGACGTGGTTGGCCAGGGGCTGGTGCTGGTCGACAGCACCGGCTCGCTGACCTTTGAGCAGGCCCACGGCCGTTTTGAAGCCGGTGAAGGCGAGCCGGCCAGGCCGGAACAGATCATGCCGACTGGCGACGGGCGTGCCTTGTGGTACCGGTTGACGCTGCCTGCGGTGAGCCAGCCCACCCGGGTCATGCTCACGACACCGCATCCCAACATGGACAGTGTCTCGTTGTACCGCCCCTCGCAAGACCCTCTTGCTGAGGGGCAATGGCAAATCAGGCGCTCAGGTGATTCCATCCCCGTAGCAGAGTGGCCGGTGCGCCACCTGACACCTGCGTTCGAGATGCTGCTGCGCCCCGGTGAGACGCGGCCCACTTACCTTCGGGTCACCCACAACTATCCGATCAGCATGCACTGGGTTCTGTCCGACCCGGGCAGTTTTCACGAGCAGTCCAAGCAATGGCACCTCCTGCTGGGGGTTTACATCGGCCTGGTGTTGCTGATGGCGCTGATGAGCGCTTTCCACTCGGTCTCGTGGCGTGATTCCATCCACCTGTTGTATGCCGGTTATGTGCTGGTCGTGGCGCTTGGCCAGTTGTCGCTGACCGGTCTGGCAGGGGAATTTTTCTGGCCCCGCAATGCCTGGTGGAACGACTGCGCGCCCGTGGGGCTGTCTCTTGCCACTGCCGCATTGCTGCATCTTGTACTGCGCCAGATGGTGGTTGACCGCGATGTGCCCTGGCTTTCCCGCGGACTGCTGGCCATGACCGTTCTGGGCCTTGCGATCGTGCTGGCCTTCCTGGCTCTGGGGAACAAGTCGTCTTTCAACCTGGCCACGCCTTACTACGTTGGAAGCATCGCCGTCTACCTTTTTGTTTCCGCCTGGTACACCTGGCGCCGGCCGGCGGTGGGTATCTGGATCATGGCCGCGATGGTGTGCCTCACCGTGGGCTCCATCTTCCCCATCCTGCGCACGCAGGGCCTGATGCCCCTGGGCACGGCCACGCAGTTCGGCGCGCAAATCGGTGCCGCCCTGGAAATCCTTTTCCTGATGATGGCGCTGTACCTGCGCAGCCGAGAAAAGCGCGACAACCAGGCGCGCGTCGGTGCGCTGACACGCGTGGACCCGCTGACCGGCCTGGGCAACCACCGCGTGCTGCTGCAGCGGCTGGACGCGCTGCTGATTCGCCAGCAGCGCGACCCCGGTGCGGGCGCGGTGGTGCGCATCCGGCTGGGCAACGCCGTGGATATCCGGCAGGACTACGGCATGGAGGCGGCGCAAAGCGCGGTGGTCCAGGCCGGCGCCTGTGTCACAAGTGTTGCCCAGGAAGGCGATACGGTTGCCCGGCACCGCGACGGAGACTTTGTGTTGATCCTGCAGGGGCACCTGACGCGCGGGGCGCTTACCGATATCGGCCAGCGGCTGATTGCCCGCGGACTGGCCGACAGCCCCAGCCTGCCGCCCAACACCGTGCTGCAGTTCAGGGTCGCGGTGGCCGAAGCGCCCTTCAGGGAAGGCGATGCAACGCAATTGCTGCACTCGCTGGGCCTTGTGCTCGGCGAGCTTTCCAGCCGTTCGGGCACTGGGCTGCGCTTTGCTGCCGGGGCGGCGGACGCCAGGAATTCGGCACCGGCCTGACGCAGGAGGCGGCGTTGCGCCGCAAACTTAGTGAATGCGCATGCCCGGTGTTGCGCCCGGCAAGGGTTCCAGCACATAGATACCGGGTTGGGCTTTTTCGTCGGCGTGGCTGGCGGCCAGCACCATGCCTTCGCTGATGCCGAACTTCATTTTTCGCGGCGCCAGGTTGGCCACCAGCACCGTGAGTTTGCCGACCAGGTCTTCGGGCTTGTAGGCTGAAGCGATACCGCTGAACACGTTGCGCATGCGGCCTTCGCCGGCGTCCAGCGTCAGGCGCAGCAGCTTGGTCGAGCCTTCCACGGGTTCGCAGTTGACGATCTTTGCAATGCGCAAATCGACCTTGGCGAAGTCGTCAATGGTGATGACAGGCGCGATGGCCTCGCCGCCGGGCACAGTTTCTTCTGCTATCAAATCAGTAGCTGCTTGCGCTGGCTCTTCCTGGGCTGGAGGCTCAAACAATGCCTCAAGTTGTTTGATGTCGACGCGTTGAATGAGGTGCTTGTAGTCGCCGATGACGTGGCCGCCCATTAGCGCGGCTGGGACTATTTGATTGGGTGCTAATTCCCCAGGAGGCGTTTGGAGGAGGTTCTGAGCATCAGCCCAAGTCAGGTTGGAGATATTGAGGAATGACTCAACTTGTAAGGCGGTCACCGGCAAAATCGGTTTAAGTGCAAGGGTTAATAGCTTGAACAAAATGATGCTGAAGGAGCACGTCACATGAAGATCCGCAGTTTTCGATGGATCTTTAGCCAGTTCCCAAGGTTTTTTATCTGCAACATACGAGTTTGCAATATCGGTCAAGGTCATGATCAGGCGTATTGCCTTTGAGTATTCCCTTGCTTCCAAAGCTTGCGAAATCTGAGGGAGCTGACTCGAAAATGTGCCGAGAACCTGCATCTCTTGCAGGTTGTTCTCGTAGCCACTTGCTAATTTTCCGTCAAAACGTTTTGCGATAAACCCCGCAGTTCGACTAGCGATGTTGATGTACTTGCCCACCAAATCGCTGTTGACCCGTGCCATGAAGTCATCGGCATTGAAGTCGATGTCTTCATTCTTCGCATTGAGCTTGGCGGCCAGGTAGTAGCGCAGCCACTCGGGGTTCATGCCCAGGCTCAGGTACTTGAGCGGGTCCAGCCCGGTGCCGCGGCTCTTGCTCATCTTCTCGCCGTTGTTCACCGTGAGGAAACCGTGCACAAACACGTTGTCGGGCGTCTTGCGGCCGCTGAAGTGCAGCATGGCCGGCCAGAACAGTGTGTGGAAGGTGACGATGTCCTTGCCGATGAAATGAATCTGCTCCAGGTCGGGGTCGGCCATGTAGGCGGTGTAGTCTTCACCGCGTTTGTCCAGCAGGTTCTTGAGCGAGGCCAGGTAGCCGACCGGAGCGTCCAGCCACACGTAAAAGTATTTACCTGGCGCATCGGGTATCTCGATGCCGAAATAGGGTGCGTCGCGGCTGATGTCCCAGTCGCCTAGGCCTTCGCTCTGGGTGCCGTCGGGATTGGTCCGCACAGAAAACCATTCCTTTACCTTGTTCGCAACTTCCGGTTGGAGGCGAGGCTTGCCTTTTGAGTTGTTTCCATTAATCCAGTCTTCCAGAAACCTGACGCTACGCTCGTCAGACAGCTTGAAGAAAAAATGCTCCGAGCTTTTCAGCACCGGTTTGGCGCCAGACAAGGCCGAGTAAGGGTTTATAAGGTCTGTGGGCGCATATACCGCGCCGCAGACTTCGCAGTTGTCACCGTACTGGTCTTTCGAATGGCAATTCGGGCACTCGCCTTTGATGAATCGATCCGGCAGGAACATGTTCTTTTCAGGGTCAAAGAACTGGTCGATGGTTTTGGTTTCAATCAGCGATCCTTGGGCGTTGTCGCGCAGGTCACGGTAGATCTGCTTGGCCAGTTCGTGATTTTCCGGCGCGTCGGTCGAATGCCAGTTATCAAAGCTGATGTGAAAGCCGTCCAGGTAAGGCTTGCGGCCCGCGGCGATGTCGGCCACAAACTGCTGCGGCGTTTTGCCGGCTTTTTCAGCCGCGATCATGATGGGCGCGCCGTGGGTGTCGTCCGCGCCCACAAAGTTCACCGCATGGCCCTGCATGCGTTGAAACCGCACCCAGATGTCGGCCTGGATGTATTCCATGATGTGGCCGATATGGAAATTGCCATTGGCATAGGGCAGGGCGGTGGTGACAAACAGGCGGCGCTGGGACATAAGGGTGCTTTTGTGCCTTGAAGGCTGTGAGAAGGGCTAACCCGCAATTTTAAGTCCCCCGGGCATGCCCCCGCCCTTCCAAGCCCCCATGACCCCATGGCAGGCGCTGCGGCGTTAGACTTCATGCCAGTCCCCGCAGCCGTGTTCTCTTTGAGGGCGCCGGCCTGCCCAGTCATATTCAATGGAGAATTCCCTCATGTCCCTGGACCAACAGGCAGTCCTCAATGCCGTGCAAGCCGTACTGGACCCCAACACGGGCAAGGATTTCGTCACGACCAAGGCGCTGAAAAACCTGCAGCTCAGCGGCGCCGACGTGTCGTTTGACGTCGAGCTGGGCTACCCGGCCAAAAGCCAGATCGCCGGCCTGCGCAAAAGCTTGATCACCGCCGTCAAGGGCGTGCCGGGCGTTGGCAATGTCTCCGTCAACGTCACGGTCAAGATCGCCAGCCACAGCGTGCAGCGCGGCGTGCAACTGCTGCCCAACGTCAAGAACATCATCGCCGTGGCCTCGGGCAAGGGCGGTGTGGGTAAAAGCACCACCGCCGTCAACCTGGCCCTGGCGCTGGCGGCTGAAGGCGCCAGCGTCGGCCTGCTCGACGCCGACATCTACGGCCCCAGCCAGCCCATGATGATGGGCATCGAAGGCCGGCCTGAGAGTGTGGACGGCAAGAACATGGAGCCGATGGAGAACTACGGCATCCAGGTGATGTCCATTGGTTTTCTGGTCGCGCAGGACGAAGCCATGATCTGGCGCGGCCCCATGGCCACCCAGGCGCTGGAGCAGCTGCTGCGCCAGACCAACTGGAAAGACCTTGACTACCTCATCGTCGATATGCCGCCCGGCACCGGTGATATCCAGCTCACGCTGTCGCAGCGGGTGCCCATGACAGGTGCCGTCATCGTCACCACGCCGCAAGACATTGCGCTGCTCGACGCCAAGAAGGGCATCAAGATGTTTGAGAAAGTCGGCGTGCCCATCCTGGGCATCGTCGAAAACATGGCGGTGCACATCTGCAGCAATTGCGGCCATGCCGAGCACATCTTTGGCGAAGGCGGCGGCAAGAAGATGGCGGCCGATTACAAGATGGACTACCTGGGCGCCTTGCCGCTGGACATCCAGATCCGCCTGCAGGCCGACAACGGCCGCCCCACCGTGGTGGCCGACCCCGACGGCGAAGTAGCCGGCATCTACAAGGCCGTGGCGCGCAAGATGGCCGTCACCGTGGCCGCGAAGGCCAAGGATTTCTCCGCCAAGTTTCCGACCATCACGATCTCCAAGAACACTTGAGGCGTTCTTGCCATGAACCTGCTGGCTTCACTGCGCTACCTGGCGGCGCTTGACGAGCACAAGCACTTCGGCCGGGCGGCGCAGGCCTGCAACATCACCCAGCCCGCATTGTCCAACGCCTTGCGCGCGCTGGAAGACGAGTTCGGTGCGGCCATCGTGGTCCGCGGGCGTGCGTTTGTGGGCTTCACCGAAGAAGGTGAACGCGTCCTCGCCAGCGCCCGGCGCATGCTGCATGAGCGCGAAATCCTCAAGCAGCAGCTTGACAGCTCAGTCGACAGCCCGCGTGGCCATTTGACGATAGGCGTCGTTCCCACGGCGGTCTCCATCGCCGCGCGTTTTGCAGCCATGCTGCACGCCCGGCACCCGGGCATCACGCCGGTGGTGCTCTCCCTGAATTCGCACGACATCGAAACCCGGCTTGAAAACCTGTCGCTGGACATGGCGCTGGGCTATACCGAGCGCCTCAGCGCGCGCAACACCCGACTGACCACGCTGCCGCAGTACACCGAGCGTTATTTTCTGGTGCGCCGCGCTGCCACGCCCAGCCCCGATGTGTTGCGCTTTGGCGCATCCATGACCTGGGCCGATGCCGCCAAACTGCCGCTGTGCCTGCTCACACCCGACATGCACAGCCGCACCCGGGTGGACGCCGCTTTTGCCGCTGCGGGAGTCACCGTCAAGCCTGTGATGGAAACCAACTCCATGCTGACGCTCGCCCTGACCGTTGTCGTCGGCGAGGTTTGCAGCGTGCTGGCGGGCGCACTGGTGTGTGCTGTGCAGGGTTACCGCGAACTCGAAGCCTTGCCCCTGACGCCGGACGTGCAGACGCCCGTCGGTTTCATGATGCAGGCCAGCGACAGGCCCTCCCGCACGCTGGAGGCCGCGATGGCGCTGGCTGCGGAGCCCGCGTGGCTGCGCCACGCGGCTGACTACAGCGCGCACCGAGAGAGCATGGGAAACAAGCCAACCTAGGCAAGCATTTGCATACATTCAATCCTTGAATAGGGCAGTGTCCCGATTCAATTGGACGTAGCCCCTGTCCCTTGCACATACTTTGTGCATAGACAGAGATAGGGGTCCACACGATGAATGAAGTTGCAAACCAGGCCGTCGAACGCGTCATTGCGTCGGCCAAGCATGTGCCCGGCGCCTTGATGCCCATACTGCACGGCATTCAGGACGCGCTCGGCTACATCCCGCCTGACGCTGTCCCACCCATCGCCGAAGCCCTGAACCTGTCCAGGGCTGAGGTTCATGGCGTGGTGACGTATTACCACTACTTCCGCTCCGAGCCGCCCGGACGGCATGTGGTGCAGATCTGCCGCGCCGAGAGCTGCAAGGCCATGGGTTCAGACGCCCTCTGGTCGCATGCCTGTTCCCATCTGGGCAGCGACGGCCACGGCACGACGAAAGACGGCGCTTTCACGGTCGAGCCCGTGTACTGCCTGGGCCTGTGCGCACAGTCCCCCGCGATGGCGCTGGACGACAAGGTTCATGCCCGCGTCGGAATCGAAAAATTCGACCGCCTGGTGGCGCAAGCCGGGAGCGCCGCATGAGCATCAAGATTTATGTGCCCCGCGATTCCGCCGCATTGGCAGCGGGCGCCGATGAAGTCGCTGCGGCCGTCGCCGCTGAAGCTGCAAAGCGCGGCGTTGGCATCGAGCTGGTTCGCAACGGCTCCCGCGGCCTGTTCTGGCTGGAGCCCATGGTCGAAGTGCAGACCGGTGCAGGCCGCATCGCCTACGGCCCGGTGGAGGTTGAGGACGTGGCCGGCCTTTTTGATGCCGGTTTTCAGCTGGGCGGCGTCCACCTGCTGCAGTTGGGTTTGACCGAAGACATTCCATACCTGAAAAGGCAGGAGCGCCTGACCTTTGCGCGCATGGGTATAACAGACCCGCTATCGCTGGCAGACTACCGGGCGCATGAGGGCTATGACGGGCTGCGCCGCGCACTGGACCTTCCTGCCGCAGACGTGGTGCAGCAAGTGCTGGACGCCGGCCTGCGCGGCCGCGGCGGCGCAGCGTTTCCAGCGGGCATCAAATGGAAAACCGTAGCGGGCCTGAAAGCCACGCAAAAGTATGTGGTCTGCAATGCGGATGAGGGCGACTCAGGCACGTATTCCGACCGCATGACCATGGAGGGCGACCCCTTCATGTTGATCGAAGGCATGACGATTGCCGCGGTGGCTACCGGTGCCACGCAGGGCTATGTTTACATACGCTCTGAATACCCTCACGCCGTGGCGACCATGCGCGAGGCCATCGCCGTGGCCGAGGCAGGTGGTTTTTTGGGCGACAACATCCTTGGCTCGGGCCACAGCTTTCATTTGCATGTGCGCAAGGCCGCGGGTGCCTATGTGTGCGGCGAAGAGACCGCCATGCTCGAGAGCCTCGAAGGAAAACGCGGCATCGTGCGTGCCAAGCCACCCATCCCCGCCATCCAGGGCCTGTTCGGCAAACCGAGCGTGATCAACAACGTCATCACCTTTGCTTCGGTGCCCATCATCCTGTCGCGCGGCGCAACCTTTTACAAAGACTACGGCGTGGGCCGCTCCAGGGGCACCTTGCCCATCCAGCTGGCCGGCAACATCAAGTTCGGCGGGTTGGTGGAAAAAGCCTTTGGCGTGACCCTGCGCGAGCTGATGTACGACTACGGTGGCGGGTCGGCCTCGGGCCGGCCCATCAAGGCCGTGCAGGTGGGAGGCCCGCTGGGGGCCTATGTGCCTGAATCGCAGTGGGATACACCGCTCGACTACGAGGCCTACGCGGCCGTGGGCGCGGTGGTGGGCCACGGCGGCATCGTGGTGCATGACGACACGGCCGACATGGCCAGCCTCGCGCGTTACGCCATGGAGTTTTGTGCGATCGAGTCTTGCGGCAAATGCACGCCATGCCGCATCGGCTCCACACGCGGTGTGGAAGTGATTGACCGCATCGCCAACGGCCCGGGCGAGCAACGCCCGCAGCAGATCAAGCTGCTGCGCGACCTGTGCGACACCATGGTCCACGGCTCGCTCTGCGCCATGGGCGGCATGACGCCTTTTCCGGTGCTCTCGGCACTCGACCACTACCCGCAGGACTTCGGCATGACCGTGCCGGACCGCAAAGCCGCGTGATCCGCTGACACCGGCAGTACCCCCAACAAGACAAGACGGACAGGAGACTTCATGCTCGAACACCTCAAAGAAACCGACTACGGTACCCCCAAACGCGAGTCCACCCAGGAAGTCACGCTGGAGATCGACGGCGAAAGCGTCACGGTTCCCGCAGGCACTTCGCTCATGCGCGCGGCGGTCGATGCAGGCATCCAGGTGCCCAAGCTGTGCGCCACCGACAGCCTGGAGCCCTTCGGCTCCTGCCGCCTGTGCATGGTGGAAATCGACGGCCGCAAGGGCTTCCCGGCCTCCTGCACCACACCGGCAGAAGCCGGCATGAAAGTGCGCACGCAATCGCCCCGCCTGCAGGAGCTGCGCAAGGGCGTGATGGAGCTCTACATCTCCGACCACCCGCTGGACTGCCTGACCTGTTCGGCCAACGGCAACTGTGAGCTGCAGGACATGGCCGGCGTGACCGGACTGCGCGAAGTGCGCTACGGCATGGAGGGCGCCAACCATTTCCGCAACGAGAGCAAGCCGGCAATCGACAACTCCAACCCCTATTTCAGCTACGACGCCTCCAAATGTATTGTGTGCAACCGCTGCGTGCGCGCGTGCGAAGAAACCCAGGGCACGTTTGCGCTGACTATTCAAGGAAGAGGCTTTGAGTCGCGCGTGTCGCCGGGGCAAGACCAGCCCTTCATGGAATCCGAATGCGTGAGCTGCGGCGCCTGCGTCGAAGCCTGCCCCACCGCCACCTTGCAGGAAAAAACCGTGATCATGCTGGGCCAGCCCGAGCACAACAAGATCACCACCTGCGCTTACTGCGGTGTGGGCTGCGCCTTCAAGGCCGAGATGAAGGGCAATGAAGTGGTGCGCATGGTGCCGTGGAAAGACGGCAAGGCCAACGAAGGCCATGCCTGCGTGAAGGGCCGCTTTGCCTGGGGCTACGCGACCCACAAGGACCGCATCACCAAGCCCATGATCCGCAAGAACATCAGCGACCCTTGGCAGGAAGTGAGCTGGGACGAAGCCATCAATTACGCCGCCAGCGAGTTCCGCCGCATCCAGGCCAGGCACGGCAAGGATTCCATCGGCGGCATCACCTCGTCGCGCTGCACCAACGAAGAAACCTACCTGGTGCAAAAACTGGTGCGTGCCGCTTTCGGCAACAACAACGTCGACACGTGCGCCCGCGTCTGCCACTCGCCCACGGGCTACGGCCTGAGCCAGACCTACGGCACCTCGGCAGGTACGCAGACCTTCAAGTCGGTCGAGAAAGCCGATGTCATCCTGATCATCGGCGCCAACCCGACTGACGGCCATCCGGTGTTTGCCTCGCGCATGAAAAAGCGGCTGCGTGAAGGGGCCCGCCTCATCGTGGTCGACCCGCGCCAGATCGACATCGTGCGCTCACCGCACGTGGAGGCTGAATTCCACTTGCAGCTGCGGCCCGGCACCAACGTGGCCATGATCTCGTCGCTGGCCCACGTGGTGGTGACGGAGGGCCTGCTGGCCGGCGACTACATCGCAGAGCGTTGCGACGAAAAATCCTTCCGCGAATGGCGCGAATTTGTGGCCCGTCCCGACAATTCACCTGAAGCCATGGAAGCCGTTACCGGTGTGCCGGCAGCAGACGTTCGCGCAGCTGCACGCCTCTATGCCACAGGCGGCAATGCCGCCATTTACTACGGCCTGGGCGTCACAGAGCATGCGCAGGGATCGACCATGGTCATGGGCATTGCCAACCTGGCGATGGCCACCGGCAATGTGGGCCGCGAAGGCGTGGGCGTAAACCCGCTGCGCGGCCAGAACAATGTACAGGGCGCCTGCGACATGGGCTCCTTCCCGCACGAGCTGCCGGGCTACCGCCACGTGTCCGACAGCACGGTGCGCGCCGAATTCGAAACGGCCTGGGGCGTGACACTGAATGAAGAGCCCGGCCTGCGCATCCCGAACATGTTCGACGCCGCCGTGGCCGGCAGCTTCCTGGGCCTGTATTGCCAGGGCGAAGACATCGTGCAGTCCGACCCCGACACCCAGCACGTGGCCAAGGCCTTGACGTCGATGGAGTGCATCGTGGTGCAGGACATCTTCCTGAACGAAACCGCCAAGTACGCGCACGTGTTCCTGCCGGGCTCTTCCTTCCTTGAAAAAGACGGCACCTTCACCAATGCCGAGCGCCGCATTTCGCGCGTGCGCAAGGTCATGCCGCCCAAGGCGGGCCTGGCCGACTGGGAAGTCACCGTCAAGCTGTCCAATGCGCTGGGTTACCCCATGAGCTATGTGCATCCGCGCGACATCATGGCCGAGATCGCATCGCTCACGCCGACCTTCCGGGGCGTGACCTTCGCCAAGATTGAAAAGCACGGCAGCGTGCAGTGGCCGTGCAACGAAGACACGGCCGAGCTCGGCACCGAGTTCATGCACAAGGATGGTTTTGTGCGCGGCAAGGGCCGTTTCATCATCACCCAATACGTAGCGACTGACGAGAAGGTCACGCGCAAATTCCCGCTGCTGCTCACCACCGGCCGCATCCTGTCGCAGTACAACGTCGGCGCCCAGACACGCCGCACCGACAACAACCAGTGGCACAGTGAAGACCGGCTGGAGATCCATCCGCACGACGCCGAAGACCGCGGCATCAAGGCCGACGACTGGGTGGGCATTGAAAGCCGCGCCGGGCAAACCGTGCTGCGCGCGGTGGTGACCGAGCGCATGCAGCCCGGCGTGGTCTACACCACCTTCCACTTCCCCGAATCGGGCGCCAACGTCATCACGACCGACAGCTCCGACTGGGCCACCAACTGCCCGGAATACAAGGTCACTGCGGTGCAGGTTATGCCGGTGGCGCAGCCGTCGGAATGGCAAAAATCCTACTCACGCTTCAACCAGCAGCAACTGCAGCTGCTGGATGCGGCGTCACAGCCGGCAGGCAGCTCTGCAGCGGAGGCAGCTCATGCAGGTGGTTGAAGGTTGCCGCGAAGCCCCTGTGACAGGGGTGCGGGCGCATCGCGCGTTCGACCGATCCGACTGGGTGGCCGAAGAGGTGCCTGTGGCGCTGGAATACAACGGCATCTCGCATGCCGTGATGCTGGCCAGCCCCTCCGACCTGGAAGACTTTGCTTTCGGCTTTTCTGTGACCGAAGGCATCGTGGACGATTACACGCAGATTCACGACATTGAACAGACCAGCAGTGAACAAGGGGAGACGTTGCACCTGACCATCGCGGCATCGTGCTTTGCGCGCCTGAAAGACCGCCGCCGCAGCATGACCGGCCGTACCGGCTGCGGCCTGTGCGGCACCGAAAGCCTGGCGCATGCGGTGCGCCTGCCGCCGCGGCTGCAAGGCGGCGGGGAGTTTGAAGCGGGCGCCATCACCCGCGCTTTGGTTAACCTGCGCGAGCAGCAGTTGCTGCTCAGCGCGACCGGCGCCACGCACGCGGCCGCCTGGTGCAATGCGGACGGCGACATCGTCGTCTTGCGTGAAGACGTCGGCCGGCACAACGCGCTGGACAAATTGATAGGCGCCTTGCAGCGCGGCCGGGTCAAGGCCAATGAAGGTTTTATCGTCGTCACCAGCCGCGCCAGTTACGAGATGGTGCACAAAACCGCGATGGCCGGCGTGACGTTGCTGGCCGCCGTGTCGGGGGTGACCGGCCTGGCGATTGATGTGGCGCAAACCGCCGGCGTGGCGCTTCTGGGTTTTGTGCGCGGTGAAGACCTTTCCGTGTACAGCCACAAGGAGCGTGTCAACCTGGAGTACATCCTGTGAACAACGACAACCTGATCCGCATGGTCAACCAGATCGGCGCATTCTTTGAAACCATGCCCGACCGCACGGAAGCCCTGCAGGAGCTGGCCATGCACCTCAAGAAGTTTTGGGACCCGCGCATGCGCAAGGCGCTGCTGGAGTTGATAGAAGGCAACGGTGGCGACGGGATCAGCGACGTGGTGCGCCGCGCCGCGCTCGAACATCGGTCCCTGTTGGTCTAAAGGGTTATTACAAGCGTCTTATTTGCCCGCCGTACACTGCGGGCATGTCGGATTTCCTGCTGCAGTCCCCCGAAACAGACACCACGCTGCACCGGCCGTGCACGGCGGTGGCCGTTGTCATGCGCCGCGAGCGCATCGATAACCGCTGGCAGCCCTGGCGCTGGGAACTGGCCGACATCGTCCCCCACGAATACGCCTTTGGCGCCGCGCCGCGGCTCTTGCTGAAGGACGAGCGCGAAGAGCGCTGGCTTCACCCCGGCTTCAAGGTCGAGCTGTTTACCGATGATGCCGAGGGCTATTACCTCAATGCCAGCACCGGGCAGCCCTGCTTCTGGGTGGTCTGGCGCATGGAAGAACAAGCCCTGCTGGCCGATGAACCTATCGCGATTCCGCAGACCGTCACCCTGAGTTACCACGATGCCGGGCGGTGGCTTGACGCGCAGGAAACGGTCGAGCAGGTGCCCGCGCCGCCGCAAGTTGTGCAGTGGCTGCAGCAGTTTGTAGACCAGCACTACGTCATCGAAGCCAAGCGCCGGCAACGCCCGCAAAGCTTCAAGACCTTGACGGACCGCTTCGGCAATCCGGCGCGGGTCAGTACGGAAAAGAAAACCGGCGGAGGCCAGCATGGCTGACGAGCCCACAGGTTTTCTGGGGCGGTGGTCCCGCCGCAAGGTCAACGCCGTGCAGGGCAAACCACTGGAAGAACCGGTTGTGGCCGCACCGCCGGTAACGGACGCGCCCACGCCCGCCCTGCAAGTCCAGACGCTCCAGCAGCCGGCGCAAAAATCACCGGGAAATCCACCGGAAAAGAAGGCGCTCACGCTGGCCGACGCCAGGCTGCTCACCAAGGATTCCGACTTCAAGCCTTTTATGGCCGGCGACGTGACGCCCGACGTGCGAAATGCGGCGATGAAGCAGCTCTTTGCCGACCCGCACTTCAATGTGATGGACGGGCTCGATATCTACATCGACGACTATTCCAGATCCGACCCCATCCCCGAGGCCATGCTGCGGCAGATGACCAGTGCGAAGTTTCTCAATCTCTTTGATGACGAAGAGGACAAAGAGAAAGAAAAAGACAAGGACAAGCAGGGTGAAGCAAAAGGCGAAGGCCAGGGGCAGGCTGCCGGCCCGCAAGAGGACCCGGCCGGCCTGCCACGGGAAAGCGCCAATAACCCCACGGGCGAAACCGTGGCACAGTCCTATGAAAATCCAGACATAGCCCCGTCGCAAGCGCCAGGCGCTTTATCAACCAGCCAATCCCAGCCCGACCCGGCCGGTGCCAGCCAAGAAGACCATGCCCACACTGATTTGCGACTGCAACCAGACCATGCCGCTCCAGCCCCAGGCGCTGGGCGCGGCACTCAATGAAACCCTGACGCTGCATTCGGCGCTGTGCCGCCGCGAGGTAGGCGCCTTCCAGAAGGCCGCGCAGTCCGGCGACGATGTCGTCGTGGCCTGCACCCAGGAAAAGCGGCTGTTTGCCGAAGTCGGTGAGCAGACCCAGGGCGTCACCTCCGTGGTGAAGTTCGTCAATATCCGCGAGACCGGCGGCTGGAGCAAGGACGCTGCCAGCGCCACACCCAAAATCGCCGCCCTGCTGGCCGCGGCCCACCTGCCGGACGCCGAACCGGTGTCCACCGTCACCTACAAAAGCGCCGGGCGCCTGCTCATCGTGGGCACGATCGACCAGGCCGAGCAGGTGGCGGCCCTTGTGGCCGATACGCTGGACGTGACCATCTTCGCCCAGGGCGTTTCGTCCCAGGCGCAGGCCGGGTTTCCTTCGCAAGAGCGCAAATATCCTGTGATCAGTGGCGAGCGGCTCGCGCTCAAAGGCTGGCTGGGTGCGTTTGAGGCGAGCTGGGACAAGACCAACGCTATCGACCTGGACTTATGCACACGATGCAATGCCTGCGTCGCCGTGTGCCCTGAAGGCGCCATCGACCTGAGCTACCAGGTCGATGCAAACAAGTGCACATCCCACCGTGATTGCGTAGCCGTATGCAAGGTGGCCGGTGCCATTGATTTCAACCGCGCGCCGCAAACGCTCACGGAAGCGTTTGACCTGGTGCTCGACCTCGGCGCCAAACCGCTGGTCGCGCTGCATGCGCCACCGCAAGGCTACTTTGCCCTGAATGCGTCCGCCGGCCTGACCTCACCCGGTCTGCTGGCCACGGTTGTCAAGCTGCGCGACATGGTTGGCGAGTTTGAAAAACCCAAATTCTTCGCCTACAAGCAAAAGCTCTGCGCCCACAGCCGCAATGAAACCGTGGGCTGCAATGCCTGTATCGACATTTGCTCCGCCGGCGCCATCAGCAGCGAGAAAAGCCGCCAGCAGATCGTCGTCAACCCCAACCTGTGTGTGGGTTGCGGTGCGTGCACCACGGTGTGCCCCACGGGCGCTCTCACCTACGCCTACCCGCGTGCCAGCGAGCAGGGCGTTCGCATCAAGACCCTGCTGTCGGCGTATGCCAAAGCCGGCGGCACGCAGCCGGTGCTGCTGTTTCACAGCCAGGACAGCGGCCAGCAAGCCGTCGAGGCCCTGGGCCGCGCCGCGCGGCTGCAAAAATCCGTGCGAGGCGTTCCGGCCAATGTGATCCCGCAGGCGTTGTGGCACACGGCCAGCGTGGGCCTGGATTTGTGGCTCAGCGCCATTGCCTTTGGTGCGTCCCAGGTCGCCGTGCTGGTGACGCGCGAAGAGGCGCCTGCTTACCTTGAAGGCCTGGCGGATCAAATGCGCGTCGCGCAAACCCTGCTCAATGGCCTGGGCTATGCCGGCGTGCACCTTCATTTGGTGCAAGCCGGGGAGGGCGCTGATGCCATCGCCGGGCTGGACGCCAGTTTGCAGTCGCTGGCGCGCGGCCGTCCCACAGTGCCCTCCACTGCGGCGCGCTTTGCGGTGGCGCAAGAAAAACGCAGCACGCTCGACATGGCGCTGGACCACCTCATGAGCCAGGCGCCCGCCGCCCTGCCCGAAGCGATTGCGCTGCCCGCCAAGGGCTCGCCCTTCGGCAGCCTGACCGTCAACGCCGACACCTGCACGCTGTGCCTGAGCTGCGTGAGCGCCTGCCCGGCCAGCGCGCTGCAAGACAACCCGGACCGCCCCCAGCTCAAGTTCATCGAAAAAAACTGCGTTCAGTGCGGCCTGTGCGCCACCACTTGTCCCGAGGATGCCATCACGCTGCAGCCGCGCCTGCTGCTTACACCGCTGCGCAAAGAGGCGCGTGTGCTTAACGAGAGCCAGCCCTACCAATGCATACGCTGCAGCAAACCCTTCGGCACACTCAAGGCCATCGAGTCCATGCTAGGCAAGCTCGCGGGGCACGCGATGTTCCAGGGTGCGGCCGCCGACCGGCTCAAGATGTGCAGTGACTGCCGCGTCATCGATATTTATTCCGCCGATAACGAATTGAAAATCACCGACATCCGGTGAGCACAAACAATCAGACGCCACCATGACGCAAGCCCAACTCACCGCGTCCACCCTGGACGAAGAAACCGCGCGAGCCGAAGTCTATGGCGTGCTGGCCGCCCTTTACTACGCCGCGCCCTCCGCGGAGCTGCATGAAAACCTCCGCATTGCCGTGACCGAGGCACCCGCCGCTGGGGGCTTGCTTGAAAGTTCGTGGAGCGAACTCGTGGCAGCCGCCCGCGTGCAGAGCCTTGCAGATGTCACGCGGGAGCATGACGCCCTGTTCGGCGGCGTTGGCAAGCCTGAGGTGTACCTCTTTGGTTCGCACTACCTCAGCGGTTTCCTCAATGAGAAGCCTTTGGCGGCCTTGCGCACCGACATCGCAGCGTTAGGCCTGGCACGTGACGAGGCCATGCCTGAAACCGAAGACCACGTGGCCTACCTGTGCGAAGTCATGCGCTACCTGATTGCCGGTGACGACGTGGAGGTGGCCAATCTCACACGGCAGCGCGAATTTTTCGCGCGCCATGTTCAGCCTTGGGTGCCGCTGATGTGCGATGCCATCACGGCGCATCCCAGGGCGCGTTTTTATGCCGCGCTCGCGGCCTTTACCCAGATCTTCATCAGCGTTGAGGCGCAGGGCTTCGACATGCTGGCCTGAGGGAGTGCATGAACTTTTTTTTCTCAAAATGAGACAGCTTTTGAATGGCCAGCCGGCCAGATCCGCCGAGTCTGACAATAAGATCGCTTATCGTTTTCCCTAGACTTGGACGTTGAGCGGCGCTAACCATTGTGGTGCGCAGCACTCTGCCTTACAGTACTATGCAAACGGTTACATAGCCAGCAAGCCTTCCCTGGAGATCACCATGCAGGACAGCCAGCCAAAACCCTCACGCAGGGGATTCTTTTTCGGCGCAGCCGCCACCGGCGCGGCAGCCGCAGCCATCGTGGCCTTGCCGGGCGCACCGGCACTCCAGCAGGCCGAGCTTCCAGAGCCCAAGCCGGCCCCTGAAAAAGGTGGCGGCTACAGCCTCTCGGAACACGTCAAACGCTATTACAAGACCACCCGCATCTAGATAGCCCTGGCTTCCAGTTCCGCTCGACCGGCCCCCGATTTCACCTTCTACGGAGAGCTTCATGCTGCTCACGAAAAAATCTTCTGATGTCCATCCCGTGCACCGCGCGGGTTCCGCGCGCTTTGTGCAAAGCCTGTCGCGGGGCCTGTCCAACGCGCTGCCCACCATGGACCGCCGCGCATTCCTGCGCCGCTCCGGCCTGGGTGTCGGCGTTGGGCTGGCAGCTACGCAATTAACCCTGGTCAAAAAGGCCAAGGCGGCCACACCTGGCGCCGGCGACGGCACCGGGAAAATTGAGGTCAAGCGCACCGTTTGCAGCCATTGCTCTGTCGGCTGTGCGGTCGACGCCGTAGTGGAGAACGGCGTCTGGGTCCGCCAGGAACCGGTGTTCGACTCGCCGATCAATCTAGGCGCCCACTGCGCAAAGGGCGCCGCACTGCGCGAACACGGCCACGGCGAATACCGCCTGCGCTACCCGATGAAGCTGGTCAACGGCAAGTACGAGCGCATCAGCTGGGACACCGCACTCAATGAAATCAGCGCGAAGCTGCTGGAGTTGCGCAAGGAGAGCGGGCCGGACTCGGTGTACTGGGTGGGGTCTTCGAAGCACAACAACGAGCAGGCCTACCTGATGCGCAAGTTCGTGAGCTTCTGGGGCAGCAACAACTGTGACCACCAGGCCCGCATCTGCCACTCGACCACGGTGGCCGGCGTTGCCAACACATGGGGCTACGGCGCCATGACCAATTCGTACAACGACATGCAAAACAGCAAGTGCGCGTTGTACATCGGCTCCAACGCCGCCGAAGCTCACCCGGTCAGCCTGCTGCACATGCTGCACTCCAAGGAGGCGGGCTGCAAGATGATCGTGGTCGACCCGCGCTTTACCCGCACAGCCGCCAAGGCCGACGAGTACGTCCGCATCCGCTCCGGCTCCGACATCCCCTTTCTTTTCGGTGTGCTGTATCACATCTTCAAGAACGGCTGGGAAGACAAGAAGTACATCAACGACCGTGTCTACGGCATGGACAAGGTCAAGGCCGACGTGATGGCCAAGTGGACGCCGGACAAGGTGCTGGAGGCCTGCGGTGTTGACGAGGCCACCACGCTCAAGGTGGCCACCATGATGAGCCAGAACCGTCCCAGCACCATCGTCTGGTGCATGGGCCAGACGCAGCACACCACCGGCAATGCGGTCGTGCGCGCCTCTTGCATCCTGCAACTGGCGCTGGGCAACATCGGTGTGTCCGGCGGCGGCGCCAACATTTTCCGCGGCCACGACAACGTGCAGGGCGCGACCGACGTCGGCCCCAACCCCGATTCACTGCCCGGCTACTACGGCCTGGCAGAAGGCTCGTGGAAGCACTTTGCCAAGACCTGGGGTGTGGACTTCGACTGGATCAAGGGCCGCTACGCATCGGCCGCGATGATGGGCAAGCCCGGCATCACCGTCTCGCGCTGGATCGACGGCGTGATGGAGAAAAACGAACTCATCGACCAGGACTCAAACCTGCGCGGCGTCTTCTTCTGGGGCCATGCGCCTAACTCGCAAACGCGCGGCCTCGAGATGAAGCGGGCGATGGACATGCTGGATTTGCTGGTGGTGGTGGACCCGTATCCATCGGCCACCGCCGCAATGGCAGCGATGCCCGGCAAGGCGGAAGACCTGAACCCCAAGCGCGCGGTTTACCTCTTGCCTGCCGCCACGCAATTTGAAACCAGCGGCTCGGTGACGGCTTCCAACCGGTCCCTCCAGTGGCGCGAAAAAGTGATCGAGCCGCTCTGGGAGAGCCGCACCGACCACATGATCATGCACCAGTTCGCCGAAAAACTCGGCTTCGCCAAGGAGCTGTCGAAGAACTACAAGATGCAAAAGGTCAAGGGCATGGACGAGCCCGTGCCGGACGACATCCTGCGTGAGATCAACAAATGTGTGTGGACCATCGGCTACACCGGCCAGAGCCCTGAGCGCTTGCAGGCCCACATGCGCAACATGCACCTGTTCGACGTCAAGACCCTCAAGTCCAAAGGCGGCAAGGACAAGGCCACCGGCTACGACACAACCGGTGACTACTTCGGTCTGCCCTGGCCTTGCTGGGGCAATCCGGACCTCAAACACCCCGGCTCACCCAATCTGTACGACACCTCCAAACATGTCATGGACGGTGGTGGTAATTTCCGGGCGAACTTCGGCGTTGAAAAAGACGGCGTCAACCTGCTGGCCGAAGACGGCTCCTATTCGAAGGGCGCCGACATCACGACGGGCTATCCCGAGTTCGACCACCTGCTGCTCAAGAAGCTGGGGTGGTGGGCCGACCTGACCGACGCCGAAAAAACCGCGGCCGAAGGCAAGAACTGGAAGACCGATTCATCAGGCGGCATCATCCGCGTCACCATGAAGGTCCACGGCTGCCACGTGTTCGGCAATGCCAAGGCGCGTGCCGTGGTGTGGAACTTCCCTGATGCCATACCGCAGCACCGCGAGCCGCTCTACGGCACGCGGGCCGACCTGATGGCCAAGTACCCCACGCATGACGACAAGAAAGCGTTCTGGCGCCTGCCCACCCTCTACAAGACGATTCAGCAGAAGAACATCGCGGACAAGGTCGGCGAAAAGTACCCGCTCATCCTGACCTCAGGCCGGCTGGTCGAATACGAAGGTGGCGGTGAAGAAACCCGTTCCAACCCGTGGCTGGCCGAGTTGCAGCAGGAAGCCTTCGTCGAAATCAATCCGAAGACGGCCTCTGACCGCGGCATCCGCAACGGTGAACGTGTCTGGCTGAACAGCCCGACCGGCGCACGCCTCAATGTGCAAGCGATGTTGACTGAGCGCGTCGGCCCCGACACGGTGTGGATGCCCTTCCACTTCTCGGGACGCTGGCAGGGCGCCGACATGCTGGCCTACTACCCCAACGGCGCGGCGCCTGTTGTGCGCGGCGAGGCCGTCAACACCGCGACAACGTACGGCTACGACAGCGTGACGATGATGCAAGAAACAAAAACGACGATCTGTAACGTCGAAAGGGCTTAACCATGGCACGCATGAAATTTGTCTGTGACGCTGAGCGCTGCATCGAATGCAATGGCTGCGTCACCGCCTGCAAAAACGAAAACGAAGTCCCGTGGGGTGTCAACCGCCGACGCGTGGTCACGCTCAACGACGGTGTGCCAGGCGAAAAATCGATCTCGGTGGCCTGCATGCATTGCAGCGACGCACCCTGCATGGCCGTCTGCCCCGTCAACTGCTTCTACCGCACCGAAGAAGGCGTGGTGTTGCATGACAAGGACGTCTGCATCGGCTGCGGCTACTGCTCATACGCTTGCCCCTTCGGCGCGCCGCAGTTCCCGGCTGCCGGCACCTTTGGCGTGCGCGGCAAGATGGACAAATGCACCTTCTGCGCCGGCGGCCCTGAAGTCAACGGCAGCCAGGCCGAGTTTGAAAAGTACGGCCGTAACCGCCTGGCCGAAGGCAAGCTGCCGGCCTGCGCCGAAATGTGTTCGACCAAGGCCCTGCTCGCCGGCGACGGTGATGTGGTCGCCGACATCTTCCGCAACCGTGTGGTGCAACGCGGCAAGGGCGCCGAAGTCTGGGGCTGGGGCACGGCCTACGGATCCAAACAGGCCGGCCAGCCGCCCGCAGGAGCCAAATCATGATGCGTGTTCTTGTCTTGACCCTCACCGTGACTGCCTTGTCGGCCTGCGGTGAAAAGCCGCAAACCCTGGGCAGCGGCGTGAAAAGCGACGGCGCCGCCTATCAGGGCGTGCAGAACCAGTTTGCGGCGCCGGGCTGGAAGGCCGGCGACAAGACCAGCTGGGAGCAAGGCCTCAAGGCCCGCGCGCAGAACAGCCAGAACGAGTACAACAAGATCGGTAGCTCGAAAAAGTGACCGGAGGCCTTATGTATCGTGCGCGAACAGCTATATTTTTCATAGCGGCCAGCCTGGCGGGACTTGCCTGTGCGCAAGCGCCTGCGGCCCAGCCGGCCACCGCCGCGCCGGCCACCGCTCCCGCCGCCACCGGTGGCATCCAGGGCCAGAACATCTTTGAGGTCAAGCCCGAGGCCAGCGCTGACCCCAACTACGCCAAGCAGACCAATGGCGAACGCGCCAAGGTGCAACCGGGCAACAACGCGCCCATGTGGCGCCAGGTGGGCGAGGGCGTCACCGGCTACAGCAGCCTGCCCAAGAGCGAAGCGCCCGAGGCCGGCAACCTGATCCAGCCCTTTGTGCAGTACCCCGGCTCGCGCCTGA
Organism: Polaromonas sp. P1_F9; assembly: GCF_056405615.1. NCBI lineage: Bacteria > Pseudomonadati > Pseudomonadota > Betaproteobacteria > Burkholderiales > Comamonadaceae > Polaromonas > Polaromonas sp. P1_F9. The sequence continues at coordinate 38,400 of NZ_JBFUBT010000004.1, read as the reverse complement.
CCAACGCCGGCGAAGCCTGGCGACAGGTGCGTAACAACTGGATCATTCCCTACGGCGGCTCACTGTTTCTGATCGTGTTGCTGGCCATCGCGATTTTTTACTTCAGCAAGGGTTCGATCAAAACCCACGGCGTCGACACCGGCCGCAAGATCGAACGATTCACGCCTTTCGAGCGTGCCGCGCATTGGTCCAACGCGATTGCGTTCTGCATCCTGGCCGTCTCAGGCTTGGTCATGGCATTCGGCAAATTCTTCCTGCTGCCCGTCATTGGTGGAGCGCTCTTCGGTTGGCTGACCTGGACTCTCAAGACCATGCACAACTTTGCCGGCCCGCTGTTCGCGGTGTCGCTGGTGATCGTGTTCCTGACCTTCCTGCGCGACAACTGGCCGCAAAAGGGCGATCTGCACTGGCTGGCCAAAGGCGGTGGCCTGATCACTGGCGGCGAAGAACCGCCTTCGAACCGTTTCAACGCCGGCGAAAAACTCATCTTCTGGGGCGGTGTGTTCTTCCTGGGCATCGTGGTGGTTTCTTCGGGCTTTGTGCTCGACAAGCTGCTACCCGGCCTGATCTATGAGCGCTCGACGATGCAGGTCGCACACATGGTGCACGCCGTGGCCACCGTGCTCATGATGTGTTTGTTCCTTGGCCACATTTACCTCGGCACCATCGGCATGCAGGGCGCCTACAAGGCGATGCGGACCGGCTATGTCGACGAGACCTGGGCTCGTGAGCACCACGAATACTGGTACGACGAAGTCAAGGCCGGCAACATCCCGGCCCAGCGCAGCAAACCTGTTGACCCGCCCGGCCAGACGGTGCAGGCATAAGCCACAAGAGTTGTAGTGAGGAATCCCATGAAAAAAATTCTGATCATGAGCTTGCTGGCCGCCGCATCGGCCGCGTCGCTGGCCAAGCTGCCCGCCCTGAGCGACGAAGCCAAGGCCAAGGCCGCTGAAGCCGCCGCCAAGACCGCCTGGAGCGGCAAGGTCGATGCTTACCAGTTGTGCAAGTCGCAGGACAAGGTCGCCGCCAGCTATTACAAAACGGCCAAGGCCGCCGGCAAAGAGACGAAGCCGCCTGCTGCAGCGCCCGCTTGTGCCGATCCCGGCGCTTTCGTCTACACCCCGCCTGAAGCCAAGCCGATCGAAGCGGCCGGCGCACATTCACCCGCAGGCACGGCCACCAGCCCGCCCAGCACCAAACAGCCCGATGCGGTCGTTAATCCCGCCAAGAAGTCCTGACCCACTCCCGGACGTATTCGCTTTCCCAAAAGCCGACTCCGCAAGGGGCCGGCTTTTTTGTTGTAGTCTTCCCTCATGACCGCCTCGACACCGACCCTTCCCCGTCTCCCGCGCCTCACCATGGCCCAGGCGCCCCTGACGTGCGAGGTCGACGCCGTCAACGAATACGGTGAAGCGCAAAAAGTCGCCATCCCCGCCGAGCGCGCACTCACTGTGTATGTCGACAAGCGCGAGCTCGTCACGCTCATGACCCTGGGTGCCCATCCCGAGTTGCTGGTACTCGGCTACCTGCGCAACCAGCGGCTCGTCAAGGACGTCGCCGATATCGAATCCATCACCGTCGACTGGGATGTGGGCGCAGCCGCTGTCAAGACACACCGCGGTATTGAAGACATTGAGGAGAAAACATCGCGCCGCGTGGTCACCACGGGTTGTGGGCAGGGCAGTGTGTTCGGCGGCCTGATGGACGAGGTCGATGGCATCGTGCTGCCCGCAGATGCGTACATCACCCAGGCCCAGCTGTATTCCCTCGTCAACACCATACGGCTCAAGGAAACGACGTACAAGTCTGCCGGCTCGGTGCATGCGTGTGCATTGTTTGCGATGACGGCGGGCGACCCTGAAATGCTTTTATTTGTTGAAGACGTTGGCCGCCACAACGCGATAGACACCATAGCGGGTTGGATGGCAATTAATAGAGCCCCCACGCTTGTCGCTTCGCGTACTGCGCTGCCCCCCGAGGGGGCGCTGCGCCTGCGGGCCGGAGAAGCCGGTTCCGCGGCCCCGGCTGGTGAAGAGGGGAAGGGCGCAGTCGGCGCTTCATTGACGGATCCCGGCTGGGAAGGCCTGGTCTTCTACACCACAGGCCGTCTCACCAGCGAAATGGTCATCAAGTCCGCGCAGATGGGTGTACCCATTGTGGTTTCACGCAGCGGCATTACGCAAATGGGGCATCAGGTCGCGCAGACGGTGGGCCTGTGCGCGATTGGCCGCGCCACCAACAAGCGCTTTGTCTGCTATGCCAACCCACAGCGGCTCCAGCTGCAACCTGAACTGGCTGGCACCAGACCGCCGCCATCTTCCTCGCTTTCACCTTCGCCTTCATCTATGGCAGCGCCATGACCGACATCACCGGCATTGACAGCGACGAGCAGCCTGAGTCGCCCGATGTTCCCGAAGCTGCGGTTGCGCTCGTGACCCCCGGGGAGGCAGCCTCCGCAGCCCCGGCCACCCGCCTTCCCTGGAAGACATGGTTTCTTGAGGGTTTGCGTGCCGGTGTTTTCCTGAAGCCGCGGGTCACCGGCCATGCGCCCACGCCGCTGCAGGCGCTGGTCATGACTGCCCTGGTTTTTGCCCTTGAAGTCCTATTGTCCCGGCTTGAGATTGCCGGCCCTGCGCGCCTGGACGTGCAGGCCTGGCTGTCAGGGTGGTGGACTGCCGGACTCTTCATTGGCCTGGCGTGGTGGGCATTTCCCCCGGAAGCTGCGCAGCCAGGCGCTGAAAGCAGCGACGAGCCACTGCGTCCGGTCGGTGTTGGCGCCGCTTTCGTGCTCTGGGTGGTCGCCTCCCTTCCCAATACGCTGGTGTACCAGGGCCTGATGGGCGCTATCGCGCATGGCTGGCTCAAGGGCCCGGTGTTCCTGCAACCCTGGCTTTACTGGGTTTTTTATGCGGTGTTCACCGCCTGGTCTTTGGGCGCCGCCATTTTGCTGGTGGTCCGCTTCACCGGCCTTACCGTACGTGCTGCGGTTTTTGCGCTGGCCCTGCTGGCCTGCGCCGGCCTCACCACATGGCAATTCGATGCCCGCACCTGGCAGGAAGACTATGCTGCACAACGCGCCGCGGCAGACGGCAGGCCCCGCCTGCAGCTGAGCCAGCAGGTTTTTGAAGAGCAGCAGACGCTGATGGAAAAGACGATGGCCGCCATCGAGCCACAGCGCCGCGGTATCACCGACGTCTACGGCCTGGTGTTTGCCCCTTATGCCGCAGAAGATGTATTCCTGCGTGAAAGCACCATGGTCAGCCGTGTGCTTGCCGAGCGCTTCGATGCCGAAGGCCGCGTGGTGCATCTGGTCAACCATGCCAGCACCGTGCAGACCCATCCCTGGGCCACCACACTGAATTTGCAGCGCGCCATCGACGCGCTGGCCCAGCGCATGGACCGTGACAACGACGTGCTGGTGGTCTACATGACGTCGCACGGCGCAAGCGACTTCAAGCTGGCCGCCTCCCACTGGCCGCTGCAGGTACCGCCACTCAGTCCCGGCGAGCTGCGTGAAGCGCTCGACAACGCCGGTATCCGCCACCGCGTCATCGCGATATCGGCTTGCTATTCAGGTGGCTGGATCGAGGCGCTGGCCAGCGACACCACCCTGGTCATGACGGCGGCCGACGCCACCCATACCTCTTACGGTTGTGGGCGCCTGTCCGAACTGACCTTCTTCGGCCGCGCCATGTTTGACGAGCAGTTGCGCAAGACACATTCTTTTGAGCAGGCTTTTTCCCGTGCCGTTCCGGTGATCAAGCAGCGCGAAATCGACGCCGGCAAGGACGACGGCTTTTCCAACCCGCAGATCAGGGCGGGAACCGGCATAGGGCCCGTGCTGCGCGCGCTGGAGCAGCGGCTGGATGCCCCGCCGGGCGCTCCGGCTTCGGCCCCAGCTCCAGCCCCGGTGGTGGCGGGGCCCGGCTTCAGAACGTCTCCGTAACCTTTCGCCAAATCCTTGCAAAACCCGGCCATGATGCCGGGATGCGGACTTTGCGTTATGGTCGCCTCATGAACACCCTTTTCTTCAAGCTCGGCTGGAAAACCCTGTTGCGTGACCTGCGCGCCGGCGAGCTGCGCCTCCTGATCGTCGCGGTGACCCTGGCGGTTGCTGCGCTCACTGCGGTCGGTTTTTTTGCCGATCGCCTCAAGGGCGGCCTGCAACGCGATGCCCGCCAGCTGCTGGGCGGCGACGCCGTGATCCGCAGCGACGGCATCACGCCGGAAGCCTTCATTGCCAAGGCACAGGCGTTGGGCCTGAAGGCCATCTCCACCGTCACCTTTCCCACCATGGGCCGCGCAAGCGACGCTGATGGCGGCGCCAGCAAGCTGGTGGCTTTCAAGGGAGTGCCGGAGGGCTACCCATTGCGCGGCAGCATGAAAATCGCCGACAGCCTGGACGGCCCCGGCGAGGACACGCGAGAGGTGCCGGCTCCTGGCACCGCCTGGGCCGACGCCTCGCTGCTCGACGCGCTGGGCCTCAAGCTCGGCCAGACGCTGTTGATGGGCGACGCCAGCTTCAAGGTCACCCGCGTCATCGTGCAGGAGCCCGACCGCGGCGCCGGGTTCATCAGCTTTTCTCCCCGCGTGATGATCAACCAGGCCGACGTGGCCGCCACCAACCTGATCCAGCCCGCCAGCCGCACCAACTACCGCTTTGCCGTGGCCGGCGACGACAAAGCCGTCAAGGCCTATGTGAAGTGGGCCGCCGACGAAATCAAGAAACCTGGTGCAGAGTCCGGCATTCGCGGCGTGCGCCTGGAGTCGCTCGAATCGGGCAGCCCCGAGATGCGGCAGACGCTGGACCGCGCGGAAAAATTCCTCAACCTGGTGGCCTTGCTGGCGGCCTTGCTGAGCGCGGTGGCCGTGGCCATCGTCGCGCGCGGTTTCGCCACCAAACACCTGGACGACTGCGCCATGCTGCGCGTGCTGGGCCAGCCCCAGCGCACCATTGCGCTGGCCTACACCTTTGAGTTTGTCGTCGCCGGCATGCTGGCCAGCGCGCTTGGCGTGGCGCTGGGTTTCGCCGTGCATTACGCCTTTGTGCTGCTGCTGGCCGGGCTGGTTGAAACCGCGTTGCCGGCGGCCACTTGGTGGCCCGTCGTGTTCGGCATGGGCATGGGCCTGACATTATTGCTGGCCTTTGGCCTGCCGCCGGTATTGCAGCTGGCACAGGTGCCGCCGCTGCGCGTGATTCGCCGCGACGTCGGCAACCTCAAACCCGCGTCAATGGCGGTGCTGGGCGTGGGTGTGGCCGGCTTTGCGGCCCTGCTGGTTGCTGCCAGCAGCGACCTTAAGCTGGGCCTGATTGCCGTCGGCGGTTTTGCCGGCGCGGTGCTGGTGTTTGCCGCGGCCAGTTTTGCTGCCGTCAAGCTGCTGCGCGCCAGCGTTAATGAAGTCACCGCCCCGCGCTGGCTGGTACTGGCCACGCGGCAGCTGTCTGCCCGGCCGATGTATGCCGTGGTGCAGACCAGCGCCCTTGCGGTCGGCTTGCTGGCCCTGATGCTGCTGGTGCTGCTGCGCACCGACCTCATCAGCAGCTGGCGCAAGGCGACGCCGCCCGATGCGCCCAACCGCTTTGTCATCAACGTGCAGCCGGAGCAGGGCGAGGCTTTCCAGAAAGCGCTGCGTGATGGCGGCGTGAAGAAGTTCGACTGGTACCCCATGATCCGCGGCCGCCTGGTGGCGGTCAACGGCAAGGCCGTCACGCCCGACGACTTTGAAGACGACCGCGCCAAGCGCCTGGTGGACCGCGAATTCAATCTTTCCAACAGTGCCGACATGCCTTCCCACAACCAGATCACCGGCGGGCGCTGGACAGGCGGTGAAAAAGACGCCGTGAGCGTGGAAGACGGCCTGGCCAAAACGCTGGGCCTCAAGCTCGGCGACTCATTGCGCTTTGACATCGGCGGCCAGCTCAGTGAAGCGAAGATCACCAGCCTGCGCAAGGTTGACTGGGGTTCCATGCGCGTCAATTTCTTTGTGATGTATCCGGTGGCGCAGCTCCCAGCCGATGTGCCTGTGTCCTTCATCAGCGCTTTTCGCGCACCCGAGCCGCCAGCCGCCGTGCCTGGCCAGCCGCATGCCCAGAGTTTTGACAACACGCTGGTCAGGGCATTTCCCAACATTACCAATGTCGACATGAGCAGCACCCTGGCGCAGGTGCAGCGCGTGCTTGACCAGGTGATACGCGCAGTGGAATTTTTGTTCGGCTTTACCCTGGCCGCAGGTCTGGTCGTGCTCTTCGCCGCCATCACCGCCACCCGCGAAGAGCGCGCCAAGGAATTCGCCATCATGCGGGCGGTCGGCGCGCGTGCGTCCTTGCTGCGGCAGGTGCAGCGGGCTGAGTTGGCCGGAGTTGGTTTGCTGGCTGGCTTCCTGGCATCCATCGTTGCGCTGGCGGTGGGCTGGGGTTTGGCGCGCTTTGTGTTTGATTTCAACTGGACCGGGTCGTGGACGGTGCCTTTGATGGGCAGCCTGGCGGGGGCTTTGCTGGCGCTGACGGCGGGGTGGTGGGGGTTGAGGTCGGTTTTGAATACGCCGGTGGTGGAGACTTTGCGGAAGGCTCAATAACGGCTCTTCCAATTCCCTCTTTGCTGAGGCTGGGTTGGTTTTTATGGGCGTGGTCTTTGCCGAGGGTTGCTGGCCGGGGGTAGCCCGGCGGCTACTCACTTTTCTTTTGCTTCGCCAAAAGAAAAGTAAGCAAAAGAAAAGGCAACCCTGCTGTCTGCGACCCTACGCTTCGCTTCGGGCAACCTGCGGTGCTCGGTCCAGGCGGGGTCTCGCTCGAACTCGCTTCGCTCAGACAATCGCGATCCCTGATCCGCCTGAACCTCCGCTCCTCGGCGCAGACAGAAGGGGGTGGAGGCAGGAATACCAAACAACCGAAGACAAAACCCGGAATACCAGAAGAAACCAGGACTCGCCACGGCGAGTCCTGGTTGGTATTGGATTTGGTTTTTTGTATTTGTCCCCGCTCCCGATTGGCCCTTGTGGATGCGCCGAGGAGCGCAGGGCCAGACGGATCAGGGCAAAAACTTGTTTGAGCCGAAGGCGAGTTGTTTTTGACCCCGGCTGGACCGAGCACCGCAGGCTGCCCGCAGCGAAGCGAAGGGACGCAGGAACCAGGGTCGCCTTTTCTTTGGTGACTTTCTTTTGGCGAAGCAAAAGAAAGTTACTTGCATGCCGGGCAACCCCCGGCCAGCCGCCCGCAGCAATGACCACGCCCATCGAATCACCAACAACCCAAAAAGCCCCTCTCAACCAAGCCCCAACCCCAACATTCGATAATCCAAAGATGCAGATAGAAGAAAAGCCCCCAGGAACCCCCCCCTTCGAAACCCCCTACGCCTGGATAGGCGGCGAAGAGCGCGTCAAGGCGTTGGTCGAGCGCTTCTACGACCTGATGGACCTGGAGCCCGGCTACACAGCCCTGCGCGCCGCGCACGGCAGCACCCTGGACAACGCCCGCCAGCGCCTCTTCTGGTTTTTATGCGGCTGGCTGGGCGGGCCGCAGTACTACACCGACCGCTTCGGCCATCCGCGCCTGCGCATGCGCCACATGCCGCAGCAAACCGGCGGCGGCTCGATTGGCATTGCCGAGCGTGACCAGTGGCTGGCGTGCATGGACCAGGCCATGCGTGAAACCGGCGTTGACGAAGGCCTGCGCACGCGGCTCAATGCGTCGTTTTTCCAGACGGCCGACTGGATGCGCAACAGGGGCGAGTGATGATGCAGCGCCCCGGTGCAATGCCGGGTCACCGGATGCTATCAAAAATATAGCTGTTCGCGCCCGGTTGAAAAGGGCTACGACCGGTATTGATCCTGTTAGATGGCGTATCGGCGCCGGCCGTGAGGCAGCACGTTGTGAAGCCACATGCGCTCACGGATGTGCGCCCGTAGCGAGTTGGCCGACAAATCATCCGGATGATCCTCACCGCGATTGCGCGGAGCTTCTGCTGCCTTGGCGGGTTCGGGTTGCCTGTCTTTCTGGATGAAGTTGGTTTCCCTGAGCACATGGCCGCGCACAAAATCTCCCTGCCCGTCAATTTCGTCATACCAGTACACCGACGTCACGTGGGTTTCACTGGCTTCCACCTTGATGTCCCTCTGGACGATCCGATTGCCATCTTCAATGCCAAGTTTTTTCCTGTGCAGCGCGTTCATCCAGACAACTCCTCTTTGTTTTTAGTAAGGCGACTCTAACGAGATGCAACGCATTGCGCGGATGCCCCTGGCAACTAAAGGAGAGGTCGGCGCCATATTCCACGCACCAGTGGCCTGAGGCCAACGGAAATGAGCATTCGTTCACATCCATGGCGGCTCGCTCCGGATCGTCAGGCTCGAGAGTCGGGCGTTTGTGCAGACCTCATCTCCCGATGTAGTCCGCCAACTCCTCCGGTGATCCGTTGGGAAAGGCCTCCTTCAGGCAGTCCAGGAAAGCGGATACGCGGGCGCTCAACAGGCGGCGTGATGGATAGAGCGCCCAGAGGGCAATCTCCGGCCCCTTCACGTCACCCCAATGGACAAGGGTTCCGGCTGCGAGATCGTGGGAGATCAGCGAAAGGGGAATACGCGCCGCCCCGACATTTGCCCGGACTGCATCACGCACCATGAACAGCGATGACAGGCGCAGGATGGGGGCCACCGCAAACCGTTGTTCACCGCCGGGCCCCGTCATTTCCCAGGGTTCATTCGGGTTTCCTGCCCCGCCTGCCCGTACCACCACCGGAACAGGCGCCTTGCCTGATGGGCGGCTTTGGTGAGGGCTGGCCACCACAACCAGGCGGTCGCGCAAGAAAATCCGCCCCACCAGGTTTTCGTCCGGGTCCGGGTTGACGCGGATCACCAGGTCGTAGCCCTCTTCCACCATATCGACTGCCCGGTCTTCGGGGATGACCTCAAGCCGGACCTCGCGATGCTTCAGCGCGAACCGGGCGGCGAGCTTGCCCATGGCGGCTTGCGAGAAGAGCAGGGGCGCACTCACCCTCAATGTGCCTCGCGGCGTCTCACCGCCGGAGGTAATCGTGGCGACCGTCTCGTCGAGTTCGGCCAGCAAGACAGAGGTCTTTTCGTACAGCGCGCGTCCCTCCTCGGTGAGCTTGAGGGTTCTCGCTCCCCGCTCAAAGAGACGCAGGTTGAGGCCGCTCTCCAGGTCGGCCACCCGCCGTGACAGGGTCGCCTTGGGCCGCCCGGATTCGCGGGCGGCCCGCCCAAAGCCGCCATACCGGGCCACGAGGTTGAAGTCTGCTAGGGCAAGTAAGTCCATATGTTCCACCAGTGAGACGAAGTGTCTAAATATAACGGCTATCGGATACTGGGTGGATCAATCAAGATTGAGGCTCCTTCAACACACAACGGAGTAATTTCATGACCATCCTCATTACTGGCGCAACTGGCAACGTCGGCCGCCAGGTTATCCAGCAGCTCGTCCAGCGTGGCGCCAAAGTGCGTGCACTGGTCCGCGACCCGGCAAAGGCGAACTTCCCGGCCGGCGTCGAAGTCGTTCCAGGCGACCTGCTCGACGTGGCTGCACTGCGGAGCGCGTTCACAGGCGTGTCCACCCTGTTCCTGCTCAACGCCGTGGTGCCCGACGAGTTCACCCAGGCCCTGGTCACGCTCAATCTGGCGCGTGAAGCCGGCGTCGAGCGCGTTGTTTACCTCTCCGTGATCCACAGCGACCGCTACCTGAACGTTCCCCATTTCGCGGGCAAATTCGGTGTCGAGCGGATGCTCGAAGAGATGGGCTTTTCCGCCACCATCCTGCGCCCCGCCTACTTCATGAACAACGACCTCACCATCAAGGACGTGGTCACCGGTTACGGCGTCTATCCCATGCCGATCGGCAGCAAGGGCCTGGCCATGATCGACACGCGCGACATCGGCGAGATCGCGGCCATCGAGCTGCTGCGCCGCGAGCAGGCTTCGAAGCCGCTGCCGCTGGAGCGCATCAACCTCGTCGGCCCCGACACGCTGACAGGCGATGATGTCGCCGCCATCTGGTCGGCCGTGCTGGACCGCCCGATCACCTATGGCGGAGACGACACCGCCGGCTTTGAGAAGAACCTGCTGAATTTCATGCCGCCGTGGATGGCGTACGACATGCGCCTCATGAGCGAGCGCTTCCTCACGGTGGGGATGGTTCCCGAATCGGGTGATGTCAAGCGGCTGACGACGCTGCTTGGTCGCCCGCTGCGGTCCTACCGCGAGTTCGCTACCGAAATCTCCGCATCCGCATCGGCATCTGCATCGGCATAAAGGCCAGCGGTATAGCAAGCCACACCAAAGGAATACCACCATGATTTATTCAACCGCTACAGTGCCCGTCAATCCGCAAGGCGAAGTGAAGCTCACGCGTGCCCAGGCGTGGGCCGGCCTGGTTCTCAAGGCGCGGGACGCGCGCCGCTTCCTGCCGCCAGCGCTTTGCACGCGCTGCGAAGTCGTCGAGGAAGGCGCGACGCACATCGTGCGCGAAGCCACCATCGCCGGAGCCGACCTGCGCGAGATCATTGCCTTCGAGCCCGAAAGCAAGGTGACCTTCTTCCAGGCCGCCGGCCCGCGCGAAGGCGCGGTCGTCAACGAGTTGTTCGAAGACGAATCCGGAGAGCTCCAGCTGCGCTTCTACGGTTATCTCGGCCTGCGCGGCAAGACGCCGGGTGGTCCGGAAGAGCAGGCCGAGCAAGCCTGGATGGACGGCGAACAAGGCTACAAGAGCGCGCTCGTCTCGACGCTCAAACGCACCCGGGAACTGCTCGCGCAGGGCGAACTTTAAAGGCCAGACCATGAACACACTGAACACTGCCGGCATCTCGCCGGCTCGCCCGAAGATCCTGGTTCTGGGCGCCACCGGCCCCACCGGCCGGCTGATCGTCAGGGAAGCGCTTGCACGGGGGTTCGACGTTCGCGCGCTCGTGCGCTCCCCGCAGAAGGCAAACGGCCTGGAGGGTGCCGAGATCATCATCGGAAATGCCCTCGACGAAAGTGCGCTGCGTGAGGCCCTGCGAGGCCGCGATGCCGTCGTGAGCGCCCTGGGCACACCGGTCAGCCCGTTGCGTGAGGTGACTGTTCTCTCCTCGGCGACGCGGGCACTCGTCAGCGCCATGAAAGCGGAGAAAGTCTCGCGCCTTGTCTGCATCACTGGCATGGGCGCAGGCGACAGCGCCGGCCATGGCGGGTTCCTGTTCGACCGGCTGATCCATCCCGTTCTGTTGCGCAAGGTCTACGCCGACAAGAACCGGCAGGAGGCTGCCGTCCGCGCCAGCGGGCTGGACTGGGTTCTGGTGCGCCCTTCCGTGCTGAACGACAAGCCTGCGCGGCGCAAGATCCGCGCCTTGACAGACTTGTCCGGTTTTCACGGCGGAACCATTGCGAGGCAGGACGTCGCGCACTTCGTCCTGGACCAGGTGCAGGCGGATGCCTGGCTGCACCGGTCGCCCCTGATATCTTGGTGACTGCGCTCTGGGCACCCGCGCAGCTGGCGCTTTGCGCTGTCCCGCGCCAACGATGCTGGCATCGGCCATCGGTAGCGCCCGGGGCGTCAACGCACTGATGGAGGATGTTCGGGCGTCACCCGCCTGGCTGGTCAACGCCACCACGGCCGAAACCGGCAAACGCGCCAGCATCGGAGGCTGAAACGGGACTGGTTCGGGTATCTGGAGTGCTATCAAAAATATAGCTGATCGCGCAGATTTTGATTGGGCTGAAGGCACTTTTTGATTGTAAAAAGTCCCTTTTTGCGGCGTCAAACCGGGTTTTGGTGTCCGCCGGGCAAAAAGCAGCCCCCCGAGGCCTTTTTAGGCGGATTTCAGGCATCAAATACGCCTCCCACCCAATCACATCATGCGCGAGCAGCTATTGAATTAATAGCATGGCACGGCTGGTCAATCTTGTCCGCCTGCAAGCTCCAGCAGGCGCCGTGGAACTGGCTTCGCCAGGCCACAGGCGCCGTCCCCTGCAAGGGGAAAAGGCGCTACACGCAGTGAGCGTCGATAGGGGTGTACTTATTATCTAGCCTTCAAGCAACACCACCAGCGCCCCGGCGCCGCCTTCCGCCGGCCGCGCCTGCACAAAGGCCAGCACCTCCTGCTTCTGGATCAGCCAGCTTTGCACCTTGCCCTTGAGCACCGGTGTCTTGCCCGGCGACCCCAAACCCTTGCCGTGTACCACGCGCACGCAGCGCCAGCCGACCTTGTGCGCACCCTTGATGAAGTGAGCCAGCGCTTCGCGCGCGTCTTCGCGGCGCAGGCCATGCAGGTCAAGCTGGCCCTGGATGCTCCAGCCGCCGCGGCGGAGTTTGCGCACCACGTCAGGCCCCATGCCGGGCCGCCTGAAGCTCAGCGCTTCATCGGTGTCCAGCAGCGTTTCCACGTCGAACTCGTCCGAGATGGCTTCGCGCATCACCGCCAGTTCGTCACGCTGCTGCTGTACAGGGATGGGTGCGGCTTGCGCCACCGGCAATGCCGCCTTGTGGCCCGGCAGGTGTTTGGCCGGCAGAGCCTTGACGGGGCCGACCGCGCGCGAGAAGAGTTCTTTCTCGGCTTTGGCTTTGGCGGCTGCTGCCACGCGCGCGGCTTCCTGTTCTTTTTCAAGCTTCGCGCGGGCTTCGATGTCCCGCTTGACGGCCTTGAGGTCCTGCAGGCTTTTGAGTGCGGGCGCTTTCATGATGCTTACTTTATCGTAGTGCTTCAGTATTCACCGATGTAGATAAACCACGCGTCGGATCATTCAGCGGCTGATCGGGCGATGGCTACGTTAGGATGTTCCGCTAACTTGCTGAGCAGTATCAGGTCATCGACGCACGTTCTGCCAGATCCGGATTTTGAATTGAGGGAGAGAAAAATGAAACGGTCTACCGCCGTACTTTGCGGAGTTCTGTTGCTCTGCAGTGGTGTATTGGCTGTCAGTAAGGTTCAGGCATTTCGCACCGAGGCCGCCGCGGAGGAGGCGAGGGCGAAATGGGAGGCCTCTGCGGCAAAGGCTCGAGCGGACATCCAGAACAAGATCGCGATGGAACGGTCTTTTGAAGATACTGCAATGGCCCGCTTCCTGCCGCCGCGCTATTCACCGCAGGCTTCCGATTGGCAGGGCAAGGAAAAGCTTTTCTACGGTCAGGTTCTGTCGGGCGGAAAGTTTGATGTGCTGGTTGTACCGTTCCAGGTTTGGGGCTGGGGTGTCGACAGGGCAAGCCGGTCCATCATGACTGCGGAACTCGCTGCGAGCGTCGCCCAATCGCAGAAGGTGAAAATTCCCGACCCATACCTGGTGGCAAAAGCACTTGGTGAGGGGCAGCGCCACCTCAAGCAGGAGGAAATCTACAAGCTTGCCGATGCTGTGGGGGCAAAGCGCATTGTCTGGGGTTACGCCGGGCACGACCGGAAAGGAAAAATGGCGATCGCCATCCGGACCCAGGGCTACACGGGCACTGCGCGCAATGGCGCTGTTTGGGCTGCCCCGGTGGAAACCAAAAAATTTGAAAATATCCCTTTTGGGGATGAAATTCCGGCCGTCGAGGCCTATGAATCCGTGTTGCCGGAAATCCTCAAGGCGGCAGGCGCCAACCCTTCGTCGCCTCTTTATGAAAAGACAGTCAGCAGCCTGGAACTGGAAGCGCTGCCGGCATCTCCGCTCGGCTTGGTGGCATCGGCCAGCAACCCGGCGCAGGATGCATACGCTTTTCTGGTGTACAGCGCACTGGCACCCACAACCAACGAAAGAACGAAAGAGATATTTGCTGAAAAGGCGCATCTGGCGCTTTTGGGCCTGTCGCCGCAATCACCCGACTACCGGGCGCTCAGGGCGAGGACCTACATGGCACTGGGTCTGCGCATGGCTGCCATCAAGGCACTGGGCGATGCGCAGACTGTCGAGGAAAAAGAATTGCTTGCCGCCCTGAACGGAAATATCCTGGACGTGCGTGCAATGGCGGCGCTTGAAAAGAATCCCCTAAAACGCTTGCTGCAAAAGATCGATGAGAACAGGATCGCTACCGCCTACGACACGATGACCACCAAAAAGGCAGTCGCCGAAGTGGCGGCGTTGAAGCTGCCCGGAACCATATGGCCGTTCATCGTGACGCGGGTTTTTGTAGAAACAGAACCGTGGGTTCAGAACGAGAATGCTTCCCTGAAAATGCTTCTTGACTATGAGTTGCCGGTCAAGGGGTATGCAATGGCGGACATGGCACGCGCGGCATTGCCACTTGCTGACCCCGACAAGGTTCAGGCCATGGTGGATCTGTCGGTGTTTCATCACGGCCGCAAGTTCATCGAGGCCAATGCGGCCAGTTTGTGCTGCGGGCCCGCACCCGGCAAGCCGGGCCCGTTTGACTATCTGGACTTGCTCGAGAGTATTGGCCATGACAACCTGATGAACCGCATCAATTTCCTGTCCAACGTCCAGGGCATTCCGAACAAGGCCCTGATCTTTGCGAACAGCATTGACGCAATCTACAAGGGTTACCCGTCCTACGCGTATGAGCGCTCAAGAGCGGAGGCGAAGCTCGCCGGAAAGTCCACTGGAGCCGAAAGAGAGCAGTTGGTCAAGGACTGGCACCAACACGCGTTCGATGCAGCCTACTGGGAGCAAGGCCAGTCGCTCACCGCATTACGGGCCTTGAATCATTTCAATGCTGACGGCGGTCAGTACTACGGACCTTATAACAATCTTTACTATGCCGATGTGCCATTCCGTCCTTATTACTGGACCTGGGCAGACGGCGGTAAATTGGAGGTAAGTATTGAAAACGAAATTGCCGCTTTGAAGAGTGCCACTTGGGAAATCGGAACCTTCACGGAGCTGCACGGGACGTACCGTCATTTTTTCCCCGACCAGGGGCGGGACACCGATCTTTTAGCGTCAATCAACGGGCGTTTCGTCGGTTCCCCGCAACTCAATAGCATCCTCGGCGCCGAGGCCAGGAGGCAGGGGGACACCGCGAAAGCGCAGGCTTACTATCGCGACAACCTCAAGCTGGCACCCACGCGGTGGACTTCCTATAGCGATGTGGCATGGATGCTGTTCGTGGCGGGTGACGTCAAAGCTGCCGCCAAGATGTTTCATTCTTACGAGGGCTTCAAGAAAGGGTCCGAAGACGGCCGGGTTGCGACCGCAAACCTTGCTTTCGAGGCAGGGTCGTATTTTTACTGGGCGGGTTATTTCGACCTTGCCAGGCCGTTTTATCAAATCGCCGTCTCTCAGGGATCGGGATCGTCCGGCGAAATCACGAGCGATACGCGTCTGAAGCTTCTTGCCGGCGACCTGCAGGGTGCGATGGCCAGCACCTTGCGGCGTGCCCAGCGTTACCAGGAGTCGTATGCCCACCGGGACTATCTGGGGCTTCTTCACGCAAGCGGCCATTCCAGGGAGGCCTGGGCCGGTTTTGAAGTGCTGGCGAAACAAAGCCGCGCTCCTCACATTTGGGAGTCTGCGCTGGTCGGGCATCACATCTCCGGTCTGCCTGAAGCGGAGGTCGTGAGTTGGGCGCAACAGGGGAAATTCGGGGGCACAGTGGAGGGTACGATCGCCGCAACCGTTCACCTTGTGCGTTTTGCAACCACGGACCGCACGCCTTCCAGCAGCTTGTCTCAGGCAGTAGACGCACTGGATTTGCCGCGATGGAAATTACCCGAATACCCCAAGCCGGTTTATGAAGGGCATCCGATCCTGCTGAAAGCGCCAGTGAAAGAGCGCGTGAAATCCATGCACGCGTATTTTGTGGAGGCTTACCGGGCCATAAAACTCAAGGACTTTGCCGGGGCGAAGGCAATTTTCTCCGAGTCTGCAAAGTTTTACGACCTGACCGATTACCAGGTCAATTCAACGTTGACCTGCTATTTTCCTTACTACGCTTATGCGGCTGTCAAGGCGGGAGACACCTCAATGATTGAGAAGATGGTAAGCGGCACCAAGGCCTCCAGGCAAGACTTTGACTACCAGCTGACCATGGCGATTCTTGCCGCAGCATCCGGCAAAAACGAAGAAGCACTGCAATTTCTTCAACGCGCGCGGCAACTGCGTCCGCACACTGAGAAAAGGGCCTTGCTGACGCAGTACACCTTTGGAGAGATCTCCGAACTGGTGGCGGAAATGACCGGCAGCAGCAAGATCAGGGCCTTGACGCTGGAGTGGGCCCAGAAGAGCCAGAAGTTCGAACCCTGGCAATCCTGGGCTTATGCACTGGAAGCCAGATTGACCAGGAACCCTGCCGAGCGCAGGCGGGCCTTGGCGATGCTGTTTTATCTCGACCCCAAATCGGAGGGCTTGTCCGCGTTCGGGCAACCCGAAATCGATGCCGCTGTGAAGGCATTCGGGAAGTCCAACCCCTTTCTCTCCATCAATCCGGAAATTGTAAAAAAAGAGGCGATCTAGAAAGCGTTTCGACTTCTACAGCAAGCCCAGCTCGGCCATCGACACCGCCTGGGAGCTGGTCACCACAAAATGGTCCAGCACACGCACATCGACCAGCGCGAGTGCGGACTTCAGGGTTTGCGTCAGCGCCTCGTCGGCGCGCGAAGGTTTGGCGGCGCCGCTGGGGTGGTTGTGGGCCAGCACCACGCTGGCGGCGTTGAGCGCCAGGGCGCGCACCACCACTTCGCGCGGGTAGACGGATGTTTGCGTCAGCGTTCCGCGAAACAGCTCTTCGAGAACGATCAGCCTGTGCTGGCTGTCGAGAAACAGCACTGCAAAAATCTCGTGTGGCCGGCTGCCCAGCTGCAGCTGCAAATAGTCGCGTACCGCCTGTGGCGTGTCGAACAGGGTCTTTTCACGGAGCTTTTCGGCAAGCGCCCGCCGGGCAAGCTCCAGCACCGCCACCAGTTCGGCGCGCTTGGCCGGGCCCAGGCCCTTGATGCTTTTCAGCGCCTCGGGGCCGGTGTGCAGCAGCCCGGCAACACCGCCAAAGGTATCGACCAGTTCCTGGCCCATCTGCAGCGCATTCTTGCCGGGCAGGCCGGTGCGCAGCAGCAGGGCCAGCAGCTCGGCATCGCTGAGCGCGCCGGGGCCGCGGGCCAGCAGTTTTTCGCGGGGGCGGGCGTCTTCTGGGAGGTCTTTCAGGAGCATGGGTAGGCCTGTAGGGCTGTGTGGAGAGGAAAGCCGGCGCCGGTGAGGCTAAAAAACCGGATTAAGCCTGATTTGGCCCGGTCAAGCCGTACTTTCTACAATGGAGGCAGTTTACAAACACTTGTCCGGCGCCAGCCCGGCCGCAGAAAGTCTTATGTCCACCGTGGATTCTCCCGACGCAACCCTCGTCCAGCAAGGCTCGTTCCTGACCCTGCATTACCGCATGGCCGGGCCGTCCGTGAACGGTAAACCGGGCGCGGACATCATCAACACCTTCGACGGCAAGCCCGCCACCCTGAGCCTGGGCACGGGGGAGCTTTCGCCGGCCATTGAGCAGCGGCTGATTGGCCTGCCTGAAGGCACGCGCACAACGTTTGAGTTGCCCGCAGGCGTTGCCTTTGGTGACCGCAACCCGGAGCTGGTGCAGTGGGTGGCGCGCAAGCTGCTCAATGAGCTGGGAGACCCGGATGAACAGTACAAGGTGGGCGACGTGGTGCAGTTCCCCACGCCGGACGGCATGGGCCAGTACGCGGGCGCTGTGCAGCAGGTCAAGCCAGATGGCGACGCGGTGCAGTTTGATTTCAACCACCCGCTGGCCGGCCAGCCGGTGGTGTTTGAAGTGCAAGTAATAGGCGTTCTATGACTGAATCCAAAGTGCTTCCCCAGGAAATCCTGCTCGCTGAGCCACGCGGTTTTTGCGCAGGTGTTGACCGCGCCATCGAAATCGTTGAGCGTGCCCTGACCAAATTCGGCAGGCCGATTTACGTGCGCCACGAGATCGTGCACAACACCTATGTCGTCAACGACCTCAAGGAAAAAGGCGCCATCTTCATTGAAGAGCTAAGCGATGTGCCCCCGGGCGCCACGCTGGTGTTCAGCGCCCACGGCGTGAGCCAGGCGATCCAGAAAGAGGCCGAGCGCCGTGGCTTCCAGATTTTTGACGCCACCTGCCCGCTGGTGACGAAGGTGCATGTGGAAGTGGCCAAGCTGCACAAAGAGGGCTACGAGTTCATCATGATCGGCCACAAGGGCCACCCGGAAGTTGAAGGCACCATGGGCCAGCTCGACAGCGGCATCCACCTGGTGGAAGACGTGGCCGACGTCTGGCGCATCAGCCCCGCCCAGACCGAGCGCCTGGCCGTGGTGACGCAGACCACGCTGAGCGTGGACGACGCGGCCGAGATCAGCGCCGCCGTGAAGGCGCGCTTTCCGCAGGTGCGCGAACCCAAACACCAGGACATCTGCTACGCCACGCAAAACCGGCAGGACGCCGTCAAGGTGTTGAGCCCGCAGGTCGACATCCTCATCGTGGTCGGCAGCCCGACCAGCTCCAACAGCAACCGCCTGCGCGAGCTGGCCGCCAAGCTGGGCACCGAAGCCTATATGGTCGATGACGCCAGCGAGCTGAAGGAAGCATGGTTTGAGGGCAAGGGCCGGGTGGGCCTGACGGCAGGTGCGTCGGCGCCGGAGATCCTCGTCAAGCAGGTGATCGACCGCATCAAGGCGCTGGGCGCCGTGTCGGTGCGCAAGATGGAGGGCATTGAGGAAACCATCAAGTTCCCGCTGCCCAAGGGCCTGAAGCTCGATGCGCAGGGCCAGATGCTGGAAGTCAACGACAGCCAGCTGCATCAGCTCTGATCTGATTTGTTCTTTTTTCCAATATGACCAATCGCTATCAAATTGAGAGCTGCTTGCGAACGTTCGAAGCGGGCTACAGCCACTTTATTCATAAAACACCGCTGTGGAAACTGCCGGGCAAGGCGCTGGGCCTGGAATGCGCCGAGCTCTGGCTCAAGCTCGAACATTTGCAGACCGGCGGCAGTTTCAAGGCGCGCGGCATGCTCAACCGCCTGCTGTCCAACCCCATTCCCGCCAGCGGCGTGATCGTGGCTT
Organism: Polaromonas sp. P1_F9; assembly: GCF_056405615.1. Classification (NCBI taxonomy): domain Bacteria; kingdom Pseudomonadati; phylum Pseudomonadota; class Betaproteobacteria; order Burkholderiales; family Comamonadaceae; genus Polaromonas; species Polaromonas sp. P1_F9. Next base: position 19,446 of record NZ_JBFUBT010000004.1, on the reverse strand, counting down.
CTGGCGGCAACGCGGGCATTGCCACAGCCGCCGCAGCGCGCGAGCTGGGCGTGCGCTGCGAAGTCTTTGTGCCTGAAGTTTCGACGCCTGCCAAACGCGCCAGGCTGGCCGCGCTGGGTGCCGAGGTGGTGGTGACGGGCGCGGCGTACGCGGATGCGCTGAAGGCCTGCCTGGCGCGCCAGCAGGAAACCGGCGCGCTGCTGACGCATGCGTATGACCAACCCGAAGTGCTGGCCGGCGCCGGCACCATGGCGGCTGAGATTGAGCAGCAGGGCGGTGTGCCCGATTCCGTGCTCGTCAGCGTGGGCGGCGGCGGCCTGATTGGCGGCGTGGCCAGCTGGTTTGAGCAGCACAGCCGTGTGGTGGCGCTGGAGCCCGAGCTGGCGCCCACGCTGTACAAAGCCCGCGAGGCCGGTGAGCCGGTGGACGTGGCCGTTGGCGGCATCGCCGCCGACTCACTGGGTGCCAAACGCATTGGCGGCCTGGCCTGGGAGGCCACCCAGGCACATGTGCGCGATGCATTGCTGTTGACTGACGAATCGATACGCGCCGCGCAGCTATGGCTCTGGAAAGAATTGAAACTGGCCGTGGAGCCCGCTGCGGCCCTGCCGCTGGCCGCACTGCAAAGCGGCCGCTACAGCCCGCGCGCCGACGAAAAGGTCTGCCTCATCATCTGCGGCGCCAACCTGGACCCGGCCAGCCTGAACTGAGCCCACAAATACAATCAAGCCATGCTAGATATCAACCTGCTTCGCAAAGACCTGCCGTCGGCTATCGCCCGGCTGGAAACCCGTAAAACCCCGCAAGCCTTCCTCAATGTGGAAGCCTTCCAGGCGCTGGAGGCTGAACGCAAGGCCTTGCAGATCCGCACCGAAGAGCTGCAGAACCAGCGCAACACGCTGTCCAGGCAGATTGGCCAGCTCAAGTCCAAGGGTGAAGATGCCAGCGTCATCATGGCCCAGGTGAGCGCTTCCAAGGCCGAGCTGGAAAGTTCCGCCGCCCGGCTGGACCAGATTCAGGCCGACATGCAAGCCCTGCTGCTGGCTGTGCCCAACCTGCCGCATGAAAGCGTGCCGCAAGGCGCAGGCGAGGCCGGCAATGTCGAGGTTCGCAAATGGGCCCCGATTGAAGGCCCGGGCGGCGAGCCTCCGGCCTTTGCGTTTGAAGTGAAAGACCATGTTGACGTGGGTCAGCCCTTAGGCCTGGACTTTGAACTGGGCACCAAGCTGACCGGTTCGCGTTTTACCGTCATGAAAGGCCCGCTGGCGCGCCTGCATCGCGCGCTTGCACAGTTCATGCTTGACGTGCAAACCGCCGAGCACGGCTACACCGAGTGCTACACGCCCTACATCGTCAACGGCGATTCACTGCGCGGCACCGGCCAGTTGCCCAAGTTTGAAGAAGACCTGTTTGCCGCCAAGAAGGGTGGACAAGAGGGCGCAGCCGAAGCCGAAAGCACCGCGCTGTACCTGATCCCCACTTCCGAAGTGCCGTTGACCAATTTCGTGCGCGATGAAATCGTCGCCGAGGCCGATTTGCCGCTTCAGTACACCGCACACACGCCATGCTTCAGGTCCGAGGCGGGCAGCTACGGCCGCGACACCCGCGGCATGATCCGCCAGCACCAGTTCGACAAGGTCGAGATGGTGCAGATCACCCACCCCGACAAAAGCTACGAGGCACTCGAAGCCATGACGGGCCATGCCGAAGCTATTTTGCAAAAACTCGGCCTGCCGTACCGCGTCATGCTGCTGTGCACCGGAGACATGGGTTTCGGCGCCGCCAAGACTTATGACCTGGAAGTGTGGCTGCCCGCGCAAAACACCTACCGCGAAATCAGCTCGGTTTCCAACTGCGAAGCCTTCCAGGCGCGCCGCCTGCAGGCCCGCTTCAAGAACGCGCAAGGCAAGAACGAGTTTGTGCACACCCTCAATGGCTCCGGCCTGGCCGTGGGCCGCACCCTGGTCGCCGTGCTGGAGAACTACCAGCTCGCTGATGGCTCAGTCACCGTGCCGGAGGTGCTGCAACCGTATATGGGCGGCATCAAGGTGCTGGCCCCAGCCGGAAAATAGAGCCCCCACGGTCGCTCACTTCGTGTAGCTTCCTGCCCCCCGAGGGGGCCGCTGCGCCTGCGGCCCGGCAAAGCCGGTTCCGCGGCCCCTGCTGGGTTAAGACCGGCTCTTTCCAAGCCTGCTAGAATCGCCAGTCCACACTGGAGAGGTGGCAGAGTGGCCGAATGTACCTGACTCGAAATCAGGCGTACCGCAAGGTACCGTGGGTTCGAATCCCACCCTCTCCGCCAAAATTGCATCCAGAGAAATCCAGATTTATCTGAGAAATGCCCTGAAAGCCCCGTAAATCGGGGCTTTTTTGTTTCCTACAGTCCAGATTCGTCTTTTGACACCCAGGCATTTTTGGGGGAATGGCGGCGGGAGTTCCCCCGTATCGTTACGCGGCCATCTTTGCATTCAATTGCAATGACTGAGCGCAGGCTGATGGGTCAGTTCCTATATCTGTCCTTACCCGTCATCACGTCGACCTGGTAGTCGCCGCGAATGTGATCTTTGTACCAGGCCCAGCAGGTCCAGGCGATCGATCCAATAACCACCGAAAATGCCACGAGATAACCCCAGGCTGGGATCAATCCCGGGCACTCAACAGCGGCCGGCATCATTGAGCACTCGTCAAAATGGCTGACGGCAAAGGCCCCAGCGCCGGCAAACAATCCTGGCAACAGGTTTACAAGCGATCTGAGGTAGTTCGGTTTTCGGCGTCGTGGTATCGGGTGCTCTCTTTCGTTTCATCGTAGCGCACCCACATTTCTGCTAAACGCCTCAACTCGCAATCATTGCTGGCAGGTGTCTCTGCTGCGATGAAAATAATTGCGGATCTCGTCGGGTTCGCTCCCTACCGCATAGACCGCCACACGCAATTCGTACTCTGTGCATTTCAACTCGGAGCACCACGACTCCACGACGCGCGGATCAGTCAGGCTGATGCGGTTGGTCGTGCTGTCTGCGTCAGGAAATTTTTGTGACATGACGTACCCTCTTCAAATGGGACATTTCATGGAGGCCCACTGAAGCGTAGCAGTGCCGACCCGTAGTAAGTAATTGGTGCAAAAAATCACGCCATGTTGCACCGACCACGCTTTACCTGTGCACTTTCCTATATTTCGATGAATACCGCATCCTTCAATTGGAGGAGATGTCTGCGAGGGTACATGTCACGACATGTGACAAGACTGGCGCCATGAAACCGTTCCATGCACTCATGCTGCTGTGGGTTTACGGGTTTGCTGCAGCTCACGCCGGCGGTATGGATGTGCAGGGGCTCGTGACTGACGCTGCCGCTGCGCCCAGGAAGGCGGGCTGCCGCAACGGCGCCGGCGGCCGCTCTCCCCTCAGGACAGCACCGGCGAAGGACGGAGGGCTTTCCAGGCTACGGTTACGCTTTCAGGCAGCCACCGCTGTTTAACGGACTGGTCATCGCCTGCACGAATTCAACGCACATCATCCTGATGGGATGAACTTCGGCTTCGGTCACGCTGGCTTTGGCCATTGCCGCTTTCTCGATGTCTTCGTTTTCCAGTTCTACAAAGACGTTTTCACCGTCGTGGGTACGTAGATGAACGCGTAACTTGATTCCGGTGCTGGATAGCAGCATGTGATTCCTTTGGGATCGGGTTGACTGGATGTCGTGTCGGTGTGGATGAGGTGGCCGCCGTAGCGCGGCGCCGGCCATTCGTCTTTCGATGAATTCATTTCTGGCTGCCTGCCAGTCAACCCATCGGCGGATGGGCCAATCGGCCCATTTAGCCACCGTCTGGGTGGCGGGTTCCTGGTCAGGCTCAAGGCCGGGCAGGGTTTGGCAATCGGGGGTGACGCTGTAGCTCAGCCGGCTGGTCTGGTGGCGACTTTCCACAAAGCCCCCCGCTTCCAGCATGTCCATGGCTTGCTGGATATCGTTGGGTTCATATGTGGGTTTCCAGTGAGGATGGAGCGAGGCCAGTGTCCACCAGCCGCCGGTGGCGCGCAACCGCAGCCACAGGGCACGTACATCGTGGGTGATAAGGTCGCCCATGATTGGTCGCGATCTCGCTCAGGCGCTCTGATGACGTTTACGGTTGGGAGCACGGAGGCCCATCCGTGAGGGCGTTGTTGGCGGTCAGCTCATGTGCCAGTTTGCGCTGAGCCTGATTGCGCTGGTGCGGCATGGTGACCGTGATCTTGCGCGTCTGCTGAAAGGCCAGCGCCCGGCTTGCGGGATTGAGGTAACGCGACGGCCAGAGATCCTCGGGCCTTTTGTCGAGGGCGCGTGCCACGAGCTGCTCGGCTGCCAGCCAGGGGCTGGTCAGCACGCGTTGTATGTGACTGTAACCGTTTTCGATGGCAATTTTTCGAAGACTGGTGCCGCGTTTGCGGAGGGCAGCAATGACATCGGCTGGGTGCATATCTTCCTGTGCGGGTGTCGATTTAATTGTGCTCATATCTAATATTTTGAGCACAAAAAAGACCAAGTCAAACAATTTTTTCTGCCTGTTTCAATTTGTGCTACTTTTATTGTATTTTTTACCAATTAAATGAGTGTTATGTTTGCTCATTTTGTGCTTGGGGGAACAAAATAGTGTTCATGAACACAAAAGAAGCAGCATCGAGGGAGGGCGGTTCTGGCTCATCTGGCAAGCTCCAGCACTATTCCTTTACCGCCGTAACGCCGGTCAAGGCGGAAGAGCCTGTTGCGTGGTACTTGCATGAGGCCGCAGCAGCCGTCGACAAGGCGAGTGCCAGGTCAGTGCGAACCGAAGCCAGGTCGGTTTTCATGCGCCAGTTTGGCCAGCGCTGCCGCATGGCCCGTGGCACAAGGGAAATCAATGAAGTTGCGGCCACGGTCGGGGTTCACCGCAACACCATCTGGAACATAGAGCGTGGCGACAGCCTACCGGATGCGTTCGAGCTGGAAGTACTCGCCAGGGAATACCGGTTGACGCCTGGGCAGCTACTGGGCCGGGAAGCTCCAGACGAAACCCGGGCTGCGGCGGTGGCGCGCGACGTGCGCGCGGTCGAGACCGGCACGTTTGTCTATGCGCCCTTGTTTGACCTCCGCGCTTCGCCGGGCCGGGACGTATTCAACGACCTTGGGTCGGTCGTGGCGATGCGTCCCTTTGATGTGCAGTTCATCCGGTATGACCTGGGCATTGACCATAACGACATTGTCATGTCCACAGTGGCGGGCGCATCCATGGAGCCGTGGCTGCATTCCAGAGACGCAGTGCTGACTGACTTGCGGGATCGCGATGCCCTGACCGAGGGCATACACATGGTACGGCTTGACGGCGCCTTGCTGGTCAAAAAACTGCAGCGCCTGCCTGGCAAGATACTGCGCGTCAGCAGCTACAACCCGGCGTACGAACCGTTTGACATCCAGGGCTACGAAGGTACGGACCGCGATTTTGCCGTGCTTGGCCGCGTGCGTTGGGCCGGCGTGACTTTTAACTGAGCGTAAGTCCCTAGGCCGCAACGCAACAGGCGTGCGCCGCGGATGGCATTGCGGCCCTGGATGCGACGTAAACTCGCATCCCATGGACCATCCCACAGCGATCCGGCCTATCCAGGGCGCGCCAGATATCTCGCGCGAGGATTGGGTGGAAATGCGGCTGATCCACATCTTCATGCGGTATGCCCGCCCGGCCCTGCATTCCGCGCTGGTGCTGATCGTGTCCATGGTGGCGATTCTTTACCGCCATGTAGACCTGCTCAGTCTGGGCATCTGGGCAACGGCGGCGACGCTGGTGACCTTGGTGCGGTACCGCATCATCGGGATCTACCAGCGTTCGCTGCCGGGCGTCAGCGGCCCTGCGTTGCGCGCATTCATGGCGCGCTACACGTGGACATGGTCCATGAGTGCCATGGTCTGGGGTGCATCCATGTTTGTGTACTTCCTCAAAGCGCCCGTGTATGACCAGTTCCTCGGCATGATCGTCCTGGTGGGAATGGCCGGGTTTGCGGTGGGCACCTTTTCCTCCTGGCTCCCCTGCTTCAAAGGCTATGTGAACGGCCTGGGTATTTCCACCCTGACGGTATTTTTCTACCAACTGATGCTGGAAAGAGGAATTTCTTCCACGTTCAATACCTGGGGCATGGTGGTGCTGATCGTGATTTACTGGGTGGTCATTCGCGTGTCGGGCCAGCGCTTTCACCAGGTGCAGCGTGCAAACCTCGAACTGCAGTACGACAACTCCGAACTGATCAGATCGTTGACCGAAAAAAGCCGTGCCGCCCTTGAGGCCATCGAGATCAAGAACCGTTTTATCGCCAGCGCCGCGCATGACCTGCGCCAGCCGGTGCATGCCCTGGACCTGTACGCGGGCTGGCTGGCTGCCGAGCCTGAATTCGTGGCACAGATAGCACCCAAGATCGTCCGGTCGACGAAGGCAGTCAACGACCTGTTCAACTCCCTCTTCGACCTGGCGGGTCTGGAGTCCAGCCCACTGCGGGTCAACCTGCAGGCCGTAGACCTGGCGGGGCTGGTGCAGGATCTGGAAGCGCAATACGCACCCTTCGCGCGGGAGCGCAACCTGCGCCTCAGGATCCGCCCTGCGGTGGGACAGGTAAGGTCCGACCCCGTTCTGCTTCAGCGGCTCGTCGGCAACCTGTTGTCGAACGCGCTGCGCAACACGCATCGAGGCGGTGTGCTGCTGGCTGTGCGCTGGCGGCGCGGTGTGCCATGCATCGAGATATGGGACACCGGTGTGGGCATCGCGAAAGAACACCAGAAGGCGATCTTTCAGGAGTTCTACCGGATTCCGCTGCAGGGTACCGAAGAAGGCTTTGGGTTGGGCCTGGCCATCGTTTCGCGCCTGAGCGAGGCGCTGGGGCATCCTGTGAGGCTCGCCTCCAGGAGCGGCCGGGGCAGTGTCTTTTGGGTAGAGTTGCGCACGCCGGGCCAGTGACCCGGCGGTGTTGCCCGGTGTTGCTAGGTCTTGCTAGAGCAAGCCCTGGGTGCGCGCCAGGTGGCTGGCCTGTGAGCGGCTCTTGACATTCAGGCGCCGGAACAGCCGCCACAAATGCACTTTCACCGTGTGCTCGCTGATCTGCAGCTCTTCGGCGATGTCGCGGTTGCTCATGCCCTTGTCGAGCATCACCAGCAACTGCTTTTGCCGCTTGGACAGTTTTTCCGTCGGGGTGGATGGCTCCGGGTCGAGTTCTTCACTCAGGAAAACGCGCAGGACGTTCGATATCTCGGTGGCCCCCGCAGATTTCTGGATGTAGGCATCGGCACCTGCCTCAATGGACAGGTCTTCATAGTCCTGGGCCGGCGCGGCCGACAGCACCACCAAGGGTACGTTGGGGAACTGGTGTTTGAGCTCACGCACGCCAGAAACACCATTGGTGTCAGGCAACCTCAAGTCGAGGCAGATGAGTTCGGGGACACCGTGTTGCTGCACGGCAGGCATTACCGCGGCGAGCCGGTCCAGCTCGGTCACAGTGGCCTTGCTGCTAAGGCGGCGAATCAACATGACAACCGCTTCGCGCATCAGCGGATGGTCATCTATTACAAAAATACTCATTAGTTCACGTCTGAAGTATCGTTCCTGTCAGCTATCGAGCATAACTGGTGAATGTCAACTTTGGGGCACTAATAAACTTGAAATTGCGGTATTTTTTCAGGGTGGTAATACCCCAAAACAACAATGAATAAGTCTTTCGTACCAATGTGATTCTGTTGAAGGCCACCGCGTACGGCCAAAGCATCTGGCCCAAATTGCTTAATCCCGCAACTCAAGGGGTTACAGGTGCAAAGAAACGTAGCGCCGTTTCCACCTCGGCTGCCTCGATACCGGGCAAGATTTGAAGCTTATCTTGCAGTGCAGCAAGCGCACCGGCACCTTCGTTCTGCAGGGTGGAAATTATCAGCGCGGCTTCACGGGGAGATTCAAAGCCATGGCTCTGCAGAAGCACCTTGGCATCAGCATCCTGCAGCTTGAAATAGAACTGGCCGTCCTTCTCACGGTATTGTTTGAAGGCCGGAGCAACACTTTTGACTGACTTCCCTTTCGGCATGCCAGCCGGTTTTGTCGCGAGGTTGCGCAAGCCCACGGCGCGACGCAACTCGCCCATGAAAGGCGTGGCCTCCGCGCGCGCCTTCTGCGCACCCGCCTGCAAGGTCGCCTCGATCTGTGCCGGGTCGCTGATGAGGTCGTGATATCGCTCGCGCATGGGCGCGACTTCACGGTCAATGCGCTCGAACAGCAGCTGTTTGGCATCGCCCCAGGCAATGCCTTCGGCATAGGCCTTGCGCAGGGCCCGGGTTTCGTCCGCGCTCGCAAAGGCCTGGTAAATCTGGAACAGCGCCGAGCCTTCAACTTCCTTGGGTTCGCCCGGCGCGCGTGAATCGGTGAGGATGCCGGCGATCAGCTTGCGCATCTGCTCGCGCGGGATGAACAGTGGAATCGTGTTGTCGTAGCTCTTGCTCATCTTGCGCCCGTCCAGCCCGGGCAGCAGCGCGACCGATTCCTCCACCACCGCTTCGGGCAGCACCAGGTGCTCGCCGTAAAGATGGTTGTATCGCTGGGCCATGTCGCGCGCCATTTCGATGTGCTGGATCTGGTCGCGCCCTACCGGCACCTTGTGCGTCTTGAACATCAAAATGTCCGCGCCCATCAGAACCGGGTACATGAAGAGGCCGGCAGTAACGTCGGCATCAGGGTCGTTGCCGGCGGCCTCGTTCTTGTCGACAGAGGCCTTGTAGGCATGGGCACGGTTGAGCACGCCCTTGCCCGTCACGCAGGTCAGCAGCCAGGTGAGTTCGGGGATTTCGGGGATGTCGGACTGGCGATAGAACGTCACGCGCTCCGGGTCCAGCCCTGCGGCAAGCCAGCTCGCCGCGATCTCGAGTGTGGACTGCTGGATGCGCGCGGGCTCGTCGCATTTGATCAGCGCATGGTAGTCGGCCAGGAAGTAAAAACTGCGCACATCGTCGCGAAAGCTGGCCTGGACCGACGGCCGGATCGAGCCGACATAGTTGCCCAGGTGGGGCGTACCGGTGGTGGTGATACCGGTGAGGAAGCGGGTGGTGGACGGTGTACTCATGACAATCTTGGGGGCAATGAAATGGGGAGGTTGATCAGATCCAGCAAGCTGTATCCCAGCACCACCAGTGGCCAGAGCCAGTAAGCGCTGACGATGCCAAGGAGAACGAGTCCCATGACAATGAAAAACCCCCATGGTTCGAGGCGCGCGACAAACTGGGCCTGCTTCCACGGCAGCAGGCCCACCAGGATGCGGCCGCCATCAAGCGGAGGCAAAGGAAAAAGATTGAAGGCCCACATCACTAGATTGACCAGTACGCCAGCCTGGCACATGACCAGAAAAAACGGCTCCTGGACACCGGCGTTGACCAGTACCGCATACAGCACGGCCCAAAGTACGACCTGTATGAAGTTGGCGGCGGGGCCCGCAAGTGCCACCCAGATCATGTCGCGTTTGGGTTTGCGCAAATTTCCGAAATTGACGGGTACCGGTTTTGCGTAGCCGAACAGAAAGGTGCCTGAGGTGGCGAAATACAGCAGCAGCGGCATGACGATGGTGCCGAGGGGGTCGATGTGCTTTACGGGGTTCAGCGTGACACGGCCCAGCATCCAGGCGGTGTTGTCACCGAAATAGCGAGCCACATACCCATGCGCAGCTTCGTGCACGGTAATGGCGAACAGCACGGGCAAGGCGTAGATGGCTACGGTTTGAATCAGGTTGGCGATATCCATGTCGGGATTATCGCCCCCACGCTTGTCGCTTTGCGTACTGCGCGAGGCCTTGCAGGCCGCGGCTCACGAGACGTTTCGCCTCTGTCGCCCGTCCAAGCCTGCGCAGGCAGGCTTGGAGCCGCGGGCTCCAGCCCCTCGGGGGCCGCCCGCCTGCGGTCTGGCAAAGCCAGTCCCGCGGCTCATGCTTGAAGGGGAGTGTGTGTTGACCGCGTTCCATTCGGCACGTTATAGGCCTAATCTGGCCACATCACCCCGGCCCTGCCGCACCACGACGGGCTCGCCGCCGTCGCCCATGGCTGTCAGGTCGATCACGGTGGTCGGCTCCTGGTGGCAGGCGCCTGCGTCGATCACGGCGGCCAGCTCATGCTCCAGCAATTCGCGGATCTCGTGCGCGTCATTCAGTGGCTCGGTGCCGTCCCGGGGAATCAGCGTGGTGGCCAGCAGCGGGGCGCCGTGCAGCTCCAGCAGCGCCTGCAACACCTTGTGTTCGGGCACGCGCAGGCCTATGGTCTTGCGCGACGGATGGCTCACGCGGCGCGGCACCTCTTTGCTGGCTTCAAGGATGAAGGTGTAGGGCCCGGGCGTGGCGGCCTTGAGCAGCCGGAACTGCTTGTTGTCTACACGCGCGTAGTTGGCCAGCTCGCTCAGGTCGCGGCAGAGCAGGGTGAGGTGATGCTTGTCGTCAACGCCGCGGATACGGCGCAGGCTGTCGGCCGCAGCCTTGTCGTCAAGGTGGCATACCAGGGCATAGCTGGAGTCCGTCGGCACTGCCGCAATGCCGCCGCGTTCAAGCAGCGCCACCGCCTGTTTGAGCAGGCGGATGTGCGGGTTCTCGGGGTGAACTTCAAAAAACTGTGACATGGTGACTCAGGTGGCTTAGATGTTGTCCGGGTATGCCGAATTCAAGACTCAACCGGCTCAATGACGACCCGGCTGTCACGCACGGCGAGCCACGCGCCTGTTGCACCGCAAATGGCGATCATGGCCATGCCGAACATGGACCAAAAATCAGGCACATGCGAAAACGCCAGCCAGCCGCCGAGCATTGCAAAGCCGATCTGGGCATACAGGAAGGGTGTGAGGGTCGACGCCGGCGCGCGGCCGTACGCCAGGATCATCATGAAATGGCCCACCGTTCCCAGGAAGCCCATCAGGCAAAGGCCGGCCCACAGCGTCCAGGCGTCCAGCCAGGTCCAGACAAAAGGCAGGGCCAGCGAAGCCACCAGCGTGCCGACCCAGCCGGTATAAAAGTGCATGGTGAAGGGGTCTTCGGTGCGCGCCAGCCGGCTGGTGAGGATCTGGAACCAGGCGTTGGTGACCACAAGCCCCAGCGGCAGCAGCATGGCCCAGGTGAAGTCGTCGCCGTCGGGCCGGATGATGATGAGCGTGCCGGCAAACCCGCCAATGACCAGTGCCCAGCGCAACCACGACACCCGCTCCCCCAGGGTGAGGGATGCCAGCAGCGTGATGACCAGCGGCGTGATCATGACGATGGCCGTGAACTCGCCGACCGGCATGTGCTTGAGGCTGAAAAACGCGAGCATGCTGCTGCACAGCAACAGCACACCGCGCAGGCACTGGAATTTCGGGTGCGCCGTGCGCAGCACAGACCAGCCGCGCGACGGCAGTACAGCCACGGTGGTGGCAACGGCCTGGAAGGCATACCGAAACCACAGCGCCATCAACAACGGCACACCGGCGGAAATGAATTTGGTGGTGGTGTCCAGAATCGCGAAGCAGGCCACTGCGGCTACCAAAAGCGCAATGCCGGTCGGAACGTGCGAGGTGTTGTTCGCGGGGCCGGCCATCACTGGATGCGGTCCGCCAGCAGCTCCCACACCGGTGTCAGTTCGCCCGGCAGAAACGGCAGGGTGCCCAGGTCGGTGTGGCTTTCGTCGGGGCTGTGGAAGTCGCTGCCGCGCGAGGCGGCCAGGCCGAACTCTTTGGCCGTTTCGGCGTACCTGAGGTATTCCTGCGGCGTGTGGCTGCCGGTGACAACCTCCACGCCACGCCCGCCATGGGACTTGAACTCGGTGAACAAGGCGTATTCCTCGTTGGGGGTGAACTTGTAGCGGCCCGGGTGCGCAATCACGGCAATGCCCTTGGCCTCGGTGATCCAGGTGACGGCGTCGCGCAGGTTGGCCCAGCGGTGCGGCACATAGCCGGGCTTGCCTTCGGTCAGGTATTTGCGAAAGACCTCAGGCGTTTCGCGGCACACGCCGGATTCCACCAGGAAACGGGCAAAGTGCGTGCGTGAAATGAGCTCGGGGTTGCCGACAAACTTCAGCGCGCCTTCATAAGCACCCATGATGCCGACCTTGGCCAGCGAATCCGACATCTCCATGGCGCGCTGTTCACGGCCGCCGCGGGTATTGCGCAGGCCTTGTTGCATCGCAGGGTCGTCGGCGTCGAAACCCAGGCCAACGATGTGGACCGTTTGACCTGCGAAGGTAACGGACACCTCGGTGCCGGTCAGGTAGTGCATGCCCTGCGCTTTGGCAGCGGCGGCGGCGCGATGCTGGCCGCCTATTTCGTCGTGGTCTGTCAGGGCCCAGAGTTCGACCCCGTTGGCCTTGGCCCGTTCAGCCAGTGCCTCCGGTGTCAGCGTGCCGTCTGACACCACAGAGTGGCAGTGCAGGTCGGCATTCAGGATGTTTTTGGGAGTCACTGAGCCATTTTAGGCTTTGCAGGGTATTGGTGCAGGCCGCGTGCAATCCCCCTGACCCCAGAAGGCTCGCTTTGCGCGTGCGCGCGATGCCTTTGCACTGAAGGCGGTTTTGAGGTGTTTCAGGCCGCTAGCCCAATATAGACAAGCGCGAGCAGCTATAAATTTAATAGCGTTATCTGTCTGGCCTGATATGCGCCACTAAGCTTGAAATGGACGGTTGCTATGAAATAAATAGCTGCTTGGGCTTGTTTCTATCAGGCTGCAGCCTTAAAGCCCCAAAGCTGTGAGCTCCGGCGAGAGTTTCTCCCACGGCACGTCGAAGCCCGGCTGGCTGCGCTGCGGTGGCGGCGCATGGCTGCGCAGGGCCCAGTGGGCGCCGGCCAGCACGCTGTCGATCAGCGGCACGCTCACCCCGGGTTGCAGGGCCGCGGCCATGCCCGCCAGGCCTGCACCGCCCAGAATGACGGCCTGCGCGCCCAGCTGGCGCACCGCGTCGCGGCAGGCCTGTGCGAGCAGTGTGCGCGCGGCGGCGGGGTCGGCCGCAAGCTGTGCACCGGTCGGCGCGACGGTGTGGATGCCGGCCAGCGAAGGCGCATGGCCCAGCGCCTGGGCCAGCCGCTGAAGCATCGGGCCCCACCGTTCGCCCCCGGTGACGATGGCAAAACGGCCGTGGCGCGCCGCCTCGATAAACGCCGCCTCGGCCAGGCCGGTCACCGGCACCGGACTGCTTTCGCGCAGCGCCAGCAGGCCAGGGTCGCCAAAGCAGCCGATCAGCACCGCGTCAGGCGTTTCAGGTGCCCCACCCGTTTCATTTGCCTTGGCCAGTGCGGCAGCCCAGGCGTCCAGCGTGGCATGGGAGGCGACGGCATAGCTGGCTTCGTCGGAAATATAGGGCGCGCCGAAACGCGCGGTGACGGTGCGTACCTGCACATGCAGCCCGGCGGCGGCTTGTACGTGGGTTTGCAGCAGGGCACTGACCGAAGCCGACGTATTCGGATTAATGACCAGCAGTCGGCGCATGATTAAAAGTTCACCCCTGTCCAGGCTCACTGCGTGTAGCCTGTTCTCCGAAAATGGGTACACCCCTGTCCAAGCTCACTGCGTGTAGCTTGTTCCCCCCTCGAGGGGGCGGCGCCTGCGGTCTGGCGAAGCCAGTCCCGCGGCTGCCCGCTGGTGAAATACGCCACTGACTCTTCATGCCAGCATGAGCCGTGGAACCGGCTTTGCCGGGCCGCAGGCGGGCGGCCCCCTCGGGGGGCAGCGCAGTACGCGAAGCGACAAGCGTGGGGGCCATATCAATATCAGGAGAACAACGTGGACAAGTCGGGCGCATCGTCGGCCGGCGGCGTGAACTGCAGTTGCGACTCCAGCCGCGTCAGGTGTTCGCGCATGTGGCGCGCGGCTTCCTGGACGTCGCGCAGGCGAATCGCGTCCAGCAGCTTGCGGTGCTCGCGGCAGCCGCAGGCGGCGGCTTCGTCGCGGCTGTCTTTGTGGGAGGTGCTGTAGGTCATCAAGATCAGAGACGTGCGCGAGGTCAGCTCGCGCAGGATGCGGCCCAGCGTCTGGTGGCCGGCGCGTTCGGCGATCTGCAGGTGAAAGTCGCCCGACAGCCGGATCGCGCGGTGCATGTCGCCGGCCAGGCGCGCGGCCTCTTCGTCGTCGATGCAGCGCTTGAGCTGCTGCATGTCGGCCTCGCTCGCCTTGGCAATGAACAGCTCCACCAGCGTGGGTTCAATCAGCCGGCGCACCTCAAAGACTTCGCGCGCCTCCTGCTCGGTGGGCTGGGCCACAGTGGCGCCGCGGTTGGGAATGAGGGTGACGACCTGCTCATTGGCCAGGCGCACCAGCACCGGGCGTATGCGCGTGCGCGACACGCCGAAGGCACCGGCCAGCTTGTCTTCGACCAGCTTGGTGCCCGGCGGCAGGCGATGGTCCAGGATGGCCGAGATCACGCGCTCATACATTTCGCTGTCGGTCAGGGGAATTGCCTGGGTTACGGGCGCTGCCTCACTCATCGGGTGCCTTTCTTTTGCCGGCGGCCCAGCCACCAGGCCAGGCCCAGTGCCAGCGCCATGACCAGCAACGACACCACAGTGGTGACGGTACCCAGAGCATAAATGGACGGCGTGGTGACGGTGGTGGTCAGTCCCTGCAGCTCCAGCGGCAGGGTGTTCACGTCACCGATGGCCTGCGAGGTGCGGGCGATTTCGTCCCAGCTCAAGGTAAAACCAAACATGCCGATGCCCACCACCGACGGCGCGATCAACGGCAGCACCACATGCCGGAAGCCCTGCCACGGCGTGGCGCCCAGGTCGCGCGCGGCTTCTTCGTAAGCCGGATTGAAGCGGTTGAAAATCGCAAACATGATCAAAAGGCCAAAGGGCAGTGTCCAGGTCAGGTGCGCGCCCAGCGCCGACGTGAACAGCCCCAGCGACGTGCCGTAGCCTTCCAGTGCATCGGCCATGCCGAAAGCCTCCAGCGCTTTCTTGACGCCGGTGTCGAGCAGGCGGAACTCCAGGCCAATACCTAGCGACACGATGATCGACGGCATGATCAGGCTGGCCACCACCACAAAAAACAGCGTGTTGCCGCCCGCGAGTTTCTTGCGAAAAGCCAGGCCGGCCAGCACCGAGAGCACCACCGTGAAAGCCATCACGGCCAGGCCCAGGCCCAGCGAGCGCTTGAGTGCCGCGCCAATGTCGACCACGCCCAGCCCTTCGGCCAGTTTGTAAAACCAGTGCAGCGACACACCGCGCAGCGGAAACGTAAGTCCCCCTTCAGGCCCCTGAAAACTCAGCACCACGATGACAAACATCGGGCCATAAAGGAACAGCACAAACAGCGCAAAGAATGCGGCGAGAAACCAGAAGCCGGCGGTGCGTTTTTCGGACATAGCTTAGAACCTTCGCAGAAGGGGCCGCAGCGCCGGGTCGCCCCAAGCAAGGCCAGCCCCCTCGGGGGGCAGCGCAGTACACGAAGTGACAAGCGTGGGGGTCATAGTTCCTTTCGGATGTCGACCATGCGGGTCAGCGCCCAGATGATCATCAGCACGATGGCCAGCAGGATCACCGCATTGGCCGCCGCCAGCGGGAACTGCAGGTAAGACGTCTGCACCTGGATGATCTTGCCGATGGAAGCGATCTGCTGGCCGCCCATGACGCCGATGGTCACGAAGTCGCCCATCACGATGGTGATGACAAAAATCGAGCCGATGATGATGCCCGTGCGCGACAGCGGCACGATGACGTTCCACAGCGTTTGCCAGGCCGAGGCGCCGCTGTCATTGGCTGCTTCGATCAGGCTGCGGTCTATGCGCATCATCGAATTGAAGATCGGCACGATCATGAACATGGTGTAGAGGTGCACAAACGCCAGCACCACCGAAAAATCAGAAAACAGCAGCCACTCCACGGGCTGGTTCACGATGCCCAGGCCGGCCAGGCTCTGGTTGACCAGGCCATTGCGGCCCAGCAGCGGCACCCACGAAATCATGCGGATCACATTGGACGTCCAGAACGGGATCGTGCACAGCACAAACAGCAGCGTTTGCACGCTTTGTGAGCGCACATAAAAAGCCAGAAAGTACGACACCGAAAACCCCGTCACCAGCGTGATCAGCCAGACTAAAAAACTGAACTTGAAGGTCGACAAATAGGTTTTGAAAGTGACACACATCTCCGACGTATTGCCGCAGCCTTCAAAGATGGCGAAGTAATTCTTCAGCGTAAAGCCCGGCAGCAACTCATACTCATTGAAGTCCCAAAAGCTGACCATCAACACCAGCGCCAGCGGAACCAGAAAAAACACCACAAACACCGCCGTCAACGGCGTAGCCTGCCACCAGGCGGCCAGCGCACGCCCCGGCGCCTTGGCCGGGCTTGAATGGGCAATGATTGCAGGTGCGCTCATAAAAATCCAATGGTTGAGTTGCGCTTACCGCCGGCGTCCGGTATCAAGGGCAAGCGAAGCGAAGCCTGTTCCAGGACACGCGGAACCGGCTCTGCCGGGCCGCAGTGTCGTCCCCTGTAGGGGAGAGGCCGCTACACGCAGTGAGCGACCACAGGGGGGTGCCTATGCAGCCACGAACTCATTCCACTTCTGGACCATGTAATTGTTCTCATCCATCACCGCATTCCAGCAGGCGATGCCGCCCATGCGCGCTTCATAGCTGCCGCCGTCGCGCACCGCGCCGGTCTTGGCCAGCACATCGCCGTTGGGGCTCTTGATGTCTTGCGAGGCCGGCTTGCCTTCCATCCAGTAGGCCCACTCATACGCTTCCATCTTGGCCTTGGCGGTCTCCAGCACGGCGCTGTAATAGCCCTGGCGGTTCAGGTAAGCGCCGGCCCAGCCGTCGAGGAACCAGTTGATGAACTCATACGCCCCGTCCAGCTTCTTGCCCGACAGCGTGGCGGGCAGGCCAAAGCCGGCAGCCCAGGCGCGGTAGCCTTCTTTCAGTGGCTGGAAGTTGCAGGCAATGCCCTTGGTGCGCACGGCCGTCACAGCGGGGCTCCACATCGACTGGATCACCACTTCACCCGAGGCCATCAGGTTGACCGACTCATTGAAGTCTTTCCACAGCGCGCGGAACTGGCCGGCCTTCTTGGCTTCGATCAAGGTGGCGATCGTCAGGTCGATCTCCTTCTTGGTCATGTTGCCCTTGTCGGGGTACTTGTAGATGCCCTTGGCTTCCACCACCATGGCCGCGTCCATGATGCCGATCGACGGAATATTCAGGATGGCGGCCTTGCCCTTGAATTCGGGGTTCAGCAACTCAGCCCAGGAGCTGATGGGGCGCTTGATCAAATCGGGGCGAATGCCCAGCGTGTCGGCGTTGTACACCGTGGGAATGAGCGACATGAACTGCGTCGGGCTCTTGGCGAAGACCTTGCTTTTTTCGCCTTCGAGGTAAATCACCTTCTTCGGCGCGGTGCCCTGGTCGCCCACGGCCTTGCCGGCCACGGTGCCGGTGGTGAAGAGCGTGGTGATCTTGTCGGCGTTCTTGATGCGCTTGGTGTCTATGCCCTTCAGGTTGCCCGTGGGCACGATCTTTTTGAGCGAGAAGTACTCGGTGTCGATCAGGTCAAAGCTGTTGGGTGCGGTCACGGCGCGCTTGGTCACGTCGTCGGTGGTCACGGCCACGTACTGAATCGTGATGCCGGTGTCGGCCTTGAACTTTTCGGCAATGGCCTTGTCCTGGTTGACGGCGGTGCCCAGGTAGCGCAGCACGATTTTTTCCTGCGCGTGCACGGCAGGAAAAATGCCCGTGGCCAGAATGCCGGCCGTGCCCTTGAGCAGGGCGCGGCGCGGCAGGCCGCCCACGGTGGTGTCGGTGGCGGTGTCTTTTTGATCAGGAAGAGCGTCGGACATGGTGAAAACTCCTGGTGGCTTGGGTGGAAATCTTCTTGCGAAGGGATGGGTGGAAAAACTCTGTATCTCTGTGCTTGTCAGGCAGGAACGGCGGCCTGCAGCGTGTGCGCCGCCTCGGGCGCCCATGACAGCTGCACGCTGTCGCCCGGCGCATAAGGCCGGGCTGCAAACGCTGCCTCGGGCACCATCACCGACAACTCGGCGGTGCTGTGGGCTGTGGGCGATACGCCCGGGTTTTGCAGGCCCAGCAGCACATACGGGCCCTGGTATTCGACGTCGGTCACCACGGCGCGCCGGTTGTGCGCTGCGTCGGGCGCGGCCTGGCCGGCCGGGGTGATCTGCATGTGGTCCGTGCGCACGCCGATCTTGCCGGCGGGTGTGTCCAGCACGTTGTGCCCGCCCATGAAGCGCGCCACAAATTCACTCGCGGGGCGGTTGTAGATTTCGTGCGGCGAGCCCACCTGCTCGATCAGCCCGTGGTTCATCACCACCATGGTGTCGGCCAATGCCATGGCCTCTTCCTGCGAGTGCGTGACGTGAATAAAGGTGAGCCCCAGCTCTTTTTGCCAGCGCCGCAGTTCGGCGCGCATCTGGATGCGCAGGAAAGGGTCCAGCGCCGACAGCGGCTCATCGAGCAGCAGCACCCGCGGCTGCGTGATCAGCGCGCGTGCCAGCGCCACACGCTGCTGCTGCCCGCCCGAAAGTTCGGCCGGCTTGCGCTCCGCCAGGTGGCCCATCGCCACGCGCTCCAGCAAGTCTTTGGCCTGCTGGCGGCGCGCTGCCTTGTCCACGCCTTTCATCTTCAAACTGAAGGCCACGTTGTCGAGCGCCGAGAGATGCGGAAACAGCGCAAAGCTCTGGAACATCATGGCCGTGCCGCGGCCGGCGGCCGGCAGGTCGGTGATGTTGCGGTTTTCCAGCAGGATGTCGCCGCTGGTGACGGACTCGTGGCCCGCCATCATGCGCAGCGTCGTGCTTTTGCCGCAGCCCGAAGGCCCGAGCAGGCAGCAGTAACTGCCGCTGGCAATGCGCAGGTTGATGCCGTCAACCGCGGGCTTGTCTTGCTGCGCGTACCGTTTGGTCAGCGCAATGGCTTCAATGGCGGCAGGGGGCGGGCTGGCAAGTGCGTTCATGCCAAGCTTCTTTGCAAGGCTTGTGCCAGCTTTGTATGCGATCTATGGGTAGATTGTGTACAAAATGCATGGTTCTGGTGCCGAGGAAACCGTGCCTGCCTGCCATGCTGGTGCATGCTGTAACCAGAAGTTCCTGAAACTTCCGGCTGTCAGGTTGGGGGGCCCACCATGAGGTGCCACCTGCCCTTTTCAGGTTTTCTCCCTGTCGCCGCCGGAGCTTGAAGCCAGTAGTTCATGGCCTACCATCAGCGCTTCCGTCTTATGGAGCCGTCCTTGATCACCCTGCACCACCTCAACAATTCCCGCTCACAACGCATCCTCTGGCTGATGGAAGAGATGGGCCTATCTTATGAAATCCAGCGCTACCAGCGCGACCCCAAAACCATGCTGGCACCGCCCTCACTGCGCGCGGTGCATCCGAACCTGTTCACGGTCTAAACGGGGCCGCGCAAGCGCCTTCTCGGGCGGTCTGCGGCGTTGCGGCGCTAGCCCATAGGTGAACTATGGGCTAGCGC